>CAZUEO010000004.1:0-119018 GCA_964619675.1 uncultured Planctomycetaceae bacterium | reverse complement strand
AACAAAATGATGTTAAAAAAAAGGCACAAATTCTTAAAGAAATCATTAATGAAATCGCTTTTAAGGAAGGGTTAGGATTAGTTAAATCGAAATTCGAAAATTGAAAAAATCTCGATTGCGGTCTGCTTTCGATTATCGACTTTCAAAATTGCCGGGGTGAGAACCCGCGCAAGAAGGAGTCATGCGTACAGTCCAAATGAAAAAGAAAATCGAATATTTCTTATACGCTGTGGGCTATTTATTTAAAACAAAAATACTGCGTCAGGAGACACCCTTCATAGGCGGACTTGTAATTAATGAAAAATGCAATTTAAGATGCAAACAATGTGACGTGGCCAATCGCAATATACCGGATTTGACTTACGGAGATATTGAAAACGGACTCCGCATATTCCACGACAAAGGCATAAGGTCGGTTTTTATAGAAGGCGGAGAGCCTTTTCTCTGGAGGGACGGCCGATACAGATTAGATGATGTTGTAAAACTTGCCAGGAAAACCGGTTTTCATCTGGTAAGCCTTTATACAAACGGCACGTTCCCGATTGAGGTATCGGCTGATTCGGTTTTCGTCAGCCTTGACGGCCTGAAAGAAACCAACAATGAATTACGCGGCGATTCTTACGACAAAGCCATCGGCAATATTAAAAACTCAAAGCACCCCAATATAATCATAAACTTTACGATAAACACGAAAAACCAGGAGCAAATCGAGGATTTTTGCGGGGAAATGAGAAGAATAAAACAAATCAGGGGGATATTTTTTTATTTCCATACGCCGTATTACGGTTTTGATGAATTGTTTTTAAATCTTGATGAAAAAAGGAGAGTAATAAAGAGAATATCGGCCCTAAAGAAAAAAGGGTATAGTATTTTTAATTCCAGCGCTTGTCTGCGAGGGGTATATAATGACAACTGGAAGCGCCCTTCCGGGCTTTGCTACGTTTATGCAGATAATAAACTTTATCAATGCTGCCGGGCTTTCGGCAATGAGCAGGCCTGTAAAAACTGCGGTTACCTGGGTTATCCCGAAATAATTCATATTCTCAAACTAAGGGCTTCGGCTGTTATTTCAGCCCTGAATTATTTACCCAAAGGATGATGATGGATTTTGCGGCAAAAATCGCCAGGAAATTTTTCGTGGGTAATCGGCAAAAATTTGTCTTTACAAAAAGACAGACCATAAAATTTCCTTCGCTGAAAAAAGTTGATATGTATATTCACATTCCCTTCTGCAAAAATATGTGTCCGTATTGTCCTTATAATCGCATTGCTTACGACAAAAATCTGGCAGCTCCTTACTTGGAGGCGGTTTTGAGCGAAATTAACCGGTACTATCTGCAGTTCGGAAAAATAGAAATTACCTCCATTTACATAGGAGGAGGAACCCCGACAAATTTAATTGATGAATTGGGAATCATCACAGACACCTTGAGAGAAAAATTCCTTGTTTCAGGCGACATCTGTATAGAAACGAATCCCGGCGACTTAAATAAAGATATTCTTGCAAAGCTGAAAAATTTTAAATTTGACTTAATAAGCGTCGGGGTGCAGTCGTTTGACGACAAATACCTGAAAATACTGGGGAGAAATTACAGCTCGCAGCAGGCTCAGGACGCTGTCAGGTTTGCTTTGTCTGAAAATTTCAAATCGGTAAATATCGACCTGATGTTCGTTTTGCCCGGTCAGGCCAACGGGAATATTTTATCCGATCTGGAAAAAGCAGTAAATCTGGGAGCAGACCAGATAACGACTTACCCGTTATTTACTTTTCCTTACACATCTGTCGGAAGGCATCTCGGAATAAACAAAATCAGGATGCCGAATATATTCAAAAGAAGAGAAATGTATAAAAAAATTCACGATTTCTGCACTCGAAACGGCTACCGGCAGGTTTCAGTATGGGGCTTTAAAAAAGGACACGCCCCCAGATATTCATCAGTAACAAGAGATAATTATATCGGTATCGGCGCCGGCGCATGCTCGAGACTGCCCGATATTTTTTATTTTAATACCTTTTCCGTGAACGATTATATCAGCACCGCTTCAGCCGGCAGACTGCCTATAGCAATGGCAATGAATATGAATCCGCAATTGCAGAAATATTATTGGCTTTACTGGAGGTTTTACGACACAAAAATATGCAAAAACGACTTTGAGAAAATATTCGGCGATAAGGATATTAAAATAAAAGTCCTTCTTTCAATACTAAAGTTAACAAAATCAAGCAGAGAAAAAGACGATGTAATTGAGCTTACGGAACGGGGGGCTTTTTACGTTCATTTACTTCAAAATTACTTTATTTTAAACTATATTAACAAGGTCTGGACGGTTTCTATGAAACAGCCGGCGGCAGAAAAAATAGAAATATAGTTTTTTCAATCTGTCTTTTTTACGGCCGTCGCGACAAACAAAACTCGGCTCCCCTCACCTGCCAGGTTGAGTTTCGTTACCTTTTCCTCGGCGGCTTCTTCGATAATTGCAAGTAATTGGCTCTCGTTCATTTTTATTCTCCGCTATGGGATGGCTCACGCCACTCGATGTAGTATTCAAAATCAGGTCTCGGCCATTGGTCGAACTGCACAATTTTGCACTTTAATTTTTGATTTTTGAATTGCTGCCATATACCACATACCAACTGCCAAATACTAAATACTGAATACCAACAACTATTTGTTAATCTGTATAGCCTTTTTTATCCGCCTCGGGCGGAAACGACTTTAACTAAAATATTTCTTAAATTCTGAGCCTTATGCCATATTCCCTGATTTGCCTGATTTGCCTTTTGGTCTTTTATTTTGTATATTTTAACTGGAGTCGGAAATAGAAGGGCCGCAGGGCCTATAACTGTTTATTTTTGGGAGACTTAGGGGGTTTTTATGGGCTGGAGAGGCAAACTGATATCTCTGTTAATTGTTTATTTTGCGGGCTTTGTGACTGCGATTTACTATCTTGCCCCTGACAGGAACCAGTGCCAGGCCGCCGATTATTACGGCACTGATAATGGTTCGCAACATATTGACAGTGCAGCAGTTAAGGACTTTTGTAACAAGGCTTATACGAAGGCTTCGGAGAGTTTTTCCCAGATTGACTGGCAGGATTTGAAGGAGAGATTTACTAATTGTGTACGGAAGCTGACGGAAAAGGCTAAAAACAGTCAAAACAAACCGCCTGAGGGAGCAGAAGATAACTAATGCATCTGCAGATAGATAGAAACGGGTTTTTATCGGAGCTTGTGGGGTTGTTTTTTTGTGGGAGAACTTTTCCCATAGGATATTGAAAAATAGGGCTTGACAAAGTTGGGCAAATAGAGGTAGAATACTAAGTTAGTTGGAAGTTTAAATATCTGACGGGCCGGCAAAGGAAGTCTTAGCGCGTGCCTTTGCAAAAATGGTAGATGTGCATGAGCGACACTTTGTTACCTGAGGGATTGTTAGCCTGCCTGACAGAACCAATTAAGAATTGGTTGCTGTGCTCGTGTGCATTGAGATTATAGACGGGCAGAAAGTATCCGAATAGGTACAAAAGGGTTCGTGGTTTTTCACAGTGGCTGACCAGAAGTGGGCAGCCTTTTTTATTGATATAACAAGAGCCCCAACTCACAATAATCCATCATAAATCATACTTTAATCGGAAGAGGCGCTTTCGCCAAGGCTTCCCCCTTCGCTAAAGCTCCGTAGGGCAAGTCGTCAGATAAATGTCGGCAGAGCTAACCAAAAACAGTTCCCGCAATTTGACAAATTTTTAATTCCTGATATAATCCGCTTGTGAAACATATAAAGGCATTCATCTAAGTAAATTCAAGGCGTATAAATGCGTTTGGCGGCAAGGATGCAAAAAAAACAATGGCATATATTACCCGCCGACAGGCTGGCTGGGCAATTGGCCTACGAGCTGAAAATATCGCCGCTGCTGGCGCAGGCTCTTGTAAACCGAGGCGTCAAAAGCCCCGATGAAGCTAAAAGCTTCCTTACTCCAAAACTTAATGAGCTTATCGAGCCGGAATCAATGCCGGGCATAAACACGGCTGTCAGCCGTATTGAAAAGGCAATAAAAGAAAAACAAAAAATCGTAATCTACGGCGATTATGACGTTGACGGCATCACGGCAGTAGCAATTCTGCTGGGGCTTTTCAAGCTCTTTGACGCTGATGTGGATTACTATATCCCGCACAGGGTAGACGAAGGCTATGGGCTGAACATCGAGGCGGTGGAGCAAATCGCAGGGTCAGGTGCAAAGCTGCTCATAAGCGTCGATTGCGGGATAACGGCTTTCGAATCGGCGGCGGCGGCGAAAGCAAACGGCGTCGATTTTATTATCACGGACCATCACAGACCAGCAGACGACGGCTCACTGCCTGATGCGGTCGCGATTGTGCACCCGAACCTCGACGAAAATTATCCCGTGCAATCAAGCGCAGGAGCTACGGTGGCGTTCAAATTAGCATGGGCGGTTATCAACCGCCTTAAAGGCAGCGGGGCCACGCCGCAGCATCTGAGACAGTTCCTGATTAACGCCACGATTTTCGCTGCGATGGGCACAATCGCAGACGTAATCGAGATGCGTGGCGAGAACAGGACAATCTGCAGCTTCGGGCTGCAAGCATTTGGCGAATCAGGGCTGCCGGGAATAAAGGCATTAGTCAATGCCGCAAATCTCACGAGCCGGACAATCGACAGCTTTCATATAGGCTTTTGCCTGGCGCCGATGCTCAACGCGGCAGGCAGAATGGGACACGCAAGACTGGCTGTCGAGCTGCTGACGTGCGATAACGATATCAAGGCAATGCGAATCACCGAATACCTCAAACAGCAAAACAAACAGCGGCAACAGCTTGAAAAGAAGATATACAGAAACGCCTGCGATATGATAAACAGCCTGGGACTCGACAGAACCGAGCGGAAAAGCATTGTCCTGGCAAGCAGCGACTGGCATATCGGCGTAATCGGGATTGTCGCATCGAGACTTGTCGATAAATATTACAAACCTGCTATTCTGTTCAACACGGCAGGCGGCAAGGCGCAGGGCTCGGCCCGCTCAATCGAAGGCTTCGATATTCTCGAAGCAATCGCAGCCTGCGGCAGCGAACTGATTTCATTCGGCGGGCACGCGATGGCGGCAGGCCTGAAAGCCGACGCTGATAAAATAGACAGATTCGCAGCGGCTTTTGAAAATTACGCTGCCGAAAACTGGAACGCCAACGAGTTTGTCAGCAGATTAGAGATTGACACGGTCTGCCGGCTTTCTGATTTGAGCGTGCCGCTTGTAAAATCTCTGGCGATGCTCGGGCCGTTCGGGAGAGGCAACAGGGCACCGATTTTCGCTGCAAGAGGCGTAAGACTTGCCGCTTCGCCCAGAAGAGTGGGCCAGAACGGTGAACATCTGCAACTAACCATCTGCGACAATAGCGCAAGCGCACGATGCATCGGCTTTAATACGGCACATCTGGAAAAGAAATTATTGGAAAATGAATTTTTCAGTATCGCATTCAAGCCGCAGATAGACAATTTCTACGGCGAGCCTGCTGTCCAGCTTGTTCTCAATGATATTCAGTTTGAATAAACGGGATTTCTCTATTTGACTTTACGGCAGATAAAGAGTCTATAACTTTTATATTCTGCAAAGTCTTTGCCGGCGCGATTGCCTTTTAAATACTTCTGCTCGGCTTTGGCAATCTTCTTTCTGTATTTCCATTTCAAAATTTTCAAAACAACCGGATTACGACTTTTGAAAAATCTTTCAGCAGCGTCAACAACGGGTATCATTACCTCCTTTGTGGCTCTGTCCAGAATGTCGAGGTTCACAGCAGTCTGGTCGGTAATATCAATATCCTCAATTATCTCAAACGGCGACTGCTTAAGAAGGGACATAAATTTGTCAAGTTTATGGCCGCCTTTGATGCCGCATAAATCAGGCGAGAACTTTTTGAAAAAATCGCATATTAACAGAAAACCGCCCTGCCTTACGACAGAGGCAGCGACGTCAAGGACACGGTCAAGGTCGATATACTGAAAACTTTCGCAGAACATTACCATATCGTATTTTTTATCCGTTTGAACGTCCTCAAATTTGCATTTGAAGATTTCGCTGCTTTTGCCGAGACGCTGTTCGAGAAGCTTATTCTGATACTCGGTAGGACAAACACAGTCAACCTTGTAGCCAAGGTCGATAAGCTGCTTTGAAAAAGCGCCTGCGCCGCAGCCGACGTCGAGAATCGTTTTTACCTCGGCAGGGATGTGCGAAATTACAAATTTGCAGTACTCATCCTGGGCAATATGCAGATTGAGAAGGTCGGGCTCCAGGCCCTTTTTCCACAGGCCATAATGCAAATGCTCAAGTCTGAGTATGCCTTTGCCGAGTAGATGACCGATTTCAAGACCTATCTCACGCGATATGTGCTTTTTGCTTTCCTTCAAATTATACCCCTTTCATGGAAGGATTTTAAAATTACGGCCGCCCCTTGTACCATCAGTGCGAAACCGTAATAACAGGCGGCTCCTGA
The DNA here is from genome assembly GCA_964619675.1 of uncultured Planctomycetaceae bacterium. GTDB lineage: Bacteria > Planctomycetota > Phycisphaerae > Sedimentisphaerales > UBA12454 > JAPLMW01. The sequence continues at coordinate 112,519 of CAZUEO010000004.1, read as the reverse complement.
GCTTGTCCGGCGAGACCCCTGCGAACGATTATACGATTATAAAACCATTTGACAAAGCCGCTCACGGCAAAACTGCAAAAAACCAGAACCAGAGCGACTTCAAAACTGACGATGATTATTACAAGAAAAGCTATCGCCCTTATAAGATATGCGAAAGGCTTTCTGCCGTGCAGATACTGATTGAGGATGTGCGGATAGGGAATCCTGCTGACCATAAGAACCGATACCCCCAGCACGACAAAAGGCAAAACGGCGATAATAACATTGTGGCCCATATAAGAAAAGAAGGTCTCTGTGCCATCGAGCTTCTTGACGATATCCTGATTGAGAATAACAAGGCTGGCAATCACACCCGCCGCTGCGGGGGTCGGAAGACCCCAGAAACCCCTATGATTGGCCTCTTCCTGCTCGTTTTCAACGTTGAACCGTGCAAGACGTATGGCGGCACAACTGATATATATAGCGGCAGTGAGCCACAAAAATCGATATACAAAAACGTCAAGAGCAGGGTTAAAGGTAATGCTGCTTTCAACCACGCGCAGCATTAGATACGCAGGCGCCACGCCAAAACTGATTATATCGCACAAACTGTCGAGCTGGCCGCCAAAACTGCTGGTGTTCTGACTCATCCTGGCAAGGTGGCCGTCCAGCATATCTGCAAGCATCGCAAAGAAAATCATATAGCAGGCCATTGAAAAGAACGGGAACTGACTATGATAAACGTCAAGGCCTTTAAGGTCGGCCTGGCCGGCCTTCGATGCAAAAACTATAGCAGCAAACCCACAGGCGCCGTTGATAAGCGTTACGAGCGAAGGAAGAATGGTGATGTACTTGAGCCTCTGCCTGCGAACGGTCCGCAACAGGCTCCGCTTGGCACGCTCCGATTTGCTAACCAGCTCAGTCATATTCTGCAAGTATAGTAACGCCCGCCTTTACCTTGTCACCCTTTTTTGCGATTACCTTTGCCGAGCCTGCGGCAGGCAAATAAAGCTCAGTCCTTGAGCCGAATTTTATCATACCAAAAACCGCACCGCCAGAAAATTCCTGGCCGACCTTCGCATCGCAGACAATCCTGCGGGCTATGGCCCCTGCTATCTGGCGGACAAGAAGATTACCTGCCGGCTCGACAATCCGTCTCATCGCTATGTCGTTGCTCTCGTTGACCTTGCCGCTGGCGGGGTTCATAGCATTTTTGAATTTTCCACTGCGATAGTCGATTTTCTCAATCCTTACGGCACAAGGAGTTCGGTTAATGTGGACATCAAATATATTCAAAAAAATGCCGATTCTGACCGCCCTGCCGCCAATAAAACCCAATTCGTCAACCTCTTCTATATCGGTTATTGCGCCGTCGGCAGGTGAAAGAATTAAATTGTCGCCTGGCGGAACCCTGCGAGCAGGGTCGCGGAAAAAAGATAAAAGCCAAATTAAAATAATCGCTAAAAAAACCTCAATAACCCACAGCAGCCATACAATCGGCACTACAAAGGCTGCTATCGCCATCGCAAGGACACACAAAGCAGGGTATATTACAACCTGCGGCAGACCGTATTTTGTTATGGGTATCCGCATAAGTTTATTTTAACCGCGGATTACACGGATTTCACGGATAATTTTCCAATAACTGATAACTGTTATTTTTCCTGATTATCAGGTAAAATGGAAATTATTAATAGTTTTCCATTATGAAAGGCGGAAAATGAAGAAACAAGCTTTTTATTCGTTTGTACTATTGCTTTCAGTACTTACACAAAGCTATGGCCAACAAAAAAAGTACAAGGATTATCCCATTTCAACGATTGGGCTCAACAATGTAGAAATAACCGACAGCTTTTGGCTGCCTAAAATCAGGACGGTTCAAAACACGACCATTGCTTTTGGTTTTGATAAATGCGAGAAAGAGGGCCGCATGGAAAACTTCCTTATTGCCGGGGGTAAAAGAAAAGGTAAAGTTCGCGGAAAGATGCCTTTTGACGATTCAGATATATACAAAATTATCGAAGGGGCATCGAACTCATTGATAAGCGCTCCCAACAAAGAACTTGACGCCTACCTTGATTCGGTTATTGCCATTATCAAAATCGGTCAGGAGCCTGATGGATATATTACGACATGGTTTACAATCGACCCGAATAATCCCCCTGCTGACTGGGCACAAAAAACAGGCAAACGATGGGCAGGCGAAGCAAGCAGCCATGAACTATATAACAGCGGTCATATGTTTGAAGCCGCTGTCGCGCATTATATCGCTACGGGCAAACGAAATTTTCTTGATATCGCAATCAAAAACGCCGACTTACTGGTTCGCAGTTTCGGCCCGGGTAAACTTACAATACCGCCAGGCCATCAGATTGTCGAAACGGGATTGATAAAACTTTATCGTGTTACTCACAATGAAAAATATCTGGAACTGGCCAAATATTTTCTCGACCTCAGGGGCGACCCGACCACACATCAACTTTACGGCGAATACAGCCAGGACCATATACCCGTTATAGAGCAAACCGAAATTGCAGGCCATGCCGTGCGGGCAGTATATATGTATGCCGGTATGACCGATATCGCAGCCATCTACAACGATTCGGCGTATTTGAAAGCAGTGAAAAATATCTGGAACAACCTGGTAGAGCGCAAGATGTATATTACCGGCGGAGTAGGAGCCAAACACGAACAGGAATCATTAGGTAAAGATTACGAACTGCCGAATCTGACCGCTTACGGCGAAACTTGCGCATCAATCGGCAATGTATATTGGAATAGCCGCCTGTTTCAGCTCACCGGCGACGCCAAATATTACGATATTATTGAACGCACCTTATACAATGGTTTGATTGCGGGTATATCACTCGATGGCAAAAAATTCTTTTACGTAAACCCGCTGGCAGCCGACGGCAAATTTAAGTTCAATCAGGGCGCAGGCACTCGCCAAAGCTGGTTTGACTGCTCCTGCTGCCCGACAAACCTGATTCGCTTTATTCCTTCGCTGCCGGGCCTGATTTATGCCGCACAAAAAGACACGCTGTATGTTAACCTTTATGCATCCAATAAGGCAAAAGTAAATATAGAAAACAGGCAGGTAAATATTGAACAGCAAACGGATTATCCCTGGCAGGGGCATGTCAATATTGTAATTAATCCTGAAAAAGCCGGGCAATTCACTCTGAAACTTCGCATACCCGGCTGGGCACAAAACCAGGTTATCCCAGGCGACTTATATACTTATACGGATAAAATAAGCGACAAAGTTGTTATTACAGTAAACGGCAGGGAAATAAAATATCGCACACATCTGGGTTTCGCAGTAATTACTCGAAAATGGAAAGCCGGAGACAGGGTTAAAATTAACCTGCCTATGGCTATACGCCATGTAATAGCCAATGAAAAAGTAAAGGACGACCTGAATATGGCAGCTCTCGAATATGGGCCTGTTGTGTATTGCGTCGAAGGCATAGATAACAATAATCGATTAGACGAGCTCACACTGCCCAACAATGCCGCATTAAGGCTGGAAAAGCGAAACGATTTGCTCAATGGGGTCAATATAATTACAGGCGATGTTCCAGCCAATAATGGCCAGGCAGTATTGAAGCTTACCGCAATTCCTTATTATGCCTGGTCGAATCGCGGTGCAGGAACTATGAAAGTCTGGCTGCCGCGGAAATAAATATTAAACTGTTTTCATCTTGATTTTCGGATAAGATGCAATGTATTCTAAATAACATTTCATTACGGATGATATAATTATTGCTGGAGGATACAATATATGAAAGACGGCGGTAAACTGAATTTCTATATCTCTGTCGTAGGTCTCGGGGTCGTGGCAGGAGCATTAAGTTCTGTAATAAAGATTCCTGAAATTTTAATTTTATCCATCGGCATGGGACTGATGGTGGGAGGTGTCTTTCGCGCAATCGGACAGATTGAACGCAAGCTTGCCAAAAATGAGGCCGCAGGCAAGCCTTCGCAGTAAATACGGGAACCTGTGCAGAAAAAGACATCTCGCTTTATGCCTTGACTATTTGCCGCAAAACAGTTACCCTTTTTGTCCCGTAAGAACAATTTTCGGGGTATGAGTTTAGAGATTCATCTTTCTATACCCTAAACCCTAATAAAGAAAGGAATAAATATGTCTACAGCTATTGTTAACGTAAAAGCAAGAGAGATACTCGATTCACGCGGCAATCCTACCGTCGAAGTTGACGTAACGCTCGATGACGGCTCTTTCGGAAGAGCGGCAGTGCCGTCAGGGGCAAGTACGGGCGCCCACGAAGCGGTAGAACTGCGCGATACCGATTCGAAAAGATATATGGGCAAAGGCACTTTAACAGCAGTAAAAAACGTTAATGAAAAAATCGCACCGAAGGTAATCAAAATGGACGCCCTTGAGCAGGAAAAAATAGACAAGCTAATGATTGAATTAGACGGCACAAAAAATAAGGGCAATCTCGGCGCAAACGCAATATTAGGCGTATCGCTTGCCGTCGCAAAGGCCGCCGCAAAATCGGCAGGCAAACCATTGTACAGGTATCTCAGCAAAGACGATGCAAATATCCTGCCTGTGCCGATGATGAACATACTCAATGGCGGAAAGCACGCGGACAATAACGTGGACTTTCAGGAATTTATGGTTATGCCCATCGGGGCAGAGAACTTTCCCGAAGGACTGCGGATGGGAGCCGAGGTGTTCCATACGCTTAAAAGCGTCCTGAAGAAAAAAGGCTATAATACCGCAGTCGGCGACGAAGGCGGGTTTGCTCCATCGTTAAAAACCAACGATGAGGCGCTCGAAGTTATACTCGAGGCAATCGAAAAGGCGGGATACGAGGCAGGCAAACAAATATCAATTGCCCTCGACCCTGCGGCGACGGAACTGTGGGACGATGAAACGAAGAAATATAAATTCTTCAAATCGGCGCCGGATAAAAGAATCTCATCGGACGATATGATTAAGCACTGGGCAGGCTGGGTAAACAAATACCCGATTGTCAGCATCGAAGACGGGCTTGCCGAGGACGACTGGGACGGCTGGAAGAAACTGACCGAGACGCTCGGCGACAAAATTCAGATTGTAGGCGATGATTTATTCGTTACAAACACCGAAAGACTCGCAAAAGGCATCAAGATGAGCGCGGCGAATTCAATTCTTATCAAGTTAAACCAAATCGGCACGCTGACAGAGACGCTTGAGGCGATAAATATGGCCCGCGGGGCCGGCTGGACAGCGGTTATAAGCCATCGCAGCGGCGAGACGGAAGACTGCACAATCGCAGATTTGGCGGTTGCAACAGGCATCGGCCAGATTAAGACCGGCTCGGCGTGCAGAACAGACAGAATATGCAAGTATAACCAGCTTTTGCGGATTCACGAAGAACTCGGCAGTAATGCAAAGTATGGCTCGTTTCTGTTTAAATAAAAATAGCCACAAAGGCACAAAGACACTAAGAAAAATATATAATTACTTTGTGCCTTAGTGTCTTGGCGGCTAAAAAATATCAGCGGATTTTAATAGTCGCAAGTGCCAATGCCGCAAACGCAGTGGCCAAAAGCCAGAAACGCACTACAACCTGCGGCTCAGACCAGCCTGCAAGATGAAAATGATGATGAATCGGCGCGCATCTGAAAAGCCGCTTGCCGCCGGTGTATTTGAAATATCCTATCTGCAAAACCACACTAAAAAGCTCAACCATAAATACGCCGCCGATTATGAAAAGCACGATTTCATTCCTCGTAACCAATGCGCCATAACCCATTGCTGCGCCAAGAGGTAATGAACCGACATCGCCCATAAAAGTCTGCGCGGGATGGCAGTTGAACCATAAAAAGCCCAGCGAAGCACCGAGGATAGATGAGAAAAATATACTAAGCTCGCCCGACTGCGGTATGTGCGGCAAAAGAAGATAGCCTGCCCAGGTCATCGTCGAGGTCCTTGTCATTGATTCGGAAGCGACATAACAAAGAATGGCCAGCGTCATACTCGCAATCGCCACGCAGCCTGCCGCCAGGCCGTCCATACCGTCAGTCAGGTTGACGGCGTTGCTCGTGGCTGAAATATAAAGTATGGCAATCAATACAAACAGCCAGCCGGTGATTGGTATGCCATATTTATAGAATGGGAGCCAGAACCGAGTCGCGTCCGGCACATTCTTAACATCAAAATACAAAAATGTCGCGATGAGCACCGCACCGCCAAACTGAAAGACAAGTTTCTCCCACGGCTTTAAGCCGTTGCGGCTGCGACGGCGAATGGTACTTGTGAGCTTGAGCCAGTCATCCACCGCTCCTATTCCACCAAACCACAACATCAAAACAATCGCTTTCTGGATAAACGGGTTGTCCAGCCTGGCCCAAAGCAGAGTGCCGGCCAGCACGGCAGCAAGAATTATCAGACCACCCATCGTCGGCGTGTTGGCCTTTTCCCTGTTAAGCTCATTTAGCGTTTCATGATGAAACTCCGGCCGGTCGCCGATCTTTTTGCGCATCAGCCAGCGAATTATCGCCGGGCCGGAAAGCCAGGCCACAAAAAGACTTGTCAGCGCCGCCATTATGCAGCGAAACATCACCTCCTGCCAGGCGTAAAAGCCCAGCGAGCGCGTTACAAAATCCTGCAAAAATGAAAAAAGATGATAAATCATAATAAAATCGTAATTCGGTTGCGGTTACGATGCTCGTTTCGTCTAACGTCGAACGTTTAACGTAACCGATACGAGCTGCGCAACCGTAACCGTTCTACGCAACCTGTTCAAGTAAAAAGTCCTTTCAATTTATCCACAACTATCTCAAATCTTTCACTGCGGGAAGCCTTGACCAATACTATATCGTCAGGCTGAACAAATTTGTGCAGATTATCGGCAAGCTGCGCAACATCGTCAAAAATCTCGACACGGATATTAAAATCAGCGTTTTTTTCTGCCGCTTGTGCAGCTACGGCGCTGTCGCCTTTGGTCGTCAGGACAAGCGGGATTTTGTAATGAGCGATTCTTCGGCCCAGCTCGGCGTGCAGTTTCCCGCTTTCAGCGCCAAGCTCGCTCATTTTTCCGAAGATAAAAACAGGCCTTTTGCCCTTCTGCTGTGCCAGCAGCAAAAGAGTCTGAAGGGCATTTTCCATTGAGGCGGGATTGGCATTATAACAGTCATCAATAATCGTTACCGAACCAAATTCCATAATCTCCAGCCGCATACCGACAGGCTTTACACAGGCAATCGAATGGGCAAACTGCAACGCCGAAATGCCAAGATGCCTGCAAACTGCCCAGACGGCTGCCGCGTTTTCAATATTGGCTCTGCCTGCAAGCGGCAGTTCCACCACAATATCATCAATCATAAACCTGCTCCTGCCGCCCAAAAAGTCAATATTCTTCAGATGCACATCACAATCTGCCATCGTGCCAAAAGTGACGAAATCCAGGCGGCGGTTTTTACAATAATCGACAAGCTCTTTTTTGTCGCCATTGATAAAAAAATTCCCGCCCTGCCTTAAACCGGCTGCGATGGAAACCTTTTCCTTTATTATGCCCTCAATCGAGCCAAGGCCTTCGAGATGCGCAGGACATATTGTCGTTATGATTGCAATATCAGGCTGGATTATACGAGAAAGATATTCAATCTCGCCGGGATGATTGCTGCCGAGCTCCGCTATAATAAATTCACAATCGTCAGGGGCATCAAAAACAGTCAAAGGCACACCGATATTGTTGTTGTAGCTTTTCGGAGCGGCAAAGGATTTGAATCTGCCGCTTAAGATATGATGAAGCATATTTTTTGTCGTAGTTTTGCCCACAGAGCCGGTAACTGCGATAACCTTGCAGGCCGAGATACTTCGCACATACTTTGCAAGCTGGCCGAGGGCCTTAATCGTATCATCAACAAGCAGGATAGGCTTGTCAGCAGCAACGGTAATTTTCTTCTGCACAACTGCGCAGGCTGCGCCGTTTTCAAAGGCCTGGCCGACAAAATCGCGGCCATCGTGATTTGCCCCCCTGACTGCAAAAAATACGCCGCCGCGGCGGATTGTGCGTGAGTCAATGCCCACGCCAGCTGCCGTTTCTGAAATGCCGGGCGCAACCTCAGCATTTATAATCTCAGCGAGTTTTTTTATATTTAGAGGTTTCACTGCAGAAATTCTGCGGCAGTTTCAGCATCGCTGAAGTGAGTTTTTTCGGTGCCGATAATCTGATAATTTTCGTGTCCTTTGCCTGCGATAAGAACAATATCGCCGGATTTCGCGTTTTTGACTGCCGCCTCAATCGCCAGCTTCCTGTCGGGCTGAACATTAATATGCCCGGCAGAAAGATTTGAAAAGCCCTGGAGAATATCCTCTACTATCGCCGCAGGTCTCTCAGTCCTCGGATTATCGCTCGTAACAAAAATATCGTCGGCGAACTGCTCGGCAACCTGCGCCATTCGTGAGCGTTTGGTTTTGTCCCTGTCGCCGCCACAGCCGAAAACTACCGCTAAACGACCTTCACAAAGCGGCTTTAAGGTCGCAAGGACGTTCTTTAACGCATCATCGGTATGGGCATAATCCACAAGAACGGTAAAATCGCCTGAAAAAGGCACTTTTTGAAGCCTGCCGGGCACTACATTGAACCTGCTCAAACCCTCGGCGATAGTCTTAAGGTCAAGGCCGGCGCCAATCGCCAGGCCTGCCGCGGCAAGATGATTGCTTATATTGTGCCTGCCGATAAGAGGCGTTTTTATCCGCACCTTCCGGCCCTGGAAGTTCAAATCAAATACCGTTCCCGTAATATCCATTGAAATTATGTCAGCGGTTAAATCAGTCTCTCTGTCTAACGAGTAAAAGAGCTTATTGGCTTTTGTTGCAGCAGCAACTCTTTCCCAAACGGGGTCGTCAATGTTTATTACTGCCGTCGCATCAGGGAGGAGCTTTTCAAAAAGTTTCAGCTTGGCTGCCAGGTACGCCTCCATCGTCTTGTGATAATCGAGATGGTCGCCCGTAAAGTTCGTAAAGGCGGCGGCCTTGAAATTTATTCCCGCAAGACGGTTCTGCTCAATCGCATGACTGCTGGCCTCCACAACGAGATACTCCGAGCCTGCCTGTATCACATCGCCGGAAAGACAGGCAAGCTCAAAGGCGTCCGGAGTCGTCATTGAGGCTTCAATATTGTCTGCGCCGCTGCCAAAGTCAATCACCACAGTGCCAATCAGACCGCATTTTTTGCCAGTATTGGTAATTACCGAGCGAGTCAGATATGTCGTTGTTGTCTTGCCGTTTGTGCCGGTAGCGGCGAGGTTGATAAGTTTGCTGTTGGGCTGGTCAAAATATGCCTGCGAAAGCAGGCCTAAGGCCTCGGCTGTATCGTCAACCTGTATGACCTCGGCTGAGGCAACGGTAACAGGCTTTTGAGTAACAACGTATCTTGCGCCAGATACAGCAGCCTGGCCGATAAAGTCATGGCCGTCTATTCGCGTGCCTTTTATCGCAACAAAGATATCACCCTGGCGAAGCTTGCGGGAGTCGCTGCATACACGCGGCCGCTGGAGCAAGGGCCTATCCATAAGTTTCAATAACTGTTCTAATGTCATAGGGGCGTATTCTAACAAACGATTTTGTTCAATATCAATAATAAAAAGAGTATAATATTAAATTATGCCGGACAAAAGAAAACACCGAGGCGCTCATCCGCAGGACGGCAGCCTGTTCTGCCGGGAAAATATACCTGCTCTGCGGCAAGCAGCAGCAGATTACTCGCTGCTTTTGACAAAAGGATACCCTCAAAACGCCGCTCTGAAATTGGTCGGCGACAAGTTCGAACTTACCGAACGACAAAGACTTGCAGTTATGCGAAGCAGCTGCTCGGATGCCCGGCTTGCAGGCCGGCTGATTCGACAACTGCAGTCGGCCCAGCTTGCCGGCAGGGATATCCTTATCGACGGGTATAACGTCCTGATAACCATCGAGTCGGCAATAAGCTCGGGATTCCTCTTTATCGGCAGAGACGGCTGCCTGCGAGACCTTGCAGGCCTGCACGGGACATATAGAAAGGTTAATGAAACAATTCCTGCGATAGAACTGATTAACAAGGCACTGGCTGAACTGAACGTAAAAAACGCAGGGTGGCTGTTAGACAAGCCTGTATCAAACAGCGGAAGACTCAAGGGTATAATAGAATCCATAAAGACAAATTTCCCTATAGATGTAAAACTGCTCAATAACCCCGATGCCGAGCTTATCCAGTCAGAGCAAATCGTCGCTACAAGCGATGGGGACGTGCTGGACAAGGCAAAATTGTGGGTGAATCTGGCAGAATTTGTAATAAGAAATAATGTAGAAAACGCGCGTGTAATCGACCTGCGAAGTTGAGAACGCATATTTACGCCGGCGGCGGCTGACGGCTGGCCAGGAGCCTGTCGTATTCAATCTCAAACCTCATTTTATGACGAGCCTCCTCTTCGGCAAGGGCCATAAGCGTCTGGCGAGACTGCTCATCTTTTACCATTGCCAGCAAATCAACGTAAAGCCGGAAAGAGGCCTTCTCCTTTTCCATCGCCAAAAGTAAAAGCTCCTGCAGGTTCATCTTCATAGTCTTGGCCATATCCAGCATATAATCAAGAGGTTTTGGAAGCATGCTGCCGCCTTTGGCGGGAGTAGCAGAGGGTTTGACTACTATGCCGAGCTTCATTATCTCAAGTTCCAGACGGGCCTTGTGCTGGAGCTCGTCTGCGGCAAACTCATTGCAGATGTCACGAATCTGCACATCATCGACATACTGAGAAAGCAGATTATAAAAGACGTTAGCCTCTATCTCTCTGCCGACGGCATAATACAAAATTTCTTCTACATCACCATCAAGATTTGCCATTTCCGGGGGCCCCTGATAACTATTTGCAAACAGTATACGCACAAAACAGACGCCGGGCAAGGATAAATTTAACGCCCCGGCAGGGTGACCGAGAACAAAGGAAAAGGGCTGCTATCAAAGCAGCCCTTTAATTTGAGATGAAATCTTTACGAACTTAAAAAACAGTCCCTGCAAGCCACCATTCCGCCAGAGCTGCAAAATCAAGGAAATTTATTATACCATCACTACATGGCGGCTGAGGCGCAATATCAGCAGATGGGACACCTGGTGATTGCAGCCATTGGTCAACCAACACCGCCAAGTCTAAAAAGTCCACTGCACCATCGTGGTTAATATTGCTTCTCAGGAATTCATGAGCGCCCATATCTACGATAGGTGGTGTGCCATTGCCGGCATCGACAACACACAGGTCATCTATAAATCGCGCAAAGCCATCCAAGTCCAACGGCGTCGGCTCGGCCGTGTTGCCGTCTTTATCGAGGTCGGCATAATCGGGTGGTACAGAGTTATTATCGCCTGCATCAATACAGGGCGAGTCTGACAGCAGCCGATAGTTGCCTTCAACCCAGAAGTCATCATTTGCATCGGCAGGCGTACCATTACTGTCCCAGTATCCAGGCTCGACAAAACACGGGTCGGCATCAATATTATTCGGTCCCCAAATCAATGTGCAGAAGGGTTCAATATAAACTCCATCCTGACCGCCCTTAACGTCATTGTGATTGATATCTGCTGTGGAAGAATCTCTCAAAGCTATCTCATTGCCCTCTGAAGCCGTATTGTTATAGAGGACACTATTGGCAATCTCAATCATTCCAATGCTGTTGTTATGTATTCCGCCACCATATCCGTCTTCTGCCAAGTTTCCGCTGAAAGTGCAGTTGTCAACCGCTACACCACCATCGTTATATATCCCACCGCCATAAGCATAGCAAGCGTTCCCGGAGCAATAAGCATCCTCGTAGAAAAATGCCGAATTTCCAGTGAATGTGCAATTATCAATCGCTGCATTTCCAGAATTGTAAATCGCTCCGCCGCGGCTGCCGCTGGCGAAACCACCGTGAGCAAAATTTCCGCTGAATACACAATTTGTTATTGCTACGTTACCGTCGAGTGGGATGGGATTGCATATCGCACCGCCGTGACCGGCGGAGTTTTTGTTGAATATGCAATTGGTTATTGTGATGTTGCTATAACAACCGTTCTCTATTGCACCACCGGAAGTAGCAAAATCTAAATTACCGTATGCCTTGTTTCCAGTGAACGTACAATTTGCTACTGTCAGGTAACTATAATGAAAGTTGTGTATTCCACCGCCCGAGTATGCCCATGCCCAGTTTTCTACGAATGTGCACTTTGTCACCATCGGGCTGCTATTATCATAGTTGCACATCCCGCCACCCATATAAGATGCAAAGTTTTTACTGAATATACAATTGATAATCTTTGGGCTGGACCGGTCATGATTGTACATTCCACCACCGCAAGCACTCTCATTAAGTACTGAGTTTTCACTGAATGTGCAATTGATTACTATCGGGCTACTATTAGATTCGTTGCACATGCCGCCGCCGCGACCAGCCAAGTTTCTGATAAAAGTGCAATTGGTTATAGACGGGCTACTATTAGATTCGTTGCACATGCCGCCGCCGACACTAGCCGAGTTTCTGATAAAAGTGCAATTGGTTACAGACGGACTACTGTTGGATTCGTTGAACATACCACCGCCGTAGCAAGGCTGGTATTCACAATCACCATTGGCATTGCCGCCTGTGATGGCAAAGCCATCTATAATGGCCGTTCCATCAGTTCCTCTACTTGTTGCTACATGATAACTATTTTCAGCACGATTCGAGTCGTTTTGTAAATCGCATGGGTCAATGCCCTGGCTGTCATTTCCCAGAAGGTCGCCGCTGAGAATGGTTTCGTTATTCGGGTCGTTGGGGTTTCGAGACTCCCACGGCCCTCCGCCTGATGGAAATCCGCCGTAAATTGCGACATTGTTGAGCAGGCTAAATGTCGCTTCCCGCTCGCCTGTGCCGTTGGGCTCGGCCCAGTTACAATCCGGCTTATACGTCCCAGCAGTCACCCATATTTCTATCGGTTTGCTTGACGTATTAGCATCGGATAGAGCGTCCTGCAGAAAATTATAGGCATTTTGCCAGGATGTTCCATCATTCAGGCCATTAGCATTTGCATCCACATAAATCACGGTATTTGCCTTGGCTGCAATGCTCGCTATGATGATAATTAGTGATGAAATTAGGATTGTTTTTTCTGCTGACATTTCCTGCCTCCTTAATCCATTTTACTTCCCCGCCTGAGTTTACCCTCGTGGAAACGGGGGCGAGGATAAGTTTTGAAAAACAAACATACGCTATACTTACAAAAACCCCCCTATTATACTATAGACGCACATTTGCCCGAAATGTTAGCTGAAAAATCAAAGTTTTTTGAATTTTTTTAGGATTAACCGCCCTGTAAAGGCTCAATTTTTCCCTTTTTCCACAAAAAATTAAGGGTATAATTATCACTTTATATCTGACAATCGGAGACTTTATATGAAGATTCATTTGTCACGGCCTGACATCTGTGAAAAAGACATACAGGCGGTAATCGAAGTGTTTAAAAGCTCATACCTTGCGCTCGGGCCCAAAATGGCAGAATTTGAGCAAAAAATCGCAGAATACGTCGGCAGCAAACACGCTGTCAGCGTCAACTCCGGCACAAGCGCCCTGTTTTTGTGCATCAAGGCCCTGGACATAGGCAAAGATGACGAAGTAATCACCACGCCATTTACCTTCATCGCGTCAACAAATTGTATCCTTATGGTTGACGCAAAGCCCGTATTTGTCGATATCGACCCTGATAATCTCAATATCAACCCGAAAAAAATCGAAGAAAAAATCACCAAAAAAACAAAGGCTATCCTGCCTGTGGCTGCTTTTGCAAATCCTGCAGGAATGGACCAGGTCTGCGAAATTGCAAAAAAGCATAATCTACCCGTCATTGAGGATAGCTGCGAAGCGCTCGGCTCGCAGCTAAACGGCAAAATGGCCGGCTCGTTCGGCACTGTCGGCACGTTTGCGTTCTATCCCAACAAACAGATAACTACCGGCGAAGGCGGTATGATTGTAACAGATAATAAGGAAATTGCCGATATGTGTGTGGCGCTGAGAAATCAGGGACGAGAGCAAGGCGACGGATGGCTCGCTCACAAAAGACTGGGGTACAACTTCAGAATGAGCGATATAAATGCCGCACTGGGAGTTGCACAGCTTGAAAGAATTGAGGAATTTATCCGGAAAAGACAACGGGTCGCGGGCTGGTATCAGGAAATCCTCGCCGACGACGAGCGAATTATTGTGCCGGAGGCGCCGAAAGGCTGCAAGCTGAGCTGGTTTGTGTTCGTTATCAGGCTGAAAGAGCCTTACATCTCAAAAAGAAATGCGGTTTTGAACGCTATGCTTGCGGAAGGAATACAGGTAGGCAATTATTTCCCGCCTGTTACACTCCAGCCGTTTATGGCTGAAAAATTCGGCTACAAAGACGGCGATTTCCCCGTTGCCGACAAGACCTGCAAAAGCACAATCGCCCTGCCGTTTTATAATAACCTCAAAAAAGACGAAGTCGCACTGGTGTGCAGGACCTTAAAGGAATGCATTGATAACGCATAAAAAAACCCCGCCATTGTGATGGCGGGGTTAACCAAACAAAATTTGTACTTAATTATTCACCGAATTTTACCACCACATATCTCGATATTTCGCCCTGCTGGGTGTTCTGGCAGACATAAAGCAGAATCGAATCACCTTTAGCTTTTTTGACGAGTTTCCAGAAATCCTGCGTGCCCTCAGCTTTTTGACGGTTAACTTCCGTAATCAAAGTGCCCGCAGTTATTCCTTTTTCCGCAGCATCGCCGGCAGGGTCAACATCAGTAACAATAACGCCGCTCTTGTCATTCGTATAACCAAATTGCCGGGCAAGCTCAGATGTTAAATCCTGAACGGTTATGCCGAGCTGCTTGCCTTCTTTGCCTTCAGCTTCGGCTATAGCAACTTTCGATTCCTTCTCTTCAAGTTTCACTTCAATGTTCTTTTCATCGCCGCTTCTTATAACTGTAAGAGTAATCCTGCTGCCGGGAGACTTTCTGGCGACCTCGTTCCTGAAATTGTTCCAGTCGTCAATCGTATTACTATCCATCGCTATGATAATATCACCCTTTTCAAGGCCGCTTTTGCTGGCCGGGCTGTTTTCTATTACCTTATTAACCAAAATACCCTTACGGTTCTTAACATCGAAATGCCTGGCCATTTCAGGACTGACATCCTCACCATAAATTCCTATGTAACCCCTCGTTACCTTGCCTTCAACAACTATTTTGTCATAAACATATTTCGCCATATTTACAGGGATAGCAAAGCCGATGCCCATATAACCGCCGCTGCGGCTGAAGATTGCCGAATTGATGCCTATTACTTTACCGTCGATATTGAGCAACGGGCCGCCGGAATTACCGAAATTTATCGCTGCATCGGTCTGAATAAAATCTTCATATTCAGTAAGACCTATTCTGCTTCTGCCTTTGGCAGAAACAATGCCGGCAGTTACCGTATGACTTAGTCCGAACGGGTTGCCAATTGCAATAACCCATTCACCTACTTTGAGCTTATCGGAATCGCCAAGCCGGACGGTCGGCAAATTATTAGCATCAATCTTTATCACGGCAACATCAGTATCAGGGTCTGTGCCTATTATCCTGGCCGATAATTCTCTGTTGTCGGAGAGTTTTACCATAATTTTTTCGGCACCTCCAACGACGTGATTGTTGGTCATAATATAGCCGTCAGAAGTAATTATAAAACCTGAGCCCTGTCCTTTGCGAAGCTGTTTCCGCTGGCGAGGCTGCTGCTGCCGGCGACGGGGAAAAGGCTGACCAAAAAAACGCTTGAAAAACTCATCGTTAAATTCATCAAACGGGTCCCCGAAATATATGTCAGGTATCTGTTGAACAATCGTCTGTTCGACACTGACAAACACCACCGCAGGTGTAACCTTCTCCGCTATCTCCGCGAAAACCTGGCCCGTGCTGCGAAGCGTCTCTATGTCCTTTTTCTCGGCGGGCTCAGCAAAACAAAATGAATTTAAAACAAGAAAAAATGTAAGACCAAAAATGAGTACTAAAGATTTCTTGCTCTTCATAAGTACTTTCCTTTCAATGAGTTATAAAAACAAAAAAGTCAAATCTCTGCTTTACAGACCGGTGTAAAAACCTTAATATTACGCTTTCTAACTAAAAATTGTTCAATTACAATGCAGGTTTCATCGTCTTTTGAGGCAGTATTTTCCTCTATGGCGTCCCTGATGTCAAGTGGCGTAAGCCATCCCTTAGCGGAGTTAAGCAATAATGGCTAAAAACAATGTCGAAATCATATATGAAGACCAGCAGATAATCGCTGTAAACAAACCGCCCAATGTCAGCGTTACGCCTGCCGGAACCGGAAAAATGAACCTGCTTGGCCTTCTGCAAATTCAAAGAAAAGAAGGACAAAAACTTAAAATTGTTCATCGGCTCGACAAAGATACCAGCGGCATAATCCTCATTGCAAAAAATACGGATGCGCAGAGAAATTTTTCAGAGTATTTTGAAAAGGGCAGGGTCAGAAAAATATATCTTGCTCTTATAACCGGCCTACCTTGCGAAAAAACCGGTATAATTGACGCCCCGATAGCACCGAACAGAAAAAATCCACAAATTATGGAAGTCGTTTCAAAAAAAGGTAAGGATGCACAAACAAAATGGGAGCTTCTCGCAAATTTCGGCAGTATCAGCCTTATAGCAGCCAGGCTGCAAACAAGCAGAACGCATCAGATTCGAGTCCATCTGCAATACGCAGGTATGCCGCTTGCCGTTGACCCGCTCTACGGCCAAAATCAAGCGATTATGCTATCGAGCTTCAAAGCCAATTATAAGCTGGGCAAATACGAAGAAGAAAAACCGCTTATAGATAGACTATCCCTTTGTGCGTATGAACTGGAAGTTGAGAATTTACATTTAGTTGCGCCGCTGGAAAAGAAGTTCAAGGCGACAATTAAAATGCTGACCAAATACAACCCAAAAGGCCCTGCCGCATTTGTCAAAGAAGAAAACTTCAACCGGCTGATAGATTCACAGCCCCTCCTGCTGCAGATTTAGCAGGTGATTTTACTTGCAGATTCAGTCTGCTGTCGGTAAACTTTTACCTATACACAAGTTGGGAGCTGTTATGGCTGAAAAAACTGTAAAAATAGCAATAGTGGGCTTCGGAACCATCGGAAGCGGCGTTGCAAAAATTCTGCTCGAAGACGCCGATTACATCGAAGCAAAAACGGGCATTAGAATCGAACTTGCCAAAGTTGTCGATATCGACACGAAGAACAAAAGAAAAGTCGCTCTGCCTCAGGGCATACTGACAGACAACCTCAATAGCGTTCTTGAAGATAAAAGTATTGAAATCGGCGTAGAGCTTGTCGGCGGAACAAAGGCTGCAAAAGATATCCAGCTAAAACTGCTCGCGGCCGGCAAAGATGTTGTTACTGCCAACAAGGCCCTGCTGGCTGAATATGGAAACGAACTTTTTACGGCAGCACATAAGAGCGACAAATGCATCGCATTCGAGGCGAGTTGCGCAGGCGGAATACCGATAATATCCGCAATAAGAACGGGACTTGCAGCAAATAAAATCAAGGCTATATATGCAATCGTCAACGGCACCTGCAACTATATCCTTTCCAATATGACGAAAAAGAATATGCAGTTTGCAGATGCATTAAAACAGGCTCAGGAAAAAGGATATGCCGAAGCAGACCCGACTCTCGATATAAATGGCGCTGACAGCGGCCATAAACTTGCCATACTTGCTTCAATAGCTTTCGGCTGTGAAATAACACCCGACGATATTTATGTCGAGGGCGTTGAAAACATCGACATCGTCGACATCCACTACGGCAGCGAGATGGGATATACGCTGAAACTTCTTGCAATCGGACAAAGAGCGGATGATGGTAAAATTTCTCTTCGCGTACACCCCTGCTTTATCGCCTCCGATAACGCACTTGCAAGAGTTGACGGACCTTTTAATGCGGTGAGCGTATTCGGCAGCGCTACAGGACAGGTGATGTTTTACGGCAGAGGGGCGGGAATGATGCCTACAGCTTCAGCGGTCGTGGCCGACATTATCGAAGTTGCGATGGGAAACTCAAAAAAACTCTTCAAGCACCTCAAACTTGAGCCGGGAAACAAAATCAAAAATCTTATCAGCCCAATTGACGAACTCGTCAGCAGATTTTATATAAAGCTGAGAGTGCTCGACAGGCCCGGCGTCTTTGCTCAAATATGCGCCATACTTGCCGATAAAGACATAAGCCTTTCAGGCGTCCTTCAGCACGAGGAACATAACGCCAAGAACGTGGTGCCGGCTATTGTGATAACTCACCGAACGCAGCAGAAAAAAATTACCGCTGCACTTGAAGGCCTCGGCAAACTCGATATCGTTAAAGACAATCCCGTCTGCATAAGGATAGTCGATATACCGGAGGATGCGCTTGAGTAAATTTGTAATCATAGTGCCGGACGGGGCTGCTGATGAGCCTATCGAGCAGTTAGGCGGTAAAACCATTCTGGAAGCTGCTGAAATACCGAATATCGACAATATAAGCCTAACCGGCCGGTTAGGAATGGTGCAGACAATCGCTGAAAAAATGACGCCTGGCAGCGATGTTGCAATGATGAGTCTGCTCGGATACGACCCGCAAAGATTCTATACCGGCAGAGCGCCTATAGAAGCTGTCGCTATGAATATCCATCTTGAGCCGACAGACTGGGTGTTCAGATGCAACCTTGTAACCATAGCCGACGACAAAATGGCGGACCACAGCGCAGGACATATCTCGACAAAAGAAGGGGCAAAACTCATAGAAGACTTAAATAAAATTCTCGGTAACAAAAATATTAAATTCCATCCCGGCGTAAGCTATAGGCATCTGTGTGTAATAAAAGGCGTTGAATTTGATGTTTATACTGAGCCGCCGCACGATATAATCGGCCGGGAAATCGCAAAAAATCTGCCGAGAGGCAAAAATGCCGAGATTCTGCTCGATTTGATGGCAAGGTCAAAACAACTACTGGCAGACCACGAGATAAACAAGGTAAGGCGCGACCTCGGCGAAAATCCGGTAAGCTCAATATGGCTGTGGGGTCAGGGAAAAAAGGCTGCGATGGAAAGCTTTCAAAACAGATTCGGTTTGAAAGGAGCAGCTATTACCGCTGTGGACCTTGTCAGAGGGCTCGCAAAACTAATCGGCTTTGACCTTATAAAGGTGGAAGGAGCAACCGGCTTTGTGGACACAAACTACAAGGGAAAAGCACAGGCTGCAATAGAAGCTCTTGACAAATACGATATTGTTCTTGTACATATTGAAGGCCCCGATGAGGCAGGCCACGCGGGAAACGCGGAATTGAAGAAAAAGGCCGTCGAGCAGATTGACAAACACATAGTCGGGCCTGTTTACCAGGCTCTGCAGAAATACGATAACTGGCGGATACTCGTTATGCCCGACCACCCGACACCCGTAAGTTCGCAGGCGCATTCCGGCAGACCTGTACCGTTCGCTATGGCTGGAAGCGGAATCACAGCAATCGTGGAACTGCCGTTCAGCGAAGAAGACGCCGGGCAGACAGGTTTAAAAATCGATAAAGGCTGTGAACTAATGGAGTATTTTATCAAAGGCTGATAATAAGAGACTGCTATGGCAAAAGGTGAAATAATTGTACAGAAATTCGGCGGAACATCTGTAGCAAGTGCGGAGAAAATCAAAAAAGCAGCACAGCGGGCAATAAAAGCTTTCGAAGAAGGCAACCAGGTGGTTGTAGTTGCCTCCGCACGCGGAAAGCAGACAGACGAGCTTGTAGCTGATGCACTCCAGGTCAATCCCAACCCGCCAAAACGCGAGATGGACCAGCTGCTGAGCACAGGTGAACAGCAGAGCGTCTCACTTATAGCTATGGCAATAGAGGCAACGGGACATAAGGCAATAAGTTTTACAGGCGCGCAAATCCGAATGATTACCGACAGCGTCCATACAAAGGCAAGAATCAAAAGTATCGATACAAAAAGAATAAAAAAGTGCCTTGATGACGGCAATATCGTTATCGTCGCGGGATTTCAGGGAATCGATGAAAACGAAAACATAACGACGCTTGGACGAGGCGGTTCAGACACAACCGCTGTGGCGATTGCGGCAGCACTGAAAGCCGATATGTGCGAAATTTATACCGACGTTGACGGTGTGTATACAACGGACCCGCGGATATTCAAGGACGCCATCAAGATGGACCAGATAAGCTATGACGAAACACTTGAAATGGCGAGCCTCGGCGCAGGCGTTATGCACGGCAGGTCAATCGAGTTCGGAAAAAAATATGACGTAACCATACACGTAAGAGGCAGTATGTCGGATAAAAATGGAACATTAATTACTCATGAGGTACCACAAATGGAAGGGATACTCGTATCAGGCGCGACAATCGAAAAAAACCTGGCAAAAGTAAGTATGATAGGCGTTGACAATCAGCCCGGCAATGCGGCAAAAATCTTCGCACACCTTGCACAGGCAAAGGTAAGCGTCAACGACATTATCCA
Organism: uncultured Planctomycetaceae bacterium; assembly: GCA_964619675.1. Taxonomy (GTDB): domain Bacteria; phylum Planctomycetota; class Phycisphaerae; order Sedimentisphaerales; family UBA12454; genus JAPLMW01. The sequence continues at coordinate 92,019 of CAZUEO010000004.1, read as the reverse complement.
AACCGAAATAAGTGAAGAAAAGGCCAACATCTCATTTACCGTCAATAAAAACGATTTTAATGACGCTAAAAAAGTCGTCGAGGAAATTAAGGACAAGGCCGGCTGCCGGAATGTCTTCTACCGCGATGATATTGCGGAAATTTCCGTTATCGGCGTGGGAATGAGAACGCATTACGGCGTTGCAAATATGATGTTCAGCTCGCTGGCAAAGGAAAAAATCAACATCGACTCGATAACCACCAGCGAAATCAGGATAAGCTGCCTTGTTGACAAAGACCAGGGCGACAGGGCTCTGGCCAGCGTATGCAAGGCCTTTGAGCTCGATAAACCCGTAGAAAAAAGAAGTTATGTCAAATAGTCGATAGTTATTAGTCTTTAGTCGTTAGTTTATTGAGTAATAAAAAAATAAAATATGCACAAAGCCGATTGCAGCGAAATATCCTTCTGCTGTCGGTCTTTTTATTCCTTGCCGCAGCTATATGGCTTGACAGAAGCGTAATCCATAAGTTCGTTGTTGCCAACCACCAGGTAAAACCTGTCAACGATGTCAATGACTGGGACAAATACAACGAAAAAAGTTTTATCGTCGTAAAGGTTGTTGACGGCGATACTATCGACATAAATATACCGGATGGGAATTGGCCGGATACGAGAATCCGGCTGCTCGGCATTGATACGCCTGAAACCGAAAAAAGCCCGACAGGTGCGATGTACTACGGAAAAGAGGCAAGCGAATTTACCGCCAAAACGGTACTTGCGCAAGAAGTTAGCGTAATTATGGACAAACTGTCAAAAACGCGCGACAAGTATAACCGCCTGCTCTGCCATATCAGACTTGCCGACGGTAAAATTTTAAATGAGGAATTGATTAGGCAAGGCTTTGCTTACGCCGACACGAGATTTCCACACAGTTACTTTGAAAAATACATTAAACTTGAAAAAACCGCGCAAAAACAAAAAAAGGGACTGTGGAAAAAAGTTACGCCTGAACAAATGCCCGAATGGCACAGGAAAACAAAAAATTAAAATCCCGCCATTACTGAATCACGCCTATGGCGGATAAATATTATATTCCTTTATCTTCCGATAAAGGGTTCTTTCGCCGATGCCGAGGAGCTTTGCGGCGGCTTGGCGGTTGTTCTGCACTTTCGCCAGCGCATCAATAATTGCCTGCCTTTCAAGTTCGTTAAGCGAAACACCGCCCGTTGTCTGTCCTGCCAATTGTCTTACCTGATAAACTTCAGGCGGTAAATCACCGACATCGAGAGTGTCTGAATCGCTCATAACTACCATCGTCCTGATGCAGTTCCGCAGTTGTCTTATGTTGCCCGGCCAATTAAAACTTTTCAATATATCGAGCACCTTTTCAGAAATTGATTTTTTATCTTTGCCGAGCTCTTTACAGGCTTCGGAAAGAAAATAATCAACAAGCTCGCCAGTATCTTCCGCCCTGCTTCTCAGCGGCGGAACTGTAACGCTTACGCCTTTGATTCTGAAATAAAGGTCCTGCCTGAACTTATTCTGCTCAACGAGCTTTGTAAGGTCGTGGTTTGTAGCACTGATGACACGGACATCGACAACGGTTGATTTATTTGAGCCGACCGGCACAACAATGCCGTCCTCAAGCACTCGCAGAAGTTTTGCCTGCATTGTAAGCGGCATATCGCCGATTTCATCGAGGAATAAAGTACCCTTGTCGGCAACTTCAAACAGGCCCTTTCGTGCTTCTGTCGCACCGGTAAACGCGCCTTTTGCATGGCCGAACAGTTCGCTTTCGAGCAGCGATTCGGTAAGGCCGGCACAATTTAGCGGCTTAAACGCATTATTTCTCCGCGGTGAATTATTATGAATCGCCTGGGCAAGCAGCTCCTTGCCGGTACCGCTTTCACCTTCAATAAGAACCGTTATATTCGTCGGCGCAACCCTGCGGAGAACTGCAAAGACAGATTGCACCGCGCTGCTTTTGCCTACAACACCTTCGAATACGAAACGTTCCTTGTCATAAACCGCAGCAGCAACACGTCGTGAAGTCTTCTTCAATGCACTCTCAGTCATCGTGCGCAGATGGTCAATATCTATCGGCTTTACCAAATAATCAAAAGCGCCCTGGCGAATGGCTTCTTTGCACGTATCAATCGTCGCATAAGCCGTAATCAGAATCACCTGACTGGCGGGATTGCGTTCTTTGGCCGCTTTTAAAATATCAATGCCGTTGATTTTATCGTTATGGAGGTTCAAATCGGTTACCACAACATCAAAGAATCTGCTTTCCACCAGTTCGAGCGAGTTTTTGGCATTATAAACAGCAAGAGTATCTGCGCCGGTCTGCCGAAGTGCCTCGGCCACAACATCAGCGTGGGCGGGCTCATCATCAATAACCAAAATCGCGGGTCTTTCAATCATTTATCTGTTTTCCAAAGGCAACTGGATAGTAAAAGAGGTCCCTTTGCCCGGGATACTGTCAACTCTTATCGAGCCGTTGTGCGCCTCGATTATTTTTCTGGAGGTTGAAAGCCCCAGTCCGCTGCCGCCGGGCCTAGTTGAATGAAAAGCATCAAAAATCCTGTTTAAATTTTCCGGCTCAATTCCTTTGCCGGTGTCGCTGATGATAATCACCGCATTTTTCCCGTTTTTCTGAGTCCTGAGCATCAACTCACCACCGTCCGGCATTGCCTGCTGAGCATTTATAAAAAGATTAAGCAGGACCTGTTTTAACGAACCGGCGTCCGCTTTGCAAATCAAAGATTCGCCGGCCAGGCCGCTACGGACAGTAATCGAATGACTAAAGGCCTGCGGCGAATAAAAATCAATCATATCGGAAACTGTCTGGTTTATATCAATACCGGACAGGTGCAAATCGGTCTTTTTAATAAACGCAAGGAAATCTCCAAGAATCTGCTCAAGACGCTCGGTCTCCCTGCGAACCACATCGATTTTTTTCGCGGCCCTCATAACGTTTTCGTTCTGACCGGCAAGGTCTTCGCTTACAAGTTTGAGATTGACTTTGATAATGGAAAGCGGATTTTTTATTTCATGAGCAAGCCCACCGGTCAGGCGGCTCAGTTCTTCAAGCTCCGACCCTCGGCTTCGCCGAGAGGCGAGTTGTCTGCCGCTATGCAACTTAAGGTTTTTTCTGTATTTATAAAGACAGCACAGACCGGCTGCTGAAACCAGCCCAATAACAATACCTGCAACAACGCCTGTCAAAAAAGGGGACAATAAAATATCTCCTTATGGGCGATTACTGCTGTTTTGCCGTTTCAGCCTCAGTTTTCAACTGAGCCAGGGCCGCTTTGCGGGAAAGTTTGAACCGGCCTTGCTCGTCAATCGAAAGAAGCTTTACAGGAATCTCGTCTCCAACTTTACAGACATTCTCTACGTTCTTGACGTAACCGTCGGCCATTTCGCTTATATGACAAAGTCCCTCGATGCCCGGCAGGATCTCAACAAACGCTCCGAAATCCTTCACAGAAACCACCCTCGCATTAGGATAAACACGGCCAACGGTCGGCGGTTCAGTCATAGCCTGTATGATTTTCTTGGCCTCCAGATGACCATCGCCGCCAACACAGCTTATATAAACAGTGCCGTCCTCTTCTATCTCAATCTTGGTACTTGTCTTTTCCTGGATGCCTTTAATAACCTTGCCGCCCGGGCCGATAATTTTGCCGATAAGCTCAGGGTCGATTTCTATGCTGATCAGCTTCGGTGCATACTTGCTCAACTCCGGCCTCGAAACGCTTATTGTCTGACTCATTATATCGAGCAGCTTCAGACGAGCCTGTCTGGCCATTTCAAGAGCCTCAACTATAATGTTATGAGGCAAAGACGCCGCTTTTATATCAAGCTGTATAGCAGTAACGCCTTGCTTTGTACCGGCAACCTTGAAATCCATATCGCCAAAATGGTCCTCATCGCCTATTATATCCGCAAGCAGAACGTACTTATCATCTTCCTTTACCAGCCCGACTGATATGCCGGCAACGGGTTGGTCGATAGGTACGCCTGCATCCATAAGTCCAAGTGTTCCGCTGCAAACTGTCGCCATAGAGCTGGAACCGTTCGATTCGGTTATGTCCGAGACAATCTTGATTGTATATGCAAAATTGTCAATGTTCGGCCTTACCTGTCCAAGAGCCTTTTCAGCCAAAGCGCCGTGACCGATTTCTCTTCTGCCGGGCCCGCGAATCGGCTTGACCTCGCCTACACTGTACGGCGGGAAATTATAATGCAGCATAAATTTCTGCCCGTATTCTTCCAGAAGGCCGTCGACTATCTGCTCATCTCTGCCGGTGCCGAGCGTAACAGAAACAAGAGCCTGTGTCTCGCCTCTTGTAAAAAGCGCAGAGCCGTGAGAACGCGGCAGTAAACCCACCTCGCACGTTATAGGCCTAATGTCAGTATATCCTCTGCCGTCAGGTCTTTTTCCATCAAGTATCAACTGCCTTACTACTTTTTTTTGTACATTGTAAAGTATTCTGTTGAAAAGACTCTTTGAGCAGCGGGCCTGGTCGGCGCCTTCGGCCGGCGCGCAATAAAGCTCCTGAGCCTTTTCGGTTATTTCCTTAAGAGCGGTATTCCTTTCGGACTTCGATTTAATCTCAAATGCCTGCCTGAAATCATCCGAGTATTTTTCGGCAATCTCATCGGCAAGCTGCGGGTCCCATTCAATTTCGGGCACTTCTTTTTCCTGACCGCATTTTGCGACCAGCTCGCCAATCAAATCGCAAACCTCTTTTATTGACTGATGCGCTAACTCGATACCCTGAGCCGTAACATCTTCAGGCACCTGTTTAGCATCAATCTCTATCATATTTATGGCATCGTGCCTGCCTGCCAAAACAAGGTTAAAGTCGCTTTTTTCTCGCTGTTCATACACGGGGTTAATTACAAATTGCCCCTCTACCCTGCTTAATCTGACAGCACCGATAGTGCCTTGAAACGGCACTTTGCTGATAGAAAGAGCGGCGCTCGCGCCAATCATTGCAAGAACATCGGGGTCATTCTGCTGGTCCGCACTTATGACGGTAATTACAATCTGAACCTCGTTAAAGTATCCGTCGGGGAAAAGCGGCCGCAAAGGTCTGTCAACCAGCCTGGCGGTCAGGATTTCCTTTGTGCTGGGTCTGCCCTCTCTTTTCATAAAGCCGCCTGGGAACTTGCCTGCAGCAGACAATTTCTCACGGTATTCAACGGTTAATGGAAAATAGTCAATATCTTCTCTCGGCGGCGCTGAAGTTATCGCTGCAAGTACCATCGTTTCACCATAAGTTACAACAACGGCAGCACCAGCCTGTTTTGCTATCTTACCGGTTTCCAGAATAAGAGAATTCTGACCAATCTGTTTTTCAACCCTAAAAACACCTGTCATTATTTACCTCATGAAAGTCCTGGGGTTTGAGCTTTAAGTTTTGAGTCAACTAAGAACTCACAACTCTTACTTGCGCAGTCCAAGACGATTGATAATGTCTCTGTATCGTTTTATGTCCTTTTTGCTGATGTACTTAAGCAGAGCCGACCTGTTGCCAACCATCTTCAGCAAGCCCCGCCTTGAAGAATGGTCCTTGGGATGGCTCTTGAAATGTTCCGTCAACTCATTGATTCTTGACGTAAGAATGGCAATCTGAATTTCCGGTGAACCAGTGTCGTTTTCAGCAAGTCTGTTATCTTCAATTACTTTCGCCTTTTTTTCCTTCGTTAACATCTATCAATATTACCTTTCAATAAGTTGAATTCGACAATTATAACAATAAAGCCAATTCTTGCAATAAGTTTTATTTCGCTGATAATAAAGAGGAATAACAGGTGTAACCTGAGCCGGCCTTCGTTATAAGCGCTTGTTGTCAAAAAACTTACAGACAGCGACCAAACTCAATGCCCTACAAGCGTGGAAATCCTGAATATCGGAAGCAGAAGCGCAATTGCGATAGTACCTATGATGCAACCCATTATGATTATCATCAGAGGCTCAATCACGCTGGTTACGGCTTTGACTGAGGCCTTGAGTTTTTTGTCGTAATAGTCGCTGACTTTTCCACATACAGAACCGAGAGTACCGCTCTTTTCGCCGGCTCGAATCATCTGTATGATTGCAGGCGGAATAAGCTGATTATATGAAGCGAGATTCATCGCTTCCGAGAACTGAAAACCTGCTTCCACCCTGTCGCAGGTCTCGGACCAAAACTGCTCAAAATATTCATTATCACAGGTACTTTTAACAACATCTATCGTCTCAAGAAGTGTTACACCGGTAGTAAGCATAGTAGTCATAATCCTTGTGCTTCTGGCCATTATGGAGTCAACAAACATCGTGCCCAGCACGGGTATATGAATTTTCAGCCAATCAAGGGTTCTTTTACCCCAGGGTGTACTGACGGCATAAAAAACCGCTCCTAAAAAAGTTAACAGAACAATTAAAACCAGAGAAGCCGATTTAAAATCACTTAACAATTTACTTAAATCCACAAGAATCTGTGTAAGTTTCGGCAGGGCTCTGCCTCTTGACTCATAAACCTTTGTAAACTTCGGCAGAACAAAAAACAAAAGTGTAGTAGTTGCGATAACAGTCATAACCATCATGATTGACGGATAAATCATCGCACCTTTAATCTGTTTTTTGGCCTCCGTTTCATTTTCGATATACTTCTGAAGAACCTCAAGCATCTCCGGCATCCGACCAGAAGATTCCGAAGCTTCGACCATGCTGACGAACATCGGCGTAAAAACCTTAGGAAAAGCTGAAAGTGCAGCTGAAAAACTCTCGCCGCTCTGAAGCTTGTCGGATATATCAAAAAGCATGCTCTGAAACGTGCCGGGCTTCATCTGGGCAGTAATAGCCTCGACCGCATCACTCAGGACAACACCGCTTGACAGCATTACCGACAATTGACTCGTAAAAAGCAACAGCTCCGACTGTTTAACTTTCGAAAACAACATCGCCTGCGACAGCGACGATACAGGCTTTCCTGAAAGCAGCGAATCAATTAATCCAGCCATTTTTTGCCTTTAAAAAACAAGTGCTCCTATCCTTCGGATGCCGTCACACGCAAAACTTCATCAACTGTTGTTATGCCGGCCTTTACTTTATTCAAGCCATCAACACGCAGAAATGTCATTCCGTTGCTTATTGCAAGTTCTTTTATTTTCTTAATATTTGCGTTTTCAACAATCACTTCCTGAATTTCCGAATTCGTAACAAACAACTCATGTATGGCAATCCGGCCGAGATAGCCGGTATTTCTGCACTTTTTACAGCCTATACCCCGATAAAACTTCTCCACAGGTGAGTTCAGGGCTTTCTCCATCACTTTCCTGACTGATACAGGCGGTTCGTACTCCTCCTTGCAGTTAGAACAGATTTTCCGCACTAATCTTTGAGCAAGAACTGCAATAAGAGAAGCTCCTACAAGATACGGTGCAACACCAAGGTCGATAAGCCTGGTGACAGCGCTCGGAGCATCGTTAGTATGCAATGTGGAAAATACCAGATGGCCTGTAAGAGCGGCCTGTACCGCGATGTTTGCCGTTTCCTGGTCGCGGATTTCACCAATCATCAAAATATCGGGGTCCTGACGAAGAAGACTTCTCAATGCAGAGGCAAATGTGAAACCGGCTATTTCATTGACTCCAAACTGATTAACGCCGGACACATTTGCTTCAATCGGGTCTTCAACAGTACATATATTCACTTCTTCACTGTTCAGCTCCGAAATTGTCGCGTAAAGCGTCGTATTTTTACCCGAACTTGTCGGACCTGTACTAAGAATAATGCCGTTGGGAGAATGGATTTTTTCCTTGAGCAGATTGAGATTCTCATAACTGAAACCCAGCGTCTCAAGGTTGAATAAAACCCGCTTGGTATCAAGGATTCTTATAACAACCTTTTCGCCGAAACAGCCGGGCATTATGGAAACTCTTAAATCTATCGGCCTGCCGTCGACCATAACATGTATTCCGCCGTCCTGCGGCATTCTGCGCTGAGCTATATCAAGCTCAGCCATAATTTTAATACGCGAAACTATCGCCGCAAGCATCTGGTAAGGAGGCCGAATCTTTTCGTATAATCTGCCGTCAACACGATATCTTATGCGAAGCTTTTTATTGTCCGGCTCCACATGAATATCGCTGGCGTTTTCATGCACGGCATTGTAGATAAGATAATTGACAAGCTTTACGACCGGTGACTGACCTGCAACCTCTTCAAGGTTTGCAATATCTTCCGAGATGTTTTCAATAAGTGCAAAATCATCAAGTCCTGTTTCATCAATTATGTCGTCGATGACAAATACGTTGGACGCAGGCATATACGTCTGAAGCGTTGCCTGGATGTCCTTTGCAGTTGCACAGACTACCTGAACGGTGCAGCCGCTAAGTCTTCCGATTTCATCAATCAAAAATACATTGGTAGGCTCGCTTATCGCAACGGTCAAAACACCATTAACTCTGAACAGAGGCAGAACATAGTGCTCTTCAAGAAAGTCCCGCGGCAGAACCTCGATAATATTCGGGTCGCATATCTTCGGGTTTATTTGCGCGTATGGAACGCCGTAAGCCTCTGCAAGAGCCGAGGCAATATCATTCTCGCTGCAGTAGCCTCTTTCCACCAGCAGCTCGCCAAGAAGCTTCTGATGGCCGCTGTCGCTTTGGCGCGAGAGTACCTCCTCTATCTGTTCAGTCGTTATAATGCCTCTCTGCTGCAGTATTTCGCCAAGCTGAAGTTTTGTCGATGTCGCTTCCTTCATATTTCTGTCCTTTTAGGTAAAGCTCTTAACCGCCTGGCTTAATTCTTCATAACAGTCCAGTTTGCCGTAGAGCCGGGTAATTTCGAGAATCTTTTTGATATTATCGTCAAGACCCGCCAGTTTAAGCTGGCTCTTATTTTCATGACAATAATCCCTCAGCCAAAGCAGCATCTCAAGTCCGCTGCTGTCGATAAAAGGCATTTTGCTCATATCAAGAACGATGCCGGACAATTGTTTTTTAATAAGTTCGGATGCCGTACTCTGAAACACCTTACAGTACTCTTCCACAAATTCACCGTGGAGCTCCATAACAGTAACATCGTTATAATCCTGATGATTTATCTTCATTTTAATAGCGCTCCTATCGCAATAGTACCGTATTCACTGAAACTATCGCTTGAATAGTTTTCAACTCTGCCGCCCTGCAGTATTTCCCACAGCTTATCAACGTCGCTATTGATAAATATCGAACCCATCTCAGGGTCAAACTGGCCTCCAAGACCCTTCTCTATTTCGCCTCTGGCAGCTTCAACTCCCAAAGCATCTCTGTAAGTCCTCCTGGAAGTCATTGCATCAAAAGCATCGGCTATCATCACAATTTTGCCGGCAAGAGGAATGTCATCGCCGGCAAGACCTCTCGGATACCCTTCGCCGTTATACCATTCATGATGGCACAGCACCCCTGGAACCACATCGGCCATCTGGCGTATTTCCGATAGTATGCCGGCCCCTATCGTAGGATGGGTTTTCATCTGTTCATATTCGGCTTCGGTGAGTTTGCCCTCCTTTCCTAACACCGACTCAGGAACGCCTATCTTGCCGATATCATGCAACAGGCCGACAAGATAAATTTTCTGTATCTGTTCCGTTGTCAGCTCTCCGGTTACCTGAGCATAGTGTTCAGCTATCCATTTCGAAATGAAGGCCACCCGTTCCGAATGTCCTCTGGTATACTGATCCTTGGCATCTATACTATTTGTAAGAGCCTTTAACGAACCTATCAAAAGCTCCTTAAGCTCGCGAAACAGACCCTCATTCTCAATAAAGACCGCACATTCGTTTGCAACCGAATAAAAAAGTTTTACATCGATACTGTCAAATTCAGGTTTGTCAAGTCTGTTGGTGGCAACCATTATTCCGATAATCCTGTCTTTGCCGCGCAGCGGAACTGCTATTATATTCCTTACCCTGCCGTACCATTCATACTTGAACGGTGAATCGACTTCGCTGTCAAGCAGGGCATCGTTGCCGCCCCGCAGTTCTGCAAGAAGCCTCTCAAGAAGAATTTCATGCATATTGGAATGCTTATGGTCAATGGCAATAAGGCCTGTACCTGCAGTAAGAACAAGTTTCCTCGTCTCGCCAACACGCTTCTCAAGGAAAATGGCAATACCCTCAACGTTCACAATCTCAGTCAGGTTGTCACACGCCATCTGAAGATAATTGGAATCCGACTGAGTTACCTTCATATTAGTGCTCATCTTATACAGCAGCATAAGCTCCTCATAGGTCTGCGACAGCTCGTTGCTGACCATTTCCATCTGCTGCTGATTCTTATGGCTTTCGGCAAAGGCAACAATGAACATTTTCAGAATCTGCCACATATACCTGTTCATTTGGCCCTCATCAGCATCAGCCTGTATCGGTTGACTGAAATCAAGCACAAGAACGGCATCTATTCTGCTTCCAACCATAAGATTGGCACAAAGTATCTGCTCAAACCTGCCGAAGGTTTGTATCTGGTCCGAAGCGGAATCCAGAACATGTTTTGCGCAAGCCGATATTGACTCGTAATCGCTTATGAATTTACCGCCATCGAAATTCAACAGCAGATTAAGCTGAGGGTCATAAACAATAAGATTCGCGCCAAAGGCAGTTATGTCGCTTCCAAAATCCTTCAGGAGTTTGGACTGGATGTAACCGAGCCGATTGCCTGCTATTTTTAACATAGTTGTTTATCCTTTTTTCTAATTTACTGTAGAATTCTGTAATATGTTCTCAACATGATTCAAAAGCTCTTTCGGGCTAAAAGGCTTGCTGAGACATTCGGCGATATTGAGTTTTTCCTTCTGCTGGTCGTCTATTGCAAAGCCTCTTGCCGTGAGTATTATCACAGGAATATTTTCTATTCCGGGTGTACCGCGAATTTTTTCTGCCAGTTCGATTCCCGTCAGGCCGGGCATCTGATGGTCGGTTACTATGATGTCCGGCTTTTCCTCACAGCAAAGCTTATAAGCTTCATCACCGTTATCGGCAGTAATAACCTCAAAGCCGTTGTTGCGAAGCTTCATCGCCACCACCTGAACTATGTGAACTTCATCATCAGCTACAAGAACTTTTTTATTTTCCATTTTTCTACCCCTTAAAATATGGATTATTTTTCAATAGTTTTTTCCGCTACTATCAACGGCAGCTCAAAACCGAAACTGCTGCCCTTTCCGACTTCGCTTTTTACAAAAACTTGGCCCTCATGCACTCTTTCCACAATTTGCTTAACCAGATTAAGCCCAAGTCCTGTTCCCTTCGCACATTTATTGTTTGCCTTGACTCTGTAGAATTTATCAAATATATAAGACTGCTCCTCAGGGGGAATACCGACACCCGTATCGGTTATGGTTACCCTGACGACCTGTCTCGATTCGTCAACTTCACTGTTCACGGTTACCTTTCCGCCGTTAGGCGTGTACTTGACCGCATTGCTCAGAAGGTTAATCACCACCTGCGAAACCATATCTTTGTCGGCATTGACCTGGTCAAAGACAACGGCGGTCTGGTCTTCCACCTTAATATCCTTTTCAGCAGCATAACTTTTAATCATCTGCACCGCATCGCGGACGATAAGAGCAGTACTCACAGGCTCCTTGTTGACTTTTATAAGGCCGGATTCTATACGCGATATGCTAAGAATATCCTCTATAAGGCGATTGAGTCTCTGTGCCTGACTCTGAATGATAGAGTAAAATTCATTTCTGGTTTTCTCGTCCGCTGCCTCGCCGTCAACAAGCATTTCGGCATACGCGGTAATCGACGCAAGCGGCGTCTTAAGCTCATGAGAAACATGACTTACAAACTCATTCTTCATCTGCGATATTTCCTTCTCGCGGGTGATATCGTGCAGAATCGTAACCACGCCGCAGACCTGGTCGGCATCATCAAAAATGCAGGAAATTATGCAGTTACAGGTAAGAATATTATCGCCGCTTCCGAATTGAAGCTCGTGTTTTACATGCCTTACTCTCGTAGTTCTGCTGTTTTTGACGAGTCTTACAAGTTCCTTTTTTTCCACCAGTTCTTCAAGCGGCTTAAGCATTATCTTTTTAACGTCAAAATCGAAAAACTCTCCTGCCGGCTCGTTGGCCATAAGAAGCCTGTCGCCGGTATCGGTAACAATCACGACATCGGGTATGCTATAAATAATCGCTTCGGTATTGCGCTTCTGTCTCTTTAAAAGCTGAACAGCCAATCGCAAATCCTTGGATTCCTTGCAGCTCTGTGAGGCCTTGTCCCGCTGATGTTTGTAGTCGTTCTTGAGACTCTCAACCTGAACGTCAATAGCCCTTCTTTCCATAAGCAAATACCAAAACAATCCTGCTGTCACGCCAAAGGCTGCCAGACAGGCCAGTATTTCGAGCGTATTTGTGCCGCCAAGGAGCACTGCGGCACAAAGCAGCAGGCAAATCAAGCCAAGCGGAATCGCTAAAATAATATAACGTTTGTCGAGCACGTCAGCCCTCCTGCTCCTGTTTTATAAGGAATTTTTGCAATTCGCTGTCGCCACCGTAACGTGCGGCCTTCTGATAGGCAGCTTTTGCCTGGGCAACGTAACCCAGTTTCTCATAACATCTGGCCGTCATAAGCCAGGCAAAGTGGGCACAATCACTGTCAATAGCAGCTCTGTGGAAATCGTCTATCGCCTGACTATAATTGCCGCTTTTGTAGTTGGCCGAACCGCTCAATAAATATGCCTCTGCCATATCAGGCTTCAGCGCAATCACTTTTTTGCTGCAGGAAATCGCCTGCTGCGGCAAATCAGCCCCAAGCGCCGCCTGTCCCATCAAAAACCAAAGCTGCGCGTTTTTCCTATCCAATGATGCAAGATAAGAATAATATTTCATAGCAGAACTGTAATCGCCGGCCTGAATCGCTGTAAAAGCCATAATCCTCAGATAGCCATTCTTCTTGGCATTATCGGTGCAGAGCTTATATAATTGTTTATGAGTATCGTGGGCTTTTTGCCAGTTGCCCGCCAGAATGTAACAGGAACCGAGTGCCTCAAGCAGTTCGGTATCGTCCGGCACAAGCATCTGTGCCTGTTCGTAGAGCCCGACCGCTTTGTCGTTCTGCCCTGCCGCAAGATACATCTGACCGGCAGCCATCTTCAAATCCACATCCCCGGGATTGGCTGCAATTTTTTCCTGATAAAGTTTTTCTGCCTGGGTAAATTTATCCTGAGCAACATACGCTTTGCCCATCGCGATGACGTAATCGGTATTTCCGGGTGAAAGCTCAAGGGCCTTTTGATACCCGTTAAACGCACCGTCTTTATCGCTGAGGCGCTCACAGGTCAGCCCAAGCAAAAACCAGCCTTCATCACCGCTCTGCTTTAACTGCAGGTAAGTCTGCAAACTGCCTTTTGCGCCGGAAAAATCTCCCTGCGCAAGCTTGACTTTGCCAAGCAGCAGATGAGCGTCGGGAAGATTAAAATCCGAAGCGATACATTCCTTTGCAATTGTCTCAGTTCCCTCGAATTGACCATTGTTAAATTGCTCTATCGCCGCTGAAAGCTTCATTTCCAAAGAAGTCTTCTGCCATTTTGCCTTCATTTCCTGCTTCTTCTGTTTATGCCCACCCTGGCAATCGGCGGCAATAATCAGGCCGACGGCAATAACTATTATTCTGATTTTGGCATATTTTTTCATAATTCACTTCCTTTCGACAGGCTCAAGGCAGGCCTTACCTTCGTTTCCACATTACATCCTGCTCTTTTCTAATCTGTTCGAGCATAATGCGTTCAAGTGCGCTATACTTATCAGGTCTAACCTCAGCGAGAATCTTTTCCTTAAGCTGAACTGCTTCAAGCGCATCCGGCCTGAAACCTATAATCCAGTTCAACTCCGCCAGAGCCTTGTCGTATTTCTTATCAGCATAATAATTTACGGCTTTTGCGTATATCCCCTCGTAAATACGCACTCTGGATATCGGGCTTATTCTTTTTCTTGAACCTTCAACAATTCGGCTAATATCTTTGCGTTTTCTTTCAGATGCAGATGCAAGTTCTTCCGGTTCATCGATGATATGCGGCGTAATCAATATAACAAGCTCTGTGCGAATATTGGTATCTTTAGTTTTTCTAAACAGCCAGCCGAAAATAGGCGCATCACCTACGACCGGCACTTGCGAATGACTGTTCGTGAGGTCCTCCTTGAATAATCCGCCGATAATAATTGTTTTGCCATCCTTTACCATTATATTACTCTTTACTTGAGCAATAGTTTTCAAAGGTAAAGTACTATTCGCATCTATCTGAACAGAGCCGGTGCTCAGTTCAGGGTTAATCTCCATACGAACATATCCATTATCACATATAAATGGCCTAAATCTCAGAATTGTTCCGCTTACGAGAAAGTCCACTGAAGTTGTAGTGGTCTGACCCTGAGTTGTGCTCGCCGTATATCCTCGTTCTTCACCAATATTTATATAACCGGCTTGTTTATTCAGTGCCATAATCTTAGGATTGGCAAGTACAGTCGTATCGGTTATCCCTTCAAGGGCTTTAATTGAAGCAACAATTGCATTGTTTGAAAGTGTCATACTAATACCCGTTGTTACAGAACTCGCAAGGTTTATGGCCATATCTACAGGAGTTGTAGTCCTTGTAATGCTGCCTATGCCGGCTATTTTGTCCCATTGTATGCCAAACTCTGTATCTTCGGTAAGCATTGCCTTAAGAATCGTAACTTCAATCAGAATCTGTTTAGGCTTAACGTCTATTTTCTTAATCATTTCCTCAATCTGCTCAAGCCTTTCGGGAAAATCGTAAACAACTATCATATCTCTCATACTAAGCGTATCGCCACCCTGGCCTGCTTCCGTATCCACCGCTGATGCGCTGGTTGAAGCCACCTTGCCAAACTCACTCATAACAGGCGTTACGAGAGCCTTTACCTCGGCTGCGTTGACATAATAGAGCTCAAAAACTCTGCTGGTCATATTCTCAATATTCTTGGCAAGTTTCGTATATTCCTCGGCTGTATAAACTCTGATAAAACCTCCGCTTGATTTATAACGATAATCGCTCCCGAGTATGGCGTTGAGAGCTTCCTCGAATGTAACTTCGTACAGATTTGTTACATTCAGCTTGCCGGTAACCTGTGCGGACGGAATTATATTTCTGCGGTACTTGGCGGCAAGAAAACGAAGAGCGTCTCTTACCGTCATATCCTTTCTGAAGGTTATGCTCTGCATAGGCTGGTCGAGAAAGGAATCTTCGGCTATGGAGCGCTGCTGGTAATTAATTATAAGGCCGCTGTCGGACTGGTTGACAAGAGAGAATTCATCGTCAGCCGTCTGGTTCGGTTCCGCCCAACCTGTTGCCGCAAAGGCAGTCGCCGTTATCACAATTACGCTCAACAGTAAAATATTTCTGCTGCCGACTTTTATTCTCATTTCTTGACGTCTCATTTTTTCTTCCTTTATTATTCGGCCTTAAAAATCTCAGGAATTTTTTTGGTAATAATCACACCGTTGCAATCAAGCTCAACCTTGTTCTCCAGGATTTTCACGACCTTGAAATCATAAACCTGGCCGCGAAATACATATCGGAGGCTCTGGCCTTCTTCAAGAAGTCTGTCTCCGATAAACGCCTGCGGCTTTTTATCATTTACAATTGCAATAAGCTCCAGTTCCTTCGCTGCCGCTGTCAGACCAAGCTGCGGGTTTTCCGCATCCGACACACTTGTCTCGCTGCCCACAGCAGACCCGTCCTGTCTTCTGAATTCTTTGAAGTCATTTGCGGCAAAGAAATCATTTGCAAGAACATTGTGCCTGCAGGCATCTACAGGCAGTTCGGTATAAATTACCTGCAGACCTGTCGATTTGCCGGCGATGCCGGCTGCATTTATATCAGCAATTGCCGAAGCCGTCTTCGGTCCGCCTTTGCCCATAAACACTTTTGCCCAAAAAACCACCATAATAGCAAATAAAAATAACGCGATTGCCAGCTTCTTGCGCCCGGTCGCGATCCTTGCTGCAGTTTTTTGTCTGTCACTGATTTTTTGTACTGCCTGCTTCATTTAATCGGTCCTGTAAAATATATTCACCTTCGCCTGCGTCGTAACACTGCCGTCAAATTTATCATCGGCCTTAAGCCTGACCTCTTCTATCTGGATAGTCCTCTCGAAATTTTCCAATGCCCTGAAAAATTTGAAAATCTGCATTAGTCCCCCCTTACAGCGGATACTCACAGGTATCCGGGACAGCCCGTCAGTCTCTACTTCCGTGCCGGGCCCAACTGCAAGCTCGCCAAGACCAAGTTTCTGCATCACCGATGTAAGGTCCTGCAAAAACAAGCCGTGCGACCTGCCGACCGGAATCTTCGCATCAAAATCACCAACTTGTTTTTTTACCCTCTCAATCTCTTCGTACCTTTGCGGTAAAACCTGCTGGCGAGTGCTTGCTGCGGTATTTTCGGTAAGCAACTTTACATTGGCAGCCCTGAGTTCTTTGGTTCTCTCGGCCAGCGGCAAATACTGAAAAAACACAAAGATTACCGCAAGAGTCACAACTGCAATCAAAATAACAAGTTGTTTTCCTTCCATCTTCTGCATTAGTCTAACTCGCCCGCCTCCAGCTGGTTCGCCAGTTTGTAATTGGTCAGGTAACAGGTTATCGTAAATTCACTGGCTTGATATTGTCCTATCGTAGTATTTCTTGAAAAGCCGGGAACAATCTGGAAAAAATAATCCGATTGTTCCAGCCTGTTAATCACTTCAGCAACATCTGCGGCATCAGCGGCAAGGCCTGTAAGCGTAAGTTTAAACCTCGTCTTCTTTTCAGCCGGCGTCGACCGACCGACCGCAGCGGGCATTACCTTTATGCCGGTTCTTGTATCCTGCTGGCTGATAGGCTCCGTCTTTATCTCCAACTCTTTAAGAATAATACTGCTGTAGAGTAAATGCGTAAGTTCGGCAATTATATTGGAGACGACTATACGGGATTTAACCGACTCAAGTATCCTGCACTTTGACTCCAACTGCTGATATTCGTCGTCAACTCGATTTACCTCTGCCATGGAGCGAGCCTGTATAAGCTGGGCATTGCAAAGAGTCGTATTTCTCGCTCTTATTATCGCAATTCTGCTGTTGGCAAAAACGCTCCATATCACCATAATAAAAACAATAAGACCAAGCGCAACATAAAACTCGCGATGCTTCTTCTGCTGCACGCATCCCTGTGTATACCACTCAGGAATAAAATCAACTTCTTTCATAAACCTTATCCTGTCCGACCATATCCATACCTTTAAGACAAAGCCCGGCAGCAACAGCCCACTCACAGAGTATTCCTTTTCTATCTGCCGGAAATTCAACCCTTGAAAGGTCAAAACCTCTCAGCGGCTCGGTCACTTCTATTTCAACACCCAAATGCCGTCTGATGGCGTCTATAAGCGTTCGTTCATAAGCTTCGCTGCCGGCAAAAACAACCCGGCCGGGCGTTGGCCCCCGGAACGTTACCGCATAGTACCTGAAGCACAGCGATATCTCTCTCGCAAGCTCATCAATAACAGAATGCATACTGTCAATCACTATCTGCTGCATCGCAGGTTCGATTTCATCTGCTTCAGCTTTATTTCTCATCTTGCCTCTCAAATGCATCGCTTCGTCAAAGCCGATACCGAGTATCGATGCAACCTGCCGGTTTATCTGTTCGCCCGCGATGTTTATCTGCTTGGCAAAAATTATTTCGCCTGCCTTGCCTATTATGACCGTTGTATGACTGGAGCCGACATCAACAAAAACATTCACCTCTTCCTGGTCGGTGGCCCTTCGCAATGTCCTATGCAGCGACCTGAACAAGGCACAAGGAACTGTATCAATCGCAATCGGAGCCACGCCTGCCTGCTCAAGTATTTCTATATGCTCCCTGAGAGATTCCTTGTCGATGGCAAAGAGAATAACCTCATTTTTCACTTCATCCCCCTGACGGATGTTTCCTGCCGAGAAAAATCTGACCTCATGAGTTTCAGTCTTCAGGCCGAAACGCTCTATCATGCCGCTTTTAATCGTCTTTTCAATTTCCTCGTCATTAAAAGTATCAAGCCGAAGACTTTTTATAATCAGTTTTGAGCTCGGCAGACATGAGATAACCTTCCTCTTCTGAAAATGCCCCCTGGCAAGAATTTCCTTTATGGCAGTTACCGTCGCGTCCCTGGCCGCCTGCCGGTCATCAGCGATTTCAGGAGCAACAAGCTGTGCTTCATCTGCCGCTATCACAGCCGTCTTGCCTTCATCGATTTCAAGCTGCAGCATCTTTATCGAATTACAGCCGACGTCCAGTCCGATTGGACCTGTTTTTATCTTTAGAACATCAAGCATATTTTCTACCTGCTATTCAATGCTTACATATCCTGTTACAGGCTCAACTTTGACCGTCAATGTATAACCCTCAGCCTGCAACTGTATCAGGCCGCCTTCACAAGGCGCTCCGAGATAATCGAATTCGACGGTATTTGCTGCGAAAGTCGTATTTACAATATCAACTTTGTCGAGTCTGCCGTCGTCCACAAAACTTATAGTGTAACCTTCGCTGGCTCCAATATGCACAGGATGAGGTATTACCTGGCCATTTGCGTCATTTATTTTGTAGTTTTCGCCGGAATCATCAAAAACCACCGAATAATTTCTGCCCGTGCTCATTGCCATGCTCTTTGCATATTCAAGGTCGGACGCAATCATATTCGCAGCGGTTTTTACCTGGACTGAACCTGCCGAGGTGTATAACGGCACGGCAATCGCGGCCAAGATGATGAGCACTATCAATACAATAAATAGCTCTACCAGCGTAAAGCCCGTCAGAAACAAAATATTCCATCTCGCCAAATGGTTTCCTGACAGCCGGCAGTTATGCCCGTCTGTTTCTAACGGGGTAAAAACCGGCAAATTATATTGTCCGTTTCCTGTCATTTTTCAGTCTCTAAACGCAGAAAATATGCGGTAATCCATTATGTTTCTTCGTCTTACGAGAACTTCAGCTTAACTGTCCAGAAACGGGATTTTTCCTCCGGGACGGCGTTGCCTGAAATTTTTATCGGCCTTTCAGCCAGCAGAAAAATGCCTCCTCAATCGGGGCGTTTTGACCTCTCTGACAACGTAGTTTATCTGCTAAAATCGTTAAAGTCGGCAAAGTCATTAAAAGCTGCAAAAGAATTTTCCTGATATGGCCTTATTTGATTATCTGGAATAATGAGCCGATTTCAGGAGGCTTTTGGGAAATGCCCGATAATACTAAGTTGAAGAATGAAGATTGAAGAATGAATAATTAAAACTATTCAAAGATAGTCCCGCCAAAGGCGGTTCCACAAATTTTCAATCTTAAATTTTCAATTTCTTGTGATTGATTTGTAGAATGCTCCTGCAGCAGGTGACCAGCGGGTCAAATTCTCTCCGCTTGACCAGATTGCAAGGCACGCCTTGTGAGGCATGCCATCCACCAATACACTGCAGCCCGTAGCGTTTTTGATGCCGTCATCGAGGATATACAACGCACCATAAATGGTGATTGAACAGCCTGATTTATCATGCATATCAATATGATCGCCTACCTGAGTATATCCTGTTGCGGTGAGCATGGTATTGTCTTTTTCCATGTCCAGCTTTTTGCCAACAATCAATGCGGGAAAATTCTTTACAGACTGGATTGTTACATTGCCTAAATCCTTTATGCTAAAATCGTCCTTAACAACAAGGGTCCCATTGATAGTTGCACTGCCCATTATAGTCAAATTTCCATTACAATAGTAAACACCCGCGGGATTTCCAGCGTTGGGCAACAAGGTCAGGCTGTTATAATCACCGGGTGCAAGCTGCTCAACAGAATATGAATTGGCACCGATATAATACGTTGAACTGAAATTGGAATATGAGATTCCAGGCGTATTACAAGGGGCCTGTGATACATTCGAATAACTCTGCCCCTGAATCTGGCCTGGCGGGACATTGTTTATCGCTTTTGCGGAATAAACATCACCGTTTATGCTTCCATAATTAGTAACTTTGTCGCCAAAATATGCATCCCCATTTATAACAACTGAACTTTCAATATCCTTGTCAGCCGACTGCCGGTAAACAATACAAGGATTAAGACGCAATTCTGCGGTCAGGTTTTCCTGGGCAGGCATGCTGCCTTCGCGATACGCCAAACTTGTTATCCGATAATTGAATGAAGAAAGCTGTGAAATGGTAACATCATAATAATCATCTCCACTGACTAACTGCTGCCCCGTAGCTCCTGTCCAATAATCTGTCAACACATCCTGTGGATTTAAAATCAGTCCTTTTGCATGCTCAAGGCCTGATTCCGCAAGATAATCCATATCGGCCTTCAGTTCCATATTCTGTCCGCATAGAAGTTCCATATCGCCGCGAACAATAAAACCGAGTCCGATGACTACTATGGCCGTTATAAGCACCAACATAATAATCAGGGCAATTCCTTTTCGCCGCGGTGCGACAGAGTCGCAACGGGTGCCGCGATTGTACCTTTTATAAAATCTCATTACATATCGTCGTCACTTGAAACAATCTGACCGCTGCCGTCGAGCAGATAACCTGCCTGACATCGCAGATACGCACTTATCTGATAATTTTCGACGCTGCCTTTGTTATTAACGCCAAAAAAGATATTTAACCTTTTTGTAAAAGGCGGTTGCAGGTCTGTCGTAAAATCTACATAACTGCAATTGTCTATAAGGGTAATAGAACTGTTCTGGCAATTGGCCGCGAGCCACGTTCTTGCCTGACCGTTTCCGATTGAATCGAGAGTCTTCGGAAACGAGGCAGCCGCAACGGGGAGACTAAAACTAATCAGCTTTATATAGTTATTGCCGCCGCCGCTATCAATATAAACTATTTCATTGGGGTCTATCTGGCTGTCGCCGTTGTAATCTGCCTGCCATATTGCCACGCTATCGCTGAACTTTGCGCATATCAGCTTGCTGTTTTTTACAAGCCCGCCCAGATAAATAGTCGTATAGCGGATTCTGCTTTGAATCTGGGACGTATCATCCGCAGAATCATTTGCACTGCCGAGAGCAAAAGATAACATCGCTACGGCAGTGAGAATTATACTCATTACCCACACTGTCATCAGCAGTTCGGCAAGTGTAAAACCCTTATACCTATTCTTCCTCTGTTTCATTTGCTTTTCAGCCTTGTAATTTCGGCAAGTTTAAGGTCATTTTGATATACCCTGACCGTTATCCTGATAAAATTTGGCGTTCCAAAAGCACCCTGCTGCGGCATATAAACCTGTTCACAAACTGTTTCTCTGCTGAAATCCGCATACATCGGGTCAATAAAAATGATACCATTTGCATCCTTTACCTGCCCTTTCGGCTCGTTATAGCTGCCTGCGGACCAATAATTAGGGTCTGCGATAATCCGTTCAATCCGGTCGGATGCAAGCTTTGCTGCGATTGTTTGACTGCAGCCCTGCTGGCCGACCACAGTGCTTGATGCAAATGGCAGAATCAGTCCTGCTGCAGCTATCATAAGAATTACAAGGGCTATCAGTGCCTCAGCAAGCGTAAAAGCCTCATTTTTTATAGTCGCTTTTACCATTTTATATGGTCTTTTTCAGATACGGTTTTCCAGAAATGAAGATTGAAGAATGCGTTCTTACAGACCGGCGTGTTCTTCATTGTCGTTTGCCTTAAATGCACCAGTTGTAGTGCTATACCACCAGCCTGTGGAACCGTCTCCTGCTTCAGCTCCAAGAGACACGTCGTTACTATCGTTGAACGGATTGTCCGGTATCCTCAGCAGATAAGGACCATAAACACCATCGCCCGGAGCCTGCGTGGCAGCCAGTGTTCCATCTTTTTCTGTGTATTTTGTCATCGCATCTTTGAAACTAACACTGGGTGCCGTTCCCGGCAGACTGGCAGGGCTATGATTGTGCTGAGCCTTGTAAAGCTGAATCTGCGAACGGATTGTCTGCAGGTCGCTCGCTAAACTCGCCAATTTTGCTTCCTCGCTGGCACCGCTGAATTGCGGAATTACTATCGCGGCCAGAATACTCAAAATTATCACCACTATCAAAATCTCAACCAGCGTAAAACCATTTCTCTTTCTCATTTTCTTCTCCGTGTTTCAAGGCAGAGCCTCAACGTAGAGTAAAGGTTTTATCTTTCACTGTCATCTTTACCATAATCTTCTTCGTCCTTCATACCGGAGCCTGTCCGCCGTAGTCCCTAAGGGACGAAGGTAAATGGCTAACATAAAAACGGCTGGTCTGCCCCACACATACCAGGCCGACCAGCCTCTATCTTTTCTCCGACTCTATCGGAGCTTCGCCGTCAGACTTTAATAACCGGTGTGTGTGGCGTCGTCATTCGCATTAAACGCACCTGTATCTGTATTGTAATACCAGCCGCCGGCTTCGTCAGGCGTACTTGTACCTTCAACTACACTATTGACATCATCAAACGGATTTCGCGGTATCTTCAGCAGATAAGGACCATAAACACCATCGCCCGGAGCCTGCGTGGCAGCCAGTGTACCTGCCTTCACCGTGTATTTCGTCATCGCATTTTCGAAATCAACACCGGACACCGTTCCTGGTAGACAGGTAGTGCCATGATTGTGCTGAGCTTTGTAAAGCTGAATCTGCGAACGGATTGTCTGCAGGTCGCTCACTAAACTCGCCAATTTTGCCTCCTCGCTCGCACCGCTGAACTGCGGAATTACTATCGCAGCCAGAATACTCAGAATAATCACCACTATCAAAATTTCAACCAGTGTAAAACCATTTCTCTTTCTCATTTTCTTCTCCTTAAATTCTAAGGAAAATCTTTAATCTTTATTTTTAAAATGCTGTTCTACCGCTTTACCCCCCGGTGGTTGGCGGAAGCGGATTTCTGCCAGCGCTATCGGTTATGCAGCAGCGGAACTTAACCTTTATTACTTTGGCTGACCGCCTTTTGCATTTAAATGACGTCTGCAACGTCTCATAAAACCATGGACTTTGTATAATACGACAGGACTAACACGCCCGACAATCACACTGGCTGGTTAAAAAATGTAAGAAATAAATAATAACATCGCAAAACGGCACAAAATCTATTCCCGATAAGTTTTGTTCGGATACGGTTAGTGAAGAAACCCCTCAATGTTAAACCGGAGATAAAACCACCGGATATCGGGTTTTTATATTCTAAAAAATCGAAAAACGTAAGTGCTTCTATCTGCAATACCTGTAAGCGATATGCCCTGTCAATCAACGCATCTTAAATTGAGCTTTTCGTCAAAAAAGAAAATCCCACCAAAAATCCGACAAAGTCCTAAAAAACTCTTGACAATCAGAAGGTTTTGGGTGTACAATCTGATTCGAGAAAAGGGGTACTCCTTTTACTTAATAATCGAAGGAGGACGAGCAATGAAGAAGAAGTTAGTAGCAGCAATTCTGATTTTCAGTATTATCTCCCTTTGTAGTGCAATGCAGTCGCAAACAGTCTCTACTACCGGCTGGTCTGGAGCACCGACGGTCGTTACAATAGCAGACCCTAATAAGGATGCTACTATAGGTGAGGGGCTTGTTTCGCCAAGGGTGTGTATCTCTCAGACCTTCAAGGTCTTGCCGGACCATACAAGTCTGCAGCTGGACAAGATTGCTATATGGGAAGATGGCAGTGCGCCAACACAAAATCCTTACACTTTGCGTCTTGTGGACCTCGGAACTACAGACCCGACATATCAGGGCGGCGGTTCACAGGATTATGCTGCGGGTACTGACCTGTGGGGTGGGGCTGTAACCTTCACATATAGTGGAACGGCTACCAGGGGCGCCAGAGAGTTTGATTTCGAGGGCTCCGAAGAGGTTATGCTCACAGCAGGAAACTATTATGCTTTTGAGCTTACCGCTCCAACTTACGTTGGCGGAATCTACTGGTATCGTACCGCTAATCTTGGGACCAGTACTTATGCAGACGGCGCTGCATTCGTGGATACGGAAAGCGGTACGCCGGGCATCCGAAATCAGCTTTTTCTAAACACTAATGGCCGCGATTTTGCTATGGCTGTCTATCTTATTCCTGAGCCAGCAACGATTGCACTGTTGGCCATCGGCGGGATTCTTTTAAGAAAACGATAAGCCTTACTAAAAAGTTACAGTCTGTTGTACTTTTCTGACCCACTGATTCTGATAATACGGCTGTCAGTAGCGTTATGCTGCATTTCGATATGAATACAATCCAGGCCTTCAAGCACCTGTTTAACTTTATCGGCCCATTCGATAAGAACAACGGAATCAGGCCCGATAAATTCTTCAAAGCCCAGCGCCTCAAATTCCGCAATCGTATTAATCCGATAGGCGTCTATATGATAGATATTGAATTTGCCCTGATATTCATTGATGATAACGAAGGTGGGACTATTCACAAGTGAAGGTTTTGCCGCTCCTGCCCCTGCCGCGATGCCTTTTATCAGTGTCGTCTTTCCGCTACCCAACGGCCCGCTAAGACAAACAACCTCCCCCGGCTCAAGCATAGAACCAATTCTTTTGCCAATCTCAAACGTTCTCTCAACAGAGTCCGAAACAATTTGCATGGTTTTCATTTGGTTTTTTTTAAATGGTCGAAACCTGCGGGCAGTAAATCGCAGATTTTGCCGTCAGGCCTTTTTATCTTTACCAAAGAACCGCCGGTAATTCTGCCTATAGCGGTAAGTTTAACTTTAAAACGCCATTGATTTCTCAACCGTCCAAATTTTTCGTGTGGTATTGTAAAAAGCAATTCAAAATCTTCGCCGTCATTAAGAGCAGCATTTAACGTGCCGGCATTTCTGGAAATCGGCAATTTATCGGCGTAAATTATAGCGCCTTTTTTACTCAATCTGCTTATGTGATTTAAATCGGTGCTCAGGCCGTCGCTTATGTCTATCATCGCATTTGCGCCGGCTTTTGCAATCGTAAGTGCTTCTTTAAGCCGCGGCTCAAATTCAAGATGTCTTTTTATAATCGAGGCGCCGAGAGTTCCTGTTACACAAATTATATCGCCGACTTTAGCAGTGCTTCTTTTGACAGGCTTTGTTGCGCCTGGTCTGCTTAACATAGCAACACTAACTGCCAAAGGTTTGCGCCAGCTTGTCATATCGCCGCCGACAAGCGGGCAATTATATTTCTTTGCCGCTGTCAGCAATCCTTTGTGCAGTTTTTTCAGCAAAGCCTTCCCGAAGTTTTTCGGCAAAGCAACTGAAACAACTGCTGCCAGCGGTATTGTCGCCATTGCGGCACAATCGCTTAAACTCACTGCCATTGACTTATAACCAATTTGCTCAGGAGTCGCTTTTTTAGTATCGAAGTGTACACCGTCAAGAAGTATATCTGCTGTAATAAGAACTGAACTGCCTTCTGATAATTTGACTTGTGCCATATCGTCGCCGATACCGATGGGGAATTTTGCGGGATTGAGCCTGCTTTTAGCCGTAAAGTACTGAACGAGTTCGGTTTCGCCGCTACTCATCGCTCTGCAAGCTGCTTTTTCCAGTAATTTATCTGTTCCGCTACCTGCAAAGGACCCGCTGCCGCTGCGGTCACATACGAAGCTGCGACATTTTTACTGCCCAGACACTGATAAACATCATTGTCGATTAGCCCGGAACATTTTTTAAATTGCTCAATTGTAACATCAGCAAGTGCTTTGCCCTCTTTTTCGCATTGAGCGACAAGATATCCTACTGCGCCGTGTGCGGTGCGGAACGGCATTCCTTTTTTAACAAGGTATTCCGCCAAAGCCGTCGCATCGAGAAAACCCTTATCAAGACCTGCCGAAATTGTTCCTGCGTTGAATGTCGTGTTCTCAACTATCGCACAGACCACATTGACACAGGCCTCTATTGTATCTGATGCGTTAAAAACGTGCCGTTTATCTTCCTGCAGGTCACGGTTATAACCTGATGGCTGCGCTTTTAATATCGTAAGAATCGCCATCAATGAACCGTAAACTCCCGCCGCCTTTGAGCGGATAAGCTCTAAGTTATCAGGGTTGCGCTTTTGCGGCATCATACTCGACGATGTGCAGAAGGCATCGTCGATTCGTATAAAATCGAACTCTGTCGTTGAAAAGATTATCCAGTCCTCAGACAGCTTGGACAGATGCGCCGCAATCAGACAGCAGTCAAAAATAAACTCCGCACAAAAATCTCTGTCGGACACCGAATCAATTGTATTATAGGTAATATCTGAAAAGCCTAACTGCTTGCAGGTAAATTTTCTGTCCAAAGGCAGACAGGAGCCTGCAATCGCCCCGCTGCCCAAAGGCGAGACATTTAAAAGCAGCCGGCAGTTCTTCAGCCGAAGCCGGTCGCGGTTGAGCTGCTCGACAAAACTTAAAAGATAAGCTGCGATGGAAACCGGCTGGGCCCGCTGCAGATGAGTATATGCAGGCATAATATCCTGCACGTATTTTTCTGCAAGTTTGACAAAGGCCTTTTGCAGGAGGGTTATTTTCGTCTGGATTATTTCTATTTCGTCGCGCATCCACAGCCGCATATCGGTTGCGACCTGGTCGTTTCTGCTTCTGCCGGTATGCAGTTTCTTCCCTGCATCGCCGATTTTTGCAATCAGGGCAGCTTCAATCGCCATATGTATATCTTCGCAGGTCTTGTCGAATTTGAATTTGCCTTCGGCAATCTGGTGCGAAATCTCGACAAGGGCGTCTTTTATCTGTCTGAATTCATCTTTTGTCAGGAGCTTCTGCTCGTAGAGCATTTCAGCATGAGCAATCGAGCCGACAATGTCATACTTATAGAGACGTTTGTCGAATGAAAGCGACTCTACAAAATCAACAGCAAGAGAATCGGCAACCTTGCCGAGCCGATGCTCCCAGCTTTTTTGTGCCTCAGCCATAATATTCTCCGTAAAATACTATTCTTGAGAAATTATAACGGCAAATCTTAAATTTTAAATCTTAAATTTTAAATTATCTTAGTGCCTTTGTGTCTTCGTGGCCATTTTCATCCTTTGGCCTTGTTTTCCATCTGCGGTGTATCCACAAATACTGCGTCGGGTCTTTGCGGATAGAATCCTCAAATGCCTTTGTATATTCCTGCGTAATCCATAATAGCGGGTCGTCTTTATCTTTCCACTCCGCAGGCATAATCAGCCTTGCTGCCTCTATTTCAAAAAAGAACCTGTTTCCTGCCCTCCTGCTGATCCCAACGCCTATCGGCAGATTATACTGAATCGCCAGCAGTCCGATGCTTTTATACGTGCTTGCCTTTCTGCCGAAAAAATCAACAAATATTCCTTTCTTTCCCGCGTTCTGGTCGGCTATAAAGCAAAGCGTCGAGCCCTGCTTAACAATTTGCTCCATTTGTTCTGCAGCACCTTTTTTATCGATGATTTTCTGTCCCCTGCGCTGCCGAACGTCATAAAGATATTTGTTAAGAAATCTGTTATCGAACGGCCTTGCGATACTGTAAATATCAAAACCGAACTCGCCCAGCAGGTAGCCCATAATCTCAAAATTGCCGTAATGCGCCGCGACAAGCAGTAAAGGCTGGTGCCCTGCCATCATCCACTTTACGCGTTCGACGTTTTTATAGCTCGAATATCGCTCCCAATTGTCCTTTCGTATCACCTTAGGAGAAAAAATCACGTCCACTGCAAGCATTACAAGATGCTCGAAACTTCGCTTGCCGACCTGCTCTATCCACGCATTGTCTTTGTCGGGAAAACTTGCCTTTAGATTTTCTATCGCCCTTTGTCTGCCGCGATGATAGTGCTTCCATAAGCCTCTGCCTAAAAAACAGGCGAATTTAAGCACTTTTTCAACAGGAAACAGAAAAATGAAAAACAGAAATATTCTCAATAAAATATAGACCAGCCACTGCTCAACAATCGTCGGCTTGCGTTTATTTCGCTTTCTCTGCCTGATTTCTTCCATATCCCCACATTTTAACCGCCACTAAGGCACTGTCAAGCATAGCCTTACAAATATAAGGCCGCAACTATAAAACAGTTCGACAAATGTCCTTCAAAAAGCTTTATAAATAAGGTATAAACAAGTTACTTTTTTAGGAGAACTTATATGAAAGAACTGAGGATTTGTCTGATTTGTTTGTGCTTGCTGTCTCTCTCATCTGCATTTGCAGAAGACTATCTTAAGAACAGCAGTCAGACAGGCATTAGCGGTTATGTAATTGAAAAGCTTTCCGGAAAACCGCTGCAGGATGTGGAAATAATTTATAGAACCCGCAGAGGCACCAAAAGAACCACAACCGATGCAAATGGCTTTTTTATGATTACCGGCCTTGACATTCAACATAAACAATCTATTTATATCATCGCGAAAAACTTTGCTTCTCAAAAAATAAGCATTATGCCGGTGGCGGGTAAAATCATCGATACAAAAATCGAGCTTATGCCTTCAAGCAAAGTGGCCGGTTTCATAAAAGATGAAAACGATAGTCCCGTCGCGAATGCAAAAGTAGAAGTTTTTCAGCTCAGAAATCAGGATACGAAAACAGATGCGAATGGCTTTTACGAAATCGACGGCCTTGACCCCGATTTCGGACAGTATTCACTGGCAGTAAAAGCAGATAGCTTCTCTGCAGTAACAATTAATTTTCCGCCGTCTGCTACAGGCCAAACCGCCAAACTGGACATAGTATTAAAAGTAGGCATTATAGTTTTTGGCCGGGTTACAGACCCTTATGGAAATCCGTTACAAGGCGCTGTCGTCGGAAATACAGAATCCCGTTCTATGTGGAATCATATAGAAGCAACATCTGACGCTAATGGTTTTTACGAATTACAAAACATCGATATCGATAATGGCCAGCTTGTCCTCTGGGCCGTTCATCCACAGTATCCGCCTTATGTAGAAACGTTTAATATCGATGCCCGGGAATCTGAAAAACAGATAAATATCAGGTTTGAAAACCCTAAACCTCTTCACGGCAAAGTCGTTAACAGTCAGGGTAATCCTGTTTCTGGTGTTAACGTAATTATAAGAGAAATTAAAGGTGTCAGCAATATTAGTGATTATAAAGACCGGATTATTACTGACGCCGAGGGTAAATTCACCATTGAAAACGCGCCGTCTTCCGGCAAGGTCGTCCTTCAGATCAGGTCACAAACTGTGCCGAATATAATGCCTGAAATTGAAATCGGAAAAGACGAACATATAATCGAAGTCCAGCAGGCAGGCAGAATTTACGGGCAGGTAATCGACAATGCCACTGGAAAAGCAGTTTCAAAGTTCAATGTAAAACTGGGCTCTAGCAGTAAAAGTCAAAAACGTGGCAGCGGATATTCCGCCACATGGAGCAGAGAAGGGCATGATTTCAATGATTCTAATGGTTTTTTTGATACCGGCTCAGAAACTCTCCCGATTGGCGCAGGTTATATCGTAACCGTTTATGCACAGGGTTACGACCTGCTGACCATCGATCCCGTAGAAGTTTTGCCAACCTCAAATGAACCTAATCGAATCATCTTTAAACTGATGCCTCCCGCTGCAATCGAAGGCTCGGTAGTAAATGAACAGAACGAACCTGTTGTCGGTGCTTCAGTAAGATGGTTTTCGGAAACAAACAGACTCCAAATGTATGGCGAACACTGGGACGACAAAGACACGACAATGACCGATTCAAACGGCAGATTTGCTTTCGACACAATAGGCAGCGGCAAACGGGGTATCTATATTACCGCCTCTGGTTTTGCTCCTTATATCGATGCAGACCTGATTCTGCCGGATGATAAGGAAGAACTCTATGAAATTGTCCTTGAAAAAAGCGCCGAGGTTTTTGGAACAATATATAAGGATGGTAAACCGGCTGCAGGTATAAAGATAAGTTGCGACCTGAACAGCCGATATGATTTGCATTCTCACCAAATGGGCTTTATTGAAAAAAGCACTGTCACAAATGCAGATGGCAATTATTGTCTGTCAGACCTGCCGGCAGGAAATCTTAGTATTTATACAATGTCGCCGATTATAAACCGTTCCAGCCATACAACAGCCTCAAAAAAAGTTATTTTATCGCCAGGCCAAAAAATCAACCTCGACTTCGGCAACGAACAAGGCTTTACAGTTACAGGACAGGTCTGTATTGGACAAACGCCGTTAAGCAACGCGAACGTATTCTTCCGCGGTTCGGATTATTCAAAATCTGATACAAGCAACAGCAATGGTTTCTTCAAAATAACTGGCCTGGCTAAAGGTAAATATAACGTTAGTACACACTATAGGAAACCGCAAGTCTCTTCAACTTTTTCTTCTCGCACATACAATCCTGAAGATGAGCTTCGGGACAATCAGCAGATTGACGTCAATTCCGATACGACTTTAAATATCGACTTTGGCTCGATAGCGATAAGCGGAAAAATTCCTCCTGAATTTATAGGCGAAAAAAATCTCAGGCTTATGGCAAGAAGATGGAACCCTAAATCTATAGCCGATGATGAAAATTATACTTACAAGATAAACTGGGATTATATAAATCTACAACCTATGCTCAACCCAAATGGCAGCTTTACCTTTTCAAACCTCAAGCCCGGCAGATACTATCTCACACTAATCGGCAAAGGACTCCGGGTAATATCTGAATCCTTTGAAATTGATAATTCACAACAGCCAAACAACATTAAATTCATAAACCCAACAGCAAAATTGCAGGTAACTGTCATCGATGCAGAGTCAAAAAAGCCGCTTGATGGCGCTGCCTGTGGCCTGACCAATGACCTTGAGATGCATTTCTTCGGCCTACCGCGGCAGCGGGACGTAAATGCGACGCCAAACACAAACAGAACCGATGCCAACGGCATAATTGAATACGATAAATTGCCCCCTGCAAAATATACTTTCATGGCAGCTAAGGACGGCTTTCTAACCTTCAGTAAAGATAATATTCAAATAGAAGCTGACAAATCTGTTTCAATAGAAATAGCTCTTGAAAAAAGCGCTGTCTTGAAATTTATATTTGATGACGCCGCTAAAAAATTAATAACAAAATCCTGGGCTCACCTGATTTGTAAAGCTATTAACCTTGACACACAAGAACCTTACACTATTACAACCTTCAACACCCAGATTAAAAAACATTTTATTTTTCTTCAGGTGCCGCAGGAATATCTTAAAAAAACTCCTTTTTCCAAACCAAATCTTAATCTGCCCACAGGAAGATACCGCCTCGAATATGAGCTTTTTCAGCACGATGACCGCGCAATTTCTAAGATGCAGAAACCATTTTTATCAGGCCAAACGGAAGTTGACATAAAGGCAGGACAAACAATTGAAGTAATTATAAAGTAGATTATCATCCGCAAAGCTGAACTACCATTGCTTCAATTGCCGTTTCAGCGGTAGCCCTGCCGGTCTTGATATCATAATCAATCTCGGCAAGCTGTTTTAAACAGCCGCCGATTTTCTCCAGCGGCATCTTTTTCAGCGTCCTGAAAAATTCATCGCTGTTCCAGATGCGAAATTTCTTTGCTATCACCTCGGGCGATTGTCCTTTCGCCAGCATCGCGCTAGCCGAGAACATCCTGCGAAAATGCCACGCAAACGCCCCGACAGTCGTATATTCGGCACCCTTATCGGCGCCAAACATCAACCGCAATTTTTCAAGCGCTTTGCCCGTCGCACCCGCTGTCATTGAATCTATTACCTCAAATGCTCCGAAAATCCGGTTATGCCCGACAACCGCCGCGATGTCTTTTTCAGTTACGGCTTTTGCGGTATTTGTATAGGCGGCAAGTTTATCTATTTCACTGCACAGAACGCCGGGCTCATCGCCTGCAAATTCAACCAGCATTTGTGCGGCGTTATAGGAAAGATTCTTGTTGTGCTGCCGGCTTGCATAATTGCGTATATAAGAAATAAGAGCGTTCGATTTCAGCTCGCCAATTTGAATCAATTGCCCGACCTTCGGCAACAATTTTGCAAGCCGTGTATTTGACTGCCACTTTTTTACTGCAAGAACAAGAACGCCGCTTGAAGCGGGATTTTCAAAATACTTTTCCAGAAGCTGGCGATTATTGCTTACAAAATCATCGGCATCCGTCAAAACAACAACTCGCCGCTCAGCAAGAAATGGCAAAGTTCTAAGCTCATCAAATACCTCTGCCGCAGCCGCCTTATCGGCCTCCGCTCGCCACAGACACATCGCAAGCTCTTCCGGTTTTAGAAACTGTGCAATAAGACTTGTCGCCTGCCCTGCTACAAGAAATTCATCCTTGCCGGCAATGACATATATTGGTTTTACCTCTTGTTTTTTGACCGAAGGCATTTATTACTGCTGCTCATCCTGAACTGGCGGTTCTTCAACAGCCTTCTCTTGTGGCTGTGGTTGTTCCTGCAACTCGCTTTGCGGTTCATCCGCCTCTTCTTTTTCTTCTTTAACAACTCGTTCGACTGCTACGACTTTATCGTTTTCTTCGAGTTTTATGAGTCTTACACCCTGCGTATTTCTGCCGATTTCGCGTATTCCTTCAAGACCGGTGCGGATAATAATTCCATTTGCCGTCATAACCATAATATCATCTTCGTCTTTTACCGCTTTAAGTGCAACGACGCTGCCGTTGCGCTGCGAAGTTTTCATATTAATCAGTCCGATTCCTCCTCTGCCCTGCGGTCGGTAATCTTCAAGCGTTGTCCTTTTGCCAAAGCCGTTTTCGCAGACTGTCAGCAGTGTCGCCTGTCCTGCTGCGGCTGCGGCTTTCGCCGCGACGAGCTCTTCTGCAATTACCATATCCACAACAGCATCGCCCTTGCGAAGCTTGATTCCTCTTACGCCTCTTGCCGTCCTGCCCATAGGTCTTGCCAGTGATTCGTCGAATCGGATAGCCATACCGTCTTTTGTGCCTAAAATGATATGGTTTTTGCCGCTTGTTAATGCTACGCCTATAAGGTCGTCGCTTGGCTCAATTTTTATCGCGATGATTCCGCTGGCTCGCGGATTCGCATAAAGGCCAAGCGCCGATTTCTTGATAGTTCCACTCCGTGTCGCCATCACGAGATTTCGCTCGTCGAATTTATCGACGTTTATGATTGAGGTGATTTTCTGGTCGCCTAAATTCAGCAGGTTTGCGATGCTTCTGCCCCTGCTCTGCCGAGAAAGTTGCGGAACGTTATAGACCTTCAGCCAGTAGCATTTGCCGCGATTCGTAAATATAAGCAGATAATCATGCGTCGATGCCGTAAACAGCGACTCAATAAAGTCTCCCTCGCGAGTATCTGAGCCGATAACGCCTCTGCCGCCCCGGCTTTGTTTGCGGTAGGTGTCTATCGGCATACGTTTGATATAGCCGCCGTGACTGACAGTTACAAGTACCTGCTCTTCTGCAATTAAATCTTCAATATCAATATCCTCAGTCTCTTCAGCGATAACCGTCCTGCGTTTGTCCGCGTATTTTTCATTCAGCTCGTAAAGGTCTTCGGTAATCTCATCAAGCACAAGTTTCTCATCAGCTAAAATCGCCTCGTAGCCTTCAATCTCCTCGACAAGAGCGGCATATTCCCGCCCTAACTTTTCAATCTCAAGGCCGGTCAGCCTTTGTAACTGCATACTTAAAATGGCATCGGCCTGCGGTCCCGTAAGAAACTGTTCCTGGCCGCTTGCCCGCTTTACAAACTCTTCAGGCAGCAATTTTCGCAATGCTGCCGACTCTGCCAGTTTTAGCGGCTTTTTCATAAGATTTAACTTAGCGGTCGGTGCGTCAGGCGATTTCTTAATAAGGTTTATTATCTCGTCAATATCGCTTACCGCCAGGATTAAACCTTCAAGGATATGTGCCCTGTTGCGGCACCTGATTAGCAGGAACCTGCTTCGTCTGCGGATTACCTCTTTGCGATGGTCGATAAATAGTTGAAGCAGTTGTTTTATATTGAGCGTCTCAGGCCGGTTATTTACAAGTGCGACATTTGAAATCGCGAAAGTGTTTTGAAGCTGAGTATATTGATAAAGTTTATTAAGTACAATTTGCTCTTCAGCATCTTTTTTCAGCTCTACAACAATTCGCATCCCTTTGCGGTCTGACTCATCTCGGACGTCTGAAACTTCAGGCAAGGTGCCTGCCTCAACAAGCTCAGCGATCTTTGAAACGATCGCAGTCTTCACAACCATATAAGGAATTTCGGTAATGATGATAACCTTGCGGCCCTTTTTGTTTTCCTCAATATCGACCTTGCCCCTGACAGTTAAATGACCTTTGCCGGTCGAATAAGCCTGCCTGATACCCTTTACGCCGCAGATTATCCCGCCGGTCGGGAAATCCGGCCCCTGCAATACCTTCATTATATCTTTAAACCCGCAGTTCGGGTCCTTTATTACAAGCAGCAAAGCCTGGCAGACCTCGCCAAGATTGTGAGGCGGAAGATTCGTCGCCATACCAACCGCAATGCCCGTGGAGCCGTTAATAAGCAGATTGGGAAATCTTGAAGGTAAAACCGTCGGCTCAGTCCGCGTCTCATCATAGTTCGGCACAAAATCAACCGTATCACGGTTCAAATCATCGAGCATCTCCATCGCTTCAGCAGACATTCTCGCCTCTGTATATCTCATCGCCGCAGGCGGGTCGTTGTCAATGCTGCCGAAATTGCCCTGCGGGTCGACGAGACAATGCCGCATATTCCAGTCCTGGCCGAGCCTGACTAATGTGCCGTAGGTGGCCTGGTCGCCGTGAGGATGATAATTGCCACCCGTATCGCCGACGATTTTTGCGCATTTTCTGTGCTTGCTGCGAGGGCCTAAATTAAGGTCATTCATCGCAACAAGGATTCGTCTTTGGGATGGCTTGAGGCCGTCACGAACGTCTGGCAAAGCACGCGAAACTATTACGCTCATCGCGTAATTCATATACGAATTCTTCATCTCTTCGAGGATTCGTATATCTTCTATTCGTTCGGCCTTTTTTGGCTCCTGTGTCTCAGCCATAAGTCCTTTTCTGGCGATTAGTTATAATTTATCGCTAAAGTTGAAAATTTACAACAATTCTGAATTGATTAAGTTTACCTGATAGCGTTTTATTGTCAAGAAATTTGGTAGCCGTTTGGTAGTAATTTGGTAGCAATCAAAATATAGGATTGGGGCAGGTTATAGCCAATTTCTTTATTTGATTTTATGGCCTTTATTGCCGTCTATCCAATAATAAACGTTGAGCAAAAGTGCACAAGTGATAAGTTATCGGTTATAAGAGCCGGATAAAAATAAACCGCGATAGTGCGGGAGAAAATACAAAAACAGCGAAACCCCTGCGAAAATGAAAAATTGAACCCCTAAAATTTCCCACCAAAGGCGTTCCGCAAATTTTCAATCTTCATTTTTTAATTGGAATCAGTTGCTGCCTTCGGTTCGGAGTTTACCCCGTGAGATGTCCGCCCGCAGGCGAGATTTATCTCATCGGGGTGGCTAAAACCATACTTTTTATATCCTCTGTGGCTTCAATTTTTTTCCAAAACGCGCAAAAAAAAACGTGCGCGTTTTGAAAATCTCAAAAAAATTGGTCCCTTTTCTGACAAGGACTTATGAATTTTGACCCCGGAATTTTTGCCGATTTTTTTACTAAAACGCGCAACTTTTCAGGTAATACGGAGGGGCTTATATATTGAAAATTGAAGAATGAAGATTGAAAAATGAAGAATTTGAAGTCGAAAAAGGCAACATAAAAAGTCGAGAATCGAAAGTCGAGAGTTTGAAAAATTAGCGCTTTTATTTGTAATGTTCGATTTTCGACTTTCGAATATCCATTTTCATTTTTGATTGTGGTCAAATTTCGATTGTCGATTTTCGAAAAAGGCAACATAGAAAGTCGGGAATAGAGAGTAGAAAGGTGAAATGAATTTAAGATTTAAAATAACTCCGCCTAAGGCGGACTCCACAAATTTTCAATTTTCAATTTTTTACGGGAGCCAGCTATGTACCTAAACCTTCCCATTAAAGTTCCGAACATTTTGGAACACATCGGCGTCGCCTTTTTGCTGCGCTACCGAAAACGCAACTATGGTTTTGAATTTCGGCTAATCCCGCTTACGCAGGACAAATTTGCCATCGTTGACCCGCAGGATTTCGAAGAGCTGAACAAATTCGACTGGTATGCGAAAAAGCACCGTAATACTTTCTATGCTGTGCGGTCTGTGCGTGAAAACGGCAGGCACATAACGATAAATATGCACAGGCTAATTTTGCAGGCCCCTGCCGGCTCTATTATTGACCACAAAAATCGCAATGGCCTTGACAATCGAAAGGCGAATTTAAGGTTTGCCACACCTGCCCAGAACGCCGCCAACAGGGCAAAGGTCCCCGGCTTAGGCAGTTCCATATATAAAGGCGTCAAACGCGATGGCGGCAGATGGCGGGCTACTATAACTCACAACGGCACTCGTGAGCATCTTGGCTTTTTTGATAATGAAATAGATGCCGCAAAAGCCTATGACCAGGCCGCCAAAATTTATCACGCTGAGTTTGCTGTCTTGAACTTCCCACAAGTCTCGGCGTAGCCCTTGGCGAAGACGGACGGTGACTTCGCAGTGCTGAATGATGTGTGAATTAAAGTCTAATAAAGAAGGTTTACCCCGCTTGCCCCGTTAGATGCGTTAGTTAGCTGCTTGGTGATGCTTTAGCTATCTAACTGGGGTGTTTCCTTAAAACTACTTCATCGGGGCGGTGTTGAATTTCGAATCCACGGAGCCCCGAATGTAAATGAGGGGTAATCTGTAAACATTTAGCCCGCCGTTTCACGGCGGGTCTTCCTTCCCAAAAAACGGTAAGGATAACATCATCTTGTAAATCCAAATCACCATTGCGGCATCCCAGAAAGAATCCGGTTCATTATAAGCTATTTTGATAACTCCGCCCTACTCATATATCCCTGACTGGAGCCAATAGCTCATAAGCACGATAAGGTCATCGATATCTACAGAGCCGTCAAAGTTCAGATCCGCCCAGTCGCAGTAATAGTTATATATCGCGCAATCATCTCTCATCCAGTATTGCGCAAACACCGCGAAATCCCTGAAGTTGTTTCTTCCGTCGGTATAGATATCCGCAGGCGATATCTGCCAGACAAGAATCGGATACTCTTCTATTTGTATAAACCAGTCCGCAGGGTCACCGTCAGTATAAGAAAAATCCCAGCCTGCGGAGGTAAATGTTGAAAGTGTTTGCATTTCCTCTGTGGTCTTTCCTTCTCCGCCGGCACTTTCCGTCTGGCCGGAAGTATTGACATCCCAGAAAGACTGTTCGGCAATGCCGTACGATCCGTACGAATCATCTCCTACCAAACCACCTACAGGACTGTCACCGTCAACATCTCCGGTACTATAACAGTTAGTTATGCTGCCGGGAGAAATTGTTAATAAACCAAAACTATCTTGCCATATATAATTTTCTCCCACCAAACCACCGACAGAACTGCCGCCAACAACCGATCCGATATTGTAACAGTTGATTATATAGCCGCCATTACTCCCTGCCAAACCACCGACACTATAATTATCTCCACCGACTGTTCCTGCATTGTAGCAGTTTTCCACTCTATGGTCGTCATTCCATCCATCGTCATTCCATCCAATCAGTCCGCCCACACAATCAGAACCATTAACTATTCCCGTATTGTAGCAGTTCAATATATCACCGTCGTTATATCCGGCCAAACCGCCGCAGCAAGATTGTTCTCCACTAACCTCTGTGGTATTGTAGCTGGCTGATATATTACCGCCATAATTCTCGCCAACCAACCCACCGACATAAGAACCATTACTATTAACTATACCTGTGCTATAGCTGTTGTTTACGCTGCCATTATTTAGTCCCACCAGAGAGCCAACATAAGAACCCCCGATTATGTTAGCATCTTCAATTCCAAGATTTTTTATGATTGCGTTCGAACCTATATATCTAAAAAGCCCTACATATTCCATATCATTAGCGTCAATAATAAGATTTGATATAACATGCCCATTGCCATTTAAGACTCCCTGGAATTGATATTCTAATCCATAATATATTACATAACCACCATACAGCTCTTCTCGTCTGATGTCGTAACCTATTGGCTCAATATTATAATTATTTACATCTATATCATTTATTAAAACAAAATGCTTATCCCACAACGCGCATGCAAAACTCAACAATTGCAGATCTTGGGCGTTTCTAATTTCATAAGGGCACTCGGCAGTGCCGCTGCCATTTAATGGAACATTTGGTTCAGCTATTGGTTGGCCCACGGCGTTTTCCCAGGCAAGACGAGGATATTCATTTCCATCATCGATAGTCCAGTCGTTCCCAGCCCAGTCTTTAAGAGAATAAATTGTCATGTGCTTCATCTCTTCGGTACTTAGGCCGTTGCCTCCATCACTTATTGTTAAGCTGGAAGTCTCAACATCCCAAAAACTGATTGTTACAAGGCCATCTTCTTCGTTCCGTCCAACCAATCCACCGATGTCGCCACCGCCGCTAACCGCGCCGGTGCTGTAACATTTTGTTATGTCGCCAAGCCAGGAATTTTCCCCTACGAGTCCACCAACACCATAAATATTTCCACTTACTGCTCCCGTGCTGTAGCAGTTTGCTATATGACCGTTATTGGACGACACTAATCCGCCGGCTCCACCATTGCTGCTGACTTCGGCCATACTATAACAATTAGCTATACTGCCATCCTCATTGTATCCCACCAGCCCGCCGACAACCGAGCGACCGCTGACAGAACCTGTCGAATAGCAATTGCTGATACTGCCGTCGTTACGTCCCACCAGGCCGCCGACAAAATAAGAATTAGAATCACCGCTGACAGAACAGTTCTCAAGGCCAAGGTTTTTCACCGAACCACTGTCAAAAAGATAACCAAATAAACCGAGGTAGTCATTGCTTCCGCCGTTGATGGTAGAATTCGTGATTTTATGGTTGTTGCCGTCAAACGTCCCCGTAAAGGCCGCCCCCTCGAAACTATAATTACCCGCAATAGTATCGCCGGCAATGATTGCCGTCGTAAAGACCTGCCCCTCCATATCAATATCCGCTGTCAGGATAAAGCATTTGTTGTAATCTGATGTGGTTGCCGCCAATTGCAACAGGTCATTAGCATCGGCGATTTGGTATGGGGCTTGCTGCGTTCCTGATCCGCCGGAGTAGGCAAATGCTGATGAGAATAAACAAAAGACAAGGCCGGCAATAACTAATACTTCGCGATATGCATTAAACACAATCACGTCCTCATTATATTATTTAAACTCCTACGAAACTTGACTATAAGAGGATACCTGGACCATCCTGAAAATGCAAGCCTTTTTCGCTGCAAAAATAATGAATATTGAATGATAAAGGAGGCTAAATCTGCGTGATTTATGGCTAAAAAACTTCCCCGCCTCCGGCGGCAACTGCATTTTTCTTTAGTCCGCCGCAGGCGGTTCCTTTCACCAAATACCATATACTAAATGCCAAATACTCTGGACTTCTTCGTGTCCTTCGTGAGCTCTGTGGTGAATAAATATAAAAACAAGGTCTCGGCCAAAGGCCGAACTCCACAATTTTGCATTTTAATTTTTGATTTTTGATATTCCGCTAAATGCCATATACCAAATACCATATACCATATACTGCTTAATCAGCGTTTAAAATTTATACGTAACCGTCTTACGTAATACGAAACGAGCAGCGCAACCGCAACCCAATGACGCAGGACTAAATCTTCAATTTTCAATGTAAAATCTTCAATTTTTAATTTGACCCTGCTTTAGAGGGGGGTCCCCCGAGATCTCTTCTGTTTGACCCTAAAAGTACCCCTTTTTAGGGGGGGTTGGCAGGATTTTAAAATGACCCTATCATTCTTTAGTTATTGAAAAAATCCGCGTAAATCCCGTGTTAATCCGTGTCTGAAAAAATCCGTGTAATCTGTGGTTAAGAAGCCATTTGTTTTTCAATTTCATCGAGAATCATTTTTTTTGCCGCTTGAAGCGGGCCTTTAAGGTTTACGCCTGCGGCCACTTTATGACCTCCGCCGCCGAATTTTTGCGCGATTTTACGGACATCGACACTGCCATTGCTGCGCAGCGAGCAGCGGAAACCACCGTCTTTCAGCTCCACAAACAACGCCGATGCCTCCACCGACCTGATACGTTGTGATTCGTTTACGAAATCTTCGGTATCCGTTCCCGTAGCACCTGTTGAATCAAAGTCGCTGCGCATAATAAACATCAGGGCAATTTTATTCTCGTGGTAAAGCTGGAGGTTTTCAAGCATTTTGCCGAGGAGTTTGAGTCTGGCAGGCGAATAATTTTGATACATCTTGCGATAAATTTCAGCAGGTTTCGCTCCGAATTCGATAAGTATTGAGGCGTTGCGCATTACTCTGGCATCGGTATTATCGAATCTAAACCATCCTGTATCAGTTGACAGGGCAA
This sequence comes from uncultured Planctomycetaceae bacterium, assembly GCA_964619675.1. GTDB lineage: Bacteria > Planctomycetota > Phycisphaerae > Sedimentisphaerales > UBA12454 > JAPLMW01. The sequence goes on along the minus strand of CAZUEO010000004.1, from coordinate 51,657 downwards.
CATAGAGTGCTTCAGCGATGGCTGGTGTGATTTTCCAGCCGGTGAATTTGAGCAGGTCGAGGATTATTTCGCCGGTCGCTGCCGCAGTTGAATCAATAACTTCAACGGTGCCTAAACCGTCTCCTGTAAGGTGGTGGTCGATAACGAGCACGGGTATTTTTGAAACTTTGAGCCATTTATCGAACTCGGCAAGCTGAACATAGCTATTTGTATCGACAATCACTACAAGGTCAAATTTACCGAATTTGCCGGATTGCAGTTCTTCAAGTTTTACATCATTTCCGAGCACCGGCACTGGCGTATCGAATATGAATTTATACCATTCCGCCGGCGGCGACAGCAGCAGCGGCTTCGCCTTTTTGCCCAATTGCCCGGCAATCTCGCAAAAACTTTTCACCGACCCCACCGCATCGCCGTCAGGGCGAGTATGAGAGGTTACAAGCCAGTTGTTTGTACTGTTAATTAAATCAATCGCTTTTTTAAAATTATCCGTTGCAGCCATTTAGTTCCTTTTTTAATCGCTGATTACGCAGATTTCACTGATTTAACGAAATTAAATATTAAAAATCAAAAATATCCGACTATTTTTGCTGCAATCCCTTAAAAAGCAACTCTAAATTAATATCCATTTTTTCAGCTTTGCCTGAGAAATCAAACAACTTAAAATGCTCCTTATCAGAAGTCATAACCGCCTGACCCTGCTGAATCGATAAATCGGGCAAAAGCCAGCCGGACACGTAAAGATCACCCGTTAACTTATTCGTTTTACGGGTTTGGCTATTGTAATCAACCAGCATAAAAAAACCCTTTGAAAGAAAGTAAATTTTTCCGGGCTCAGTCTTTTTGGCCACACCTACATCAGTCTCATCAGGTATTAAATAACCTTTAATTTCACAGTCCGCCAGTTGAAACTCCCTGCTCCTATTGGGGTCTATGAAGAAAGTGCCCTGCCAAGTTCCCTTAATAGTATAATCGGGATAAAACATTAATACAATCGTTCCTCTTTCATCCTGACCTTCAAAAAGATTCTCTCTTAATCCAATGATTTCGGCAATTTGAGGCTGCTGCGAATCAGGTTTTCCAAAACCGCCGCGAGCAAGGCATTTCCGGATATTTTTCCACTGCCGCCAGGGAGGATTTTTCAATTCCTGACCGGTCTGGGTTTTTACTCCGTGACCTCTCCACGCTTTATAGGAAAAAAACATGCCTAATAATATAACTGCCAAAAGCATCAACAACAAAATATAGCCGTCACTCCTATGATTTTGTGTTACCCTCAAGGAAAATCCCTCCTGTGAGTTCCTAATGCACCTTTTGCCTTCTTACAGTCTTCTGCAATCTGTTTTTTCAGTTCCTCTTCGGTTTCAAAACGCTGCTGATGACGGATAAAATCAACAAAATCCATCGCTAAATATTTATTATACAAATCTCCAACTTTGTCATCGAGTATGTGAGCTTCAATCAGTAAAGGATGAGCGGAAATAAACGTCTTTGCTCTGCCAAGACTAAAAACGGCAGGAATTTTCTGACTTAATACACATAATTTTTCAATATTATTAGCAACAGAGACGAAACCAGCATAAACGCCTTCGGCAGGAATAATCTGCCCCTGAGGCTCGATATTGGCAGTCGGAAAACCAAGATGAGTGCCTATGCCCCTGCCTTTGGAAACCCTGTCCACAAGACGATACGGCCTGCCAAGAGCCTTCGCAGCAACGGCAACCTTGCCGGCCTGCAATAAATGCCGAATTAACGTGCTTGAAATCCTCGCAGGACTGCCATCAAGATTTATTTCCTCAGGCTCAATAATGACAACCTCAAAGCCGAGCCGTTTTCCAAGCTGCTGGAGAAGTTGGGCATTACCGCTTCGGCCATAGCCGAAATGGAAATCGTCGCCTTCAATTACAACCTTTGGAGCAATAGTTTCCTTCAAAAAATCATCAACGAAATCGGCCGGCGACAGCGTCAAAAGCTCGTAACTATCCTTAAGAATAATCAGATAATCAATGCCTGCTGCTTCGAGCAGGGCCTTCTTCAACGGCAGAGGCGTTAAAACCTGAGGGCTTTTTTCCGGGTGCAGAATAGCCACCGGATGCGGGTCAAAAGTCATAGCGATAGCGGGACAATTGCCGAATTTTTCACTGATTTGCCGGGCAGCGGCAATAATTTTCCTATGGCCCAGATGAACGCCGTCAAAATTGCCTATCGTCAGACAGCAGCCTTTGAGCTTATCATCAAGTTTTTCAAGTGTTTCTATAACCTGCATTTGCAAACCTTTTTAACCCTTAGGCAGATGCTATTTTACGATTGAAAAGCGATTCAGGCAAGAAATTTAAAAAGGCCAATCGGCTGGACAGCAACTAAGCCAGTAAGTAATAAACCATTTCAGGTCCGCGGCATCGACGTCATTGTCATCGTCGAAATCAAAGGGCAGGTCATTACCGGTTTCAAGCCAGAGGTTAGCAAAGGCCGCAAAGTCTTCAAAATTGACCGTGCAAGTCTTCGTAGTGAAGCTGCCGACATACCCCCAAATAATTTCATTCACGACAGATTGTCCATTTGACGACCTTATCTTAAATTCATAGGGAGTATTTGAATCTAAACCGGTTAATGTTATGCTATGTTCAGTAACAAGATTAGAATCCGACACGCTTCCATCCGGCGCATTTGGATCTCCATAATAACTTGCCCACCAATAACCAGTACTCGTATACGTTACCTCACTATCTGAATTTTCATTTGTCGTCCAGGTAATTGTAGTTGAGTTGCTGTTTATATCGGTTACACTTATGCTTGTAGGCATTCTGAACCAGCCGTTATTAGGGTCAATAGGCCAATCGACATCAGGGTCAAAATGATTGGGGTCGTTTAAATATTCAGTCTTTCTGATGTCATAAAAAGGCTTGAAGCTGTTTATCCATGAATTTTCGCGACTACGCTCACCACATTCACAACCATTTAAATTTTCTGCCATAATCCTGTTTTTTTCTTCCTCTGACAAAGACATAGAACCGTTGTTTTTTCTCTTATGTGAAGCATAGGCTTGAGATAAACCGTAACCGGCAGTATAAAATCTAAGGTACGGGTCATTAGGGTAATCGATTTCTGCTATCGTTCCGGTCTCTCCAGTCAATGCATAGTTTGCATAGGCATCTACCATAATTGCTCTCAAACCGCTATATCCCCCATAAATTGTTCCTGTAGCCCAGACATCCACAGAATCATGATGATAAATGATGCCATTAATTCCGATATCGGTTCTTACCTGCCTTATGAAATCATAATCATCGATAACATCATCGCTGACATTGGCATTGTCAAAATACCAGCCGTCAAAACCATATTCCTCCTGGAAATTTTTCATCCAATTCAGGGTTACAGCTATATCTTGATGTTGTTCTTCATAATCCCAGTATGAATGGGCCGGGGCAAGAAGGTAAGCGATAATCTTGAATTCATTGGCATGAGCTACATTTATAATGTTCTTAACATAGTTTGGGTCCGATACGTTATATCCAAGGATATCAGGATCCGAATCCAAAAGTTGAGGTGTGTGAGAATTTGTATACACCGCGTTCCACAACATTATTACACCAAACCCATCATCCACTAAGTTTTGTCTAAAATTATTTGTATTATTCACAAAATCGTTCATTTCAGTTGTATTAAATAAATAGTACATAAACGGTCTTGCATTTGTTCCGTAAAGGCCATTGAAGTCAAAAGGCTTGGCGGGGTAAACCATATGAGCAGTTTCATCTCCTGGCAACAGGCTGACCGTAGTAAAATCTACGTCCTCAGATATAACAGAACCGGCGGTTGCCTGCGATATACTTGCAAGCAGCGAGCCTCCATAACCGTCCGTCCACATCCTGTCCAGGTCTCTCTCGTCTGGGTCTAACGGTGCATTCCACGGAGCATTTGCAATAAGATTGGTATGCGTAACATTAACATCTTCCTTGGCGGTCACAAAAAACAGCGAATCTGACTGAAAATCAAATGTCGCCTTGTCGCTATCTACCAAAGCTCTACGGGTGTCGAAAAACTCAATGGACAGTGAGCCGATATCGGCATCAAAAGCCAATTCAGCAACCTCTCTTTCGTTTATAGAATTGGTATTGGGGTCTATTCTGCGATACATTTTAATTCCGGTGCCGTTTAGAACATACCTTGCCCCGGTTGTTATGACAGTAATCCCGTTGGAATCCTGGGACACAGATTCTATTTCCATGCCGTATGTTTCATATCCCTGCCTCTCGTCTGCACCCATGTCAACCCGACCGTCTACGAGCCTGGCTTGGCCGTCAATGTCCACCTGGCCAGCACAATTTTCATTTGGGTCGCCGCTATCGATGCAGGGAGAAAGGCCGATTAAATGGAAATCATTAGCATCCGCAGCTACAAAACATGGATTGCTATTGATGCTGCCCACAAAATTCGGATCGTTGGAATCAAAAGAATCTTCGATACAACTGTAAGTTGCGCTGCAATTGTATAAATCATCATTACAATCCCAAATAATGCAATTGCTTATAACTGGTTCTATGCCAAGAACCTGTATGCCACAGTTGGCACTATTTACTATGGTATTATTTTTAATTTCTACCACACCAGCAGCAGATGTAAGTATCCCATTGCCATTATCATATATTAAATTATTCTTTATAACCGGTGAAGCAATGATACGGCACCATATCCCAATATCACAATCTTTGACTATGTTGTTGGAAATGACTGGAGCAGTTCCACTACCAGCGCAATCTATTCCTTTACCACCACTGACAATGCAATTTTTAATTATGGGTGTAGCACCATTACTGCAAACTATGCCATTATAAGAGCTTCCTTGAATTATAAAGCCCCTCAATACCGAATTGGCGTCTTCGCTGTTACTGAATGTAACCGCATCGCCGGAGTCATTGGCGTCTATGATTGTGGCTGCAACGACATCCCAGTCATTAGGGTCGGTACTTTGTAACGTTATCGCCTTGCCGCCAAAATCGATGCTCTCGTAGTGAGTGCACTTTTGGATTTCAATTAGATCGTTATTATTCGCATCGTCAATTGCCGCCTGAATAGTTGCATGCCATCTGTTTTGTGTTCTGTTATAAGCCTTGCAGAAATCTGCTATGCCGGAATTGACATCTACATCAACATCATTGGGTTGGGCTCCGTTCCAGTCATACAAATTTGTGCTGCGAAGGTCATTTTGGACATAAATATCGCCATGAATATCATATATAGCCTCACCTCCACTATAGATTATAGCAGGTCGGTCCGCATTTTCGAATACCTGACAGTCATTAAAATCTACTCCTCCAGGCTGATGAATGTACCAACGATCATCTATTAATACTGCATATTCTGCGGAATTTTTCCATACGCAATTATTAAAAACAAGACCTGCTTTGCTGTAAGATTTCCATATCCAGGCTCCCCGATTCGCATCCTCTACTGTAACATTACTGAATGTAATCAAACCGTCAGGTCCATTATGGTCATTGCTGTCACCTATACCTACAACCTGAATACCTGCGTTGTCCCCTCCCCTTATATATAAATTTTCGCATGTTATACTTATGTCATTAGGATCCGAGTCAAGTCTCCATGCAGTTACCGTTACGCCACTCCCCTTGTTGTCCTCCATTCGGATATTTCTTACATTTATGTTTTTCAACAGCTCATAGTCCCAATTTGGTTCAAAGTCAATGCCTGCCCATGGGCCGGCAGGAGCACCATTGGTATTTTTTATGACGCAATTTTCAATAGTCAACCCGTCAACGCTTACTACACTAATACCATTCCGATAATTGTTGTCACAGGTTACGTTCTCGATACTTATATCTTTACAAGCTATTGCTTCGTCTTCTTCGTATTGACCGATGTATATGCCATCACCACCGCTGTCTTTTAATATCAGCGACTTCAAACTAACGTTGGTGCAGTTCCACAAATTAATAACCATTCGCCATTCCCCTGAGGTGTATTCCGACTTCCTCATACGAAGCACAGTATTATTTCCATCAATAATGATATTCTCTTTATTTATCGCTTGAACAAGACAAGCCGTGGTACCTGCGAAAAGATTCGGCTCATTAAGGTCGTAATTGCTTCTTGCGAGAACTTCAACATTTTCCTTAAAAATAACTTTTACATTATTATCGTAAAAATGAATAGGGCCCGTCAAATAAGTCCCGGAATTAACATATACAACCGCATAATCACTTATATTGCCATCATTGGCTTCTTTTATTCCTTTCTGGATGGTAGCAAAAGCAGTTGCCCACGATAAGCCGTTGGCGTCATCGCTGCCGCCGGGGTCGACATAATATGTCGTCGCCAAAGCCGCAGAGGAAATTAAAACCAGAAACGATAAGATAATCATCCTGACAGATTTGCACGTGTTCATTTTTGACTCCTATTCAAAAGGCCAATCGGCTGGACAGCAACTAAGCCAGTAAGTAGTAAACCATCGCAGGTCTGCAGCATCTATGTCATTGTCATCGTCGAAATCAAAAGCCAGACCGCTACCGGTTTCAAGCCAGTAATCAGCAAATGCCGTAAAGTCTTCAAAATCTACTGTACAAGCCTTAGTACTAAAGCTCCAAACATTGCCTTTAGCTTTGCCAACGGCACTTTCGCTGTCAATTCGCCAATAGTAAGTGGTGTAATATTCAAGCACATTTGGGTCAAAGCTATTAACATCATAATTGCCCATATACCGGGGCGAGGTTATATTGGCGTCATTAACATCATTGTAATCAACTCCAAGGTAAACATCATACGAAAGAGCACCTTTTCCGGGCTTCCAGCTAATCGATGCAGAAGTATTTACATCTTCTGCTCCATCTGCAGGGTTAGGCTCAGATGCTAACGAGCTTAGCAGCACAATGTAGCCAGCGATATTTTTTCTGATTCTGGTAAACGCCTCAAAATCATCCGGGTTATTTTGATCTGATATCTTTTTTAATATTTCTCCATAGTACCCAAGCACTGTAGCTTTGCTCACATATCCATCTATATAGTGGGGGTCAATTTTGTCTCTTTTAAGCAAGTTCAAATAATTCGTTGCTTCAATGGATACGGGGTTGTTTGGATATTTTTTAATAAGCTTCTGCAAAGTAGAAATATACTTTGAATCCTTTATTCCCTCCCTGATACCCTCCAGACCACCGATACTAAATAGCAATTTTCCCTCCCATGTAGGATAAGCGTAAATAAAATCAGGCATGTAATACCAAGCAGAGCTTATTCCCCCATTAATGCAGCCATCAAAATCATTGTAAGGGTCACTTACATAATCTCCCATAGCGTACCCAGCTACAACTTTAGCATCAGTACCAAAAGCAAAATAACCGTGTAAGAATCTATTGTATATAGGGTTCCTGAGACTGGAAAAGAACGTAGTATAGTATCCAAAGACCCCGTGATAATTAGGGTCGTTAAAATCATTATGTTTGCAATATCCTTCATCAGCTCGAGGGAGATACCAAGCTTTATAGTCAACAAGGTTGGTCAGCGGGGGTATATTACCATCGCTCGTTCCTACGTAGAAACTTCCCGGATTCAGGGCATTATCGCAATTGGGAATGTAACTAGAGTAGGTCAGGCTATTGGCGTCTTTTATGATATGATACAAACGGTCTGCTTCAATTCTAAAATAAACATTATAACCTGGTTCGTCATTAACATTAAAAACAAAACTAATATTCCTTGAATTGCCAATCTCTTTATATTTTTCGATAAGTAACCCAAATGCAATAACAAAATTCGGATCACTACATTGGTTCCACAATCCACTAACTGTAGAGGGCACTACTAAACTACGAATTTCACTTGTCAATTCCCATGGTATCCATATAAACACCAAATCTTTTACAAATTGCTCTTCTATCACTCTATCAAGAGCTTCTTCAAAAAGCTCTGTGTTGAATATGATATTATTGGGGTCGATAATTTCATTAGAATCATTTATATCTCTAGTAGCTAAAATGCGGTACTTCTCAGAAAAGAAGAATGGGTCGAACCCCGTCTCAACGTAAGCATCGAAAACTGTATTCATATCATTCGAATAGGCTTTGGTAAAAGGATCATGATAAACAGGATTGAGATTACCCGGCCGTTCTAAGGAAAAGTCATATATAGTAAGCTCAATGGGTACAATTTTTCTAATGTTTTCATTTTCCTTAATTATTATGCTGCCTTTGTATAACCCCGGCTGCAAGTTTGCATCCTGTTTTGGAACATGGATTTTAAGCCAAATCCTTTGAGAAGTATCCGGCGCGAGAGACAAAGTTCCAAAACCTTCAAGCCGATCCGGCAGCCAACTACAACTCTTTTCCGGGATAAGTTTATAGTCATTTGGTTGCACATAGCAGCTAAAAATCTTGCTGTTTGTAAGGCGACACATATCATAAACTACCCTATAAAGTTGTATGTCATTGCTATCTATAAAATCATTGGTATCTTGCTCATTAATCAAGTTTGAAGCAGAAATTGTAATATTCTCCATACCGCTCTTGGAATACATGGCAAAGCTGGCAGGTTCGACCTCCCCCCATGCGCTAAAAGCGGTGATCCCATTGGGTTCATTTAGTTCCGGTTTAGTTTGTCCATAAACTGGCCGCATAATATCTCTTACAAATATGGTAATATTAGGATCAGCGTATTCGCACGGTACCATCGGTTTATCATCCGGCATTTCAACAAAGTAAAACCCCTCTGAGGTTCGTTGATTATTGGCAAAGCTTTCATATTCAGTCTGTGTAATTTTCCTTAAGCTGACATAATCAATCGGCAGATTTGAATCGGTGATATTTTTAATTCTAATCGTAAACTTGCCGTTAATTGCCCGCAGAAGCTGAAAATAACTCTTTTGGAAGGGGTATTGGATATATTTCCACTTGTTATCCTGTTTGCCCCCCAAATATGTTATGTAATAATAACGGTCATTAGAATCAAACGAGTAAGTTGGGGCAAGGTTTATATAGTCTATCTTTGAATAGACTGACATGTCGGGACTATTACATGTATCCTTATACATTATTTCCAAAAGCATTGGCGTCAATGGCAAACTATTCATATCATTGGGGTTATTGGCATCATAGCCTTCATTAAGGTTAAAGGCGGAAAATTCCATAGTGAGCGTCTCACCTTTTTTAAGTTCCCTATAAGTTATGTTATTATCGTTAGAATCAGTATATGAGTCTGACATGGCAGATAAATTCCAAGAAATCCCTCCATTGCAATTCGGACTGTTGTCATTAACTATACCAAAATCTATACTTTCCACGACGTTGACTTCATTCATAAATCCATACGGATAAAGAAATGGATTAAAACTCTCAAACAAACAATTTCCTTTAACAAGCTGAATATCGTCCCACCAAACAGTACCTATGGAACCGGCAGGAGCAAAAAACAGAATCTTAACGTAAGTTGTATCTGAGCTTGCCATACCAGTAGACTGATATTGTGCCCATTTAGTATAAACTCTGCCATCATGTAATACGAAATATTGTGTTCTTATAAAATTAAACCCGTTACTATCATCATATCTATATTCATTCCAGCCCAAATAAACCCTTTCGCTGCCATTTTTACATTTCGCCCAAGCCGAAAGGTAATAATAAGTATTCGGCTCTACAGCTATGTAATCCGACCGCCCTCCAGAAGAACAACAAGGGTCGTCATTGTCGAACCGCCAAGAGTAATTTCCAGAATGTTTTTCATCGCTATCCATCATTGTTGATACACAATTATTATCTTTTGCCCAGTGAGCCGGTACACCATTTATACCGCTTTCTTCTTCAAAATCAGAATTTTTTGCTATATTTGCGGTAAGAAAGTAAAACTCATCGGCCCCTATATCAATACAACTATCTATAAACCTTTCATCAGCTATTCTGTTTTCACCGTCAATATCGTACTGTGAACTGTAATCACCGTTTGGATCGCCCCTGTTGATACAAGGCGAATTCCAGGTTACATGAAAATCGTTCGCATCATAATCGGCAAAATAGGGATAACTGCTTATATTACCTGTCCCTGAGTCACCGTCCTCGATACAGCTATAAGTCGCGTTGCAATCATTGAGGTCGTCCAGATTGTTCCACAGAATACAATTCGAAATATTAGCGATTGAATAGGGGTCTGTTTTAATTATCCCATAGCCGGCATTATTGACAACAGTGCAATTACGGATTATGACGCTGCAACTCGAGCCGGTTTCTACGCCAACATCATTGTTGTAGATAAGGCTGTTTTTGATGGTAGTGTTTCCGTAACTTACAGATATACCTTTATCGCCATTATCTCTAACAATACAATTGGTGAGGGTACCATTACCTGAACTGAACCTTACACCCTCGCCGCTGTTGTTTGCGATGATGCAATTGCTGACAGTTGATGTACTAACGTAGATACCCCCAGCGCCGCCGGTCACTGTCAAACCTGATAATAAGGGATTCGTACCGTAGCTCATTACAATTGTGTTTGAGGCTCCATTGCCGTCAATCACTGTTGCATTCACAACATTCCAATCATTAGGATCGATACCGGTTAAAGTTATTGCCTTGCCATTAAAATCAACATTTTCATAATAAGTATTAGGATAAACAATAATATCATCCCCACTATCTGCTTCTTCAATTGCACTTTGTATCGAGGTGTATAAAGCAGGCCGTTTATTATTTAAAACCGCGCTAATAGATGTAATCCCTGAGTAAAAATTAGCTGTTACATCATTATTTACTTTTAACATTGGCCAATTCCAATCGTATAATGGGCCGGTATAATCAGGGTTATAGATATACACATCTCCGTTCACATCGCTTAATTCATTACCACCAACACATGTAAAAACAACAGGCTTATCAGGTTGACAATATACCTGACAATTTGCAAAAGTAACTCCTCCGAGAAATTGAGTTATATCATTAGACCAGAACGCTATTGGATAATTTATTTCATCCGTGTTTACAAAATCTTTCCATATACAATTTTCAAAAGTAACGTGATAGCAACGAGAAGATTTGCATAAATAATTTGCATACCTAGCTTTCTCCACAATTACATTCCTGAAAACAACTTCGCCACCAGGTCCATGGTCATGTCCCCAAATTCCTATACCTGTAGGGCTATTACTGACAAAAATGTCTTGGAAAGATATATTAACATCTAATGAATTCTGTTCGTTAAGTATACCGACGGCAACAGCTATACCCACAGAATTATTGTCAATAAATGAAGAGGAAGATATAGAAATATTTTTAAGAACTTCAAAGTCATAGTTAGGTTCAAAGTCTATCCCTGCTTGAGGATCAGCTCCGTTTGTATTTTTGAAAATACAATTTGTAACAGTCAAACCGTCAACACTTATAACACCAATAGCACACCTTCTGTTGTTGTTACAATCAACATCAGAAATTGTAATATTTTCACAATAGTTCTTCGTTCCACCCGCATCATAACCTATATATATACCGTCACCGCAACTATCCTTCAGAGTTAATCCCGAAATATTGACATTGGTACAACTGTAAATAGCAATAGGCTCTCTGCCATCACCGTCAGTATACTCATATCTATTCCCTTGAAAAGTTGAACCATTTCCGCCGAGAACAATATTATCTTTCGAGACAGCTTTAAACATAGCATCCATACCGGAAAAAGCATTAGGTTCGGCCTTCACCAATGTCCCTTCTTCGAAAATAATTTCCAAATTCGATTTTAAAAGAATTGGTTCTTCCGAGTATTCACCCGCAGCTACATTTATAATGTCACTGGTTTCATCACTTGTTCGTTCAACCGCATACTTAATCGTTGCAAAAGCATCTTCCCAGCTCGAGCCGCCGTTGGCATCATCGCTGCCGTTGGGGTCGACATAATATGTCGTCGCCAAAGCCGCAGAGGAAATTAAAACCAGAAACGATAAGACAACCAACTTGATAAATTTGTGTGTGTTCATTTTCAATTCCTCCATTCCAGAAGCCTCTCTTACATCTCCGTTCCCTCGTCCAATACCTCGTTAGCAATCCACATATTCAGCGAACCAAAAACACTCGATTATTTATAGTGTATCACATATCCGTTTCATTATAAACAGTAAAAAACGCTCCAAAACACTGGTTTTTAAACAGAAAATGCCGTTGCGGATATCAGACCAGCTTTCAGGCCAAACAAAAAGACGGATTTTTTAGTCGCAATTGGCCTGTCTTTCTGATAAATTGCTTACCGGATGCCCATTGGGGGCTTTGGCAGTGTCAAAGAAGCAAGGTCGTTATTAGATTAAAGGGGCAAAAAAAATGAAAATGTTCAGAAAAGCACTTGTGTGTGGAGCGGGGGGTTTTATCGGACACCATCTTGTCAGGAAACTCAAAAGGGAGAATTTCTGGGTTCGCGGCGCGGACCTGAAAAAACCCCAGTTTAGTCCCACAGCAGCAGATGATTTCGTTATCGGGGACCTGCGGGACATCGGTGTATGCAGAAAGGTCGTGGATAAGCGATTCGACGAGGTATATCAGCTCGCAGCGGATACGAGTGGAGCAAGATTCATCTTTACAGGCAGGCACGACAGCGAAGTTATGCACAACTCCGTAACCATAAATTTGAATATGGTCGACGTCTGTGCCAAAACGGGTGCCGGAAAAATCTTTTACTCATCAAGCGCGTGCGTGTATCCATTGCATAACCAACTTGACCCGGACAATCCGAAATGCTGCGAAGATTCGGCATATCCAGCAGCTCCGGACAGCGAGTACGGCTGGGAAAATCTTTTCAGCGAAAGATTGTACCTGGCATACCATCGAAATAACGGTCTTGCTGTGCGGATCGCGAGATTCCACAATATTTTCGGGCCCGAGGGCGCCTGGCAGACAGACAGAGAAAACTCGCCTGCTGCGATTTGCAGGAAGGTCGCCCAAGCTCAGGACGGCGGAACAATCGAGATTTGGGGCGACGGTAAACAAACAAGGTCGTTCTTGTTCATCAACGAATGCCTTGCAGGAATGCGAATGCTGATGGACTCCGACTTTACAGGGCCCGTAAACATCGGCAGCGAAGAAATGATAAGCATTAACAGCCTGGCTGAAATGGTGATTGACATCGCGGGCAAGAAACTACAAATCAAACACATCGCCGGCCCGCTGGGCGTGCGCGGCAGAAACTCGGACAATAAACTTATATCTGAAAAACTCGGCTGGAAGCCGCAGCCAAAACTCCGCGACGGTATGGAAACAACCTATAAATGGATACAGCAGCAGGTAGAAAAGGAGTCATTAGTCGCCAGTAGTTAGTAAAAACAAAAGGGTAAAACGACAAAAGTTTCATGATTTTTAACTTCAAATATGGTTTTGCAGAACACAGACAATCCGTTATTCAACGCTAACAATCCCCCTGTCCGCGAAATCGTACACGCGCAGATTGCAGCGACGGGCAGGGAGCTTACGGCTAAACAGTTCGAGCAGATTTTTCAACGGACTTGCGACCTCTACGAATTAAAATCAACGATTTTTACCAAAGAAATCGCGGCCATTGCCGAGGAAATTCACATACAGCCTGAGAAAGGCTGGGACCTTGTATCGCTTAAAACCACTATCGGGCCGACCGTTCTGCCTGCTGCAAACGTGGTGCTCAAAACGCCGGATGGCGAACGAATAACCTATGAAGCGGCAGGCTACAGCTCCACCGATGCAATATTTGCGGCAATCAGCCAGGCAACAGGTATAAGAGTCTTTCTGAAGGATTTTAATTTCAATATGATAAGCAGCGGTGCAAGCGCGCTCGGACAGGCAAGTATGACAGTCGAATACCATAACAGGCAGGTCAGAGTAAAAGCCTGTTCAATTGATATGCTCGAGGCAACGGCAAAGGCATATCTTATAGCAATAAATATCGTAGTAGATAAAATCTATCAGCAACTCGAATAAACTTAGCCACGAAGGCACAAAGACACGAAGGATAAATGAGTCAAATATTATGACTTATCTTGCCGTCGCAATCCCAGCAAAAGATTTAAAAAGCTGTAAAGAACAGATAACAGCGGCCTGCGATGCCGGTGCGGAAATGCTCGAACTGCGAACAGATTATCTCGAAGGGCTTAACATTGATAAACTACGAGAGTTAATTGCAACTGCAAAAGAAACCGCCCTGCCGATAATAGTTACCTGCCGAGACGCAGGCGAAGGCGGACAAAACAACTTAAATCCTCCGCTTCGGCGGCAAATCCTTGCCGAAGCAATCAAACTCGGTGCGGATTTCATCGACTGCGAACTCGCGAACTTTCAGAAAAAAGACTTTGGTGAGACAATAAAAAAAGCACTGCTGGAAAACAGCAAAACAAAACTCATACTTTCAGCACATAATTTTCAGGGCCGATTTGAGAATTTAGCCGCGATTTACGAACAGATTTTTGCAGCCTGGCCGGCGGCAATCGCCAAAACTGCATACCAGGCTCATCATATAAACGACTGCTTCGAGGCACTTGACATCCTTAAAAAATACGGCAGAAAATCAATCGCAATCTGTATGGGGCAGGCAGGCATTATCAGCAGAATAATTGCAAAAAAACTCGACGCTTTCCTGACCTTCGCGAGCACTTGTGAAAATCACCAAACGGCAGCAGGACAATTGACAATAGAAGAAATGAAAAAAATGTACCGATTCGACACGATAAGCAGCAAGACTGAGCTTTACGGAGTAATCGGCGAGCCGGTGGAACATTCGATAGGCCCTGCTGTTCATAATGGCTGCTTTGAAGCTGAAAAAATGGACAAGGTTTACCTGCCACTTTTAGTAACAGGCGGGCAGAAAGAATTTAACGAATTTATCGATAATATAACTGCAAGAGGCTGGCTCGATTTCAAGGGGTTCAGCGTAACAATTCCGCATAAAACCAATGCCCTCGAATATGCAAGGGCAAAAGGCGAATACATTGAGCCTCTGGCGATAAAAATCGGCGCGGTCAACACTTTGACAGTCGGATTCAATGAAAGAATAACAGGCTACAATACCGATTATTCCGGCGCGATGGATGCATTAACTCAAGCAATGGGAATAAGGAAAAAACAGCTTCACAGCAAGATTGCAGCTGTGATTGGCGCAGGTGGTGCAGCAAGAGCTGTCATCACCGGCCTAGCTGACGGCGGAGCAAAGATTACGATATATAACCGCACCGTATCGAAGGCACAAAGTCTTGCCGATGAATTCGGCTGCCACTGGGCCGGGCTGGAGGCAATCGAAAAACTGGATGCGGAGATTGTAATTAATTGCACCAGCATAGGAATGTATCCCAAAACAGATGCAAGTCCTGTGCCGACAAAATGCCTAAAATCGTCAATGGTTGTGTTTGATACAGTTTATAACCCTCTGGAAACCCTGCTTTTAAAGCAGGCTAAACAGGCTGGTGCAAAAACCGTCAGCGGTGTCGAGATGTTTATCGGCCAGGCCGCTGAGCAATTCAAATTATTCACGCATAAGGATTGCCCAATGGAAATTCTGCACAAGGCAACACTCAAAGCACTTAAGGAGAAAAAATCGGGGTGACTGGATTTGAACCAGCGACCTCTGCGTCCCGAACGCAGCGCTCTAATCCAAGCTGAGCTACACCCCGGGAAAAACGTCATTCTACAAAATTTCTATTATTTTTGCAACCTACAATAAATTCACCGGGTCAACGTCAACCTGCACTTCAGTGGTAGAGATCGGAATTTTAAGCCTGCGAAACTTTCTGAAAAGCTCCGTAAAGTTACCGGGACTTCCGGTCCGCAGGATAATCTGCATTCTATAAAAACGCTGAATACGCCCGATAACGGCAGGCATCGGGCCGGTAAGCTTTATATCCAGACTGAGTGAAGAAATAATATCGTTCAACTGCTGTGCAACAGCGCCGGTGGCTCTCATCAATCTATCGTGTTTTACATCTCTCATTCGCACCAGGGCTACCCTGCCAAACGGCGGCAGCAAACAGGCCTGGCGGTGCTTGAGCTCCTCTTTTACAAATTCTTCAAAATCGTCATTAACTGCAAATTTGATAGCAGGCTGGTTCGGTAAAAATGTCTGAATAAGCACTCTACCGCCCTTGCTGCTTCTGCCTGCCCTGCCAGCGACCTGACAGATAAGCTGATATGTGCGCTCATTGGAGCGGAAATCGGGAAGCTGCAGCGATGTATCTGCGCTTATTATCCCGACAAGCGTAACATTCGGAAAATGCAGTCCCTTTGCAAGAATCTGCGTGCCTGCAAGAACATCAATTATTCCTGCATCGAAATCCGCCAGCAGGCGGTAATAGTCGTGGTGCTGCATTGAGTCGCTGTCAACCCTGACAACGCGAGCTTCAGGCAATTTTGTCTTAAGCTCATCTTCAAGCCGCTGCGAGCCGAGACCAATCATCGTAACTGCTTTGCCGCACAACGGACAATTTCTGGGAACAAGCGTTTGCGAAAGGCAATAATGACATACCGCAAAACCGCCTTTGAGCCGATTTTTCAATTCCACCGGCTTTTGATATTTTTCAGTCTTATGAAATGTCAGGGTTACATCACAGTTTTTACATCTGAGCGAATATCTGCAGCTCGGACAATAAATAAAATTGCTATAGCCCCTGCGATTGAGCAGCAGAATTGCCTGCTCTTTTCTCTGCAGTGTTTGCATTAATGCCGCCAGAAGCTGGGAGCTAACAAGATTTACGCCGTGACTTTCGAAACGCTCCCCGGCCATATCGATAATCTTCATTTGCGGTTTGGGAAGGTCCATTACGCGATTAGGCAGAACAAGACGCACAAAATGTTTTTTTATCCTGCAATTATAAAGCGTTTCAAGCGAAGGAGTTGCGCTGCCAAGAACACAGACGGCATTCGATAATTGGGCAAGTTTTATCGCGGCGTCCCTGCCGTTATATCTGGGAACCGTCTCCTGTTTATAGCTCGGCTCATGTTCTTCATCAACAACGATTATTCCCGGGTTTTCAACCGGCGCAAAAATTGCGCTTCTTGCGCCAATAACAACTATCGGCGATGTGGTTTTTATCTTCTGCCACTGTGCATTTCGCTGCGAAGAGGTAAGCTGTGAGTGCATCACGGCTATATTTTTAAATCTACTGCTGAAACGCTGAACAGTCTGGGCAGTCAGTGCAATTTCAGGCAAAAGCACTATCGCACTTTTGCCTCTTTCGACAGCCTTTTCAATGGCCCTGATATATACCTCTGTTTTTCCGCTGTCGGTTACCCCATGCAGAAGTACAACAGAAAAATCGCCGGAATTCATCCTCTCTTCAATCTCAGCTAAAACCTTCTGCTGGTCATTGTTTAATATAACTTCAGATGTTTTTAGTAATAAACCCTTCGGGACAACCGGCAGCTGGCGCAGGAAAGTCCGACTTGTTAATTTGACGATGCCTGCCTGCACAAGCCTGTTTAAAGGCGATTGACCTATTTTTAACCGCTCAAGAAGGCCTTTTAGCTCAACCGCCGATTCGGCATCAAGAGCATCACTGTCTTTCATGGCCTGGATAATCTGCTTTTGTTTTTTGCTGCGCAGTTTATCAATGTTTTTCTCGCTGGCTGCGAGAAAAACATGTTTGAGTTTTTTTACGCCTGCGCTTTTCTTGACGGCAGCGGGCACCATAGCGCTCAAAACCTGTCCAAGCGGACAAACGTAAAAATCGCTTATCCATTTGCCAAACTCAAGCTGTCTGCCATCGAGCAGAGGCTCTGCATCAAGTATTTTTTTTACAAATTTCAGCTTTCTTTTCGGTATTTCCGTCCCGGCACTTTTTACCTCAATGCAGAACCCCGTTGTAAGTTTGTCCGCCCTGCCGAAAGGCACTTCGATTCGCCGGCCGGGCTGAACATCACCTAACCGGTCGGGCAGAAGATAATCAAAAACATTATCAACGCCGGTATCTACAGCGACAGTTACAATCCTGCTGCACGGGATTTTCTTGTCTTGTGAAATGTCAAACAGACTGTTTTGCGGAGAAAACACCATTTAGCTTTAAAATTATTCCTCTTGTGCCCTGACAATCGGCAAATCGAGCCAGAAAGTAGCACCCTCGCCGGGCTTGCTTTCAAGACCAATTTTGCCGGAAAGCAGCTTGGCAAGCTCAATACTTATGGCAAGGCCCAGACCTGTGCCAGCCTGGTTTCTTGTCAAAGAGCCGTCGAGCTGCCTGAACTTTTCGAAAATCTTCTCCTTATCGGCCTCGGCAACTCCCGGTCCGGTATCCGAAACAGAAACCCTGATGGTCTGGTCGTCGGGCAAAAAGGCCTTTATCTCGATTTTGCCGTTCTTAGGCGTAAATTTCACGGCGTTGCTGAGAAGATTATACAGTATCTGCTGAACCTTGCCCGCGTCGGTTTTTATTACGGGAATATCTTCATTAACCGTAAGACGCACCTTCACTTTTTGTTTTTCAGTAAGAGGTGAAAAGAAAGCCACCAGCCCGCGGCACAGTTCCGGAATGCTCGTTTTGTCGATATGCACCTCAATTTTGCCTGATTCGGCCTTCGCAAGCTCGAGCAGGTCGTTTATCATATTGAGCAGGCTTCTGCCGCTGGTAGTGATGTTCTCGGCATAGCGTTTGCTTTTTGCGACATCTTCGGCTCCCTTTTCTCGCAGAATCTCGGCAAAACCCAGAATGGCATTCAACGGCGTGCGAAACTCATGCGACATATTTGCCAAAAACTCGCCCTTGAGCTTGTTGGCCCTGAAAAGCTCGATATTTCTTTCGGAAAGCTCCGTAATCTTGGTATCAAGCTGCTTGTTGGCCTGGCGAAGCTTTTCCTGACCTTCAACCAGACTATTGAGCATTGTATTGAGTGCATCGCCGAGCTTTTCAAATTCATCTTTTGTTTTTATGCCGCATCGAACGTCGAGATTGCCCTGCGAAACGTTGTCAACGATCGCCCGCAACTGCCTGATAGGACTCAAAATCAGTCTTTGAGCAATTATATAAAAAGCAACTATCGCACCTGCACCCGCAAAAAGACCGGCAGTAATAACACAAATCCAATTAAAAAGCAGTGTTCTGCTGGTTTCTCTGCCTGGCATCTGTACGAGAATCGCACCAACCGGTTCAGCAAGACTGAAAACAGGTGCGGAGCCTTCGGCGCTGTGGCAGGCAAGGCACTTTTTATTGGTACGAACCACATTGATATAAGTCGTTTCAGAAAAACCTTTAATCTTTTCCGCCCAGGCAAACTCATTAATCCTGTCGGACTGTTTGAGCTGCTCGATTGTTTCGTTTTGCCTTTTTGAGAGCTGTTTTTCCCACTCCTGCTGCGACTGGTTGAATCTGAGCCACTTTACTCTGCTCGACTGCGCTTGTTTTGTTGCGCCGCTTTCTTCGAGCATGGCGTGCCCCTTCTCGTTTGCATCACCAAGTCTGAAGTGTCTTTCATAGACAGTGTTTACAACTGCCCTGCCGGAATCGAGGACGGCCTTTTCAGTTAATTTGCCCATCCATAAATACGGTATCGTCAATGCAATAAACAGGACAAGTAAAATTGCCGTTCCGAAAAGGAGTCTGCATTTGCCGGCAAGAGAAACGGGACGCAGAGATTTCAAAAACTGCCGGATTTTTTTTATTATCTCACTCACGGCTCAATAATCATACAACAAAAGACCTTAACAAAAAATTTTCAATGATGTGTCTGGACCCTCAGATTCAGCTCATCAAGCTGTCCCTGCTCAACTTCGCCCGGGGCGCCGGTCAACAAACACTGCCCCTTCTGAGTTTTCGGAAATGCGATGACGTCACGGATATTATCTGTTTTTGTCAGGAGCATAATCAGCCTGTCAAGGCCGAAGGCAATTCCGCCGTGCGGCGGCGCGCCGAACCTTAGAGCCTGAAGGAAAAATCCGAACCTTTTCTGGGCCTGCTTGCGCGTAATCTTGAGCAGGTCAAAAACCTTGGCCTGAATCTGCGGCTGATGAATACGAACGCTGCCTCCGCCGATTTCCGAGCCGTTGACGACAATATCATAAGCCTGCGACCTGGCTGAAGCAGGGTCAGTATCGAGCTTTCCAATATCCTGCGGCACAGGTGCCGTAAAGGGATGATGCAGAGAATCGAATCTGTTTTCCTGCTCGTTCCATTCAAAAAGCGGAAAATCCACCACCCAGACAAATTCATAGCGATTTTCGTCAATTAGTTTAAGTTCCCTGCCCAGCCTGATGCGAAGCGGCGCAAGGGCTTTATTCGCCGCTGCTGGCTTATCGGCAACGAACAGCAGTAAATCATCTGGTTTTGCACCGAACCTTTCAATTATCTGCTGCCTTTGTTGCGGTGTGAAAAATTTTGCGATATTGCTCGACAAGTCCGGTTTTTTTGTTTGTTCATCGACAACAATCTTAAACCACGCAAGACCTTTTGCCCCATAATCAGCGACAAAGTTCGTAAAAGTTTTGTCTATATCGCTGCGGGAAAATTTTGCGCCGCCTCCGACCGCACAAAGACCCTTCACGACGCCGCCTTTAGCTGTCGTATCGGTAAAAACTTTAAACTGACATTGAGCCGCAATATCAGAAATATCCCTCAATTTCATCTCGAACCGCAAATCAGGCCTGTCAACGCCGTATTCATCCATCGCCTGCTGATAGCTCATTCTTTTTATCGGCACTTTTACGTCAACACCGAGTATCTCTTTGAAAATCCTGGCAATCAGGCGTTCATTGACGTCAATCACATCGTCGCTTTGGACAAAACTCATCTCGACATCAATCTGCGTAAATTCAGCCTGCCTGTCTGCCCGCGGGTCTTCATCCCTGAAGCAGCGGACAATCTGAAAATACCTGTCAACACCGCTTACCATCAACACCTGCTTGAAAAGCTGCGGCGACTGCGGCAAGGCATAAAAATATCCGCTGCAAAGCCTGCTTGGCACAAGAAAATCTCTCGCTCCTTCCGGCGTACTTTTACCCAGAAACGGTGTCTCAATCTCCCAGAAGCCCTCACTGTCAAAAAAATCACGCGTTATCTTCGCAGTCCTGTGGCGAATCTCGAGCCGCCGCTGCATCTGCGGCTGCCTGAGGTCAATATAGCGGTATTTAAGCCTTAATTCCTCGTCCACGCTCTGAGCATCGGCAATCTCAAACGGCGGAGTCTCGGCAGTGTTAAGTATTTCAAGTTTATCTATCAGGACTTCAATCTCACCTGTCGGCAGCTTCGGGTTTGTCAGCCCTTCGCCCCGTATTCGCACGGCACCGCTTGCAGCTACTACCCATTCGCAGCGCAACTGCCGTGAAAGTTTATGCATCTCGGGCTGCGCCTGCGGATTGAATACAAGCTGGGTCAGGCCGTACCTGTCCCGTAAATCTATAAATACAAGATTGCCGTGGTCGCGATAAGAATCCACCCAGCCGCAAAGACTCACGCTAATACCCGTATCAGAAGCACGCAATTGTCCGCAGTTATGAGTTCTTTTGAGCATAGAAATTATCTGAAAAAAAAGCGAAAAAAGTCCGCCAGGCTTATTCGGACAAACAGTGCTCAGCCAAGCAGTTCATCAATCGCATCAGAGACATTAGCTTTGCTCACCAGACCCACCCACTTTTTTGCTATTTGGCCCTTATTAAAAAGAATCACGGTGGGGATAGCATTAATACCAAATTCGATAGCCGCTTCCTGATGCTCGTCGGTATTCAACTCGCAGATTTTTGCCTTACCCACATACTCGTCGGCAATTTCCTTAATGACAGGTGTTTGCATCTTACACGGGCCGCACCAGGGAGCCCAGAAATCCACCAGCACAGGCTCTGAACTGTTATGCACTATATCGTCAAATTGGGTATCTGTCAGTTCGGTCACATTCGCTGCCATTTTAAGTCCTTTCTATAGCTCAATATGTTCCTGTCTTGAAATCAGAACTCTATTTATATTATATTCCTGACAAATGTCAAACTATATTAGCCGCTATTATCTTCGGGCCCCGGAGCGGGGTTTTCATCATTAAGCCCTTGCTTTCGCTCGACTTGCAAAGGGATATCGGCAGGTGATTCGGCTGCGATTTCCTCAATCGGCACCGGCGGCGGCCTGCCGGTTTGCTTGTCTTCTATTGTCTTTATACCAATAGTGTCTTTTCGCTGATAATCGTCCACGCCGGTTTTCTGTTCAGCTTGCGTAACAATGGCATTATGCACCGCCTGCTCGGCAGGCTCGTCTGTTAGCGCCCGCAGGTAAATCGGCATATCCGACTTCGCCTGCTCTGCGGTTATGAGCCTTTCCCTTGCAAGCTCAAGCACCGCAAGAAACAGTCCTACCATAACCATCCTGTTTTTCTTATCAGTAAAAATCCTTTCAAAACTCATTGCCCCCTCGGTCTGCAGATGGTGAAGTATTTCAATCTGATAAAGGTCAATCGGCGTATCATCCATAATATGGCTGATATCCATCATACCGCCGGTCGCCCTCATTATCGAATCGAAGGCGCCAAGCAAATCCCATACGCTCAACTGGTCGATATCAAGCTCAGGTTCGCTGCTGCCTGCCAGACCCGCAATAATACTGTCGCTGCGGCCAAATTTTTGCTCCTGACTCTCTGCGGAATTTTTCAGAAGGTTCGCAGCATCCTTGAATTTTTTATACTCAAGCAGCTGCCTGATAAGCTCGGCCCGCGGGTCGCCCTGCTCGTCTGCAAGCGCTTCAAGCTCATCGGCAGGCAGCAGCATCGCAGATTTTACCTCCATCAGCGTCGCTGCCATCACAAGAAACCCACCCGCCAGTTCGACATCGAGCATCTTGAGCATCTCAACATGACGTATATACTCCTCGGTAATTCTCGCTATCGGTATATCATATATATCGACCTCTTCCCTGCGAACCAGATAAAGCAGCAAATCGAGAGGTCCTGAAAATATATCAAGATTTACCCTGTATTCCGACATCAATCTATTCCCACTGCTTTTCTCGCCCGACTGAGAGTCTTTTGGGCCACAGCCCGGGCCTTTTGAGCGCCTTCGTGCAGGACCTTCCGCACATAATCGATATTTTTCTCAAGCTCGGCCCTTTTTTCCCTGTAAGGTTTGAAATATTCGATTAAAAGCTCGGCCAGTCTTTTCTTGGCCTGTCCGTAACCAACGCCGCCCTGCCGGTACTTGGCTTCCCAATCTACCAGCTCTTGGCTTGAGGCGATAAGCTTTAATAATGCAAAAACGTTGCATTTGTCCGGATTCTTCGGCGCCTCGACAGGAGTAGAATCCGTAACGATGCTCATCACTTTTTTCCTGACGGTCTTCTCCTGCTCAAAAATCTCAATGGTATTATCATAGCTTTTGCTCATTTTCCTGCCATCGATACCCGGCACAACCGCTACCGATTCGAGAATATACTCTTTTGGAATAACGAAAACCTGGCCGTAGGTATTGTTGAAATAGCCCGCGATGTCCCTTGTAACTTCGATGTGCTGCTTCTGGTCGGCGCCGACGGGTACAAGATTGCTGTCGAAAATCAGGATATCAGCGGCCTGCAGAACAGGATATGCAAACAGGCCGTGATTGGCGCTGACGCCCTGCGAGATTTTTTCTTTATAGCTTACGCATCTCTGCAAAAGTCCCATTGGCGTTATACAAGACAGAATCCAGCAAAGCTCCGTAACCTGGGGCACATCAGACTGACACCAGAAAACTGTTTTATTCGTATCCAGGCCGAGCGCAAGGTAATCCATAGCGACCGCTAATTTATTTTGTCTTAAATCATCAGGCTTTGGCCCGCTGGTCATGGCGTGGTAATCTGCTATAAAATAGAATCCTTCGTTTTCAGCCTGTAACTGCAGGTGCTGGCGCATAGCGCCGAAGTAATTGCCGATATGCAATCTGCCCGATGGCTGAATGCCTGATAATACTCTCACTTATTTATCTTTCACAAATGTTTATAAATTAAAGACATAAGACTAACAATCCCAATTTCAAAAGTCAAGAAATTCCCTTTGAAAGTCGTTTAGCCGTCGCCACTTGCGGGCAGCTATAACAAAGCGTCCCCGGCGGGACTCGAACCTGCAACCTTTGGCTTCGGAGGCCAACGCTCTATCCAATTGAGCTACGGGGACTTACTACTTTAATTATCCATCCCTAAATTAAAATTGTCCAGAAATTTCGTATTATCTGGCTCGGTGGGAAATTTGTTGAAATCGCGGGGCAAATCAGGCATAATAGACAAAAATTTATAAACCGGAGTTAAAATGAAAAACCATCGAATAAGCAAGATTAAGAAGAAGCGCAAAAGCGGCTTTCGAGCAAGAATGAGAACCAAAAGCGGTCGCAACATCCTCAGCAGAAAAAGACGAAGAGGAACTTCGCTAACTCTAAGATAAACAGGTAATTAGGCAAGTATTCGAACAGATGAAATACTGCGCCCGGCAGGATTCGAACCTGCGGCCTTCGGTTTAGGAAACCGACGCTCTATCCTACTGAGCTACGAGCGCTTATAAACCATATCTCGTTATAATTTACAGGCCAAAAACTGATATTTCAAGAATATAACAGATTACTAAAATATTCAAATTCTTAGTTACCTGTCGGTGAAGTCTTCCACTAATCAATTGGAAGTAAGTCTGTTAATACATCTGCAGAAACGGTTTACAAACGCGGGGTTGAGACTTATAATGGCTCTGTGGAAAATTCAGATTGGGACGATATTGCGGCTTGTTTAAACGGCGATGAGGCCGCATACGAGCGGCTTATCCTGCAGTATCAGGAGCAAATAACACAACTTTGCTGGCGATTCAGCAGGGATAGTGCCGTATGCGAAAGACTCGTTCAGGACACCTTTGTCGAGGCGTATTTAAGCCTGAAAACCTATAAGGCAAAGGCCCCCTTCCTGCACTGGCTCAAAAAAATCGCAACCCGCGTAGGATACCGATTCTGGAAAGAGCAGGACAAGGAAAAACGGTTTCTGCCGCTGGAGAATATCGATATCGCCGCAAAAGAAACCCAGCAGGAAATTGAGCCGCAAAAAGCAGCTGAGATTCTGCACGCTTTGCTCGGCCGATTAAGCAGTGCAGACCGTCTGGTTCTGACTTTAATGTACTTTGAAGACTGCACAATCAAGGAAATCGCGGGAAGAACGGGCTGGACAAGAGCAGCAGTGAAAATGAGAGCTATGAGAGCCCGAAAAAAAATGAAAAAAATAGCTGAAAAGGAAAAAATTTGGGAGAAATTGGAATGGATGCAATAAAAATTATTGAAAAATTAGCTAAAACGGCACAAAAGGAGAAACTGCCGCAAATTGACGTGTCCAAAACAGCAATGTGCGAAATAGGCCTACTGCGGCAGGAAACCACAGGCTTTTTGCCCTTCGAGTGGTTCGCAGGAATATCGGCGGTCGCAGCATCAATAGTAACATTCTTTTCAATCCACGCCTGGCGATATATAGTCGACCCGCTGATTCAACTGCTGGTACCCTTTCAGGAGATACTGCTATGGTAACAGAAACAGAAGAAAATTTCCTGAAACATTATAGAAATAAACGAACGTTTTTATGGATTATCTACGCGGGCATCATCCTGATTTCAGGCATTGCTATCGGAGTAGGCGGGACTATCCTGCTGGTCAAGTATAACATAATCTGGATAGACCATAAATTTAAAAACACTGCCGCTATAACTGAGGAAATAAGTACAAAATACGGACTGGACCAGCAGCAGACAAAGCAGGTTGAGGGGGTTCTCAACAGGGCCTTTGAGCAAAGACAATTGCGACGGGAAGAAACAAATAAAGAACGTTATGAGGAAGCACAAATCCTGATTGCAGAAATGAACGATGTGCTTAATCCACAGCAGTTTGAACGCTGGAACAAGGATTTCCAGACTATGAGAGAAAAGTTCAAAAATCGGTTTAAACAGTCCGGTAAAAAATAGAAATAAAACCCATTTTTTGTGTTACCAAACCCTGTTTGGCGCTCACTAATTAACTGATAGTAAATGGTCGAAGTAACTATGTAAATATAACGAAAAAATGAAAAATCCTTTCCATAAACCATTTGGATACAAATATTTAAAGAAGATTCGTATTTTTCTTTTGGCAGTATTGCTGTGCGCCTTTACTTTAGAGGCCGGCTGCAGCCCGGCAAAGTATCGTAAAGATATGGACAAAACTGCCGCTAAAATCCTCTCCCAAAAACAGCTTGAAGCAACGGGAAAAACAAGTCCGTTCAGTATCGAAAGGCCCAGCGACATCCTGAGAAGAAAACTGCTGATAGACCAGAATTTGCCTGTTACAGGACAAGCTTCATTAGGCACCGACAAGCTGACACCGATAAAACACTGGCCTGAGAAAAACTATCCAACGGCAATAATTTCAGGCGAAAAAATCGTCGAAACAAACGATGTTAATAAGCCGGCAACCATATCGCTTGTTCAGGCGCTGCAAATAGGCGCTTACAACAGCTTTGAATATCAAAGTCGGAAAGAAGAGATATTCCAGACAGTGCTTGCATTAAGGCTGGAACAGCATGCCTTCGAGAGTATTTTCAGCGGAGAAATAGAAAATCTTATCAGTACCAACACAACCGGCGAAAGGGCCGTCAGCGGCAGGGTCCACAGCGGCGATTTCGGAGTTACCAAAACGCTCAAATCCGGCGCGCAACTGGGAGCTACTTTTGCCATCGATTTGGTAAATCTCCTTACCCTAAGTCAGGCTTCATCTATGGGCTTGCTCGGCGATGCTACAGTTTCCATTCCACTGCTGAGAGGTTCAGGAGAACATATAGTTACCGAACCTTTAATACAGGCGGACAGAAATGTTATTTACGCATTCTGGGATTTCGAACAATACAAAAAGAATTTTGCCGTGGATGCGGCAAGAAATTATCTTACCGTCCTTCAACAATTAGACACAATCAAAAACAACGAGGCTGATTACCTCAGCCGAATAGAATCGGCCAAGAGAAGCAGAAGACTGGCTGATGCGGGACGAATACAGGAAATTGAGGTTGACCAAGCCGTTCAAAACGAATTAAGCGCCCGGCAGAGATGGATTTCAGCAACACAAACATATAAAAACCGGCTTGACTCGTTTAAGACTTTTCTCGGACTGCCGCCTGACGCCAATATCGAGCTGGACCCGAAGGAGCTTGAACTGCTGGTCGAACCGACAAAACAGATTATCAGTCAAATCGCCGGGGAAAATAGTCAGCAAACAGATATCCAGCCTGTCGAGCCCAACGACCTTATGGAAGTACTCGAACCTGATTACGCAAACGCGGGACCTTATGAAATGGAAGAACTGACCGCAATAAAACTGGCTTTCGAAAATCGGCTTGATTTGAGAACAACAGAAGGAAAAGTATATGACAAGCAGAGAGCCGTAGTTGTCGCCGCAGATGCTTTAGGGGCGGAACTTACGCTCTTCGGCTCGGCCCAAAGCGGCGCCAGAAGAAACACCGTTAGCAGCGCTACTCTCGACGATTCGCACATAAGAAAGGATAAAGGAATATCTTCCGCGATACTGACAATGAATCTTCCTGTTGAAAGAACACAGGAAGCCGTTGACTATCGAAACAGTTACATCGACCTTGAACAAGCCGTGCGGAACGTGCAGACATCCGAAGATACCATAAAAACACAGATTCGAACCGCCCTGCGGGATTTGCTCGTAGCCAGAGAAAATATGTACATACAGGCAAAGGCCGTGTATATCGCTCAAAAGCGGGTTAAAAGCGTAACGATGTTTCTCGATGCAGGCAGAGCACAGATGCGAGACCTTCTCGAAGCACAAGATGCGCTTCTGGGAGCGCAAAATGCGCTAACGGCCTCGGTGGTCGATTACAGAACTGCGGAACTGAACATCCAGCGGGATACAGGTGTACTTGAGGTAAATGAAAAAGGGTTATGGAAAGAATACCTGCCCGGAGGAAAGCAAAATGTCAAAGAAGAAAATATATATAATTAGTCTTGCCGTTATCGTACCGGCAACAATGCTTTTGTCGGGACTGCTTGTGAAAAGCAACAGCGATAAAAAGAGCGATAGTCCCGTATATAAGGTTAAACGCGATAATTTGACTGTAAGCGTTGTCGAATCAGGCACAATCAAGGCAAGAGAACAAACTATCATCAAAAACGAAGTCGAAGGCAGAACTTCCATCATATCCATAATACCCGAAGGAACACGGGTTAAAAAAGGCGACCTGCTTGTCGAACTTGACGCCAGCAGTCTGGAAGATCAAAAAATCGACCAGGATATAAGAGTTCAAAACACAGAAGCAGCATACATAGGTGCGAAAGAGAATCTGGCGGTTGTAGAAAATCAGGCAAAAAGCGATGTCGATTTGGCAAAACTCACTCTTGATTTCGCCAAACAGGATATTGAGAAATATATCAAAGGCGAATATCCATACTCGCTTGACAAGGCAGAAGCCGATATCAAACTTGCCGAAGAAGAACTGGCACGAGCCCAGGAGACCCTTAAATGGTCAAAACAGCTCTATAGCGAAAAATATATCTCACAAACGGAACTGCAGGCCGACGAAATCGCCGAAAAGAAAAATACTCTGAATACTGAACTGGCCAAAAAAAGCAAGGACCTGCTGACAGACTACACTTACAAGCGAGACCTGGCCAAACTCCAAAGCGATGTCAACCAGGCCCAGATGGCAATGGAGCGGACGCAGCGCAAAGCCAATGCCAACGTTATCCAGGCCCAGGCAGATTTAAAGGCAAAAGAGTCTGAATTCGAACGTCAAAAAGACAAGCTGACAAAAATAGAAGACCAGCTTCAGAAAACAAAAATTTATGCTCCAACAGACGGACTTGTCATATACGCAACCAGCGCAACGGGACGGTGGTGGCAGAATGAACCTCTGGCGGAAGGAAAAGAGGTCCAGGAAAGAGAAGAGCTAATTTACCTTCCAACCGGCAATTCATCCAAAGCGGAGGTCACCTTGCATGAGTCAAATCTGAAGAAAATCAGCAAAGATATGCCGGTAATTATCACCATAGACGCTCTGCCCGGAAAGACTTTCTACGGCACAGTAGAATCCATCGCTCCTCTGCCGGATGCCCGAAGTATGTGGATGAATCCGGACCTGAAAATCTACACTACCGAAATCTATATTGACAGCAACAACCCAACGCTCAGAACGGGAATGAGCTGCCAGGCTGAAATAATCATTCAGCAATACAAAGACGCCATTTACATCCCTCTGCAGGCGGTAATACGGGTTGGGGCAGAACCTACCGTCTATGTCAAAACCAGAAATTCATTTCAACCAAGACATATCAAGGTCGGCCTTGACAATAATAAGGTGATTCATGTCCTCGAAAGCCTTAAAGAAGGAGAGATTGTTATGTTGAATCCGCCTCTAAAGTCCGCCACGGCGTATACATCAACTCAAAAAAATGAGAATGAATACGGAGACAAACTGCAGGAAAAAATTACTGACGGGCTGAAAAAAGTGGAAACAAATCGAATCTCTGCCGAGCCCAATCAACAGACAAATACCGAACTGCCGGATGCAGAAAAACTTAAGAAACAATTCGAAAACCTTACACCCCAGCAACGAGAGGAAATGCAGAAAAAATTTGAGAAGATGTCGCCTGAGGAACGAGAAAAAATGCGCCAGATGCGCAGCGGAAACAGGCCGCAAGGCTCCCAAAGACAAGACTCAGGAAAACAAAGACAATAAACAATGGATATCGTAAGATTTAACAACATTCACAAAATATACAAAATGGGTTCCCAAGACGTAAACGCCCTTAATGGGATAAGCGTATCATTTCAGAAAGGAAGTTTCTGGGCAATTATGGGGCCCAGCGGCTCGGGTAAAAGCACGATGATGAATATACTCGGCTGTCTTGACCGGCCAACCAGGGGACAATATTTCCTCGAAGACAAAGATGTAAGTATTCTCAGTGATGATTCGCTGAGCGATATTAGACTCAGATATATAGGCTTTATCTTCCAAAGCTTCAACCTGATTCCGCAATTGACGGTTCAGAAAAATATTGAGCTGCCGCTTTACTATCTCGGCTGGGAGGCACACAGAAGCTCTGAAAAAGCTGCAGAACTTGCCGCAAAAGTCGGGCTGGAGGAAAGACTGAATCATCGGCCTGCGGAGCTTTCAGGCGGACAACTGCAGAGAGTCGCCATCGCACGGGCATTGGCAGCAGAACCGCATATCATCCTCGCTGACGAACCGACAGGCAATTTAGACAGCCATACCGGAATCCAGATTATGGAGCTGCTTGCAGAACTCAACCGCCAGGGGTCAACTATTCTTATGGTAACACATGAACCGGATATCGCCGCCTTTGCCAGAAATCGGCTGCATATGAAGGACGGGCTGGTCGAAGGCATTGAGGGAAATTAACAATTATGCATCAGTCAAGATTTGTCAGAAATATAACGCTGGGCATTGAAAACCTTCTGCTGCACAAGCTGCGGTCATTTTTAACAATGCTGGGCGTTGTATTTGGCGTCGGAAGCGTGGTGGCAATGCTGGCTGTGGGTGAAGGGGCAAGTAAAGAAGCGCTGTCAAGAATACAAAAACTCGGCAGCAACAATATAATAATTAATTCAATTAAATCCATCGAAGAAGAGGCTACGTCCACACAACATTCCCGTATGAGCATATATGGACTGACATCTCTGGATTATGAGAGAATAAAAGCGAATCTTCCAAACGTCCAAAAAGTGGCGCCTGCCAAACTTATACGCAAGGAATCGAGGGTCGGCTCGAACACGCTGGAACTTAGAATAGTCGGCACTACAAGCGAATGGTTTGAACTCGTGCCCAGGCAAGTACTTGCCGGAAGGGTCTTCGATAAAAGAGATGTCGATAATTTTTCCACGACGGTGGTGCTGACCGAATTCGGGGCAAGAAAACTGCTGGCAAATAAAAATACTATCGGCCAGCCCATCAAGATAGGCGGAGATTCCTTTGAGGTCATTGGAATAGTAAAAAATGAACAGGGTGTGGCCGGAAACATCCAGATACCCGACCAGCAGATTGACGCATATATTCCGCTAAGCACAGTCAAGAAATATTTTGGAGATATATTTCACAAAAGAACAAGCGGTACAAGGACGCTGGAACTTGTGGAACTGCATCAGATTATCGTGCAGGTCAACAACATAAACAACGTCGAATCAACCGCTGCGGGAATCGAACGGATGCTCCAGAACTTTCATAAAAAACAGGATTATCAGGTAAGCGTTCCCCTGGCACTATTAAAAGAGGCCGAAGCAACCAAACGAAGATTCAACATTGTGCTCGGCTCAATTGCGAGCATCAGCCTGCTGGTCGGCGGTATCGGCATTATGAACATTATGCTGGCCTCGGTTACGGAAAGGACTCGTGAAATCGGCATCCGCAGGGCCATCGGCGCAAAGCGGCGACAAATTATAATACAGTTTCTTATAGAAACCGTCGTGCTTTCAACCATAGGCGGGATAGTAGGACTTGTGATGGGAATTACCATTCCTTCAATTATTACTTACTTTTCCGAAATGCCGACTGTAATAACAATCGCCAGTATATTGCTGCCTTTGTTTATCAGCATCGGCATCGGGATAATCTTCGGCCTGTATCCCGCAGTAAGCGCAGCTAAAGTTGACCCCATCATCGCTCTGAGGCATGAATAAAGTCAGGCAATTGCAACGCAGTTTTTAAGCATTTTCCTGCCTTCCTCATTTAAACAAGCCCGGACTTCAATCTCAAAAATGGGTCAATCCTTGGCTTGTGAAACAACACCAGTCGCCGTCTGCAGGCCGGCGGCTACTTCAGGAATAATTCCTTTGCGGACATATATGGGGTGAATCATTCGTCGTATAAGAGGAAGTTTCCTTGCGAGAAAGACCATAACAGAAATGCTTAAAAGTCCGCTAAGCAGCAGTGTGCGAGGCGCACCAAGATATTCAGCCGTGATTCCTGCCAGCAGATTGCCCAGCGGTATAATACCAATAAAGGCCATTATATGAAGGCTCAATACCCTGCCGCGCTTGTCGTCATCAACTATGGTCTGAAGAATCGTATTTATCGACGCCATCTGTACCATTATTCCGAAACCCGGCAGAGCTACCAGCAAAAGCGACAGCCACAAATTTCGTGAAAACGAAAAACCGATAGTTCCCGCTGCGAAAATGCCTGCCGCGATAATCACCACTTTCTCGAGACCCTGCACATTTTTACGCCTGGCAAGAAAAATCGCACCGATAAAGGCTCCTAATCCGACTGAACCCATAAGAAAACCCAGGGTTCTGGAATCACCGTGTAAAATACTCTTTGCAAAAACAGGCATCAAAACCGCATACGGCATCGCAACAAGGCTCATCATCGCCGTGTACATCAGTATCGACCTTATAGGCACAAAACCGAATGCATAAGACAGACCATCCTTCATTCCAGCCAGGACCGCACCGTTGTGTTTTGGCCCGCTGGAGCGGGTAAGTTTCATCGCCGCGAGGGCACAAATAACGGCCAGGAAACTTACGCCGTTAAGAAAGAAACAGGCAGCTTCACCGACCAGAGCAATCGCAAAACCTGCTACCAGAGGACCTATTTGCCTTGCCATGTTGAAAACAAGCGAATTAAGCGCAATGGCATTAGGCAAATCTTCATCGCTATCAACCATCTCATAAACGAAGGCCTGCCGGGCAGGCATATCAAACGCGTTAATTATCCCCATGAAAATACTGAGCAGAATAATTCGCATCAGCGTTATACTGTCGAAAGCAACCATCGCAGCCAGCAGGAATGCCTGCATCATCGCCAAAATCTGGGTCGTTATAATTATCCGCCGTCGAGACCAACGGTCGGCACAGACGCCGGCAATCGGAGCGACAAGGAACACCGGTATTAGATTACAGAACGAAACCAGTCCCAGATAAAATGGCGAGCCGGTCAATCTATACACCAGCCAGCTTATCGCAACCATCTGCATCCAAGTGCCGATAAGCGATGTGCCCTGGCCGAAAAAGAACAGCCTATAGTTTCTATGTTTTAAGGCTCGCAAAACGAATCCCAAGCTGTTCTTTTGCTGCGAGCCATTGTTATTTTCTGCCATTTTGAATACCAACCTGCTCTATTAAACAGATGAAACCACCGATTATAGCGGACATATAACGCTTAACAAGCACAAATACCCTAAATTAGGACGCGGCGGATTTCAGGAAAGAATTTGACATCGCCGGGCAGAAGATTAGAATTAATTCGGATTTTCCGCCGTGACGATATTATGTTATTTCATGTTTAGTTTGTATAAATGACAATCGGTAAAAAACTTCAAATCCTGCTCGGCAGACAACAATCAGGTCTGGTCATTGTAATTCTGCTGCTTGTTGTAATTCTGACCGTCCTGGCCGGCTCGCACCCCGACAGAACAACCGGCAAAACCATAAACAATTTCCTTAATTTCTATACTCTTATGCAGACCGCCACCGATGCAAGTTTCTTTGCCATTATGGCTGTCGGCGCAACTATGGTAATCATTGCCGGCGGTATCGATTTAAGCGTCGGTTCCATCTACGCTCTTTGCGGTGTGCTTACTGCGTTAATGCTCAGGCATCTTAATATTGACTCGCCATCCGCCGTCATACTGGGGATTTTTGCATCCGTCGGGCTTGGCACAATCTGCGGAATGCTTAACGGTCTGATGGTTGTCGGGCTTGAGGTGCATCCGTTTATTATTACTCTGGGCACAATGTGGATATTCCGCGGCGTCGCATTCGTTATAAGCAAGGCTGAGAGCATTCTTGTGCCCGGGTCGCTGACGGCATTTGCCAAGGCCAATCTGGGTTTGAGCCCTGCTCTTTATCCTGTTGCGATGTTGATTATGATTGCCGTTACCGCAGCAGGAGCTTTTTATCTTGCCAAAACCGTTATGGGCAGGCACATTTACGCTGTCGGCGGCAATCCCGAGGCGAGCAAATACGCCGGTCTGCACGTCAAAAGAATTACGATTTCGGTTTTCGCAATCTCAGGCCTTACCGCAGGTATCGCCGCATTTCTCGGAAGCGCATATTACGGCTCAGCCTGCTGCGGAGACGCGACGGGCTACGAGCTTTATATAATCGCCTCTGCCGTTGTGGGCGGAGCAAGCCTTTCAGGCGGAAGAGGAAACGCGGTCAGTGCCACACTCGGCGCCGTTTTGATTATTCTTATCCGCCAGTCAATCAGAACTCTCCACTTTGACCAGAATTACGAATGGATTATAATCGGTACGGCGACAATTATCGCCGTTGTTCTTGACAAATTTAACGCCCGGCTTACTCTCAAAAGGGCAATGAACTAAAATAATCAATATTTTTTGGAGGTTTTTATGAAAAAGCTGCTGATTCTAATGATTTCTTTATTCATCGGTCTGATTTTTGCCGGCTGCGCCAAGAAAGTTGCGCCGAAAGCCGAACCGAACGCTCCTGCGCAAAAGAAAACTATCACAATCACTATGATTGCCAAGAGCTCCACCAATCCGGTCTTTCTGTCGGCTCGCACAGGTGCTGAAGACAAAGCAAAAGAGCTTAGTGAAAAACTCGGCATAGACATCAGGATAGACTGGCGCACTCCGCCTGTTGAGGATGGCCAGGTGCAGGCCCAGCGAATCGCACAGGCTGTCAACGAAGGTACTGACGTAATACTACTTTCCAGCAGCGATGCGAGCAAAGTTACAGGCGCGATTAGCGACGCTGTTGACCGCGGTGTGCCGGTTTTTGCCTTTGATAGCGACGCCCCCGATTCAAAACGGTTCGCATTTTACGGTGTTGACGATATTGAGACAGGCCAGATGGTAATGAAAAATCTTGCAGAACTTGTCAATGGAAAGGCCAGCGTGGCGATTATGGCGGGCAACCAGAACGCGCCAAATCTGCAAAAACGCGTCCAGGGCGCAAAAATGGAGGCGGAAAAGTATCCGGATATAAAAATCATCGGTACTTTTTATCACGCGGAGACCCCGCAGGATGCCGCGGCAGAAGTCCTGAGGGTTATGAATGCTTATCCGGAAATAAACGCCTTTGCGATGATTGGCGGCTGGCCCCTGTTCACAACAACGCTGCTTACAGACCTTGACCCAAGCAAAATAACTGTTGTCGCTGTCGATGCCCTGCCGGCTCAGCTGGCATACATTGAAAAGGGTATCGTGCCGATTCTGCTGGCCCAGTCAACGTATCTCTGGGGCTCTGTTTCTGTCGAATTAATAATCGACAAAATTCACCTGCACAAAGAAATACCCGTGATGAATAAAATGGAGCTTGTCAAGGTAACAAAGGAGACCCTGTCGCAGTGGGCAAAACAGCTCAAAGACTGGGGCTTTACCGATGTGCCTGAAAGGTATCTGAAAGAGTAAATACCCTTGCAGCAGAGTTTTTACTTAAAATTTGAAAATATAACAAAACGCTTTCCGGGCGTAGTTGCAGTTGACAATGTATCCATCGAAATATCGAAAGGCTGTTGTCACTCGCTCGTGGGCGAGAATGGCGCAGGCAAAAGCACGCTCGGCAAAATTCTGGCAGGCATTCATCAGCCGAATGGCGGAAAAATATCTATAGCCGGTGAGGAGAAAAGATTCGCCAATGCCGGCCAGGCTTTCAATGCCGGTATTGGAATGGTCCACCAGGAGCTCGAATTCTGTGAGAACCTTTCCGTTGCTGAAAACCTTTGTCTATCAGACCTGCCGGCGACAGCCAGCATTGTCAACAAAAAACAGCTTTACGAAAAGGCCCGGCAGATGCTCAAGGTAATCGGCGCAGAACATATCAACGTTGCCAAAAGACTCGGGTTGCTGACGGTTGCCAATCAGCAGCTTGTCCAGATTGCCGAGGCTGTCGGCAGAAATGCAGAGATATTAATTTTCGATGAACCCACGAGTTCGCTATCGCAGGCAGAAACGGAAAATCTTTTTCATCTCATTGATGAATTAAAAAGAAAGTCAATCACCTGCATTTATATCTCACACCGCCTGGCAGAAATTTTCCGGCTTTGCGACAGCGTAACCGTTCTTCGTGACGGAAAAGTCATCAGCACAAAAAATGTAAGCGAAATAACAGAAGACAAACTCGTAGAGATGATGATTGGCAGAAACTTTGAGGCCTATTTTCCAAAACATATAAAAAATGAAAAGGGGGCGGAGCTTTTGCGGGTAGAAAACCTGTCAAGTCCAGGCAAATTTGAAAACATTTCCTTTTCACTCTGCGCCGGCCAGATTCTCGGTCTGGCAGGCCTTGTCGGAGCAGGCAGAACAGAAACCGCAGAAGGCATCTTCGGCCTTGATAACAAAACAGAAGGTAAAATTTACGTTCAGGGCAAACAGGTAAATATCTCAACTCCTTCTCAGGCCTTAAGTTACGGCATCGCTCTTGTGCCTGAGGACAGAAAACGTCACGGCCTTGTGCTCTCAATGAACGTTGCGGAAAATATCTGCCTTTCAATCCTGAAAAAAATCTCGAATTTTTTCAGATTTATAAAAAAACGAAAGCTGCTTTCATTCGTTGATAAATATTTTAAGCTGCTGAAAATAAAGGCCGCATCGCCGTGGGTACAGGCATTCGGTCTATCCGGCGGCAATCAGCAAAAACTCGTTCTGGCAAAATCCCTTGCGACCGACTGTGATATATTGATGGTTGATGAGCCGACCAGAGGTATCGATGTAGGTGCAAAGGCCGAGATACATAGTCTGATAGACGAGCTGGCCGGCAAAGGAAAGGCTATTCTGCTTATTTCAAGCGAACTGCCGGAACTTATCAACCTGGCAACCAATATACTTGTTTTCAGAGAAGGTAAAATCACCGGCTCCCTTACCAGAAGTGAAGTTACCCAGCAAAAGGTTCTTAGGCTGATGGCAGGATTAAACTAATTATCTTGTAAGCCAGCCGCCGTCTACAGATACTATTGAGCCGCATAAATATGCCGATGCCTCGGATGCAAGAAAAACAACCACGCCTTTAAGGTCATCAGGCTCACCCCACCTGCCGGCAGGAATCCTGTCGAGAATAGCCTTGCTCCGCACAGCATCCCGGCGAAGAGCAGCAGTATTATCGGTGGCCATATAACCCGGCGCTATGGCGTTGACATTTATATTGTGCCTGGCCAATTCATTGGCCATAAGTTTTGTCAGGCCTGCCACTGCGCTTTTGGAAGCCGTATATGAAGGCACAAGGATACCGCCCTGAAAACTCAAAAGAGAAGCAGTGTTGATGATTTTTCCTCCACTGCCCTGCTTGATAAATACTTTCGCAACAGCCTGGCTCAAAAAGAAAAGCGTCCTGATATTGACATTCATCACATCGTCCCAGTCCTTTTCAGCAAACTCAACAAACGGCGCCCTGCGGATTATACCTGCATTATTTACCAGAATGTCAATCGCACCCAATTTTTGGATGGTAGTGTTCACAATTTCCTCAACGCAGTCCTTTGAGCTTAAATCCGCCTTTATCGTTATACATCGCCTGCCGATTTTCTCAATCTGATGCCGGGTTTCTTTCATATCGAGTATATCAACAAGAGCGACATCTGCGCCGGCCTCGGCCAAACCGCTCGCCATTGCCCGGCCCAGACCTTTTGCCGAACCCGTTACTATTGCAACTTTGCCGTTGAGTTTGAATTTATCTAAAACCATTTTTTTCTCCTGCAAATTTATTTCATATTATCCAATGAAAAGCCCTGCATATCGGTAAATTCCTGATTCTCGCCGCCCATCGCCCAGACAAAGCTGTAATTTTTCAGACCCACGCCGCTGTGAATCGACCAGCTCGGTGCAAATACTGCCTGCTGATTTCTGACGACGATATGCCGTGTTTGCTCAGGTTTGCCCATAAAATGAAACACAACCGAACTCGGCTCCATCGCAAAATACATATAAACCTCGGTCCTCCTGATGTGAGTATGAGCAGGCATAGTGTTCCAGACGCTGTTTGGTGCAAGGTCGGTATAGCCCATAACAAGCTGACAGCTCTTGATTCCCGCGGTATGAACATATTTATATATGGTTCTCTTGTTAGCTTCTTCGGCGCTGCCGATACTAACAGCTTGTGCATCGGTCTGTTTGGCCAGGACAGTAGGATATTCAGTATGCGCGGGGTAACTAACGATATAGAACTTTGCCGGCTTTTGCGAATTTGCGCTTTCAAACTGAATATCTTTGCTGCCCCTGCCGATATAAAGCAAATCCTTGCAGCCAAGCGTAAACTTTTTGCCGTCAACGGTAATAACTCCCGCATCGCCGATATTGATAATGCCTAACTCCCGCCTTTCGGCAAAGTATTTACTTGCCAGTTGCTCACCCGCCTCGAGTTTCAGCACTTTTTTGGCCGGAACAGCCGAGCCTATTATCGCCCTGTCATCAAACAGATATACCAATTCTATCCTGTCAGCAGCAAAAAGGGTCCTTACCAGAAAGGTATCCCTTATTTCCTCGGTATTCATTCTTTCAAACCGCACAGCATCGGCAGAATAACAATTTTCCATTTTTCAAAACTCCTGAAATTAAGAATCGGCTCTAATTATTTATATGCAAAACCTTCGCTCCATCAAAACCGTTAAATTTCGTCGTCGAGGCAATACTGTAAGCCCCTATATTTTCCGTGTAAAGAAAATCTCCGATTTGCAGATTTGCAGGCAGCTGCTGGGAAACGGATATTTTATCGAAACTGTCGCATGTCGGCCCGACAACGGCACAAACTTCCGTTTTGCCTCGTTTGAACGCCTGAAAATTCGGTATCCAGTGGTCAAAAACAATGCCCGAAAACGTATGATAAACACCGTCATTTATATGATAGAATATTTTGCCGTCCCGCCGTGCCCTTCCTATTATTTCCGAAATAAGCACCGCGGCATTGGCAACCATAAACCTGCCAGGCTCAGCTATAAGCTCCACGTCTTCGCCAAACAACCGCGCTATTTCCGCGTTTATTATTGCCGCAAGCTGCTCGAATTTCGGCACTTGCGAATCATAAGGCACCGGAAATCCGCCGCCTATATCGATTATCCTTGTATTGTATCCTTTTTTTCGGCAAGTCTGAAAAACATCAGAGGTGATTCCCAGCGCGGAACTGTAATTATCGAAATTTGTGCATTGGCTTCCAACGTGAAAGCTCAAACCTTCAACGGTCAGCCTGTTTCTGAACGCTAAGTTTATTAATTCCATCGCTTCGCCCGGCTCAGCTCCGAATTTTGAGCTCATCTCCACCTGCGAGCCGGTATCAGGCACCTTCAATCGCAAAACCAGTCCCGCAGTCGGGCAATATTTTTTTATCTTCACCAGCTCATCGGCGTTGTCATAAGTAACCAAAGGCTTGTATTTTTTTATCTTCTTTAAAGTATGCCTGTCTTTGATAGTATTGGAAAAGATAATTTTGTCCCAGATGAAAAAGTCCTTGTCTTTTTTTCGCAGGCTTTTTATCTGTTCGTAAATCTGGATAAATTCGTTATAGGAGGCGACATCGAAGCTGGAGCCTTCTTTGAAGAGTATTTTGATTATTTCCTGATTTGAATTTGCCTTTACTGCATAATAGGCCTGGACTTTTGGCAGGTTTTTCTTAAAAGCGCGGAAATTCTCCCTTATTTTCGCGTGGTCGATAATAAACAACGGCGTCCCGTATTTTTTCGCTAATTTTACAAGCTCTTTCTTCATAACAGTTCTTTATTCTTCAGTGATGATCAACCACACTTTTTGCCGCGACGTCGTTTTATAAATTTTAAATCTTCAATTTTCAATTTCTGCTCAGAGTTTCTTTATTAAGGCTTTAAGCTTTTCCACTTCCTTGTTATTTTCAAGATACGACTCGATTAATTTCTTATGCAATTCATCGCCTCTGTCGTATAACCTTTTTAGCTTCCTGGGCTTAGTGGTCTGTATGGTATAGGCTGTCAGCAGAGGAAATGCTACAGTTACATCTAAGTAGGCTGTAACGGTTTCATCGAGTTTTGTCGGGTCGATTTTGCCCCAGCTTGCCGCCTCGCTTGGCGGAGCACCGGAAAGGCCGCCCGTATCAGGCCTTGCATCGGTTATATTAATATCATAATCCTGGCCTGCTTCCGGTATCATTAAAACTTCCTGAATCTGCGGTTCGGTCTGCAGCACAAAGTTTTTGGGACTCCCGCCGCCGATGAGAATCACCGCTGTTTTTCCTTTTTCGTATCTCTTGGCGTTTAAGACTATGGCCGTTGTGTCATTGACATCGATACTCGGATTTATTTTGAATTTGAATTTATCCGTTAGTTTTGCGGCTTCTGCCAGAAGTTCAAGGCCGGCTCCATTCATTCCGATAGTCGAATCGCCAGGCGACGATGTGAAAACGGGAATACCGTTACGATAGGCGGCGGCGAGGATACTTACCTGGCCGAGATTGTTTTTCTGTTCGATTTCGCCAACGATTTTGCCGATGTGATGATAAAATTCACGAGTACCCATTTCCTTCTGAAATTCAGGTTTTATGAGTATTTCTCGCAGTCTCCTGTCGGTTTCCATCAGGACGTCTTCGTAATCGAACAGAATGTCGTAAATTCTTGTAACGCCTTTTGCCCGCAGGTCTGCATCGTCAACGTTATGGCTGCCCCTGAACATCGGCAGATTAAAGGCATAATGCAAATCGTGGTACATATTTGCGCCGGTCGCCACTATCCAATCGACAAAGCCGTGGTTCATAAGGGGAATTATCGTTGAAGGCCCCAGTCCTGCCGGCGTAAGCGCCCCTGCAAGGCTCAAGCCTATAGTAACATCTTCCTGCGAGTATTTGTCCCGCATCAGATGGCAGGCGGCTCTTAACCTTCCGCCATTATAGGCATCCATACTGTCGATTAGTTTTACTATATCCGTATCTTTACCGATAGGCTTTGGAAGGATTCTTTTGCCTGACAGATATTCAGCCTTGCCCGGACAATCCGATTTTTTGTGTTCCATTTTTCTCTTCCCATTTAAAAAAATCTGATTTTCCGCGAATTTTATCAGAAAACGGCAATCAATAAAGGGCTAAAATTATAAAAAATTGACTTTTAAGGCTTTAAATGATACCCTTTTCCGCAAGCGACAGGCGGGAGCTTAGCTCAAATTGAAAGTTCAATGCCAATTATGTCCGAAACAGTGCCTAATTTCGCCGGGCCAGAGCGGCGAGTGCCGGGTGAGAATAAACATTGACGGTGTCCTTCGCACGGTTGTGCATTCTTATCCCTGCTCGCTTCACATTGACCCGGTTGAGAAGAAGCCGTTTTTCCATTTTCTGCCCGGCACCAGAACCCTGTCACTTGCAACCGTCGGCTGTAACCTTCACTGCAAAAACTGCCAGAACTGGGAAATCTCACAAGCTAATCCTGAAGACAGCCAGGCCTTTTTCTGCCCGCCTGAAAGACTCGTCGAGCTTGCCAGAACTAACCAGTGCACATCATTAGCTTATACTTATACAGACCCCGTCATTTATTATGAATACACTTTAGACACTTCGAAGCTGGCAAAGACCGCCGACGTTCGCAATATTCTTGTTACCGCAGGATATATAAATCAAGAGCCCTGGAAAAAACTCCTGCAATACGTGGACGCAGCCAGGATAGACCTCAAATCAATTTCAGATGATTTTTACAGAGAGAATTGCTCGGCAACCTTAAAACCTGTCCTTGATAGTCTGGTATTGACCAAATCGTGCGGTGTTCATCTCGAAGTTATAAACCTTGTCATACCTACTTTAAATGACAAGCCTGAACAAATCGGCGAACTTGTACGATGGGTAAAGGCAAATCTCGGTAATGATACGCCTTTGCATTTTTCACAGTTCTATCCGCAATACAAAATGCGGCACTTGCCTCCGACTTCGGCCCAGACGCTTGATATGGCCCGCCGGACAGCTATAAGTGAAGGAATACAATACGTTTATATCGGCAATATCGCCAGCCGCCAGGGCCAGAATACCTATTGTCCCGGCTGCAAAAAGCTGCTGATTGAACGTAGCGGCTATACTGTTCTGCAAAATCGGCTTAAAGAAGGCTGCTGCCCCGATTGCGGCCAAAAAATTTACGGAGTCTGGAAATGACGCGAAGAGAATTTATTCAGTTTGTTCTCAAAACCGCCTCGGCAATAGCTGTCGGCGCATACGTTATCAGCAAGAAAGTATCACCTCGAAAATTCATACGTGCCGTCCGGAATAAAAAATATCCGGGCAGTATAAAACAACTGTCAAACATCAATACACAAGGAAAATGGAATGGCTAAAATACAAAAACAATTC
This sequence comes from uncultured Planctomycetaceae bacterium, assembly GCA_964619675.1. Taxonomy (GTDB): domain Bacteria; phylum Planctomycetota; class Phycisphaerae; order Sedimentisphaerales; family UBA12454; genus JAPLMW01. The sequence goes on along the minus strand of CAZUEO010000004.1, from coordinate 9,522 downwards.
ATATTTTTTATTGCGGCAGGTTTGCTCCTGACCATCCCGGCTGGATGTGATAAGCAGCCGAAGACAACAGAAAAACCGGCAGAGCCGGAGTCTAAAGTCGTGTTCAATTCGACACTGGCAGGCCGGTGGTATCCGGCAGATGCAGATACGCTTAAAAAGCAAGTTAGTCAGCTCTTTCAAAAAATCGAGGTAAAGAGCGCCAACGACATTATCGCCTTGATTTTGCCTCACGCAGGCTACCAGTATTCAGGCCGAACCGCTGCTATGGGGCTGGCCGGCCTCGCCAGACAATACAAGCGAATTATAGTGATAGGCCCTTCGCACTATATGCCTATGGAAGATGTGCTGAGTGTGCCGCAGGAAACGGTTTATCAGACGCCATTAGGCGAAGTTCCCTTAGACGTTGAATTTATCAAAAAGCTCCTGGCGTATCCTCAATTTCAGGTCATCCCGCGGGCAAATCAACCTGAGCACAGCACTCAGATAGAAGTGCCCCTGCTGCAGTTTACGCAAAAGGACTTTAAACTTGTGCTTATCGTCGCAGGCCAATGCTCAACGCAAACGATATCCAAAGCAGCTTCGATTCTTAATAGTCTGGTTGACAACGACACCCTCGTAATCGCCAGCTCAGATTTTACCCACTACGGCCCCAATTACGGTTATGTGCCTTTTACGGAAAATGTGCCGCAGGAAATAAAAAATCTCGATATGGGCGCTTATAAATATATTGAACAACTCGACAGCGCCGGCTTTATGGAATACAAAAACAAGACCGGTGCGACAATATGCGGTTATGTCCCGATTGCAATACTGCTTGCGATGCTCGACGAATCATCGCAGGCACATCTGATAAACTACACCACATCGGGGCAATTGACGGGCGATTATACGAATTCAGTAAGTTACCTGGCAGCTTCTTTTTCCGGCAAATGGTTCAAAACAGAACCTGCAGGGCTCGCCTCTGGCGAAGTCTCACCTTTAGACGGACAGGAAAGCAGAGCCTCAGGGCTAACCGAAGAAGATAAAAAGCAGCTTCTGAGTTTTGCCAGAAAATCGATTATTTATTTTCTCGATAAACACAAGATGCTCAATGTGTCCGAAACAAACCTTAGCGAGCGGTTGAAAGAACCACGAGCAGCATTTGTTACGCTCAACGAGAATCATCAGTTAAGAGGCTGCATCGGCGATATTTTCCCGCGGCAGCCCTTATATAAATCTGTAATCTCCAATGCCGTCAATGCCGCTGTTAACGACCCTCGATTTCTGCCGGTCGATAAAGATGAACTAAAAGACATTACGATTGAAATATCTGCTTTAACGCCTCCGAAACCTGTCGGCTCATATCAGGACATCAGGATTGGTATAGATGGCGTTGTTTTGAAAAAAGGCGGCCATTCCGCTGTGTTCCTGCCGCAGGTTGCACCAGAGCAGAACTGGAGCCGCGATGAAATGCTCACACATTTATCCTTAAAAGCCGGCCTGCCCGCTGATGCGTGGAAACAGGGCGCAAGTTTTCTCGTGTTCCAGGCCGAGGTTTTTGGCGAAACTGAAAAATGAAATTTGCCCGCTGCTTTCTGATATTCTGTTACGGCCTTTTCACTATTGCCGCACAGACCCTGCTTTTTCGTGAATTTATCACTGCATTCGAAGGCAATGACATCAGCGTCGGTCTGTTTTTCGCATCGTGGCTCTTCTGGATTGGTTTGGGAGCAACGGTCGCATACCGCTCTTCCAAAATCGCCGGCCGGCTGCTTGAAAATATCGACCTTCTATTTCTTGCCTACATTCCCGCTTTTATACTTGAGCTGATTGTAATCATCAATGCTCGGCAAATCGCAGGCGTCAGCTCCTATACACTGCTGACTATTCGGCAAATAGTGTTTTTGTCGCTGCTTGTCAATGCTCCCGTCAGCGTTATCACCGGCATTTTTTTCCCGCTTGCCTGCCGATGGATTCAGCAGGACAGTCTCCTGCCGGTTTCGAGCGCTTATATTCTCGAAGCCGCAGGCAGCTTTCTCGGCGGCATCGGCACAACTATTCTGCTAAGCTACGGCGTAAATTCCATAACCATTTTCTTTTTGCTGGTATTTATTATTTCTTCTGCTGTATTTACTGTCCGCATAAAGCCTGCCCTCGACTACGATCGGGGGCCGGTAATAAAACTTGCTTTCCCTCTTTTAATTACCATAAGCATTCTGCTGTGTCTGACTGCCGGCATTGATAAACGTCTTAATCACTATATTCAGACTGTAAAATGGACTAAATTACTGCCTGCCGAGGCGATGAGCGGCTCGTTTCAAACTCCCCAGGCCGAATATCTTTACGGCACATATCACGGCCAGTGGGTCGTCATCAGCCAGGGCAGCACCTGCGAGGCGCTGCCCGACAAGGCCGCCAGCAGCCGTATCGCGGCAACTGTCTTGTCTCAAAAACCGGACGCAAAAAAAATATTAGTCATCGGTTCGGGGCTTGGCCTTTGTTATGAGTTTCTCTTACTGCCCCAGATTCAGAAGGTAACCTGGTCGCATAGCGATGACCAATATGCGCAAAAAGTCAATACTTTCCTGCCCGTGAGTTTCAAAACCAATGACAAGCGACTGTCTATCCCTGCAGGCGACATTCGCAGCCAATTAGACAGGCTGGAAAACTTAGATATTGTAATAATCAATCTGCCCCAGGCCGCCAGTTCGGTATTGAACCGCTACTTTACCTCCGAATTTTATCAGCAGCTTAAGAAATCTATTGCCGCAGATGGTGTTGTAGCTATTCGAGTTACCGGCGGTGAAAATATTATGGGTACGGAGCTGATTGATTTGGGCGCTTCGACAAAACGTACGCTTGAAAAAACTTTTTCGCATCTTGTTTTGACGCCCGGCGACGATACATGGTTCATCGCATCCGACTCTGAAAACCTTACAGGCGATGCCGGCACTTTGCAGGGCCGTTTCGCAAAAATAAAAAACGCCGATGCCGTACTTGCACCATCGACACTGCTTTCAGTTTACCTGCCCGACCGCGCTGCAGCCGCGATGGAAGGCTATAACAATTCGGATTTGCCGCGGAATTTGCTTATAAACACAGATTCAAGACCTTTAGCCAGCCTGTATAGTCTGCTGCTGGCATTAAAACAATCAGGAGCGCCGATTACGAGGATTGTAAAACTTCTCGCACTGACAGGCGTCCGGGTATTTTTGGTTCCGGTTCTTGTCTTTGTTATTCTGCGGCTCTTTTACATTATCCGCACAAAAAATCAAAACTGTGTTTCGAGCTTTGACAGCAGTTTTCTGGTTTTCTCGGCCGGCTGGCTCGGCATCAGCACGGTAATCGTTCTGATGTATTTGTATCAGACTATGTTCGGCTCTTTGTATCTCCATATCGGCGTTATTTCATCTCTATTTATGATCGGCCTTACTGTCGGCGCTGCTTTGTTTCGCTACCTGCCGGCGAGATTACATCAAAAATTATTTACAGCTATCGGGATTCATACAATATTGCTCATTGCGGTCGCCTGGCTGCCTGTCGATTTCTGGACGCACCAGGATTTTGCAGCAGTATTTTTCCTGTGCGGCCTGTGCAGCGGCGCATATTTTCCCATCGCTGCTGAACAGCTTGCTGAAAGCCGCTTTGAAACAGGTCTTGCCGGCGCAAAACTGGAAATGTCGGACCATATAGGCGCATCAATAGGCAGCCTGGCAACAGGGCTTATTCTCATCCCGGTGCTCGGAGCAAAAGGAACAATACTGGTATTTCTCGCGCTTATTTTGGCCAATGTCCCGGCAGTTTTATTTCAATCGTTCAAAAAATCGACTTCATTCACTGCAGATGCTTCGAGTTTCCGCAGGACCGGATACATACTTTTCGGTATAGCTGCTTCTGTAATTATCTGTTCAAATTTACTCACCTATTCGGCAGCTCGCAGCAATCCTCTTTTGCCTCGGGATGCGGCGCAGGCTCTGGCGGGACAACTGCGCATCAAACCTGCACGGTCTGCTGAAGGAAAAATAAGCCATTTCAAGGTTTATGAAGCGAAAGGTAAACCGGCAGGCTATATCTTCAGCACCGGGGATTTGGCGCCTGACGTTCGCGGCTTCGGCGGCAAGATTAATATTGCCGTTTATATCGATACCGCAGGCAAATTAATAAACTTTCGCACAATCCGTTCAAACGAGACTCCTTCTTACCTGGCGATGCTGACCGATTGGCAGCAAAAACTCAAAGGACGTCTGCTTTTCCAGTCTCACCCGTTCGACGATATTGATACTGTCACAAGAGCGACAATAAGCTCTGCCGCCATTGTCTCGGCGATAGAAACCGCGAGCAAAAAGTTTGCAGACGAGGTGCTTGGCCAGGCCGCATCTGTTTCCGTTGCAAAGAAGAATTTACTGCCTGACCGCAGCGGGTTTTATCTTTTAACTGCGGTTATTCTTTCTCTTCTGGTCATATATAAAGGCAATTTTTGGAGCAGACTGGCTGTTCTCGTATTCAACCTTGTCGTCGGTGGTTTTATTCTCAATGCTCAGTATTCCAGTGAGCAGGTTATCGCTCTGCTGTCGGGGCAGGTAAACTCTTTTGAATTATCAGGGGCCTTTTTACTTATAGCCGGTGTTCCGTTTCTTGTTCTGCTCTTCGGCAATATTTATTGCGGTTATCTTTGCCCGTTCGGCGCAGCACAGGAACTGCTCAGCTATATCGTGCCTGATAAATTTAAACAGCCTGCTGCTTATGAAAAGATGCGAAAAGCAAGATTCATAAAGTATATAATACTTTTTATCGCTGTAATTGTATTTTTCCTTTCCCGCAGCAAACAAACTCTCGCGGCGGACCCGCTGATTGCTGCTTTCAATTTTCATATCTGGAATGTCTCTCTAAAGTCTGTGGTTCTTGTAATAATGATACTTGCCGGTATTGGTTCTATCTTTTACAGACGTTTCTGGTGCAGGTACATTTGTCCTGTCGGCGCTTTTTTGTCTTTGTTCAACAATCTGATTATTTTTAAACGGCTCGTTCCCAAAAAATACTTTACTGAATGTGAGTTCGGTCTTACTGCCAGGGACAATATGGACTGCATCTATTGTGACAGGTGTCGCTATCAACTCAAGGGCTCTCGGCCGGAGCCTGCGGCAGGATATTTCTTCAGCAGATTAGCAAAATATCTTTTACTCTTAGCGATGATAACCGGAATTTTTGTGTCGGCTGTTTATATAAATAAACTCTTTGATGCCGTCCCTTCATCATCGGCTGAGTATACTTCAGCCCTCACCACTTCAGCCGGCCAGCCGCGAGATGTCGATATTCAGCAGATTCGTACCATGATTGAAGAGAAAAAACTCTCCGACCACGAGGCTGATTTCTACCAAAAGACCCCATAACTAAGTTTAAACTTGCCTATTTTTTCATAATTCTGCGATACTATACCTTTAATTGCCTGTATTATATTACTTTGCCCGACTTAACCATTGACATTTGTGGAAAAACTGTTATAATACCAGTGAAAATAGCTATTACGAAGAAGAAGCGAAGGAACGGTAGAGAGGTGATGAATACGTAGTAAGGCGGAGGCAAGGGACCTGTTGTTTTTCGGGTTAGCCCGGCTGGACAAAGGGGAGTCTCTTCCTGCTCATTCCTTTCTAATAAATAACCGAAACAAGGATGTGTAGAAAAGGTACATATATAGTGTGCATAGTCCGAAAAAAAAACCTTTATTTCTGAAAGTTTCGGAGGTACCCATAATGAAACGGTCCTTAACAACAGCAAAAGTAAAAGTAGTAGTTGGTCTGTTATGCTTGATTACTGTGGCGATGCCGCTCGCATCAACACGTGCGGCGGACTTTCACTTTACAGTCACAGCTGACCAGCGCAGCTACCACACCGAGTACGCCAATGTTCTGGAATCAATTAACGATAAGCTCGGCGAGCCCGGTGCCTTCCATGTATGCGTCGGAGATCTCGATGAAACCTGCCAGGAAAACCGTTCTGTGGTCGATACCTACTTCGGGCCATCGTACCATTGGTACCCAATCATTGGTAACCACGAGGCGGAAACAGGTGTGGATATGGAGTGGATGCGGAACGAGTATGACAATGCGAACGGCAGTTCCAATCGTCCGGCGCTAAAGGACATCATAGACTATAATGGCCCCACAGGTACAACGCGGACAACCTATTCTTGGGACTATGGTAATGCTCACTTTGTCGCGCTGAACATTTACTGGGACGGCGGGCCGAATGAGGGTGAAGGACAATCCATCGACGGCAACGATACAGATATGAGTCACGGCGACGACAATGGCAACATTGTACCGGAGCTGCTCGACTGGCTGGAAGCGGATCTCACTGCCAATACTAAGCCATTCGTCTTCGTCTTCATCCACGAGCCGGCCTATCCCCTGTCATGGCAGCGCCACTACGGTGACTGCCTTGACGCTCACCCGACCGAAAGGGACAACTTCTGGGCCCTGCTGGAAGATAAGGGTGTCACGGCCGTCATCTGCGCGCATACCCACCAGTACGCGATAAGCCCCCGGGGTAGCGTTTGGCACCTTGATGTCGGCAATGCAGGAAATGACCCCGGCGGCGGTGAAGGTTCGACCTACTTCGATATCATCGTGGATAGTAACAAAGCAACGGTCAACGTGTACCGTGATGAGGACACCGGTACGTTCAGCCTGGTTGAGAGCTTGGCTATCCCAGGACCTAACCATTCCTGGTCGGTCTATACTGAAGACTTTGAGTCAGGTTATACCCTTGGAGCACAACTCAGGACTCATGCTGATTGGTTTTATGAAAGTACCGGCACCGGCCCAACAGTGGAATCCGGCATTGGTGTCAATGGTTCCATCGGTCTGACGAATGGCGACCGTGGATTCGCCTGGGTGGCCCATCCGTTCACCTGGAGCGACCCCAACGTATTGAGTGTAATGGCTAAGATGGATTTCCAGACCGACAGCAGCGGAGACTATGACGACGACCGCGTAGGATGGGTAATTTCCAATACGGATGACTCGTCTAACTACCACTTCGGTGTTCAGATGGACCCGAACGACAATAATCCCGGTACCAACAACATTGAAGCCTATTGGGATGGTGATACCTTTGGGGATGACGGCGGAAGAACTAACATCGTCGACCTGCCGACGCTCTCGGCGAGTGCGTGGTATCGTCTCTCGGCCGAATTTACCAAACTAACGCTCACATCGGCCAGAATCGATGTCGAACTATGGTCGCTGGACGCCAGCGGCAACCCGGATACGCTGGTTGCCAGCGGGACCCTTGCCGATACCGACCTGCTCCCCGACACAGGCACAGACCTAATCCCAATGCCGGACTATTTCACCGCTGCAATTATGTGGCCCATATACAAGAATTATGACGGCATAGCTGGCAACGCGGACAATACTTACTTTGAAGTTGTTACCGAGCAGGAGACCACGTACACAATTTCCGGCCACATTTTGGATACTAATGCCGTACCAATCGAAGATGTGTCGGTTAACGCAAATAACGGAGGCGGCTCCGATATAACTGATGTTAACGGTTACTATGAAATCTCCACACCCAACGATTGGTCCGGCACAGTCACGCCGACAAAAACAGATTACGCTTTCACCCCAAGCAGCAGATCATACAGTAATGTTACCAGCGATATAGCGAATCAAAACTACACTGGCACCTACACACCAAACTATCTGGCGAAATTTATCCAAATGGCAGCCTGGCTTGCGACACAACAGGATAGCAGTGGTGGAATATGGGAGGGAGAAGACTATACCACCGTTGTAGAAACGGATAACACTGCTGAGGCTATATGGATATGGTCGCGATATGCTGAATTAACCGGAGACTATACCACCTATCAAACAAGAATAAATGATGCCTGGACTTACTGTAATGCAAACCCGTCCTGGCTCGAAGGCGGCTCCCTCACAAATCCACTGCCTTATTACAGCACATACAACATTGGCTGGGGTCTGCTGGCAGAAATGAAATACAGGCAGGTCTATCAGGGCAAAACGGGATATGTTGACCACTCATCCTACGGCACATCGTGCGCAAACGCCTTGGTTGACTATACCCCCAGCACAACTGCCACTACAGATGTTTTGGTAACCGGTATCGCTGCCGGTGCTCTGTATAAATATGGCGTGGACGTTGACAGCGCTACATACCGCAACAGAGCTGTTACCCTCGGAGGCAACGTCAGAACATGGCTTAACGGCAATACCTCACGATTTGCTTCAGAGAGCTGGGCCGTGTCGGGCGGAGTTGCCGTCTGGGGCGTTTTGAACTCATACTATAAAGAGAATTCCGGCGGAGACACCTGGGCAGCAACTGCAGATACATATATGCCGCTAAATGCTTCCAACGGCGCAAACAATAACTATGAATATGGACACGATGGCTGGTACGCATGGGGGCATTATGCCGTCAGTGAGTACCTTGGCAGCGGCTCTTTCACAAAATACCAGAATATTATTGACCTGCTATTAGATAGCGATGGCGATGACGACGGCGGTATCCGTCAGGGACCAACATTCAATGATAACCAGGACTACGCCTGGCCTACAAGCATAATGCAGTTCGGCTTAAACTATGGATTGATTGACGTTAATTATTTTACCATTTCCGGTACAGTAACATATAGCGGTTCACCTTTGGATGGTGTACAGATGAACGGCCTGCCGGGCAATCCTACCACTGAGCCAAATGGCTTTTACAGTGACAGCGTTGTTTCTGGCTGGTCCGGGACTGTCACACCGACAAAATCCAACTATACATTTACACCGTCTAATAGGGTGTATACGAATGTTACCTCCGACCAAACAAACCAGAACTACACTGCGACCTACACGCCACCCGGCAGCGATGTTGAAATCGCATCGTGGATCACCGGCCTAAGCAATGATGATAACGAGGCAAACGAACTCGGTCCTGACCGAGCTTTAATCTTCATCGCGCACTGGGAGGATAACGTCGCTCCGTCTCTGACCGTTACATACGGCGGCCAATCAATGACCAAAATCATTGATGTCACCGCCGGCACAAGCAGCTATCGCAACTACGTCGCGGCCTTTGTCCTCAATGAAGCCGGTATCAACGCCGCATCCAATGGCACCTTTGTTCCCACCTGGGGCGACACACCCAGCAGCGTCTCGTATGCCAGCGTATTCCTCTCCAACGTAGACCAAACGGCTATCATTGGAGCAACTGACAGTAACAGCACCACAAGCAGCTCAGTAAATCCAATTATCACCGATCCCCTTTCCACGGAAGACGGCGATATGGTTATTGTCGCCGCTGTTTGTGGTAATAATGGCTCATATACATTAAACAATGGTTTTACAGAAGGAGCCGACCAATCGGTCGGCAGTAGCGGGCACACCGGTGCAGACGGCCACAAGGCCGCAACCGGTACAGATGAAACACCAAGTGCAACGCACAGCAGTCCCGGTCGTCAGGGAATTATTGGTTTTGTAGTCCAGGCAGCAGCAATTACACCGCCGACAAAAGCCACAAATCCAAGCC
>CAZUEO010000003.1:0-123888 GCA_964619675.1 uncultured Planctomycetaceae bacterium | reverse complement strand
TTCTGGAAATCCCTTACAGCGGTTACACCGTTGAAAACAATAATGCCTTCATAGATGTATGGTTTAACATGACCGAAGTGACAATAACATCCAAGTTTCTGACACCATTGGGTACCTTTGGTCAGACTGGTTTTGGTAAAATTGATTTTTACGAGGACAACTCTTCAACAGACCCCTTAGTGGTTATTAGCTTCGACAGCGGTTCCGTATCGCCATATGGTTTCGGTGCGAATGAAATGCTATTTACCGCTTCAAACGTAACGATTACAGGTTCCAAAATCACAGATACACTTTCACAAGAGCAATTTTCTTTCAGCTTTGCCAACCTGGCGAAACTATCGGGCAGCACTGACTGGAATGACGGATTTACCGCCACGGCGGCGTTTACTTCATCAGCGGTTCCCGAGCCGGCGACAATTGGCCTGCTGAGCCTTGGAGCTTTGAGCCTCTTCCGAAAAAAGAAACGAGTATAAGTAAAAGAAAGGAAGGAAGGAAGGAGAAGAATGCAAAACCATCACTTAATACCCCTCCTGTTAATGTTATTTACCGTCGGATTTATATCTGTCAATGCTAATGCCAGCGTGACAATAGCAACCTTTGCCGATCCATCCGAAGACAGCAACTGGCCGCTGTTTACTGTTGATTTTATAAATAACACAATTAACGGTGGATGGGATGACAACAAAACCGGTCTGATTCTGGAAATCCCTTACAGCGGTTACACCGTTGAAAACAATAATGCCTTCATAGACGCATGGTTTGATATAACCGAAGTGACTATAACATCCCAGTTTCCGACACCGACCGGCATATACGGCAGTACCGGCCCTGGTGTTATCAACTTTTACGAGGACAATACCCAGACAAACCCCTTAGTGATTATTAATTTCGACATTGGTTCTATATCACCGTACGATTTTGGCGCGAATGAAGTGCTATTTACTGCTTCAAACGTAACGATTACGGGTTCCAAAATTATAGATGCACTCTCACAAGAGCAATTCTCTTTCAGCTTTGCCAACCTGGCGAAACTATCGGGCAGCACTGACTGGGATGACGGATTTACCGCCACGGCGGCGTTTACTTCATCAGCAATTCCAGAGCCGACAACGATTTGTCTGCTGGCAATGGGTTCATTGGTATTTATTAAGAATAAAAAAACAGTAAATGAGAAAAGTTAGAAAAATTTAAAAATAAACCCGGCATAGCTATAGCTATAAACGAATGAAATTTACGGCTATGCGATTGTAAAGGAGAAGAAGCAATGATGAGTGAAAGAAGATATTGTAGAAGAGGCGTTTTTGTACTGTTAGCCGTTCTTGGCTTAAACACGTTGACTTATGCCGCTATTATCCACGATTTTCGTATTTTCAACAACTCAATATATGAACAAGACGAGCGGCTTAATTTTACCCTGACAATCACCGATGAGGGCCCCACTTACAGCGGTAAACAGAAAATAGGTTTCAAGTTCAACAACAACAGCACTATCAGTTCATCAATCACCGACATTTATTTCGACGCCCGGCCGGATACCGGCAGCTCTCTTGATTTCGGCAGCTACGTTTCAATCATTGAAAGCTCGGGAGTGTCTTTCAACGAGGACGCATATCCCACAACCCTGCCCGGCGGCGACGAGCTTACCCCTGTATTTGACACATTCCCCGAATACAGCGTTGATTCGGATTATTCATATTTTTCAGACAAAGGCATAAACCCCGACGAATGGCTCAAGCTTATCTTCACGCTCAAGTACGACAGGACTATGGATGATGTAATTGCCGAGCTTGCTGCAGGCGGCAGTTCAGAGAATAATCTTCGAGTCGGCATTTATATCCAGTCTCTGCCTCAGTCAAATAGTCATCCTTCCGGTGGCTGTTGCTGCCCACCTGATTACACCGACAGCGCTTCAGCTATAAATTGCATTCAGCAAGAGCCCATCCCAGAGCCGACAACGATTGTCCTGCTGGCAATGGGTTCATTAGTATTTACCAGAAAAAACAACAAAAAAGCAATAGAAAGAAAAAGATTATAAAAAAGCTAATTTCCATTTGCCTAACAGCAGGGATGATTTTAACGGCAGCGAGCAGCTTTGTCTTCGCAGCGGGCGTAAAAGTCGCTGTGGTGAAAAGCTGGGGTGATGGCATCCCCGCATTTACCGAATTGAACAATAATTATGGCAATTATGGAAGCATTCCGCTGACTATTGATACCTCTCTCAGACTGGTTAGCAGCTTTACCTATGAGGACCTGGTAAGCACCGATGCCAACGTTCTATGGCTCTCCAATCCTGCTGGCGGAGTTAAGCATTACTCTGATGCGGAAGTCGCCGCGATTGAGCAATATGTCAGCGAAGGTCATTCGATTCTCGGCACGTATAGAGTGTTCCAGGGCTGGCAAACCGACAACCGCAAGCTGGCTCCTATTTTCGGATTGCCTCAGGACGTCAATTACAACACAGATATTGTTGGTGCCGGCCAAACCTTCGACATCATAGATACCTATACCAACCATCCATTATTTACAGATATTAACGATCCTTATATCAGTAACGGATACGCAAATGCCCAGGTGCCCGACGATGACTACTCATGGGATGCAAATGACCTCAAGTCAGCCCAATTGTTGGCTAAAACAGACGACAATCGCGGGATAATCACCTTGTATGAGACAACTTCCTATCATGCCATCTTCATCAGCGAGATGCCGGAGTACAACGACAGCCCTGCTGATATGCAGTTACTTTACAATGCTTTGACTGTTCCCGAGCCGGCAACGATTTGCCTGCTGGCAATAGGTTCATTAACACTTACCGGAAAAAACAACAAAAAATCAATAGAAAGAAAAAGATTATGAAAAAGCTGATTTCCATTTGCCTGGTAGCAGGGTGGTTTTTATTCTTAACCTCTATTACAGTCGCAAGCCCCGTTGTATTGTCGCTGGTACCGGCCTACGATTGGTATCATGGGTGCGGGCCGACAGCCGCCGCTTCGGTCGTCGGATATTGGGACTTGCATGGTTACTCCAACTTGTTTAGCGCAGAAGGCTGGGACGCAGTTCGGCTGACGGCAAATGTACAGAATCAGATATCAAGCCCTGAACATAATGCCAGATATGACCCGAAGCCGGATGACACAACCAAGCCCGAGTCGTGGAACAGCATCGCCGACTGGTTTCGCACTTCAAAAGACCCTCTTGACTACGGCTGGAGCTATCAGAGTTATGCCGATGATGCGTTTGAAGGTTATGCTAATTATCGCGGCTATCAGTTTGATTCCTATTATGAAAGCTGGGGCGCTTTCACCTGGAACGACCTCGTCAATGAAATCGATGCGGGTAATCCAATGATGTTCCTTGTCGATTCCGGCGGAGATGGAGATACAGACCACTTTGTGCCCGTCTTTGGATATGAAGACCGAGGCAGCGATGGACTTTGGTATGCTCTTTATACAACCTGGAGTGAAAGCGAAACAACTACCTGGCAACAGTTTCGACCTATGAGCTCCAGTTACAACTGGGGTGTTGGATACGGCACTTTTGTACATCCAATTCCCGAACCGGCAACAATTACCCTGCTCATTTCTGGCGCTTTGAGTCTGATTCGCAGAAAAAACAGGCATAATTTAAAATAAAAGGAGACTTTTGAATGAAAAAGTCAATTTTAACAATTTGTTTGTGTGTGCTGGCAGCGTTTCTAACCGCCCCGGCCGGGGCAACGACCCGTACGTGGGACGGCGAAACCGACAACGAGTGGTGGACAAACGCAAACTGGAACCCTAACGGCACGCCATCTTCCAGCGACGAGCTGACCATCAATTCCGGCTCGCCTACGACTATCGACACCGTTATTACCGCAGACGGCGGGTCCATTACTTTTAACAATTCTGGGACGACAGGCTCGTTTGTGGGACTTTACACCGGCTACTTTGGCACAGGCACGCTCGATATCACCAACGGTGCGGATGTTACCAGCAGCGCCAGCCTCATCGGTTACTCTACCGGCTCGACGGGCACAGCGACTGTCGATGGCTCCGGCTCGACATGGAACACAGGAGGCAACTACCTGTATGTCGGCCGCGAGGATGGCACCGGCACGCTCAATATTACCAACGGTGCGGATGTTACCAGCGGCACCGGCAGCATTGGTACCAATACCGGTTCGACTGGCACAGTGACTGTCGATGGCGACGGCTCGACATGGGACACAGGAATCGACAACTTATATGTCGGCGCTGGGGGCACCGGCACACTCAATATCTCCAATGGTGCGGATGTTACCAGCGGCCGCAGCTACATCGGTAACAATAGCAGCTCGACGGGCACCGCAACGGTCGATGGTTTCGGCTCAACATGGGACACAGGAACCGGCAGCATGTATGTCGGCAACTCAGGCACCGGCACACTTAATATCACCAACAGCGCGGATGTTACCAGCGGCGAAGGTTCAATTGGTCACGAATCTGGTTCCGAAGGCACCGTGATTGTCGATGGTTCCGGCTCGACATGGGACACAGGCACCTCCTGCATGTATGTCGGCGACTCTGGCACCGGCACACTTAATATCACCAACGGCGCAGATGTGACCAGCGACACCGGCTACATTGGTCGCTATAGCGGCTCGACGGGCACCGCAACGGTCGATGGTTCCGGCTCGACATGGGACACAGGAACCGACAGTATGTATGTCGGCAACTCTGGCACCGGCACACTTAATATCACCAACGGCGCGGATGTTACCAGCGGCGAGGGTTACATCGGTCACGAAGCCGGTTCCGATGGCACTGTAACCGTCGATGGCTATGGCTCAAGCTGGGACACCGGCAGTGACGACCTATACGTCGGCTACGATGACTACGCCACCGCCACGCTCAACGTCAGTAATGATGCACAAGTAACCACTGGCGGCAATTTCGTCATCGGTGATAGGGGCACGGTGAACCTCTCCGGCGGGAAACTCTCGGTTAAGTATCTGTCTGGCTCGCCCGACACCCCCATGAACTTCACAGGCGGCGAGCTCGAGATTACTACCGGCCATGCGTTCATCTCCGGTACCAGCCCTCTGGGTTCTTATTTAAGCATGACAAGCGGCCAGGTACTCGATGTGCAGAACGGCACTACGACCGTCGCTTCAGGCGCGATACTAAATGTCAACAATGGCACAGTATATAGCGATGAGCTTCAAAACGATGGCTCCCTATCCATCGGTAACGGCGGTTTGGTGAACACCGCCAGCGGTTTGACCAATAGCTCTTCAATGAGTATGTCCGGCGGCATGATCGCAGGCCCCGGGACAGTTACCAATGACTACGGCGCCAGTTTTTCTGCCAAGGGCACAGTTAACCATGCCCTGAATAATTACGGTACCATCAATTTAGATGACGTGCTGACAGTTAACGGAGAGATGGACAATTACGGCTCGGTCAATATCTCCACCAGCGAGATGCTCCGTCAGAACGGCGGGCTGGACAACTACGGCACCGTCGACTTAGACGGCGGCTCAATCAGCGGCAGCGGAACGGTTACCAATCATCCAGGCGGTATCATCCGCGGTGGAAGCGCAATCGGCAGCCAGATTACCAACGACGGCGGGCTCATACACGCCGATGGTGACTCCACACTGCTTATCTCCGACATGACCGACAACATTAACGGCGGCGAGATGAGAGTCGACGACGGCGCAGGCATTAATGTATTAACACCTCTCTTCAACGACGGCACGATTGTACTTAATGGTTCCAACGCCACTTTTTCCGGCGACACAATTTTGAATACAGGTACAATCCTCGGCCAGGGCTGGTTCTCAAACTCAGTGGATAACGATGGCACCGTCCGGGCCTCCGGCGGAACACTGACGCTCGCCGGCTCCGACTTTACAAACAACAGTACCGGCCGCATAGAAGCCCTCGACGATTCAACCGTCTTTGTTACTCAGGGCATGAAGACCAATCGCGGCGACATTGCCCTGCAGGGCGGCTCATTCGATAACGCCAATCATAACATTACCAACAATAGCTCTATCACAGGCTACGGGACCTTTCGCAGTGGTGGCCTAACTAACAAAAGTCATATCGGAGTCGGCGGCGGCGACCTCGAGGTCATCGGCTCTGTTATAAACGACGGCACCTGCGATATACAAGCCGGTTCAACTGCCGTTTTCTTTGATGATGTCAGCGGCTCAGGCACTTTCGGCGGCAACGGAACCGCTATGTTCCTCGATGTCATTAGCCCGGGCAGCAGCCCCGGCACTATGATCTTTGATACAAATGTGATTCTTGGTTCGGGCTCAACACTGATAATGGAGCTGGGCGGCCTGATTCGTGGCGATGAGTATGACGCGTTCGATGTAGCGGGCGATTTTTTCCTTGATGGTATACTGAACATCGCACTTATAGATGACTTTGTCCCACAGTTTGGCAACATGTTCGACATCCTCGATTTCGAACCGGCCAACCTTTTCGGCGAATTTGATACAATTGGCCTGCCAGCCCTTCCAACAGGGTTAGAGTGGGATACATCGTCCTTGTACAGCTTTGGCGAAATCGGCGTCATTCCCGAGCCGGCAACGATTACTTTGCTAACGTTCGGTTGGATTGTCCTTTTCAGGAGAAAAACAACGTAGCCGACGTTAATTTCGGTAAAATTCCAAGGCTGCGAGGCTATCTCGCGGCCTTTTTATTTATCTGGAAATATCCCATAATCAGGATAAAATAATATCGTTATGGATATTCTTTATAAAAATAAAACGCTCGAAAGGCTGTTGATATTAACGAATGTCGCCGTAACTACTGCCGTAGTGGGAATCGCCTTATTGCAGCTGGGTTTTTACCGGCGGGTATTCCCCGTTTCGCTGATATACCCGGTATATACTGCCGCTACGGTCTTTTTCATAGCTGAGAAATTCATAAGGTTCTTCAACGCCTATTCAAAAAAGGATTTTCTTTCTTTGTGGTGGTACGAGTTTCTGTTTGTCGCGGTTTTATTGATTCTCTTTCTCACAGCTAATTCTCTTATAGCTCTTTCAGTATATCTGCTGCTTCAGATAATAACCAAGATATGCAGAACTATGGTCAATCTCGCCGCTTCGGCTAAAAGCCCTGCCGGCACTTTCATCGGCTCTTTTCTTGTCATCATTTTTTCCGGCGCCGGCTTACTAATGCTTCCCCGCTGCCATGTCGGCTCTTCGATTAGTTTCGTCGATGCACTTTTCACTGCCAGCAGCGCTACCTGCGTTACAGGGCTTACGGTTCTCCGGACGGGGCAGGATTTTACATTAGCAGGACAAGCTGTTATCCTGGCAATGATTCAGCTCGGCGGACTTGGCATAGTGATTTTTGGAGCTGTATTTGCACTGCTTTTCGGTCAGTCGCTTAATGTCAGGCAATCTGCCGCTATGCAGGACCTGCTCAGCGCTCAGACTGTCGGACGAATTACACGTTCAATTGCCTTCGTTTTCATCGCCACCGTTTTAATTGAAACTGCCGGGGCTATCGTTCTTTTGAATATGTGGCAAAAAACAGGACCGCTGCCCCCACATATCAGCAGCAAGTGGTTCTGCAGCATTTTTCACTCGATAAGTACCTTCTGTAATTCAGGCCTGGGATTATTTTCAGACAGTCTGACGCGATATCGCATCTACAGCCCCGTTTATGCGGTGATTTGTCCGCTGATAGTTCTCGGCGGTCTTGGTTTTGGAGTCCTTGAAAACATCTGCGACGTGTCCTTCAATAAAATAAAACATTTCCTAATTAGGCTTTTCACAAAGCAGCCCCCTTCGGGCAGGCAGCCCAAACGTATCCAGCTTCAGACAAAAATTGCTCTGACCGTAACAGCTATTCTGATTGTAACAGGGGCAATCGCGCTGATGATTTTCCAGGCTAACGCCATAGGCAGTGATGGCAAAGACAATTTAACTGTCGGCGATGCATTTTTCCAGTCCATAACCGCCAGGACAGCAGGGTTCAACACCATCGATATCAATGCTCTTTCGACCCCCGACAAGATGATACTTATTGTATTGATGCTTATAGGCGGCTCGCCCGGCGGCACGGCAGGCGGTATCAAAACCGTAACGCTTGCCCTTATTATTATGGCCTGCTATACCACTGTCCGAAAACGCAGTGAAGTCGAAATATTCAGACGTTCCATTCACACTTCGATGGTTTACAGGGCAATGACGGTTACGATGTTCTTTGCGGCTGTTCTGCTGGTTTCAGTATTTGCTCTTACCATCACCGAAAGGTACAGCAGTTTTGAAACCTCTGCCGTAGTCTTTGAAACTGCTTCTGCCCTTGGAACTGTGGGGCTTAGCTGCGGAATTACGCCGGCTTTGACAGCGGCAGGAAAAATTATTATCATTATTACTATGCTGATTGGCAGACTCGGGCCGCTTACGCTGCTCGCCGTTTTGACTTTCAATATAAAACCGGCCCGTTATAATTACCCGACAGAACCTGTGATTGTGGGATAAGAATTGAATGTTTCATTTGCACTGTTAAAATATAAAAACTGAGATACTTTTAATAATTTTATAATTTCTTGATGATGAATTCCTGGCAAAATATAGAGTGGTTCGTCTGGTTGTCGGCAATTGCGGTTCTTGCAGGTTTGATTGGACACTTTTTCATTTTCAAACTGCTTATAAAACTTGCAAACCGCACCCAAACCACCATCGACCACTCTTTTGTAAAACACTGTTTTCGGCCCTTAAACTGGATTGGCATTTTGCTGATATACCGATGGCTTCTGCCTCTAACAGTACGTGATGTTTATATTGAAAAGTCAACCCGTATCTTAAGCTTTCTTTTTATCGCAATAGTTGCGTGGTTCTTTATAAAACTTACTTATGTTCTTGACGATTTTGTTCTCAGTAAATTCAACATAAACGTTAAGGATAATTTGAAAGCTCGTAAAGTCCTCACTCAGCTCGGCATATTTAAAAGAATCGTTATAATTACGGTACTGGTTCTGGCGTTTGGAATTACGCTGATGTCTTTCGAAAAAGTTCGGCAGCTTGGCGGCACAATTTTAGCTTCCGCCGGAATAATCGGTATCGTAGTCGGAATTGCTGCCCAGCGAACCATCGGTACTTTTATCGCGGGCCTTCAATTGGCGTTCACTCAGCCGATTCGGATAGACGACGTTGTCATAGTTGAAAACGAATGGGGCAGAATCGAAGAAATAACCCTAACATATGTTATCGTGAAAATATGGGACTTGAGACGGCTGATTGTGCCGATAACTTACTTCATAGAAAAACCTTTCCAGAACTGGACTCGTTCGACATCTGACCTGCTCGGCCCCGTGTTCATCTACTGCGATTACACCGTGCCGGTGGAAGCAGTACGAAAACAACTGCAAAATATATTACAAAGTTCCGGAATGTGGGATGGTAAAGTTGGCGCCCTCCAGGTTACAAACACTACAGACAAAACTATCGAATTACGAGCTTTAATGAGCGCAGCAGATGCACCCACTGCCTGGAACCTTCGATGTTATGTCAGGGAAAAACTTGTGGAATTTATACAGCAGAATTACCCTGATAGTCTGCCCCGACTGCGTGCTTTTGTGGAAAGATTACCAGAAAAATAATTTAGCTAAAGGGAAAAAATGAGAAAGTTTGCAGTAATAGGTCTCGGACGTTTCGGCCAGAAGCTTGCCATTACACTTACAATGAGCCAGGCAGAGGTAATTGCAATCGACCAGAATCGCGAGATAATCGAACAGATTCGCGATGAGGTTACACACGCCGTAAGGCTCGACAGCACTGACGAGGATGCCCTGCGCGCTCAGGGGATTGATAAAGTCAATGTTGCGATTGTCGGCATAGGTCAGGGCGGCCGCGGCTTTGAATCTTCGATACTCACCGTCGTAAATTTAAAGACAATAGGTGTGCAGCGGATTTACGCCCGTGCGGAAAACCTTATTCAGGGGCAGGTCCTGTCAAAAGTCGGCGCCACAGAAGTCATTTATCCTGAAATCGAATCTGCCCAGCGGTGGGCCTATAAACTGATTACTCCGCAGATAACCGATAAGATTGATTTCGCTCCCGGTTATTCAATTGCAAGCGTAATTGCTCCTGCAAGCTATCACGAGAAAACCGTTCTCGACCTGCAGTTTCGCCAGAAATACGGCGTCAATCTTGTCTCAATAAAAAGAGGCGAAAAAACCAACGATACGAAGAAAAAAGGTGAAATAATAAACGTCCCGCTGCCGGACACCGTTATTTACGAAGGTGATATCCTGATGGTCGCAGGCTCAGATGCCGACCTTGCCAAACTGCCACAGTAATAAACTTCCACAGGTTTTTCAGACACATCTGAACCTTCTCAGTTCCTCGAGCAACTGCTGAAAATCACTCGGCAGCGGTGCTTCGAAAGTCATTTTTTTATTCGTCGTCGGATGCGTCAATTCAAGCTGCCAGGCATGAAGAGCAGGTCTGCCTATTAACGGCTCCTGAGGCTGGGCCTGTTTATCCTCGATTTGCCACCGATAGACAATTTTGCCGCCATACATCTCATCGCCGACTATCGGGTGCTTGATGTAAGACATATGAACACGTATCTGATGCGTCCTGCCTGTTCTTATATCGAGTTTCAGTAATGAATATCCCCTGAATTTTTCAATAACCTCATAATATGTTATTGCTTCTTTGCCGATTCGGGGCCTGACTGCAAATCTCTCGCGTATTACCGGATGCACAGCCAGCGGCTTATTTATGCAATCGGCCGCGAGCTCCGGCACACCCTGAACAACCGCAAGATAATGCTTTCTGGTAAGCCTCTTTTCAAATTGCCTTGCCAGCCGCCAGTGTGCGGTATCGTTTTTCGCAATAACAAGCGCGCCTGTGGTATTTCGGTCGAGCCTGTGAACTATGCCGGGCCGAAATTCCTCGCTGCCTTTTGAAAGCTGTTTTGAATGATATGCAAGGGCATTAACAAGCGTACCCTTCTTATAGCATCTGGCAGGATGAACAATAAGGTCCGCTTGCTTGTTGATAACGATAATATCATCGTCTTCATAAATAATATTCAGCGGGATATTTTCCGGCACAATTTCCTTGATCTCCGGCGGCGGCAGAATCAAATCCACAACATCACCCGGCGACAGTTTACTGCTGGGCTTGGCGGTCTTGCCGTTGGTGGTTACTGCCTGTTCCTTTATGAGCTTCTGAAGGACTGTTCTGCTAAACCGGCTTAATCTGCCCTGAAGGTATTTATCAAGTCTGCGATTTGTTATGTTGTTTCCGACTCTAAGGGTAAGATGCTCAGCGCCGTCGGGCTGTTCAAGCGGCTCCTGATTGTTCTGCTTATTTACGTCTTCTTCTGTAAGCCTTTGCTCGTTCATCGGAAGGCTATTTGGCCAAATTAAAGTCCAAATCTTCCTGTGATGCAATATTTGTCTCAATTGTTGGCGCCAGCGACTTTAGCGGTCCGTAGAGCTGCTTGTTACTTTGCTGCTCAGGTATTTGTTTAGACGGCTCAACCTTTGAAAAAAAGACTTTTTCCTTATAGTCGCTCATAGTTTCAGCACGGAATTTTGCCCTTGCCGTGAACGAACCGCCCTGATACTGGGGCCAGTTGGCTATTTTTTCATAAAGTTTCTTAGCCCCTTCAAAATCTCCCATACCTTCCAGGCACAGAGCTATTCCGTATTCGGCCATAGCCGATATATAAGGGTCGCCCTGGGCTTTTCCAAGTGCCTGTTCATAAACGCTTTTGGCTTGTTCGAGCTGCTGTTTCTGCACATCAGGTTCGGCCGGCCGGGGCCGATAGTGAAGCTCTGTGCGAAGAGCCTCGGCCCTTTTAATCATTGCCAGCGCCGACAAAAGCGGATTATCAGCCTCTTCGGCAGCGGCGCCGAGACTTCCCGCTGTGTTGAGAAAGGTATCCGAAACGCCCAGTCCCTGCACTCTACCCTGCAGAACGGTCTGTTTTTGCCAGGCGAGCTGTTCAAGCAGTGCAGTGGTCATTACCTGTTTTTGTTCCCAGACCCTGCCCTGCCTGCTGTAAAAGAATATTGTATAAACGATAAGACCCGCGACTATAACCGCCCCGACAATTACAGTCGTTTTATTTTCCTCAAACCACTGCGGAAAATGCACAATCCAGTCGGCCAGCTCATTTGTTTTCAATTCATGGCGATGTTCTGCTTTCATTGTTTACCTTTCCTTAATTCTTCGTGCCGCTATGTCTGCCGTAAGGCATCCCTTAGCGGATTAGCAACTTGATTATAATCGTTTACATTTTGGCTTGCAATATCTGTTTTAGACTACTAAAATCCTTACTCTGCGAAAGGAAAAAAGCAATGTTTCAGAGACTCGTAAGTGTTGTAAAAATAGTGCCTTGCCTCCTGCTTGTCGCCTCCTGCTGCGGCCAAATAGATAAAACAAGATACATAACTATTGACGAAATTAAACCCGGAACAGATGCCGTCTGTCTTACGGTTTATAAAGGCACCGAGCCTGAAAAATTCAATCTTAAAGTCGTGGATGTTGTCAGGAATATAACCCCAAACAGAAATGCAATCCTTGTAATGGGAACCGATGAAAAATTCATCCACACAGGCCCCGTTGCAGGATGCAGCGGCTCACCCGTATATATAAACGGCAGACTTGCAGGAGCACTTGCCTTTGCCTGGCCGTTCAGCAAAGACCCTCTTTATGGCGTTACTCCCATAGAGGAAATGCTCACTGTCGGCAGCTACACTTCTGAAAAATCTGCATCCTTCACACCTGCACTGGATTTTTCAAAGCCGGTTGACCTTAAAGCAGCCTATAATCAGACAATCAACCTCAAAAATCATAAATCGCAGGCCGGCGGAATAACTATGCTCCCCTGCCCGATAGCCACAACTCTGCCGGCATCCTGTCTTGCAGATTTTACCAATACATTCGAATCTATTGGTCTTTTACCGGTATCGGCAGGCATTTCAGGAAAACTTTCTGAATATACCGACGTCTCAATGAAACCCGGCGGCATACTCACTTTGCCGCTTGTTTACGGCGATATTGAACTATCGGCCATAGGAACAATCACCGAGATAGTTGACGACAGGGTTTATGCCTTTGGTCACGACTTTCTTGGCGAAGGTCCGATTGATGTCCCGATGGCAACCGGATACGTTCATACTGTTGTTGCCCGTCTCACCAGGTCGTTCAAATTCGGCCAGTCTATTGACATCAAAGGTGCCTTATATGCCGACCAGTCAACCGCCATTGTCGGACGCTTAGGCAAAAAAGCGGCAACAATTCCTATGCGCCTGACAGTGGAAAGATTCAACTCCACTAAGGGATGCCTTACGGCAGACGAAAAAATACGCACATACAATTGTCAGATTGTATCGCATCGATATTTCACCCCGCTTTTGGCTAAAATCTGCCTGAGCGGGACAGCGACAATGCTCGGACCGCTGCCAGCCGACCATTCGGTGCAATATAAAACCCGCATCGGTATCAAAGGCTGCCAGCCCGTCTGTCTGGAAAATTTCTCAAGCCTTGCCGACCTTGAAGATTGCCTGGCCGACAGTATCGGGGCTTTAAGTCTCATTATGAACAACCCTTACGACAGACCGCCGATTTCATCTCTCGATTTTGAGGTCAAAATACTGCCCCGGGCCGCGGTTTCACACATATGGAGTTTTAGCGTATCAAATACTACGGTAAAGCCCGGCCAGACAATAACGGCTCAGGTAACGCTCGAATCATACCTTGCCGGCCACAGAAATTATACAACCTCTCTGACCATACCAACCAATGTCCCGCCGGGCCAATATAAACTCCTGCTTGGCGGCACAGAAGATTATATGGACCTTGTAACGAAAGCAGCGCCGTATAAATATACACCTGAAAATCTACCGAGCCTGATTAGCATCATAAACGATATCGCCAACACAAAAAGAAACCGTCTGCATCTGCTCCTGACCCTGCCCGCAGGCGGTATCGCGATTGAAACAGC
Organism: uncultured Planctomycetaceae bacterium; assembly: GCA_964619675.1. Taxonomy (GTDB): domain Bacteria; phylum Planctomycetota; class Phycisphaerae; order Sedimentisphaerales; family UBA12454; genus JAPLMW01. The sequence goes on along the minus strand of CAZUEO010000003.1, from coordinate 109,936 downwards.
CCAGCTGCCCGAGCTGCCGCTTAGCAAAACTCTGCTTCTCAACGATGAAAAACGCACAATGCTTGCAAAACCCGCAGCGCAATGGCTCGAAGAAATAATACCTGTTGACACCATTGTGCTCGACAGCAAATCGATTGATATAACCATACAGGAAAATTAAAAAACGAGGTCGATTATGAAAAAAATCTTTGCTATCCTGGTAGTTGCCGCCTTTGCCGGCGATTGTTTAGCTATTACGAGCAAAATCATCAGACATAAGTCAATGGAGGACTTCTCCAAAGGCAAAACTCACGATACGGTTATAAACTCCCGCGGCAATATCACGCTTGCGGCAGCAACGCAGGTGCTGGTCGAGGATTTCAACAATTGCCGTAAGGCATCCCCTAGCGAAGTCTGGATAATAAATTCAATCTTACACACTAAAGACAGTTCAATATACATCGGTACAAGTCCCAACGGCCAAATTTACAGATACAAAGACGGCAAAACCACCTGCATTTACTGGCAAACAGAAGAGCCAAATGAATCTGACGAACCCAACGAACCGAATGAACCAAAAAGCGGCACCGCCAAAAAACATCTGCTGAACCTGCACGTTTTCAAGCTCGCGCTCGACTCCCGGGGCAAAGTCCTGGCAGGGATAAGCGGCGACAAATGCTGTCTTATGCGATTTGACGGCAAAAACTCTGAAACTGTCTTTAAACCTGAGCCAAACGAGGCATTATATATATTTGCCATTGAGCTCGACAAAAACGGCAATATCTTCCTTGGCACAGGTCCGAACGGCAAAATCTGGCGTCTCGACAGTAAGGGACGAAATCCTCAGCTTATTTACACCTGTAAGGACAAGAATGTCCTGAGCCTTGCCGCCGGCAGAGATGGCTTTTTATATGCCGGAACTGACACAAGGGGTATCGTCTATAAAATCAGCCCTGAAAAGAAAAACGCTTCGGTTCTTTATGACAGCAGCGAAAATGAAATAACCGACCTGCTGCTTGACAATAAAGACAATCTGTATGCAGCGGCTACTTCATACAAATCAATCAAATCTCAGTTTAAGGAAGAATCAGAACCAAAACCCTTTGCTCCCGGCAGACCGGAGGACAAAGATGCCGAGGAGGAATCATCCGAAGAATTCTCCGCTGCCGGCACATCGCTTAAAATTGCAAATACCGGCTCAGATAATCAGCCTGCCGAATCGCCAAAGCCGCCTGAAAGCCTCAAAAGAGGCCGTGAATCTTCCGCAAGTCATATTTACAAAATCGACCCGAACGGTTTTGTAACTGATATCTTCAGCGAGACCGCTGTCTTTTTTACACTCCATTTACAGAACAATAATCTTCTTGTCGGCACCGGCAACAAGGCCCAAATGTACAACATTAACCCGCAGACAGAAATTGAAACTCTTATTTACGAAGACGAACTCGCCTCACAGATAACCGATATAATCAGTTCAGACGGTGATACGTATTTCTGCACTGCAAATCCGCCAAAGCTTATATTGCTCAAGTCAAAATACGCCGTCAAGGGCAATTTCGAATCCTCTCTTATTGACGCCGGTCAGCCTGCAAAGTGGGGCAAGCTGCAGCTCGACGCAGATATACCGGACAGCACTAAAGTGCTGCTCTGTGCCAGAAGCGGAAATGTGGAAGATGTCAATGACCCGACCTTTTCTGACTGGACGGAGCCTGTAAAAATAACAACGCCGGTTGACCTTACCATACCATTAAACAGATTCTGTCAGTATAAACTGATTCTTGAAGGCGATGCAGACTCTGCGCCGGTTATACGTGAAGTTGCCGCAGCTTTTGCGATACCCAATCTCGCTCCTAAAGTAAAAGAGGTTATTGTCGCTAAAATAGACAAAAAAGCAAATCCCGGCATTTTTAAAATCGTTTTTCAGACAGAAGATGAAAACAGTGACCAGCTCATATATAAAATTGACTTCAGAAAAACAGGCCGCAGCAGCTGGATTGAGCTTAAAAACGAGCTTGATAAGCCTGCCTTTGACTGGGACAGCAGAACCGTCGAGGACGGCATCTATGAAATCAGAATCACCGCCTCGGACGAATTGAGCAATGACCAAAGCACGAAACTTACAGGCTCAAGAATAAGCGACCCTGTAACAATCGACAATACTGCACCTGTCATCGAAACACACAAGCTTAAGGTCTCGGACACAAAGGCCGTACTGAATTTGAAACTAAAAGACGCCTGCAGTGTTATTGAAAGTCTAAGCTATACAATCGACAGCAATGAAAAATGGATTTCAGCGCTGCCCAAAGACGGCATATTCGATACAACCCAGGAAGACTTTACAATCACAATAACCGATTTAAGGCCCGGCCAGCACGTCTTTGCGTTAAAAATATCAGATATCGAAAGCAATACGATGTACAAAACCTTCGACATTGAAATTAAATGAGAACAATATCCTTTGAAAAAATCGCTTCGGAAGTTGAAAAACTCTGCATAAAAAGCTGCTATGAACTGCCTGAGGATGTTCTGTCCGCACTGGAAACCTTCGCAAAAAAAGAATCGAGCGTCCCGGCAAGAAAAATATTAAATCAGCTTATTGAAAATGCAAAAATAGCAAAAGACCGGCAAATTCCAATCTGTCAGGACACAGGCCTTGCAGTTGTATTTCTTCAAATCGGCTCACAGGTTGTTATCGAGCCTGCCGGCGCTACGGCCGCTGGCGCCGTAACGGTAGGTATAGCAAGAGGTTACGAAAGCGGCTATCTGCGAAAAAGCGTCGTCGCCGACCCTTTGAACAAGAGAAGAAATACCGGCACAAACACCCCTGCGGTAATTCATACAGAAGTTATCGCAGGCAATAAAATCAGGATAACGCTGATGACCAAAGGCGGCGGCTGTGAAAACAAAAGTCAGTTCAAAATGTTTCTGCCGACCGATGATAAGGAAAAAATTATCGAATGGATTGCAGAAGTTGCCGCTCATGCCGGTGCCGATGCCTGTCCGCCTTTTGTCGTCGGCGTCGGTATTGGCGGTGATTTTGAACAGTGCTGTCTTTTGAGTAAAAAAGCACTTTTGCGAAAAGTTGATTCCCGCAACACTAATTCTTTTTACGCCGATATGGAAAAACAGCTTTTGCAGAAAATAAATTCACTCGGCATAGGCCCGGCCGGTCTTGGCGGCGACACAACGGCGTTTGCCGTTCAGATCGAAACTGCCCCCTGCCACATTGCCTCACTGCCTGTCGCCGTTAATATCGAATGTCACGCTCACCGGCACGCTTCAGTGGAAATTTAACCGAGCGTTTCGTTACAGAGATTTGCCATTGCAACATAGTCGACCGCGCTTAATTCCTCCGGCCTGTGATGCGGCTCGATAAACGCTCTCGCAAAAACGTCCTGCCAGTTATGAATATTTGCAAGTTTGCCTTCAGCGAACTTTACGCAGGCCTTCATCATCTTTCGTCGATGCCCCATAAACAGGTTCACTACCTGATGGAACAGTTCGATATTATGAATTTCAACTACTTTGGCAGGGTCTCTGTCGAATCGAACCATCGCCGAATCCACCTGCGGCGGCGGCCAGAATATCTTAGGCGATAGTTTCCTCAGAATTCTGCACTGCCCCATCGCTGCCAGAAATATGCTTAATACCCCGTAATCTTCGCTGCCCGGCTCGGCGGCCATTCGCAGGGCAACTTCCTTCTGCACGGTTACAATCATTTCATCGGCAACAATTGTGCCGGACAGTAAATTAAGCATCACGTTTGAAGCCGCGCTGTAAGGCAGGTTTGAGACGAGCAGGACTCTTCCGAATAACTCCTGCTGTGCTGCCTGAAGTTCTTCAATCACCCTGCGGTTAATGGTATTTTTACTTTCAAGAACATCAGCATTTATAACCTCAATATTTTTTACCCTTGCAAGCTGCTGTGTTGTTATCTCGGCAAGGGTGTCATCACATTCGACTGCGATAACCTTCCCTGCCCGCCTGGCGAGCTCGCTTGTAAGCGAACCTGTGCCGCTGCCTACTTCGAGAACGATGTCATTTTCAGTAATATTTGCGTTTGAAAGCAAAAGCTCCATAAGGTTCAAATCGATGAGAAAATGCTGCCCGAGCCGTTTGTTCGGCTCAACCCCAGCCCCAGCCAGCAACCTTTGTATATCAGTCTTCGTCTGCATAAATAAAAAATCTTTCCCGATAACCTTGTTTCCTCATTTCCTCGCTTCTGCATCCTGTCCGCCTTCGGCGAGACCTCGCCCAAGGGCGGGTATTTTGACTTCTGACTTCTGTTTTCTCGTTTTTGCCATTTCTATCGCAAGCTTAATTGCCGCCTTCATACTTGATTCATCCGCAACGCCTTTGCCCACAATATCGAATGCCGTGCCGTGCGCAGGTGAAGTCCGAATTATCGGTATTCCAATAGTAACGTTTACCGCATCTTTAAACGCTAATAGTTTAACCGGTATCATTCCCTGGTCGTGGTACATTGCGACAACGCCGTCAAACTCGCCTGCCGCCGCCCTTACAAATAGCGTATCAGCCGGGTACGGTCCTGAGCAGTTTACGCCCATCTCCTGAGCAATCAAAATTGCAGGACTGATTATCCTTTGTTCTTCATCGCCGAACTGCCCCTCTTCGCCTGCGTGAGGGTTTAATGCCGCTACTGCTATATGCGGATTTTTAATGCCGAAGTATTCCTGCAGTGCGGTATTGAGCAAATCTATCGGCTCATAAACGCAGCCGATTGTGAATTTGTTTCGAAGTTCAAAAAGTGCCTCGTGAATGGTTGCAAGTGCGATTTTTAACGGCCCTGCGACAAACATCATCGCTTTGCGAGGCGACTTATACATTGCTGCCAGTAATTCCGTATGTCCCGGCCATTCGGCACCTGCCTGTTTCCAGCTTGCCTTGCTTATCGGCGCCGTAACCACCGCATCAATTATGCCCGCTCTTGCCGCTTCAATTGCATCGGTGCAGAATCGCAGCGACGCTTCACCGCCTGCCTTGCTTGAACCTTTTATCCAGCTCGGTACTGAGTAATCGTCATAATCCGCAACGACAACGTTTCTGGGAAAATTTCTGGATATTTTTTCATGCTGGCACCTGCCCCAGTAAGGCTCAATTTCCACAAAATCTGCCGCATATTCGAGAAATTCATCCATTCCGAATATGATGAATTTTGCTCCCCTGCGTACAAACGGGTCATACAGAGCTTTTACGATAATCTCCGGCCCGATTCCTACAGGCTCACCCATCGTTATGCCGATAACAACCGGCGATTCAAAATTTTTATTATTCTCGCTCATTCAATAAATTTTAAAATCCAGTATCTTTTAACTTCTCAACAGTAAGTCCTTGTTTGTGTCCCAGAATATTATCGAGCTGTTTTTTTACAACTCGGCAGATAACATCCGTTTCGATATTGACCGAATCGCCGATTTTATAATCTTTGAAAATAGTATTATTGAAAGTGGCCGGTATTACCGCCACGGTAAAATTATCGTCTTTAATATCTGCGATTGTAAGGCTTACGCCGTCAACTGCTATTGAGCCTTGGGAAACAAGAAAATCTGAAATCTCTTTACCGGCCTCAAAGGCATATATCCAGAAATCTCCTTTCTTTTCGATTTTTTTAATTTTACCGACCGTGTCAATATGTCCCTGCACAAAATGTCCGCCGAACCTGTCTGCTGCCTGCACGGCTCTTTCTATATTCACCTGTGAGCTGGTTTTTAATCCGCCCAGCATTGTCTTTGACAGCGTCTCGGCGCTTACATCAAATTCTGCGACAGTCCCTTTCAGGCCGGCGACAGTCAGACACACGCCGTTAACAGCGATGCTGTCACCGCCCTTCACAGCCTGGCCGAGGTCTATGCCCAGTCTCATACCGCCTATTCTGCCGACAGCAGTACTTACCCTACAAACAGACTCTATAAGTCCTGTAAACATCGTAATCTCAATAAATTACAGATATTATGGATTAGGAAGCCAGATTGTCAAATACCTTTTTGCCGCTGTATTTTTTGACTTTTCATCAAAACATTTAGCTGGTATTATGGTATTATATTATATGGCTATTTTAAGGGAAAAGCGGACAAATTATGAGAAAATTCAGCAATCTTAAAATTATTAGTTTTTTAATTGTTTTTTCTGTCGTGATAACATCCAAAGCCTTTGCGCCGCCTGCCCGATCTGCAGAAACCCGCAGCATAAAGCGATTAACCCCTCAGGAGCGAAGACAGATGCTTGAACAGGAGGCCTCGAGTGCCTCAACCGAAGTCTCGGCCAAATATCAGGAAATTCTGCCATACGTCAACTCTGCTCAAGCGCCTTCGGAGCCGGACCTTAGAGAATTTCTCAAAACCATCGCAAGAAACAGGAAGTATCTGCCGGTATTTAATGATTCACAAAAGGCTACTTATCACATTTTGTCGGCATGGGTTTACTATTTCGATGACAAGCAGAACAGGGCGGCCAAACAGGCTGCCTCTGCCCAGAAGATTGCCCACAAAAATCCAGGCAGTATTAAAACGCGTCTTGCCCTTTCTATAATTTACAAGGATTACACATCTGTAATCGAAGCATTAACGCAGCAGAGTTCTAATGACCGGCGGGGCCCGCAAACTGACGAACCTGACAGTTCGTCTTATTATCAGGCCAGCAAAGATGACATTCAGCTTGACGTAAACGCCGTCAGGATAGAGCTGCTCAGCAAAGTTTTTGATTTTCATCCCGAGCCTGTTGAAGCCAACATGGCGGCCTGGCAGCCTGCAGGCCGGCTTATCTGTACACTGCTGTGGAAAATTGACGCTAATGAGCTTGATAGTTTTGCTCCGATAGAAGTGGTAATACCGCCTGAAACAAATGAGCCGAACAAATCTCCGCAGGAGCTAAATATTCCCCAATATCTGCCTCCTGAGCCTGTTGCCAAGCCGATACCTGAGCTTGAAGAATTTTCAAAACTGCAGACCCAGTTCGCAGAAAACAAAAAAATCGCCTTTACAGGAATCAATCTCAACGACTTCAACGACCCCGCGAAAATGAAAAATCTTGCTAACTGGCTCAACAAGAATCCCCAGACCTGGCAGACATTTATTCTTTCCCCGCAGGAGCAGCAGAAAATGCTTTCGTATCTTGGCGACGGTTTTGACAAGCCGATTTTATTGATTATCGCACCCGACAGCACTACCAGATATGCCGGTGGTATTGAAGGCTTTCTGCCGCAGATGGTTATTAACAGCATTCTGCAAAATCCGCTGGAGTTCGCAGAACCCAATGAACCAAACAAACCGCCTGATAATGCCGAACCCGCCAGGCATATACCTGCAGAGCCAAATACATCGCCGACCTTATCGACTGCCGATGCAAATAAGGCTGCTTTAAATACTCAACAGCATCAAATATCGCCTCAAATGGATGCAAATACCGCGCTGCCTCCGCCACCGCCAGCGGAAACACAGCAGCAGGACGATGATGTCTTTTCTGCCGCCGACAACTATCAGGCGGAAAAACTCCTCTCAAACGCCAGAACTTTTCTTCAAATCGGCAACAGACTCCCCTCGCACACATATCGTAACCCTATCGAGTGGTGCAGACAGGTAATGAGGGATTATCCCAACACAAAATATGCACGGGAAGCACAGATGCTCTTGCGCAATGTGCCCGAAGATCATCGTCAGCAATATAATCTTACCGATGAGGAGCTGGGACTTTAAAAAGACACGGAGGTTAAATGAGCAATATACCCGTAATTTCCATCGAGGCCGGCTGTCTGCCCGAAGCATGGGAAGCAGCGGTTCTGGCCGTTTGGGACAACGGCCTTGAAATAAAAACCCAGTATGACAAACCTGACGACCCGCCCAGCAGGGATGCCACTGTGATGATTACGGTAACCGACCCTTTTGCCGAGCCCCGAATACACAAAAATTTCCCGGGCGGACCGGCAGAGCTTGAAGCCTACCGGCAGGAAGTGGTTGACGGCATTCACGACCACTGGATTGACCCCGCAGCAGGAAAATGGACTTATACATATCATGAAAGGCTTTTCGCATATTGCCCCATCGAAGACATCAGAAACTCCAAATCGCCCAGACCTTTTGCAAAGGTCAATCAGATTCAATACATAATCGACTCTTTGGCGGCTACCGCATATACAAGGCGGGCACAGGCAATTACCTGGATGCCCACCGCCGATATAAAAACCGACGACCCGCCCTGTCTGCAGCGGATATGGTGCAGACTGATTGAAAATCCCGATGGGACTTTCAGCCTGAATATGAACACTCACTGGCGGAGCAGAGACCTTTACAAGGCCTGGTTTATGAACGTATATGCCCTGACTGATTTACAGAGAATCGTTGCGGAAAAAATAGCCAGAAAAATCGCCAGACCCGTCAAAGTCGGCAGATACGTTGATATAACAGATTCGCTGCACATCTACGGCAGCTATTTCAGGGACGCTGCCGCCGAGGTGGAAAAGATGAGGGATGGAGATTTCAAAAAGCGTTCCTGGCAGTCAACGCAGCCGGCCTTTTCAATGATGACAGCCGAGGCAAAGGAAAAACTTGCCGGCGACCCTGACTGGTACGCCAAAGCCAAAGGCTGAAAAAACGTCCCATAATGCCGCTATTTCACGTCTTTCACTGCCGCATTAAAATTTATTATGCCCGATTTGCCTCTTTACACTTCATTTCTTATATTTTTAATGGAGACAAGAAAAGATGTGAAAAGGACTCCTTATCTCCTTCTACTATTTGTGCTCCTGCCTTGGGGGGATGAACCAGGGCAGGTGGTAACTGAAAAGCTTGCAGGAGCTTTGATAAATAAAGAAATTCCGGCTAATTTGCTTTTGTTGAACTTATTTCTTATGCTTTGAAAGTATAGTAATAATAAGAAAAAATCGCTGACAAAATTGACTTCTTCTCTCCTCCTTTAACTTGTGCTTCCTGCCTTGGGGGGAATAACCAGGGCAGGCGAAATTGAAAATCCCGACCTGTCGGGATTTGAAAAATAAAATTTAGCCGCCTTCGCCGAGGTTACGTGCTCTTTGCTGCAGCACAGCAAGTAAAACTGACAGGGACACATTAAAAAGTAAGGCCGGCCTGTCCCGGCCGTCTAAAACCGTAACGTGTCCCGATTTTATCAATTTCTGTGGGGGGACTGCTCATATATTGATCTTGGGTCTCTGTCGTTAGGGGACGCAGAGACCTTTTTTATGCGCTCTGGCACATCCTTATCTTACTTTCTTATCTCCTCTTTATTTCCTGTGAATTCTTCATAACACTTGCTGTTACCCTATTAACTCACCTGCTTTAAGAAAAATAAAAAAATTTACTAACAATCCCGACCAGCTGTAAGCAAAATTTTTAAATATTTTTGATTGACATACTATATATGGGGTTTAGAATAGCCTCGGCTCAAAATATTGTGGTGTTAATGGCAGAAAAAGAAACGTGAAATGTCCATATTGCAAGGAAAACCGTGACAAGGTTATCGACTCGCGCTCAAGCGAGGCGGGCCGGGTAATTCGTCGGCGGCGTCATTGCCTGGCTTGTCGCAGAAGGTTTACAACTTATGAAAAAGTTAGTGAAAGCTTTAAACTTAATGTTATCAAAAAAGATAACTCGCGCGTTCCCTACGAGAGGGAAAAGGTAATTACCGGCCTGCAGAAGGCCTGCTACAAAAGACCGGTTTCTGCCGAACAGATACAGCAGATTACCGACAAGATTGAAGAAGACATATTCAGGCATTCTGATAAGGAAGTGAATTCAAAGTTTATCGGCCAAAGCACGATGAGGCATCTGAAAGCCGTTGACAAGGTGGCATATATTCGCTTCGCAAGCGTTTATCGGCAATTCACAGATGCAGGCGAATTTATAAATGAAGTAAGTCAGGCAATTCTGGAACCTGATAATATAAATCAGCCAAAGCTGTTTACAGACTGAAAATATCTAAATAAAGCCTGTCTTGAGCGCAGTCGAAAGAATGGTGTGATGCAGCTAAAAGTAATAAAAGCTGATGGTACAGAGGAAGGGTACCTGCACACAAAGGTACTTGCGGCGTTTGTCAATGCCTTTGCCCAGCCTGCGGATACCTCTGTTGCACGCGAGCTTGCCGAAGCCGTTACGTTTTACCTGTACGGCAAATACGGCTCGAATAAAATCACAAGCAATGCGATTTTGTCGATAATTCAGGCTGTTCTCTCGTCCACCGGGCACGATGTTGCTGCTGTCAATCTTGCCGAATACCACTATAAACGCGACCTTTTAAGGACAAGGCTTAAAGTAATAAAATCCGACATTAAAAAGTTTTCTGATGCCGTCAGATTGCGCAGGAGCACGGCGATACAGCCGGAAGATTGCTGGAATAAATCTAAAATTATTAACGATCTTATTACTGAGTATAATCTCGACAGAACCACGGCAAGAACAGTTGCTTCAATGGTGGAAGAAAAAATACTTGCTGCCGGCTTTCGCTGTGTGCCTGCCGATTTCATCAGGTTTCTTGTCCTTTTCCAGACACAGGCGATTTTTTCTGCACAGCAGCAGTTGCAGCCTCGGCCGAATATCCGCCAAACTGCTGTTTCTTCTGTAAATAATGCGGCCATGGATGGCCGCCTCAGGCAGCCGCAAAACGGACTTTGCCCCGTCGAAGTTTAAAGGTTAAGATAGAAGAAATAAAATCCTTTGCCGACTCGACTCCTGCTGCCTGAGATTTTTTCAAACTTTTGCAGGGACTCATTGCTTGACAATCAGCCGGTATTCAAATAATCTGCATAAATAATGAAAAAACTGTTCAAAAAACGCTCCCAAAAATCAGGTCTGCTGCCGGGAACCCTCGTCCACATAGGCCGGGCAGGAACAGGCGACGTAAAAATCACCGTCATTGACTATAATAACGATGACTTTCAGGAAAAACAGCTAAGCAGCATTGAGCAGTGCCGCGACCTCAAGGAAAGAGCATCCGTTACCTGGCTGAACATCGACGGCCTTGATGATATGGGCACAATCGAGCAGGCAGGCCGCTTCTTCAACATTCATCCTCTGACTCTCGAGGATATTGTCAATACGGACCAGAGACCCAAAATTGAGACATTTGAAAATTATATCTTTGTTGTTCTCAAAATGCTGACGTTTAACGATGCGGACAAAACCATTGACGGCGAGCAGGTCAGCCTGATTTTGGGCGGTAACTTCGTCCTGTCCTTTCAGGAAAGGCCCGGAGACGTATTTGACTTTATTCGCGAGCGCATTCGCCAGGCCAAGGGACGCATTAGAAAAATGGAGGCCGATTACCTTGTCTATTCGCTCATTGACGCAATAGTTGACAATTATTTTGTGATACTCGAAAAACTCGGCGAAATAATAGAATCACTCGAGGACGAAGTCGTTTCAGACCCGACGGAAAAAACCGTGCGGAAAATCCATTCGATAAAACGCGAACTGATTATCCTGAGAAAATCCATCTGGCCGCTGCGCGAAGTCGTCAACAGTCTCAGAAAAAGTGAAACGGCACAGATAACCAAAAATACGGAAATATACTTTAGCGATGTTTACGACCATACGATACAGATTATTGACACGCTGGAAAGTTTTCGCGATATGGCCTCCGGCATGATGGACTTATACCTTTCAGGGGTCAGTAACAGAATGAATTCGGTAATGAAGGTCCTGACGATAATAGCCACTATATTTATTCCCCTCGGTTTTATCGCAGGCGTTTATGGAATGAACTTCGAGCATATGCCCGAGCTGCATTCCAGGTGGATGTACCCGGCAGGTTTCTGGATTATAATAATAGCCATTATTGCAGCGATGCTCTTTATGTTTAAAAGGAAGAACTGGCTTTAACAGCACCGAAATCTCGTCAGAAGGAATATAACTATGAACCTTATACTTTTCATTATAGTCATTTTAATATCCTTTATTATTGTCCGCATCGGAGCGGTTGCTTTTCAGCTTACAGGGCTCGAGTGGTCGCTGGCTGAATTTCAGTCTCTAAGCTGCTTTTCAGGCACCGGCTTTACGACGAAAGAATCCGAGCTGATTGTTTCAAATCCTCAAAGACGTAAAATTGCTTCGATGCTCATAGTTTTCGGCAACGCGGGACTTGTAACTATGATAGCAACCTTCGCGAACTCTTTAAGGCCGGGCGCTGCAGGCACGAAGGTCTCATTGCCTTTTCTTAAGAACATTATCCCCGCCGAACATCTGCCCTGGGTCAATCTTGCTGTTATTATACTGCTGCTTTTAATAATATATAAGTTGTTCACCAACAGGAGCTTTACTCGGCATCTGACAGGCCTGCTTAGAAAATTCGTTTTAAAACAGGAAATGATAAAACCTGTAACCTTCGAGGAGCTTTTAATAGCAACAGGCGGCTATGGCGTATCGAGGATAACAATTCGTGAAGATAGTCCGATACTGGCCAAAACGCTGATTGAATCAAAACTGAGAAGCTATGACATAACTGTTCTTGCCGTCGTAAGGGGGCACGAAACAATACCCAATCCCTCTCCGAACACAATATTTTCACTCGATGACGAGCTAATTTGCTTTGGAAGGCTTGAAAATATTCAGGAAAAAATCTGTTCCCCGGCCAAATTGCAATAAAACCATTTAGCCCCCGCCGCCCAAGGCGGTAATTTTACTTTTTCTTCCATATCTGCCACAATCTGCCGATTCTTATCCTGACTACGGCAACATTTTCATCTTCAAGTTTCATTCCCACTCGTCCCTTGCCCATCGTCAGATGGTCGAACTCCAAGCCTTCCGGCCGGTCGAGTTTTTCCGCAAGGGCAGGCGACTGACTCAGCACGTAAAGTATTCTTTCGAGCATCTGATTTATCATCATTACCGCCGTATCGGGAATTTTGCTCTCCTGGCGAATCTGCGAAATGTCGTCGCGCGTGTTCTGGAGCACCTTTTTCAGTATTGCAATCCGCTTTTGATTTTCGCTCGTATAAGCCTCCGATAAAGTTTCTTCGTCAAGAATCATCTCGGTATCAAACCGCAGCTTCTGTCCTTCGGCGGCAATGTGCCACGGCTTTTCATCAACCGTCAGGAAATATTTTCTCGTCACGGTAAATTCTTCTTCGTCAAAGGCAGCCATAGTCAGCCAGAACTGATAGGTTTTTTTCTTTTCTCCGTAGCTGGCAATGACGCTTTCGCTCTGGCTTATAAATTCCTGCTTATATTGTTTTATACTCTCCAGCACATCGGCGCTTGTGCTCCTGCCGAGAGCGATTCTGTCATAAGCATTGGGTAGCTGCTTTGTATAAGGCCTTGGCTCAGGCCTAACCCTCTCAAGCGGCTCTTCAACCCCGCAGCTCGCGCAAAACAATACGGCTGGAACAACACTATAAAACAACAAACAATTTAAGATTCGTAAGGTTTTGTTTTCCATAAAAATAATCATCCCGATTTATCGGGATTCCTTAATTTTTATTTTTGATTTTTTATTTTCTTGTTATACTTCTTTCGTGTTAATCCATTTCATCATTTTTCGCAAGTTTCGCCCGACCTTTTCAAGCCTGCAGTTATAGTCTTTTTTGTAGAGCGCGTTGAATTTTTTCATACCGCTTTTGTATTCATTTACCCATTCTCTTGCAAATTTCCCGCTCCTGATATCAGCCAGGATTTTTTTCATCTCGGCTCTCGTCCTGTCGGTTATGATTTTCGGCCCTCTCGTCAAGTCGCCGTATTCCGCAGTATTTGAAATTGAATACCTCATATAACTCATCCCGCCCTGATACATAAGGTCAACGATAAGTTTTACCTCGTGCATACATTCGAAATAGGCAATCTCAGGCTGATAACCCGCCTTGACGAGCGTTTCGAATCCTGCCTTAACCAGCGAAGTAAGCCCGCCGCACAAAACTACCTGCTCGCCGAACAAATCTGTCTCGGTTTCTTCCTTGTAGGTGGTCTGTATGATACCCGCCCTTGCTCCGCCGATACCGTTGCCCCAGGCAAGCGCGATTTTCTTTGCGTTTCCGGTCGCATCCTGCTTGACAGCCACAAGACAGGGTACACCGCCGCCCTTTTCATATTCGCTGCGTACAAGATGTCCCGGCCCCTTCGGCGCAATCATAACAACGTTCACATTCCCTGGCGGCACAATGTATTTAAAATGGATATTAAAGCCGTGACAGAACCCGAGCGTTTGTCCCGCTTTGAGGTTCGGCTTAATCAGGGCTTGATAAACTTTAGCCTGCATTTCATCAGGCACAGTTACGATTATCAAACTCGCCCCTTTCATAGCCGTCTTTATATCGCCCGGCTTGAACTTGTGCTTTTGTGCGAGTTTATAGTTAGCGGTGCCTTTAAGTTCTGCAACAGCCACTTTGATACCGCTGTCCCGCAGGTTCAGGCTGTGTGCGTGTCCCTGGCTGCCGTACCCGATTACTGCTACTTTTTTGCCCTTAAGCGGCCCGATTGGGGCATCCTTTCGATAATATATCTTTGCCATTTTCAAAATCTCCTAATCCAATTATTGATTATCGCATATTTCGTATGCTTTTACCCCTAAACTGCCTCTTTTGCAAGTGAATTTATTTATTATCGGTTAGCCCTGCCAACACGGAGTTTACCCTCGCGTATGCGGGGGGCAGGGTTCGTTTTCTGCCGATTTGGCAATGGGATTCGTTACGTCCTCAAAGTTCAGGATGGCGAATTCGCCGTGATAAATTTTGGCAGCCCGGTCATACGCCCTCGCTGCATCTTCTTCCGTTTCGAAATATCCTAAATGTTTGCGTATTCTATTATAACTTATTTTTGCCCTGTATTTTCCTGTTTCTTTTATTAAATGGACGCCTCTGTATCTGGAACTCCCGTTTTTGCCTGTCTTTTTGTTGTAGCTGTTTTGGGCATATGTCGCAAAACGCAGATTATCTTTAGTGTTATTTAGTCCATCCCCGTCCTTATGGTCAACAATGACACCTTTAGGAGCGTTCATAATAACCCTGTGCATTTTAATATATCTTCTTTCTTCATACCGGACGGCATAGTAATTTCTGCTGATGCTTTCATAAAGATGCCAATTGTATTGTGAAACTGTCTGATAATCGTCCGGGTCAACTTTCGCACAAATGGGTTTTGCTCTGCGGTTTGCCTGAATTAATCTGATTTTCCGAAAAGGATAGCCGCAATGCTTTTTCCTGTAGCGCAGCAGAAAATAAATGACGATGCTTTCGATGAATGTTGGAATCGGGATTGCAAGATTAATTTTTGACATAGTAAATTTCTCCACCTTTAGCTAATTCTCCAAATTTTCAATCTTCAATGTTCATTTTTCAATTCTTTCCGACTTTCTATTTGCCTTTTTTCGAAAATCGACAATCGAAATTTGACCGCAATCGAGAATTCTGGATTTCAACTCTCGACTTTCGATTCTCGATTGCTCTATGTTGGCCTTTCAGGCCAGCATCCCCCTCCGTATTACCTGAAAAAATGCGCGTTTTTACAAAAAAATCGGCAAAAATTCTGGGTCGATTTTTCATAAACCCTTGTCAAATAAGGGCAAAATTTTTTTAAGATTTTCAAAACGCGCACGTTTTTTTTTGCGCGTTTTGTAAAAAATCCACTGGGTTTTCCCATTTGTGGATAAAATTGGTATTGTTTTTGCCTGGCTATATCGGGGGGTTTTATTCCGTCGGTTAACCCTAACTGCGTGGTTTATTTTCGAAAAGCCGGGGGTCGGATGGCCTCATTGCGGGGCCTTAAAACACTATTCGGATAAATACAACCAGAATTTTGTTGAATCCTAAAAAAAACTGGATATAATATATATTATGCGGCTGGCTCCGAATTGAGATAACTGCGTATCTCACGGGCAAGCTGCGAGGAGTTGCGGAAGTGAGAACGAAGAAGACATATATATTCTTGTTCTTGTCGGCTGTAGCGGTATTTGTTATTTACACAGCCGCATCAGCAGGCCTTGATAGTAGCTCTCCATTACCGCTGTACACTTCAGACACTTATCGTGAAAACGATGTCTCAATTTCTATTAATCAGATATACCGCAAAGCGGACCAATTTTACATAGCATTAAATGTAAAAGTATTAGCCAAAAACAAAATCCTAAAACCCAGCAGATACGTTTTTGGGATTTATGTAATGGATAATTTCGGCAATGACCTTAACGTTACGGGTCTGTCTCCCACACATTGTAAAAGTCTAAGACCGCAAGAGGAGAAATTATTCACAATCACATTTAATGTCAGGCCGTTAGACCACACCAAATATCTTCTCATTCAAATACCAGGGGGAATTTTTGGGAATATCTATCCTTTTGAGCTTAAAACGTTTAATACAGGCCCTAAAAAGACAATAACACCGCAGGAGCGCGACCAGCTCGAATCCGGAGCAGCACTTGAAGGCTGGCAGAAAGAAAGTCTATGTATTGATTTTATGCCGGACAATAGCGGACAAAAGAAGCGGGATATAATTATATATACAGCGATATTTTTCGGGTCCTGCACCGTATCTTCTCTTTGGCTGGTATGCCTTTTGTATCTTAGAACGGCAAAAGAAAGGTTACTGCATAACGAATCCTGTTTATCTTTTCTGGCTCAGTGGGCAAAACAGAACCCTTTGCATCTTTCGATTCTTTACATAATTTCAGCATTGATTTCTTTAAGCTGGCTGATATTCGGCATTATACTAATAACAGCCGGCGATATTGCAAGGAATGCGAGTATATTTGAGGTCTTGTTTTTCCTCGCTTCATGGGCATTGCTGTCAATACTCAGTTTTTGGATGATATATGAGGTGCTGAGAAAACGGCTGACACTCAATAATTAAATTGCTTTGTAGAAATGTCATTTCGACCGAACCCCCGCGAAGGCGGGGGGAAGCGGAGAAATCTGTTTTTTAATAGATTTCACGGACCCGTTGCCGGTAATCTATCCCCTAAACCCTATACGCTCTACGCTATTTTCCCTTGTTTCCCGCCCAATTTAAGGCTATCGCAAATACTGAATTGAATTGAAGATTTGTAATATTTGAGCGCATAAAAAAAGCGGCGCCTGCAATGCCGATGTCCCTTAAGTCCAGCCGCACACGCGTCCACGCCGGTGCTCAAGTCACCCACCGCAGGAATTACCCGCTCACATATATATTATACGATATAGACTGAAAATTTGCAAATAATCCCTATCCCCTATACGCTATACGCTGTCCGCTCTACGCTATTTTCCCTTGTTTTTCACCGAATTTAAGGATATAATTTCTCCGTTTCCTTGAGGGGCAACAACGGATCCAGTTAAATTTTGAAATACTACAAAATGAGTAGTTATTTATTGTTTGATACAATTTATCCAACCGTAGGAATGATATTTTAAAATATCATCTTCTTATACAAAACCAGTATAAAAAATATTTTATGATTTGAAAGGAGAGAATATGAAAGTTCAATGTCCACAGTGTATCATAACCTTTGATGTTCCTGATATTTATGTGGGTAAAACAGTAAAATGCTCAAAGTGTAATCAATCTTTCCTTGCGAGTGGTAAAAACATATATGACGAGAATAGCCTCAGTAAACTCTCCAAAGATTTTTGGACTTTTCGCGTAATGTTGACAACAAAACTTATTATTGTGATTTTCCCGGTATGGTGTACTATAACCGGTTTGGGTGCTTTGTTATGGGCAACATCTTCTGATTATTCTACTACACATTCAAAATTGTTGACATTGGCAATTGCTATTCTCTTTTGGCTAATAAATGTGGTTGGTATTCGTATAGCTTGCGAATGGTTAGTTGTAATTTTTCGCATTCACGACACACTTGAAGAAATAAGAAAAAAATAAAATCAAAATAAATAAGGACAGTGGGGCTGTTGAAAACCTGAAAAAGAAAACCCCGCACCTATTTTTTTATAATTACTTCTTTCTCTGAGTTCTCTGTGGTGAAAAGTTAGCGGCCGTTGGTTCTATTGAAAAAACATTCGCGTAGCGTTGCGATGGTTGCAGTTGCTGCCTTCGGTTCGGTAATCTTTTATTTTTACTCCGTCCTTTAGGGACTGCGTAATTCTGTCTGTTCCTCATCGCAGCCCTCGTCAGCAACTGTCATTTTTATATTTGATTTTTGATATTATTTACTAGCGACTAACGACCAGCAACTGGCGACTAATTATCGCAGCGTTCAATTTTAAATTTCGGTAATTCAACATTGATTTGGAATTCGTGCTTTGTAATTCGGAATTTTTCACATCTCCGTGGCTCCCTCGGCTGCGCTCGGGACAGGTCTGTGGTGAATTGCCGATAACTGATAACTGAGTTGCTGATAACTTTTCTTCTGAGTTCTGTGTTCTTATTCGTTATCTGCGACTTCCTGCCTATCGAATCTGCCCATCGCTACTGTACCTGTTCGCGCCAGATTTTTCACGCCATAAGGCCTGCAGGCCTCGACAAAGGCCTCGATTTTATCTTCCGGCCCGACTACTTCAACCATAACAAATCTCTGGCCTATATCGACAACCTTTGCCTTGAACATCTCGACAAGCGCAAGTATCTCAGGCCGTTTCTCAGGCGGTATATGAACGCATATTAACATCAGGTCCCGTGCTATTACTTCTCTGCCTGAGAAATCCTGCACTTTTACGACATCTATAACCTTTGCAAGCTGTTTGCGGACCTGCTCGACCACTTTATCGTCTCCGACAACGACTATCGTCATTCTGCTAAGAGCAGGGTCGTCGGTTCTGCCAACAGCGAGTGAATCGATATTAAAGGCCCTTGCCGCGAACATCCCTGCCACGTGAGCCAGCACGCCGGGCTTGTTCTGAACCAATGCGCTTATTATATGTTTCATCTTTCTGCCCTTTCGGCAAAATTTAACCGATAACCGATAACTGATAACTGATAACTGATAACTTCTCTATGCCATACTTTCGAAGATATCGAGTCCGTCCATTTCATGCAGGCTCTTTCCTGCCGCGACCATCGGCCAGACGTTTTCTTCGCGTTCGACTTTGAAATCGACAATGCAGGGCTTCTTTTCCGCAAGCATTTTTGCGATAGCGGATTTGACTTCGCTTTTTTTCTCAACGGCAATTCCAACTGCGCCAAGAGCCTGCGCAACAACGGCAAATTCCGGATTGTCTATATGGGTTTTCGAGTATCTCTTGTTGTAAAACAGTTCCTGCCACTGACGGACCATTCCCATATAACCGTTATTGATGATGCAGACTTTTATGGGCAATTCGTACTGGACTGCTGTACTGATTTCGGTAAGGGTCATATTAAAGCTGCAGTCGCCGTCAATAGCGATAACCAGAGCATCCGGCCTGGCAACCTGAGCACCTATCGCAGCAGGCAGTCCGAAGCCCATAGTGCCGAGCCCGCCAGAGGTTATAAAGTGCCTCGGCTTACTATGCTTATAAAACTGGGCAGTCCACATCTGATGCTGACCGACGCCGGTAACAACTATAGCCTCTGATTTTGCAGCCTCGCAAAGCTGTTCAATAACATATTGCGGCTTTAAACCAGCACTTCTCGTGTCGTATCGCAGCGGGTAACGTCTTTTCCAGTCCGCGATTTTGTCAAACCATTCTTTTCTTTCCTTATGTTTAACTTCTTTTGCCAGCTCGGCAAGGATAAACTTCGCATCGCCGACGACAGGTATATTGACAGCGACATTTTTGCTGATGCTGCTCGGGTCGATATCGATATGAATGATTTTCGCATTAGGCGCAAAGGTCTTGACTTTGCCTGTTACCCTGTCGTCAAAACGCGCACCGACCGCGATTAGCAGGTCGCATTCCTGAACTGCAAAATTGGCATAAGCTGTGCCGTGCATACCCAGCATATCGAGCGACTCCGGCCGGCTCTGGTCGTAGCTGCCGAGCCCAAGGAGTGTCGTTGTTACAGGCAGATTGGCTTTCTGTGCAAAGGAGTGCAGTTCTTTAGCGGCATCGGCGGCAATAACTCCGCCGCCGGCATAAAGCACGGGTTTGTCAGATTTGTCTATAGCCTGTGCCGCCATTTTTATCTGGCGCAGATGGCCCTTCTGCGGAGGCTTATAGCCTGGCAGACTGATTTCCTTTAGAGGTTGTAACTGACATTTGGCAACTTCAATATCGACAGGAATATCAATAAGCACCGGCCCTGGCCGGCCGGTTTTGGCGATATAGAACGCCTCACGAATCATCTGTTGCAGGTCTTTAACATCTTTAACAATCATATTATGCTTAGTAATCGGCCTGGTAATACCGGTTGTGTCGGCTTCTTGAAATGCATCGTTGCCGATAAGTTCTGTTCGAACCTGTCCTGTCAGCGCAACTATCGGCACAGAATCCATCATCGCATTTGCAATACCTGTAGTAAGATTGCACGCGCCCGGCCCACTTGTGACAATAATAACTCCGACTTTACCGCTTGCTCGTGCGTAGCCATCCGCCATATGGGTGCCACCTTGTTCGTGGCGAGGAATAATAAACCTGATAGGCGCATCATAGAGTCTGTCAAACAAGGGTAATACAACCCCGCCGGGATAACCGAAAATTGTATCGGCACCCTGCTCAATCAACGTTTCGACGATAATTTCAGCACCGGTCTTGATGGGAAAATCGGATGGACTTTGGCGGGAACTGTCCTGTGAAGGATTTTTCTTCATTTTTTTACTCCTGATAAACTATTCAGTTATTCCAGCTAACCGCGGCTCTTTTGGGCATTTCTGACCGGCCGACCGTAAGGCAACGAACTCTCACAGCCTGTCGAACCAGGATTTGCGTCCTGCCGCAGCGCCATAATCACAGCACTACGCGTGTCTCAGGGACAACTTTCCGCCTCAAAGCGGACAAGCCTGTAATTTAACAAGTATAATATACATATCGGCTATTGTCAAGAATTAATTTACAGTCATAAGGAAATTTAAAATCAGGATTTTTTTTAGTGACAACTCTATTATTCCATTGTAAATAAGGTTCAGGGACTCGGCTAATGCAGACAGTCAAGTGTGAAAATTGCGGCCAACAATTTCCGATGAATGAGACATTCAGGATAAACGCTGTCGTCTTGTGCAGGGTCTGCGGCGAGCAAGCCGCCTCGGAGCAAAAAGACATCGACATCAAATCTGTTAAGCAGCAAATCGACCCTACAATATGCTTTAACTGTGGAAAAGACCATAACCAGCAGCATCTGCCTATGCTTGCAGGACTGCCCGTGTGCCTGCAGTGCGAGACTTTTTTCAGACACCGTCCTTTTCCTCACTGGGTCAAGGTTTTTCTTTTCATTATGTTTGCCCTGGTCGCTTGCGCACTGGTCTGGAATATAAGGTTTATACAGGCCTACGTCGAGATGAGAAGTTCAGTCAGGGCTTTTTACAAAAACGACCTTGAAAAAGCCGCAGAACTGATGGATTCGGCATCCGCGCACGTCCCGGAAAACAGCGAACTTCTCGCAATGGCAGCCCTTTACCAGTCGATTCTGCTGCTGGGGCAGGACAGGCCCGCAGAGGCGCTGGAAGTGATTAACTCGTGCCGGAGTTCATCGCTGCCGCAGGGATTAAATGAAACACTGGACCAGCTTGCAATAGCAGCAGAAATTGGCGTGGCATTCGACAACAAAGACTACGACCGATTTTTGGCCATGGCGATTGAAAATTACAACATAAACCCCGATGACGTTACCAACTGCGGTCAGGTTGCCTCGGCCTACGCATGCAAATTTGCCGTAACAGGCGACGAGCAGTTCAGAAAAAAATCGCTCGAGATTCTGGACAAGGCAAAAACGCTTTCAAAAGCAGACCCGTATTTCAGTGAATACGAACGGAGAATTCTTCATCGTCTCTATTCCCGCGAGATTATCACGCGCAGCGAGTTTCAGAAAAGATTTCCCGACGGCTGGAAAGAGCCGGCAAAGGAGTAAGTATGTTTTTAATTCCGGGATATATTATAACTGTTTTAACCTTCCCGGGCGTGATTGTGCACGAATTTGCGCATATGCTGCTGTGCCGGCTGAGAGGCGTTGCGGTATTGGATTTTTGTTTTTTCCGCTTCGGCGACCCTGCAGGATATGTTGTACACGAAGAGACAAACAACTTTACAACGACGTTTCTTATTTCAGTCGGGCCGTTTATCGTTAACTCACTGCTCTGCATAATTATCTGCTTCCCGGTGCTGATTCCAATGCGCATATTCGGCGTGGTGAACAAGTTTTATTATGTCCTGCTGTGGCTGGGCATTTCCATAGGGATGCACGCGTTTCCGTCCATCGGCGATGCACACCTGCTGTTTCAGCAGGCCAAGAAGGCCGCAGTCACCCTTCACCCGCTGGCAATAATAAGCCTGCCGCTGGTTATTGCTATCTACATCGCCAACGGCCTGAGAGTCGTCTGGTTTGATTATATCTACGGGGTCGCAATCGGTCTCGGTCTTCCAACGCTTCTGCTGCAATACTGGTGAGCAGAACTGAAATAGAATATGGGGCATGGACAAAGGAGAAATCAAGCAAGTCGCCAAATGGGGGAGGAAGGACTAATTAACGCAGGATACTCCAATTCATAATGATACAATAAATGGGGGTGGGTCATTATCAATGCAGACAATTTTCTTTTCTACTCATCGTAATTTCGACAAGGAAGCTTTCTTTTAGACACGGATTTACGCAGCTTTTACGGGAAGGAAAATATGATAAATATGAAATTTATTTTCAGGGCCATGATTATGAAAAGTTTCTTTTACCTGTTTGGAAGCTAATATAGAGCAGTTGCAAAGAGTGCCATCTTGTTCCATATGTAAATCAAGCCTGCGACCTTCAACCGCTTTGCGAACGTTTTCAATAGCTTTATTTACTTCACCATCCATTACGTAACCAAGCATTCCGCCTTTATCCAGCCCTGTCGCATATTGGCCATTAAAGTATCTATACATTCCATCTTCTACATATTCGTTTGCTAATGAATCAAACCCACTATCGAAATTAACCCTAAGGCGTTTACATTCAATGGAAAAACAAACTTTTTCGTCATAACCTTGGGAAAACTTCAGATCAATCCTTCCTAGTTCTTGGCCTTTATCATCAAGTTCAGTGGATTCCCAGTCAATACGAAAGAAATGAATTGATTTATCTCGATTATTTCTAAGATGAGCGCAGAATTTTCGTGTGATGGGTACTTCCAATAGCTTTAAGGGGATTTTAAAAGACCTCCAAGAATCAAGAACAAGTTGAAGAACTTTTAGAATCTGGCCAGGGTCGAATGTTTCTGCCCAAAGAGCCTTATTGCCATCTGTTGCCATTTATTTATTTTTCTCCCTCGAATTCAGAATAGCACCGGCAATCTCATCTGCATCATTTAAGGCTGCTGTGCGAGACCAAAACCGCATTTGCATAGGTTTTAAGATATAAAGATTATCACCGTCAAAAACTTTTAAGTTCTGGCAGAATACAAACCGCCCCTGTTTATTCTGCAGGAGCGTTTTCATTTTTTCGAAAGTCTGCTCAAGTTTTTTATTTGCATCTAAAACAGGCACATTTCGATCAATTGTTTCTGCCAAAGATATTTGGACAACAGAATAAGGTTGCCCTTTTATGATTTCTCCATTGACCTTGAAATTACTTCCTTCGCCAAAATTATTAAGCATTTCACAAAGCGTATTTACATATTCTTTTGCCTGTTCATCATTAACATCCACAAGAGTTGGAATTTTTGCTTTTGCTGTGTTTTCTCTAGGGTGGAAACTTTTGACAGCCAAATTTAAGGTGTCATCAATAAGCATTGATTCATATTTATCTACGTTATAATATTCGCGAATTAATAGCTCAAGTCTTATACGAATTTTATTGGCCTTATCTTTTCTCTTTTGTTCTTCACCAAACCATTTCTTATTTTTAAGACTATTTTCAAACTCTCCAACCTGTTTTGCGACTATAGATACGATTTCCTTAGCCCTATCGGGAGCAACCGCATTTTCTGGCAGAAAAAACGGAACTGATAAAAACTCATTAGGATACGTTTGGGAGCGATAGATTCCTAAGTTTGAATTGGTGTGAAACAGATAATAATAAACTAAATCCGAATTCAAAACCACCGCAAGAAACCGTAAAAGAGATGTGTCTTTTTCGGTGCCTGTTATAGACGTGAAAGTATCTCTGAAAACAACTTCTTGATTACAAAAGAAAACTCTTCGGCTTCCCTTTGCGAGAAGAACTTTAGGCCCAATAAACAATTTTTTATCACGAGGACGATGTACAGTATCAATGGGTATTTCAGCTTGTTTTATGGTTATAAGATCATCTTTACAAATTATCAAGTCAAAATCTACTTCGGAATCAAGATACAAAGTTGAAGGTTTCCACCATACAGGGTTTGGATCTCCCCCACCAACTTGTATGCCCTGTCCTTTAATCCATTTTTTATGTTTTCCTATTTCGCCGGCCAAGTCAGAAAGTTTATTAAAATCCATTAAACGCGACAAGAGTCTCTGATCCCGCCAAGAACCCCAGTAATGAGTTTTCCAAACGGTAGGCGCATAATCATTAGCTGCTGCAAATGTAATTTCTTTCAAATACAAGCAAGTTGTATCTTCCTCGCGAATATAAACAGGGCCACCTTTTTGGCTGCGAATATCTGTTTTAGGAGATTCATAACGGATAATACTCTCAGGATTTGATTTTACAGACTTAAAACTGATTGCAACGCACGGATGTATTGCGCTTTTAAATAAAATAAACCGAAGGTCTGAAAAATTGACAACCCGTTCAACAGTAACAGATTTAAACCATTCTTTTTGAAACTGGTTAGTATGGTTATTGAGCAATACAGTAGTTGGCAGCAAAAGACAAGCAATCCCAGAGTCAGAAAGATATTTGGGAACTTCCCACATAAAGCCATGAGCAATTTGTTTTTCAGGGCCATATATATCAGTATTTTTTTTAGAAGTCAGCCATTTAAGAAAATGTTCATCTTTTTGATTTCCCCGGCTTACCCATGGTGGATTACCGATAACAATATCAAAATCTTTTTCTTTAAAAGAAAGTTCAGTATTAAATAAGTTACCAGGATAGACCGTATCCCAGCTATCCGGCCTTGTATTTGCTAATAGAGGCGGGAGTTTCTCATCATGTTCGTGGAGGTACTCAACATCACTGGGTTCAAGCTGCTCTAATAAAGCCAGATAAAGACTGAAACATGTGATATGACAAGCTGTTTGGCTAATATCTATGCCGTATAACTGATGTAACTTCGGTAATAGTTTTCGTGCCCAATTAATACCTTTAGTCTGAGTTTCTTGACGACGAAGACTCTCGGCCATTCGACCAAATAATGAAACAAGAAAGACTCCGCTACCACAGGCCGGATCAAGTATTTTGAGTTTATGGATTGACTTTTTATTTTTGATTTTTTCCAAAGCGATATCTACGGTCAGTTCTACCAAATGCAACGGCGTATAATAAGCTCCGGTTGTTCTCTTAGAATTTTTCCCTCCAAGAACTTCTTTGATTTCTCCTTGTTCTCCCAGAAAACTCTCATATACTGCGCTGATAGTTTCAATCGGAATTACACTAAAATCATACGCCCAAAATCCTAAGAGCTTTTGCCCAGTTCTAAGTTCATGACCGTGAAGAAAATCATCTACTATTTTAATAAAATCATCCGTATATCTGTCCTTTTCTGTTGCAATACTTTCTGGAAACAAACTGCCATTAAATGTCCGTTTTACATAACCAAATATACGGCATAAAGCCTCTCGTTTTTTGGAATAGGTATTGAGATCTTCAAAAAGGTCCTTAAGGAAATAACCTTTTTTTTCATCAGTAGCCGGTCGAAGTTCTTTCAAAAATTCATGTTCAGAATCATTAAAATGTTTGCCAATCATCCCTCTTTCAATAAGATAGCAAACAAACAACAAACGCGTAAGAAAATGATGAGCAAATTCCAGATTTTCCTCGTTAGCTTCTTTGGTTTTTCCTGGTTGTGTTTTAGCTAAAAGTTGGCCAGCCGCATTTAAATTATCAAGTAAATATTGATCAACTGCATGTTCTCTTTTAAAAGCTTCAGGTTTTAGTTCGTAAATCATGCCGGATTCGATAGCGGTCCACAACTTATCAAGTTTTAATGCGTCAGCAGTATCTTCAAGAAGTGATTGTATTTTTTCGGTACTATCTGATTTTTGGGGTTGCGAATAAGCGGTGTAAACTCTGACTTTGATAGGGGATTTTATTATTAACATTGGCACAATGGCCTGGTTCCAGAGAAATCGCTGCCATTGCCCTACGTCTTCTTCGCGTATTTCATCCACATTTTTCAGATAGGCCGCGGGCGATTTACCAACATAAAAGACGGCATCTGGTTGAAAAGTACGTTTATGGTCGCCCCGTAAAGTGCGGTATATAAGGTAGGCGTAATGAAACCCTTGCGAATTCCTCCAGAATTCTTCAGCATTACGATAAAGTTTTCTAGGCCAAGGAGTTATACTTGAAGTCTTAATGATACTTTCAGTAGTAATTGTATCCATACGGTGGTCATTCTATAAGGTCATCATTTGTATTTCAAGAAAAAGCGTAAAAAGAAGTTAAAGGGATAAATCAGCGTTCGTTTTTGTAAAAACCTTCAAAAACTTGTAAAAACTCCCTCACTTTTTGAAAAAATCCGAAAAAATCCAAAATTTCGACCTAAAAGGAACTAAACCTGTCGCTAACGGTTAAAAACGCCCAAAATTCCACTAAAAACCAATAAAAAAACCAAATCAGGACAGGATCAGGAACCGTTGAGGCGAGATAAACAAAAAATTAGACTACTGTCTGCCGGCAACTCTGAGGGCATCATATTCAGCCTGGACAGAATTCAGGAAGTCTTGAACTTTCTGTTCATCCACCGGCACATCATCTCCGAATTTTCTCCTGAGGCCCAGCACAAACCGAGCGTCATTTATTAAACCTCTCATAGCCTTAAGGGCCTGCCCCCGCGATTGTGTGGCTTCGAGTGTCTTTATGCCGAGGTCAACCGAGGCATTTATCCTTTTGATGCTTTTTTCTATTCGCTGGCAAAGCTCTCTGGCCTTGGCAAGCGATTCATCTGGAATTATCCGGGCCGATATGGCGTTATGGTCAGCCAATAAATCCTGCCTGCCGGCATAAATTTTATCTGCTACGCCGCAATCGGCAGCTTCCTGTGCCGTCAGCGTAAGCAGCGACCCCTTTTTGGACCACGTCTTTACTATCTGCTGGCCGGGCTTTTTATCCACTGATTCCATAAAGACCCTTTTGCCGTTTTCGTTGACTTCAATGGCTTCGATATCCCTGCTTTCCATCGCTCTTGCCAGCACGGCGGGACGATTATTATTCTCAGCCAGCGAAGCAAGATAATTTCGCCAGGCCGAGCTTAGCTTTTCACCCACAGTTCGGCCGAGAACCTGTTTGATATCCACAGGTTTGCCATTGTCATCTCTGGAAATTAAGGTAGCGGCGCCTATAACCGTGCCGGGCGCCATATAAATTTTATCGCAGGCCAGTGCCACCGCAGCCGCTGCCGAATATGCTCCGCCGCTGTCGCCTCCCGTTATATAAGCATAAGTATCGCAATTAACGGTTTTGGTTATGGCAGAACACATTCTCTTGGCCAAATCGACCCGCCCGCCGGGGCTGTCTATCTCTATAAGAATAAACAGCGGTCCTTTCGAAGCGGCATCTCTGACCGCCTTTTCAAAGGCATTGGTTTCCATTCCAAGGGCTATTTCACCAGGCACCGACAAAAACGCAACAGTATTATTTCTGCCCGCTCTGTCGCGCGCTACTTTGAACCGGCTCAAATTAAGTTTAACAATACCCTCCTCGACGGTATTGACATCGGACAGGCCGGAGTTTTCACCGCCTGTGGTGAAACCGTGATATTTTTGGCCGGTTTGAGTATTGATAAAGGTATCAGCGGCTGTGAAACCAGCCGACAAAAATATACTCATCAATAAAAAACAAAAGAGATTTCTCACAAATAGTTCTCCAAACAAGAAACAGCAAAATTATAGCAATTTTTGCTCCGAAACGCAACAAAGAATCAACCTTCCTAATTAACATTCAGGGCTTTGTGGCCTCTCGCTAACGCTTCTTGACTTTTTAAACGTAAAAATACTGGAGAACTTAATAAGGAGCTGGTATAATATCTATCCATCTAAGGCGCGGTTTGTTTTAAGTTTAGCACTTTTAAGGAGTCTATAAGATGTGTGGAGATTGCGGCTGTAACAGCGATAAGGCCTTGCAGAACAAGGTGATAGAAGTAATTGACAGCATTCGTCCGATGCTGAAGAACGACGGCGGCGATATAGAATTTGTAGAGATAGACAGAGACAATGCGGTTAAGGTTCGTCTTCAGGGTACCTGCCGGGGCTGTCCCAGCGCTCAAATAACGTTAAAGACGGGCGTCGAACGACTGCTCAAGCAGCGCGTGCCCCAAGTAAAAGAAGTCATCGCAGTCAAATAAACTGCTAAGGCTGCCTGCCGCCTGATGGGGCGCGGAGACGATAGATATTTATATAGCGTCTTTGGCTGGCTCTTAACTGCGTAATAAACTGATACGGCCCTATATTGCGTCCCGCGGCAAGGGGCGCAATATTCTGTATCTTCCAGATTTTGTAATAATCATCACCCCGCGCAAGCCCGATTCTTGAATCCCAGGCTACGTACGTAATATTCTTTTTGTAACACTTATCTACAAATTCAGCCGGTGTGTTCACATCAGAAAAATCGTCTATCGCAATAAAACTGTCCGCATGCTCAGGCGCCATCGCCGTCAGAAGATTGGCCATTGTTGATACAAGCCTCTGGCCGCTTTGGGCGTTTTCGCAATACCAGTCCGCAAGGTATTTAAACTCGATATCACCTCTGCCGCTGCCTACTATGCCTGCTACGGCAAACTGATTGGAGACAATAATCAAAATCATCAGTGTCAGGACAACAATACTTTTAAATATGCCGTCCTTATATGCAATAAAACCGGCGGCAAGCGCCAACAGGACAACTGATATTGAAACGAACGGCAGCGAGACGCTTGCCGTGCTTATCTGCGCCAATTTTGAAAGATAACCCGACAACCCAAGCGCCCATATAAGAGCCGTTATAATTACAACTAACTGCAACATTATTGTGACGCCTTTGGGCAGCCTGAATTTGTCATTGAGCAGCTTCCAGAAACTTTGCAGGCCGTAAATACAGATAAGCAGAACTATGGCAAATATCGTCGCGTGATAACGGAGCTGCAGATACGGATACTTTGCGTGAAGCGAGAAATACGGCACTAAAAACAGCAGCAGAACCAGTATCTTCCATTGACGTTTGAGCAGGCCGTATACAGAGCCGAACAAAAAGCCGGCAAGTACGAAGAACTTGCTTAAATTCATAAGCGTTTTCGCAAAAGCCTCGCCGGACTGCGGATTGGGCACAAATAACTGATAAAATCCGACCTGCCAGAGCATATTGGCGTGTTTTACAAAGCCCGTCTTGGCAGCTACATCGCCGACGAACTGCTCTCTGTATTCTTTGGTAAACACCTTGAAATAATGCGTCGTGCCCATACCCTGCTGCAGGACAGTTCCTGCCAGCCAAACAAAAAGCGGCACTGAAGCTGCAGCGGCATAAACAAAAGAGAGAATACGCTCCTTTTTATCCTTCGCTTCTATCATATCCAAGACAAAGGCGCAAAGGATAAGAGCCGCTCCTTCGTAGCGCACCATCGACGTCAGCGAGGCAAGTAAATAAGCCCATTTTGACCTTATGAATATAAGATAGAACGTGACCCAGATAAAAAATAAAAGCGTGGTTTCCGCGATAGCCTCGGTCAAAAGCTGCAGGCCCCAGGGATTGATTATCGCAATTACAGCAAACAAGACGGCGCTGCGCCCGATGATTTTCCGGCCGACCAGCCATAATAAAACCGCCGTCAGCGAATGTGCTATTGAATTAAGCAGCCAGGCGCCGGTAAGGTCGGGGCTTTGGCCGCCGGCAATCTTGCCGAGAGATATCTGCAAAACTCCCAATAGCGGCACCCTCTTAAAATCGGAAGGCATCTGAAAAGACAAAATCTGTCTTGCAACCGCTGGAAAACAGGTAAAATCCGGATGCGGCACAGCCTTATGGCCCCAATACAGAATTGCCTGATAAATGCCGAACGCAAGAAGCAGGAAAAACAGAAAAATCTCAACGTATTTTTCCCCTGTCTCCGTTTGCAGCATTGAGCCGCCGGCCGGATTTGCTTTTAAGGATTTAACACTTTTCTGATTTTTTCTTCTGTCGGACATTGGATAACACCATATTCAGTAATTATTGCCGTTATATTTTCCGCGGGCGTTACGTCAAAGGCAGGATTATAAACTTTTATATTCCGCGGCGCGGTCTGAACGTTCATATAATTAAGCACTTCGCCGGCCTGCCTCTGTTCAATCGGGATTTGATTGCCGGTTTTTAAATTCAAATCAAACGTGCTCGACGGCGCAGCGACATAAAAGGGTATATTATGCGCCCCGGCAAGAATGCTTAAAGAATAAGTTCCGATTTTATTGGCGGCATCGCCGTTGGCCGCTATCCTGTCGGCGCCGACAATTACAGCATTTATTTTGCCTTCTTTCATCAGCACCCCTGCCATATTATCGCAGATAAGCGTAACGTCAATACCCGCCTGCTTAAGCTCCCATGTTGTAAGTCTCGCCCCCTGAAGCAACGGCCTTGTCTCGTCAACATAAACTTTGAACTTTTTTCCTTTCCTCTGCGCTTCAAATATCGCGGCAAGCGCCGTGCCGTCTCCCGCCGTCGCCAGAGCGCCCGCATTGCAGTGCGTAAGAACCGCTCCACCGTCAGGAATAAACTTTTCGCCGTTTTCGCCGATTTTACGGCACATCTCGACATCTTCATTATAAATCTTCTGAGCCTCATCAAACAGATATTTTTTCAGGTTCTCCACAGTTGCCTTCGGATTTTCAGTTGCAAAATTGCAAGCCGTTTTCTTCATTCTCCCGAGTGCCCAGAAGAGATTAACCGCCGTGGGCCTCGCCTTTGAAAGGAAATCTGCCTTTTTTTCCACAAGGCCGACTGCATCTGAAAGTTTTAATTTATCAGCCTGTTGTGCAGCAAGACAGATGCCAAACGCCGCGGCAACTCCTATTGCAGGTGCCCCCCGCACGGCGAGAGTCTTTATCGTTTCGTGCAGATGCTCAGGCGTTCTGCATTGTATCGTGATAAATTGAGCAGGAAGTTTTCGCTGGTCTATCAGTTCAAGATAGCCATCCATATCGCCAATCCACTGCAGCGTTTTAAAGGTTTTCAAGGTTATCCCCTGTATTTTTTGCCGTCAAGGTATCCTTTAAGATATTTTGCCGTATAGCTTTTTTCAGTTTTTACAATTTCCTGCGGCGTTCCTGCCGCGATAACCTGCCCGCCGGCCTGCCCGCCTTCAGGGCCGAGGTCAATAATATAATCGGCAATCTTGATTACATCAAGATTATGTTCAATTACAACCACGGTATTGCCCAAGTCGCACAGTCTCTGGAGTACGTTGAGCAAATTATGAATATCGGCAAAATGCAGACCCGTCGTAGGCTCGTCGAGCAGATACAACGTATGACCCGTTGAGCTTTTGCCGAGCTCTGCGGCAAGCTTGACCCTCTGGGCCTCGCCGCCTGAAAGGGTCGTTGAGGATTGCCCCAATTCCATATAACCAAGGCCGACATCGCTTAAAGTCTTGAGCAGCCGGATAATTTTCGGGAAATTTGCAAAAAATTTCAAAGCCTCTTCAACCCGCATATCGAGAACGTCGGCAATATTTTTGCCCTTATACGTAATCTGCAGCGTTTCAGGATTGTATCTTTTTCCTTTGCACTGCTGGCAGACGACATACACGTCAGGCAAAAAATGCATCTCAATTTTTTTTGTGCCTTGTCCCTGACAATGCTCACATCTGCCGCCTTTGATATTAAAGCTGAACCGGCCCGGGTTATAACCCCTGATTCTGGCCTCTCTTGTCTTTGCAAACAACTGCCTTATAAGGTCAAATACGCCTGTATAAGTAACCGGGTTGCTCCGCGGAGTTTTACCGATGGGCGACTGGTCGATTTCGATAACCTTGTCAATCTGACTTGTGCCGAGAATGTTTTTATGTTTGCCGGGCTTGGGGCCGGTGTAATACAACTTTCTTTTAAGACCTTTTAAGAGCACTTCCGTTATAAGCGTGCTTTTGCCCGAGCCGGAAACGCCGGTTACGCAGATAAACGCGCCGAGAGGAAATTTTACATCGATATTTTTTAAATTATTTTCCGCCGCCCCCTTTACCTCAAGACAGTAAGACAATCTGATTTTTCGTCTTTTAACCGGCAGCTTAATCTGCTTCCTTCCTGAAAGATAATCTCCGGTTAAAGACTGCCGACAATTGCATATATTTTTAGCGCTGCCCTGCGCCACAACCCGGCCGCCATTAGCACCTGCGGTCGGGCCGATATCAATTACGTAATCTGCGCTGCGAATGACCTCTTCGTCGTGCTCAACGACCAGGACGGTATTTCCGATGTTAGTCAAACGTCTTAATATGCCGAGAAGTCTGCCGTTGTCCCGCCTGTGCAGTCCGATGGTAGGCTCATCAAGGACATAGCAGCAGCCTACAAGCCCGCTGCCGACCTGGGTGGCCAGTCTTATCCGCTGCGCTTCGCCGCCGCTTAACGTACCGCTTCGCCGGTCAAGAGTAAGATACCCCAATCCCACATCCACAAGAAATTTCAATCTTGCTTTTATCTCCTTTAAGGGCTGAGCGGCTATTATTGCTTTTTCACTGTCAAACCTGATGTTTTCAAAAAATTCCTGTGCCTCTTCGACACTCATCTTTGCCGCTTCATTTATGCTTTTGCCGCCTGCGGTAACGGCAATTGCCTCTTTGCGCAGTCTTGCACCTTTGCAGGTTCTGCACGGCTGCTCCGACAAATAGCTGTGCAGCCTGGCCTTGACAAATTCGCTTGAGGTATTCTGCCATCTCTTATCAAGGTTTGGAATCACTCCTTCAAAATAAACCCCGTACTTTTTCTCGTCTTGGTCATTTGTCCCATGCATCAGGATTTTTCTCATATCGGCGGGAATTTTTGAAAAGGGCATCTGTTTGCTGATCCCGAAATCTCTGCAGAACTTGGCAATCAATCTGCTGTAAAAGATGTTCATTCTTTTGCCGCCTTTTCGCCAGGCATCAACAGCCCCGTTTTCAAGCGACAAACTTTTGTCGGACACAATCAGCTCTTCGTCAAATTCGAGTATCGTACCCAGGCCGTCACAGCTGCCGCAGGCGCCGTAAGGACTGTTAAAGCTGAAAAGCCGCGGCGAAAGTTCCTCCAGAGACGCCTGCGGATGCTCATTGCAGGCAAATTTCTCGCTGTAAACAAGGTCTTTCCATCTGCCGTCGCCGCCATTCTTCTTGTCTTCACCCGGCCCCTGCACCATCACAAATATTACGCCTTCGCCGAGCTTTAACGCAGCCTCAATTGAATCCGCAAGACGAATACGCACCGTGTCTTTTATAATAAGCCTGTCCACAACGGCGGCAATATCGTGCTTTTTATTCTTGTCCAGTTTCGGCAAATTTTTGATGTCGTAAATTATTCCATCAACACGCGCTCGCACAAATCCCTGACTCTGAATCCCTGCAAAAATATCTCTATGCTCGCCTTTTTGGCCGCGAATTAAAGGCGCACAAATCTGAATTTTCGTATCTTGCGGCAGCGACATTACACTGTCAACAATCTGAGTGGCGTGCTGACTTGAGATTTCTTTTCCGCAAATCCAGCAATGCGGCGTGCCCGCCCTTGCAAAAAGAACTCTGCAGTAATCGTAAATCTCGGTTGTCGTTGCGACGGTCGAGCGAGGATTGCTGGCAGCACTTCTCTGTTCAATTGCAATTGTCGGCGGCAGCCCCTCGATGTTCTCCACATCGGGCTTCTGCATCTGCTCAAGGAACTGTCTTGCATACGCGCTTAACGACTCGACATATTTTCTCTGCCCCTCCGCGTATATCGTGTCAAACGCGAGCGAGCTTTTGCCTGAGCCGCTGATGCCGGTGATTACGACAAATTTATCGCGCGGTATCTCGACGTTTATATCTTTTAGATTGTGCTGGCAGGCACCGGTTATTTTTATCGATTTCTGCATTTCCTTCCTTCTTACTGCCGTCAGCATTCGCCTGCGAAAAGTCCACAATAAACCAATTTGATTATTGTATCACAAGCATTCAAGAAGTAAAATACATTTATTAAGGTATTTTTCATAAGCCGATGAAAATAAAGAACTTACACAACTGGCGCCTCAGCGTAAAAAAGGCGATTGAGCTGCAAAAAAGCCTCGCAGGGCAGGTGCAGATACGGCGATTTAATAAAAAGCTCAGGACAATTGCGGGCATTGACTGCGCGTTTACCACCGATAAAAAAAATATAATCGCCTGTGTGGTAGTCCTTTCAGCAAAGTCTTTTGATATTATTGAAACCGTCCACACAGTTGGGGCCGTCAATTTTCCTTATATACCGGGTTTACTGTCATTTCGTGAAGCACCTGCCTGCCTTGCGGCAATTGAAAAATTAAAAACGATGCCTGATTGCTTTATCGCCGACGGCCAGGGAATCGCACATCCGAGAAGATTGGGGCTTGCAAGTCATCTCGGTATTTTTCTCGATACCCCAACAATAGGCTGCGCAAAGAGCAGACTGATTGGAGATTTTAAAATGCCCGCGATTAGTAAAGGCTCGACAAGTCCGCTTACGAATAAAGGTGAAATTATCGGTTCAGTTGTCAGGACGCGCAGCAATGTAAAGCCGGTTTTCGTTTCCATTGGTAATAAATGCAAATTAAATGATGCCGTTAGAATTGTGCTCGATTGCAGTGTTAAATATCGCCTACCTGAACCGACACGCCTTGCACACCAGACTGTAACAAGACTGCGGCAGGCTTAAATTTCTTTATTCCCATTTGTGCTGTTTAACGGATTTTAAAATCTCCTCGGCGCATTCAAGGGCAGCTAAACCTTCTGCAGCGGTTACCTCAGGCCGGCTTTTTCCATCGGCAACGGCATTTAAAAATGCCTCCTGCTCGACACGCAAAGGCTCCCTGCCATCAATATCGAGCTGCTCGATATGCAGCAGGTCGGGCCAGTTCACACCCGCAAAATCAAAATTTCCCTCGTTCTGTTTCTGCTTTACCCATTTGACTGCATCAATGTTAGGGTCTGTCTTGATTACAATGCCTTCTTTCTTGAGAAAATCAAGACTCAGATATGCCTGCCTGCTGAAAACGCGAATTTTTCTTGTCGTTTTAAGGGCAAGTCTCGATGCGGTAACATTTGCAATACAGCCGTTTTCAAAAACAATCCTCGCGTTGCAGATGTCCTCGTAATCGCCGATGACATTTACGCCGACAGCTTCTACCTTTTTCGCCATGCTTTGAGCAAGAGCGAGAATTATATCAATATCGTGTATCATCACGTCAAGGACAACACCGATATCGGTTGAGCGAAACGGATAAGGACTGATTCTGACCGCTTCGATAAATTTCGGCTCGATTTTGAGCCTTTTCATCGCCTGCACAACAGGGTTACATCTTTCGGAATGTCCTACCGCAACAATGGTATTGTTCTTTTCGGCAAGCGCGACAATAATTTGGCCCTCGGCTGCACTTGCGGCAAGAGGTTTTTCAATAAGGACAGGGATATGGCTGCTTATGAAAAGTTCCGCAAGTTCAAGATGGCTTTTCGTCGGCGCGGCAATGGTTACGGCGTCAACCTTGCCTAAAAGCTCTTTTGCATCGGTGAAAGCCGTGCATTTGTATTCCTTTGCAAGTTTTTTTGCCTTGTCGGGCTGAACATCAACAATACCGGCAAGGCTGCTTTGAGGCAGTTTGCTGAGGACTTTTGCATGAATCCGCCCCATTTTTCCCGCTCCAACAACAGCCGTTCTGATTTTACCCATAGGTATTCCCGTCAATGTTCTTTTCTTCTGAGCGACTCAAGGTATCTGCCAAATCTGTGCTTGCTGCTGTTGATAATTGAATCAACCATAGCCTTTACGTTTTCATCAAGTCCGCCCTGAGCAACAAGAGCTTTGGCGTTTTCCAGGAGCGGTGTTTCCTGTTTAAACAGGAATTTAAAGGCATCCATAATTACCTGCTGCTGCTGATCGCTGAAACCAGCCCGTGTTAACCCTCTTTCGTTTACCGTTCTGATTTCAGGCGGATAATGGCCGCTGACAATGACAAACGGCGGAACATCGTGATTGAGGCCTGCCATACCAGTCGCATAACTCCATTTTCCGACGGTTATAAACTGATGAATCAGCACCGCCCCGCTGAGCCAGACGCCCGTTTCGATTTTGCAGTGCCCGCTTATCTGTGTGCCATTGCTGATAACTGTTTTGTCCTCAACCATACAATCGTGACCTATATGCACGCCTACCATAATCAAATTATTATTGCCTATTCTTGTTGCGCCGTCCGGGTATATGCTCGGATGTATGGTTACAAATTCCCTGATAAGATTATCATCTCCGATTTCAAGCGAGCCGAAATTACCGTCAGGCTTTGCCCCGAGCATCTGTGGATTTCTGCCGATGGCGACGCCGGGATAAAAAACATTGTTTTTGCCGATTTTTACATTTTTGCCGATTACGACGTTGGCGTCAAAGATGCAGCCGTCGTCTACTTCTGCGCCTGCGTCAATGTAACAATGCGGGCCAACTGTAACATCTTTGCCAAGCCGGGCGCTCGATTCAATTACCGCTGTCGGATGTATCTTGCTCATTACTTCTATTCCTGAAAAAACCTGTATTCAATCTTCAATCTAAACTGCTTCTTCGTCAACAAGCATAAACTTTATTTCAGCCTCTGCCACTTTTGCCGCCGCGACAATCGCTTCGCATTTGCACACAGCGATTTTGCTGCGGACTTTGACAGCCTCGGCTGTAAGAATCAACTGGTCGCCGGGCACAACGCTTTTTCTCAGCTTCACGTCGTCCATTCCCAGCATCAGAGCAAGCTTGCCTGTATGCTCAAGCTTCTGGGCAAAAAGCAGGCCGCAGACCTGCGCCATCGCTTCGAGAACGAGCACGCCCGGCATTATAGGCGTTCCCGGAAAATGGCCCTGGAAAAATACTTCGTTAAACGTAACGTTTTTGACGCCTCTGATAAATCTGTCGCCGTCAATTTCAATGACCTTGTCCACCAGCAAAAACGGGTAGCGATGCGGTAGAATTTTCTGAATTCTGCGGATGTCGAGCAGCGCATCGGTGCCGACTTTTGCTATCCTGTCATACTGCTGGGCCTGCTCAAACAGCTTTGCGGCAAGCTGCTGATTTAGATTATGACCGCTTTTGTAGGCTACTATCCTGCCGGTTATTCTTCTGCCGACAAGAGCAATATCGCCGATTAAATCGACAATTTTATGCCTGACACACTCATCCGGGAAACGGAAACTGTTTTTAATAGGGCCGTCCGAACTAATAACCAGAATATCGCGCGGGCTCAAATGCGTACCGATACCGTGAGATTGAAACTGTTTCGCCTCGGCCTCGAGCAGAAACGTTCGTGCAGGGGCGAGATTTGTTTCAAAATATTCGGTAGTCAGCGTACAGGTCAGCAACTGTCTGCCGATGCCGGTATGCTTCGTATAATCCATATCATATGTAATCTCAAGGGTATTGCTCTCGCACGGCAGGGCATAAATCGAGGCCCCTGCCTCATTGAGGCTGACCGCTTCGGCGATGGCAAATTCCTTCCTCGGCCTTGCCTGTTCCACAAAACCGCATTCTTTCAATGCCCTGAAATATTCGCCGCTGCCGCCGTCGAAGCCCGGCATCTCAGGCGCGTCAACCTCGATAAAAATATTGTCTATCTCCAGTGCGTTTACGGCAGCCATACAGTGCTCGATTGTCTCGATGGAAATCTGTCCTTTCTTCAAGGCGGTTCTGCGGCTGCGCCCGGCAATATTGCGGATATTTGCTTCTATGTGCAGCGGCTCGTCAAGATCCGTCCTGACAAAAACAACGCCGGTATCGACATCGGCAGGAGCAAATCTTACCTGCGACTGCGCGCCGCTGAACATACCTCTGCCGGCAAGTTTCGCTTCGTCAGCTATTGTCCTTTGCGGCTTCAAGTTCTTCGACCCTTTTTATTAGCTCTTTCAACTGTTTGCTCATTTTCGGCAGCTTCTGCGTGAAATGAATCTGTCTAAATTTTTCCCTGACATCTATAGCCGGCGAACCGACAACCTGTTTATTCAGTTCGATATCATTCATCACACCTGCCTGTGCGCCTATCTGAGCGCCGTGGCCAATTGTTATATGGTCTTTCACTCCGACCTGCCCGGCAAGGACTACGCCGTTGCCAATCCTGCTGCTGCCGGAAATACCTGCCTGAGAAACAATCAGACAACACTTGCCAATTATAACGTTATGAGCAATCTGAACAAGATTATCTATCTTCGTTCCCGCACCGATTACGGTGTTTCCGAATTTTGCCCTGTCGATGCAGCTGTTTGCACCAATTTCGACACAATCTTCAATAATGACTCCACCCGTATGCGGTATCAACTGATGCCTGCCGTCGATAAAATAATATCCGAATCCCGTCGCGCCGATTGTGGTGTTTGCCCCGATTATGCAGCTATTTCCAATAGTGCAGTTATGATAAACCACGACATTATCTTCAAGCAGGCAGTCTGAACCTATCACTGAATTTTCACCGATTTTACAGCCCGCCCCGACAACCGTTTGCGGGCCGATTTTAGCGCCCTTTTTAATATAAACAAGAGGGCCTATCGATGCAGTTCTGTCTATCGAGACGCCCTCATCCACAACAACGCTTTTATGAATACCGGCCTGCGGCTTGTCAAGCTGCGGCATAAACTGGCTCAGTATTTTAATCAGCGCCCGCTCGACATTATCGACAACAAGCAGCGGCACGACTGAATCAACCTTTTTATTTACGACTATCGCAGCGGCTTTGCAGCCTGCAATGTTTTCGAGAAGTTTTTCGTCCGCGGCAAAGGTTATGCAGTCCGGCCCCGCCGATTCGAACGGCGCTGCCTGGCAGACCTGTGCCTCTCCGCTGCCGACAAGCTCAGCGGCCGCTATCTCGGCAAGCTGAGCTACAGTAAATTTTTTACGTATATCTTCAGCCATTTCCTGTGATAAAAATCCGTTACTATTTACTTTTACTCATTGCAGCGACCACATCGGCTGTAATATCCAAATCCGGATTAAAATAAAGCAGTTTGTGAGTCTTCGTTGTCAGGATAAGGTCGGAGGGATTTTGAGCAGGTGGTCCTGAATCCGGCCTGCTGAGATAGTTATCGTCTCTGCTTATAACCATATCCAGCTTTTTATCCTTCGCAACAGATTCAATAACCTCAAGAATTTTGCGATATATTTTTTCCTTTCCGCGCATTTCTTTTACGGCAAGCTCCTGCTGGAAAAACTCTTTCTGCGCATTAAGCTGCGACTGCTTCAGCATCACCGCCTTGAGCATTTCCATATAATCATCGCTGCCTTCTTTGCGTTTGCTGAGCGCCACCTTATCGGCTTCTACACTTTCTTCGAGATTTTTCAGCTCGGTAAATCTCTTTTCACCCTCGGCAACCAGTGTTTTCTCCACCTCGGTTTTCATTGCACAGCTTTCAAAAACCTTCCTGATGCTCACAATGCCGATTTTCACGGATGCCGACGATTTTCCCCTGGCGGCAAAAGAATATTCCAATCCGATAATCGACAAACTCAGGGCCGCTATAACTATTACAGCGATAAAATTTCTTGCCTTCATAATTGTTCCTTTCTTTGAGAGTCTTTTGTTTAAAACAAACTGCCGACAGAGAAACTGAAAACCTGTGTCTCATCGTCGTCGCTCTTGAGAAACGGCGCGGCAATTTCAAATCTCATAGGCACCGGCCCAAACCACCGAGGTATCAGAATCTGGACACCTACACCACCGGAAGCCCTGATGCCGCCGGTCTCTATCATAGCGGTATCGATAAAGAAAAGCGCCGACAGTGCCTTGCTGGTCAGCGGTACGACAACTTCCCCGCTTGCAGTTACCAGCCATTTGCTGCCTATAGGGTCGTCGTCCGGACCAGAACGCGGGCTTATGCCGCGATATTCAAAGCCTCTTATGCTCCCGATTCCGCCCGCGTAAAATTTCTCAAACACCGGCGCATCGCCTATGACGGTCGCCATACGTAACTTCGTCTCCAGCACGGTCTTTCGTCTGGCAATATCCTCGTGCAGCGTTTTGTACCATCGGTATGTCCCATCGAGAATGCCGAAAGTATGGTCGCCCGCCACCTGCTCGTAGCTCAGCTCATAGTTTTTGCCTTTGGTAGGCGTAAAACGGCTGTCTGTCGTATCTCTGCCGAAACCGATTCTGATGCCGGCCAGAAAGTTATCTCCCTTTACGTCGGTTATTTCTTTGGCAGCACTGCTTTCAACATCTTTTACGATTACGTTTTCGAGCCGAAAGGCCAGCGTTCTATACCTGCCTTCTTTCTTTCTGCGTACAAAACCAAGGTATCCTTTTTGTCTCTGCTCATCGTAACTTTCCCTGCCCCGCTCCCAGTTCGACGCTGCAAGAGTCATCGATATGGGCTTGTCCTTAAGATAAGGCTCGGTAAAGCTAATGGAATATCTGCTCACTTCTGTGCCAGGTTCAGCCGAGACCCTGAATCGCTGTCCTGCGCCCTTAAAGGCGTCCTTCGAAAAGAATTTTCGCCAGTCTTTCGGCCATTTTTTAATATCAAAATTTCTCTGCTCATATACAACCTGCCCAATCAAGCCGCTGTCGCTGCTAACTCCCGCACCAAAAAGTATTGAGCCGGTTTTACCTTCGGTAATCCTGACCTCAGCGTCTTTTTGGCCGGGCTTGTCGCCCACAGGCGTAATAGTTGCCGTCTCGGTATAAACGTTGGCTTTTATATCTTTTTCAAGCTCACCTTCGCCGTCTCCCCTCGCGATATGGGCGTTATACCACTCGCCGGGCTTAAACTCCTCCTCATCCAGCACGCGTCTTACAACCTTGTCCTGTGTGGTCATATTTCCGGAAATATTGACTTTTCCTATATGGAATCGCTCGCCTTCGGTTATATCAAACTCGGCTATTATCTTGCTGTCAGGCGTAAATCGTCTGACCTGCTCGACATCAACATATATAAATCCTGCCTCTCTGTAGGCCTTGAGTATTTCATCTCTGTCGTATTCGGCTTTTTCATCGCTGTAAAACTGACCCTCTTTGAGCCTGAAGCCGCCGGTCAGATTCGCATCGCTGAAAAATTCATTTCCCACAAGCTCTATCTTCTCAACGTCATATTGCCTGCCTTCTTCGATGGCATAAACAAGCTCGACATTTTTATTATCTTTGCCGAACCGCGTCTGGGCGGTTACTTTAGTATCCAGATACCCTCTTCTGTCATAAGCCTTTTGCAGTTTAACCAAATCGTCATCGAGCGTTTCCTGCTTGAAAAAGTTCTGGAAAATGCCGAAATTTCTCGGCTTGCTCTTGACGGCTTTTTTAAGCTCTTTGGTTTTTATCGAGGCATTCCCTTCGAATTTAATTTTTCTGATTTTGATTCTCTGTCCGCAGTCAATCACATAATGCAGCTTGCCCTGCTCAAGACCGGAATCGTCAAAAACGACCCTTGCAAAAGGATACCCCGTTTTCTGATAATATTCAGTGAGCCTTTCAGCCCCTGCTTTTGCGGTAAATCTGTCAAGAAAATCGCCTCTTCTGAAACCAAGCTGCTCAATCAGCTTTTTATCGCTGTATTTTTTATATCCGCTGAAGGCTACCCACCTGACGACGCTTTTTTCCTTCACTACAAAAATCAGTTTCGCTTTTCCATCGACAGGTTCGATGCTGTAATAGGCAAATTCGACGCCTTTAAGGGCGGCAATTCTGCCGACATCCTCCTGTGCCGTCGTTGCGTTGAACATCTGCCCTGCCCTGCTCCTTGCCGCTGAAAGTATTTTCTGGCTGCTGATGTAAACATTGCCTGCTGTCTCAACGCTGTCTATCATCATTTCTTCTGCTGCTGCTTCTGCTTTGCCGACATCCGTCGTGTTAACATCGGCTGCGCTGATGTCCGCTGCGTTGACACCGCTGGTATCCGCAAAACAATAAAAAATAAAAGGCGGCACAAATAAAAAAACTGAAATCAGCAGCAGCTTTTCCTGTCCAAAACCGCGGTTGAAAATCCGCATAAAAAATCCCTTTCTCACAAAATCCTTTTAGCTCTGCCACAGGTAACAAATAATACCGGTCATCTCAGAACGGCTCCTGCACTCTCGCCAGGGTATTAAACCTTGTAAACTGGCTGTTAAAGCTCAGTTTTACCGTTCCTGTCGGGCCGTTACGCTGCTTGGCAATTATCACTTCCGCAACATTATCCTGGCTGCTTTGGCCGCTTTCATCTTCCCGCCTGTAATAATCCTCGCGATGCAGCAGCATCACAACATCGGCATCCTGCTCGATACTGCCGCTCTCGCGCAAATCGCTCATTCTCGGCCTGTGGTCTTCTCTTCCTTCAGGTGCCCGGTTAAGCTGGCTTAAAACCACAACCGGTATCTCAAGCTCCCGGGCCAGCGCCTTTAAATACCTGCTCATCTCGCTTACCTCCTGCTGGCGGGACTCTACTCTTGTGCCGAGACTCATAAGCTGCAGGTAATCGACTATTATACATCTTATGCCGTGCTGTGCCCGCAGTCTTCTCGCCTTGCCGCGCACTTCCAGCGGCGTAATCCCAGGCATGTCATCGACGTATATGGGTCTGTTATTCATATCGTCGGCAGCTTCTTTAAGCGCACCAAATTGCTCGTCGCTGAGAAATCCCTTCCTGACGACCTGGG
Organism: uncultured Planctomycetaceae bacterium; assembly: GCA_964619675.1. Classification (GTDB taxonomy): domain Bacteria; phylum Planctomycetota; class Phycisphaerae; order Sedimentisphaerales; family UBA12454; genus JAPLMW01. The sequence continues at coordinate 67,137 of CAZUEO010000003.1, read as the reverse complement.
AATCCACCGCCGCCCTGCTGCACAGCATACGTTCGACAAGCTGCTGCCTGCTCATTTCAAGAGAGAATATCGCGACAGGTATATCGTTATCCGCTCCGATATGTTCGACGATATTCATAGCTAAACTCGTTTTGCCCATACTCGGCCTGCCTGCAATAATAATCATTTCACCGTTCTGCAGCCCGCAGGTCAGCTCGTCAAGCTCACGGAAACCCGTCGCAAGACCGGTAACGTGATGCCCCTCGCGCTTCTCTATACTTTCGAACGCCTGCACCAGCAAATCCTTGATTGCCACAGCGGTGCCTGTAATCTTTTTCTGCGTTACGTTGAATATCTTCTGCTCTGCCCTGTCGAGCTTGTCGCCAACGTCGCCTGCCGTCTCGAAGGCATCTGTCATAACCTCGCTGGCGGCGGCGATAAGCTCCCTGAGCATCTGCTTTTCTTTCACGATTTTAACGTAATGCCCGACGTTTGCGCTGGACGGCACCGACTCGGCGATTTTGGCAAGGTACTCAGGCCCGCCGACTTCATCGAGCTGGTTGCGTTTTTTCAGCTCGTCCCGCAGCATTACGAGGTCAAAATCATCGCCGTTTCTTTCCCACAGCGCGATAATCGCGTCAAACATCATCTGGTGCTCAAGACGGTAAAATGCCTCGGCCCTGATTTTTTGAACAACATCTCCTATACATTCAGGGTCGAGCATCATTGACCCGAGCATCGCTGCTTCAGCCTCGAGCGATTCCGGCATAGTCCTGCCCGCAATGGCGGTCTGGGCCTTGTTATTCTGCGTTTGTTTGTCCTTCCGGGCCATCTGTTTGTGCGACCTGTCCTTGTCCTTCTGCCACTACTGTAACTTTCACCCTGGCCGTTACATCCCCTATAAAATTAACCTTAACCGTATATTGACCGACCTGTTTGATATGCTCATCAAGCTGCACAAATTTGTCAGCGACTTCGTATCCCTGCTGGCGCAGGTTTTCGGCAATCTGGCTTTCCGTAACGGAGCCGAACAGATGTCCCTGCTCGTTGGCCTTTGCCGCAATAACGGCCTCAGCGCCCTCGACGGCCTGCGCCGCCTTTTGCAGTTCTTCTTCTTCCAGCCTTCTATGCTTGGTTCTTTTGGACTTTTCCTCGGCCATTGCCTTTATTTTCTGCTCGGTCGGCATCGTCGCTACTCTCTGCGGCAGCAGATAATTTCTTGCGTAACCTTCGCTGACCTCAACTATATCGCCGTACCAGCCGAGTTTTTCAACATCTTCGCACAGTAAAACCTTCATATTCAACTGTCTCCAATAAAATCTGCTACAGCCGACAGCTTATTGTCAACTGTAAACTGTTCACTTTTTCATTTAATTAACTTGTAAACGGCAGCAATCCCATAAAACGCGCACGTTTTATGGCCAGTCTGACTTTTCGCTGACAGCCTGCACAGTTGCCGCTGCGCTTCCGCGAGAAAATCTTGCCCCGGTGAGTAAGCAATTTGCTTAACACCTCAAGGTTCTTGTAATCAATGTATTCTATCTTCGACCGGCAGAACCTGCATTGATTCTGCTCTCTGATATTTTCTCTGCGCCTCCTCCTTTTTCTGGTTATGTCTGTCTTTTTCTTAAAACCCTGATATCTCACTGAAAGCATCTCCTAAATTTATATTTTTTTGCATTTTCCTTTAACTCAAAACGGGATATCGTCTTTGCTGCCGGTCTGGTCTTCATCTGCAGGGGCGCTGTCTTCAGGAGCAGTGCGGGTTTCACCGCCTGCTGCTCCGTTTTGCCCGCCCCCGCCGCTGCCGATAGGCAGGAACTGGAAAGATTCAACTGTAACTCTATGCTTACTTCGTTTCTGTCCGTCTTGTGCTGTCCATTGGTCTAAAGTCAATCTGCCTTCAACAAGCAAAGGCTTTCCTTTTTTGCAGTATTTATTTATTGTTTCAGCCAGCTTGCCGAACGCCCGACAATCAACAAAACACGTGTCCTGTTTCATTTGGCCGTCCTGACTTTTCCACTGCCGATTAGTTGCCATGCCGAAATCCACTACAGCCGTTTGGCTGGGCAGATAAGACAGCTGTGGGTCTCTCGTCAGGTTTCCCATCAAAATAACTTTGTTGAAATTCGCCATATTTGTCCCTCTCATTATCCTTTAAGCTATAATACTACCTGCTCATCGATATCGTTGTTTTTGTCGGCAGCTTTTTCTTTATTATCAACAGCAGCGTTCTGGTGCGAATCGGCCGGCTTGTGAGCCTGTCTTTCTACCGCCGTCGCAGACGCTTCCTTTTCTACATCTTCCTTGGCCATATGGTCTGCCCGCAGGATGAGCACCCGCATAATTCTTTCCGAAAGCTGACAGTCCCTTTCGATAGAAGCGATTTTGTCTGAAAGGCTGTTAAAGTAAACAAGAATATATGTGCCTCTGTTTCTGCCCATAATCGAATACGCAAGCTGCCGTTCATCCCATTTACGAATACTGACCACCTTACCGTCGTTGCGATCGAAGACTTTTTTTATGTGTTCGTTTATTCCGTCCCAGTCGCCGGCCGCCTCTGCAGAATCTACAAGAAACAGCGCCTCATACAACCTTTGCGTTACGGTTTCCAAATTATTCACTCCTTAAAAAAATCCATTTAGCCCCCGCCACCTTGTCTCGCCATAGCCCTGGGCAACGGCGGATTGGGACGAAGCTGTCAACTTTATTTTTCTTCATCATCTGGCGTTGTTTTGCAATTAAATCTGTTCATCGCGGCTTCAACGCCTTCGGTTATCCATACTATTACTGCATCTGCCGCTTGGGCTACTGCCTTATCTATTAAATTTCTTTCAGTTTCACTCGGCCTTGAAAGCACATAATCCCTGCCATCCGCCTGGTTTCTACTGCCGATGCCGATTCTGAGCCTGCTGAACTGGTCTGTGCCGAGCTTTTCAATAATATCAGCCAGTCCGTTGTGTCCGCCCGCCGAACCGGCGGCCCGCAACCGTATCATCCCGGGCTCAAGGGCCATATCATCTGCTATTACCAGTATCGCCCCGGCTGTCAGCCTGTAAAAATTCGCAGCCGCTGCAACGGCCTGGCCGCTGTTATTCATAAACACAAGCGGCTTTAACAATATTAACTTTTTATCTTCAAATTCTGCCTGTCCGAAAGCCGCTGAAAATTTTTCTTTATTCAGCCTGACCTTCAGCTTTTTTGCCAGCAGGTCAACAACTTCAAATCCGACATTATGGCGGGTTTGCTCGTATTCCAAACCCGGGTTGCCAAGACCCGCTATCAATCTTATATCGTTCATATATATTCATCCCCTCCGTCCGCCGAGGGGTTCACAGACACCTCATTTCTTTTCCTTTTCAGACGCTTGTGCCTCTTCTTCGCCTTCCTTCGGTTTTCGTTCGGTAATAACTTCAGGCGCCGTCGGCTCTGCCACAACAGCTTCAGCAGCCGTTTCTTCAACAGCGGCCACCACCGGCAGATGACAGGTTATCAGAAGCGTATCAGGCTCGGTTATAAGTTTAATCCCCGGCGCAAGCACGATATCGCGGGCGTGAAGCGAATCGCCGACCTTAAGATTTTTAATTGAAACATCAATCGCTTCCGGTATATCGGTAACCGCGCATTCAATCTCGATATGGTCACGATGCTCTTCCAATAGTCCCCCTTCATGAGCTCCTGCCGGCGTCCCTTTGAAGACAAGCGGCACCTCAACCTTCACTTTTTCACCCAGGTCAACCCTGATTAAATCCGCATGAATTATCTTTTTGCCTAAATAATCGTACTGCACGTCTTTGACCAGAAGTTTTTCCTTCTTGCCGCCGAACTCAACGCCAAAAAGCCTGTGCCCGTGATGAAGCCCTTCGGCAAAATCATGTGCGTCAAGCGTGACGGTTTGGGGTTTTTGTCCGTGTCCGTAGATAATGGCAGGTATCCTGCCGGCTAACCGCAGTTTCGCCGCACGTTTTGAGCCAAGCTCGCTTCTTGCCTCGGCCTTGAGAACCATCTCTTTTGATGCCATTTTTTACCTCATCCAAAGTCTGTTTTTTTACGAAAAAATAACTATTGAAACATCGCGCTTATTGACTCATTTTTGTGAATGCGCTTTATGGCTTCACCTAAAATCCCTGCAACCGTCAGTACCTTAAGATTTTTAAGTTTTTTCGAATTTTCCTCCTGCGGGATTGTGTCGGTTACAACCACTTCATCTATCGGTGAACCGGTGATATTCTCAACCGCTTCGCCGCAGAAAATCCCGTGTGTAGCGCCTATGAAAATCTTTTTTGCGCCCTGCTGCTTGAGAAGTTTTGCCGCGCTGCACATCGTAGCCGCAGTTGAAATCATATCGTCGCACATCAGTATATTCCTTCCCTTGACCGTGCCGATGATTTCTCCGCACTGAACCTCCTTACTGCTGACTCGTCTTTTGTGGATTATCGCCAGTTCGCCGTTAAGATGCTGGACGTATCTCGCCGCACGCTTCAAATTGCCGATATCAGGCGATACTATCGTCAGGTTTTCGATTCCCTTGCTCTTAAAATATCCGCCCAGGACAGGCTCCGCAAAAAGATGGTCAAGCGGTATATCAAAGAAGCCCTGCAGTTGTGCCGCGTGCAGGTCCACGGCCAGTACCCTGTCGGCCCCTGCCGTCGTAATCAGGTTCGCGACTAATTTTGCCGTTATCGGCACCCTGCCTTCGTCTTTCCTGTCCTGCCTTGCGTACGAGAAATAAGGCATCACCGCTGTCACTCTGCTTACGCTTGCGCGTTTAAGGCAGTCGAGAAAAATCAGAAGCTCGACAAGATTGGCATCGACAGGCTCACATCCTGCCTGCACGATGAAACAGTCACTGCCGCGAACGTCGTCTTCGCATTTTATTATCTTTTCGCCGTCAGGAAACCGCTCAATCTTCACCTCGCCTGCGGGCTCGCCGACGTACTTGCATATCTTTTCCGTAAGCCGAGGATTGCCCGAGCCGCTGAAAATCTTGATTTTCCTGTTCAAAAGCATTTTTCAGTCCCTTTATTCTTTCTTGTCCTGCAAATCTTTGGCGGCTACCGTTGAGCCGGGTTTTATGTGAGTACCTGCCGGCACGTTAATCGGAGCGACAAGTATCGAGCCCGAGCCGATAAAGACGTTATCGCTTATCTGTGTCGCGTTGATTTTCTCGCCGTCAAAATTTGCCGTTATTGCACCGGCCCCAATGTTCACATTTTTGCCCACCTGACTATCGCCTATATAACTGTGATGCCTGGCTCTTACTCCGTCTGAAAGGGTCGAGTTTTTCACTTCTGTAAAGACGCCCAGCACCACATCATCGCCAAGCACTGTCCCGTCGCGAAGATGAGCAAACGGCCCGACCCTGCAGTTGCTGCCTATTCTTACTCTGCCGTGTATATACGTAAAAGGCTCAATTACCGTGTCCTGCCCGATTTGTGTGCGGGCGTCAATCCACGTATTTGGCGGGTCGACAATCGTAACGCCGGTTCTCATAAATTTGTCCTGAATCCTGCGCTGCATAATTTTCCCCGCCTCGCTGAGCTGCTGTCTGCTGTTGACGCCCATCGCATCTTCGGCGGCCACTGCCGTTACCGCCGTAACTTTATGGCCCGCCTCGATAATCAAATGCAGCGCATCGGTCAGGTAATATTCTTTTTTCACGTTGTCGGGCGTAACCTTATCCAGCGATTCGAACAGTACTTTATTTTTGAAGCAGTAGTAGCTCGGATTAACTTCTTTTATGGTCTTTTGCTGTGGACTGCAGTCGCCGTCCTCGACAATACCCTGGATATTCCCATAGCCGTCTCGCACAATTCTGCCGTACCCCGTCGGGTAATCAAGAATCGCCGTTGCCAGGGTGGCCGCTGACATCTCACGCTGATGTTTTTCGATTAGCGTCTTGAGTGTTTCTGCTCTGATTAGCGGCCCGTCTCCGCAGAGAATCAGCGTATCTCCCGTGAAGTTGGCCAGGTATTCTTTGCAGCACATTACCGCATGGCCGGTTCCTTTTTGCTCTTTTTGTTCTATCCAGACGATATTTTTATCATCGCCGAAGTATTCTATGACTTGTTCTTTGCCGTAGCCGACAATTACATACAGTTTCTCGATGTCTGCTTGCCGGCAGACATCAATTACGTATGCCAGCATTGGTCTGCCGCAGACCTCATGCAGGACCTTAGGCAGTTTGGTATTCATTCGACTGCTTATCCCTGCCGCTAATATTATGGCTACCCTATCAGACATAATTTATCTTTTTTTATACTTTATTTTTAATTTCTCTACCTACCCGGCCAGGACTCGAACCTGGAATGGAGGCACCAAAAGCCTCTGTGTTACCAATTACACCACCGGGTATAAATCATTGAAAATTCAAGATTTAAGATTGAAAATTTAATTGAAAAAACAAAAGATAAAGTAAATCTTCAATATTCAACTTACAATCTTCAATTTTCTCTGCTTTCACGGTGTCCGTTTCAGGTTCGGACCGGTTGGGCTCTGTCTGAGGCTTGAGCCGGCGATGCCGTGATACTACCGGCCCCATATTCCTATGCTCCTTCGCCTAAAAGGCTACGAAACACGTGTTGCTACCCCTTCTGACAGAAGGCTTGCGAGGTACTATACTAAAGCTCTATCGACAAAGCAAGAGTATTTTCTCAAGGAAAAGTGCCTTTATCAGTATTAATAATGAGGTTTTTAGACTGAAAAAAGGAATTTTAGGAGCAGATATGAGAATAACGCCCCTGCTATGTAAAACGGAAATTGCAGCCAAACGAAGCACGTTCCGATAAGAGCCGCACCTATCAATGTTGACCTGAAAGCCTGCAAAAACGGCGGCTTGTAAAGCTGAAGAAACTCAAGACCACAAGTCAAAATAAAAACAATTAAAGGTATCCGCCAAACGTTCCTGCCGCCCGGCAAAACAGCAAACAAGCCAACAGATAAAACCATCACATACACGATACCTGAAATATAAAACCTTATCCAGCCTTCAGCCCAGCCTTGATAATACCGCCAAATCCAAAAGCCCATTAGCGACAAAATAAGTAACAAAACAAGCGATAAAATCCTCACCCGCAGCATATTTGTCTTTTTCTGCAACATACGCAAAAGATTATAACCATAGTTCACAGGCCTGACAAGAAAAGTAACCGCGGATTATGCAGTCGCCAGTCGCTGGTTGATAGTCGCTAGTAAAAAATATCAAATATCAAAAATTAAAAATAAAAACGACAGATAAAAAATAAAAAATTAAGGCGAAAAACGATAGTTGATAATTATCAATCAAAGTGAGGGAGAGAAACAAGAGTTTAAAAGTTAAAGCTAAAAACTTAAAACCAAAAGTCAAAATTAAAAATTAACTACGAATTTAACCACGGATTGCGCGGATTACGCAGATTCTAATTAGCCACAAAGGCACCAAGACACGAAAAAATTAGCCACAGAGAACACAGAGTCCACAGAGACACTATTGCTTTAAGGCGGTGTTCTGCGAACACTGTAAAATTCAAACAGCCCCTTTCTGAAGTTAAACTTCAACGGGCCTGTAATTGAATTTCTTACCGCTGCGCAATTACGCCTTAAAGCAAAAGAATCCGTCGTACTTACTGTTTTGCTTTGCCCGCAGGATTTCAAATCCGAATTTTTGCCTAAAAAATCGTCAAAGTTGAAGCAATAAACCCCGTATCGAGGCTACGGCGGGCAAGTTTTAGCGATTTTTGGGGCGGGGAAAATTTTACTTTTTAAGGAAAGTTGAGATTTTATCGACAATTTTTTCGGATTTTTTGGTTTGACATTCCCAGATGACCAAAACCTTCCAGCCGAGTTTTTTCAGGGCTTTTAAATTTTGTTTATCTCGTTCGATAGTTCTTTTAAATTTCTGCTTCCAGAATTTTTTTCTTGTTGCGGGTATTGAACGGCCTTTTTTGCAGGTGTGGCGATGCCAGAAGCAGCCGTTAATAAAAATAACTTTTTTTCTCTTGAGAAAAACTATATCAGGACGACCCGGTAAACCTTTTCCGTGTAAACTGTAACGGAATTTTTGTAAGGAGATTAATTTTCGTACAAATAATTCAGGACTTGTATCTTTACCTTTGTTTTCTGACATGCAATACTTCCTTTGTTCCTTTGTTAGGGTATCGACCATAATGCTTAATCTAAAATATTTGGCGGAAGTTTTAATTTGCCTGCATGTATTTTATCATGACATTTGCTGCAGATAAGAATTATGTTATCAGCCGAATTTTTACCACCCCTAACGTGCTCATGAATATGATGGAGCTCCAGTATTCTGGGGTCTCCTTTTGTCCATTTTTTGTGATTCCAATTACAAAGGCAGCATGAATTTTTATCTCTTTTATAGACCTCTTTTTGTATCTCAAAAGGAATTTTGCGGTCATGGGGTTCTGCTACTCTTTCACGAGATTCGAGGACATACTCTCCCATTTTTAGATCCTGCCTGCCGGTTAAATTGGTTGCTATGGCATAACCTTCTTCAGTTCTCAATTCTCTAATTCTTCGACCATACTCTTTGGCTCTGGCAACATATAATAATTCCTCACTTGTTATTACCTCTCCGACAAATCCCTTTAAATATTTTAATATACGGGCTTTACTGCCGCCTTGGTTTTCTTTCCTGATTCTATTGGCTATATGCCATCTGCTGGCGGCTTTACGGTCAGGTTTTGTATCGAGTAGGATATATTGAGAAGGTTTAAGTTTAATAGTGAAATCTTCCGAACTGCTCGCGCCTGTAATAATTTTATAACCATCTTGAATTCTTAATTCTCTCATTCTTCTGGCATATTCAGAAATCCCTGCAACAATTTCTAATTCTTTTGCTTCAATTACTTGTCCGACATTTTCTAATAAATAAAATCGTAATCTCTCTCTGGCTCCGACTTTTGCCGTTTCAGGATTAGAATATATTCCAAGGCTTGCTACCGGTTTATTAAGCTCTACCAACAGAAGTATTTTCTCTCGCCATGAGAGACCTTTATATTTCTTTTTGTATTCGGCAAGTTTCGATTCTGCTGCAACGATTAAAAGGTTAATCGTTACACTTGAATTTTTAAGCAGTTTTTTTGACGACATTATATTTATATCTCCATCTTTCAATTTCCTTTTTTACGGTTAAGCCGATTTGATATGCAAATGGTGGTGGAACTGCATTACCTATCTGTATTCCTACTTCAATTTTTTTCCCGGTAAACTTAAAATCATCATCAAATCCCTGTAACCTTGCAGCCTCTCGGTGAGTAATCGGACGGTGCTCTACAGGATGCAAATATCTGCCCTTTTCCGGCTTGTAAAATTCTGTTCTTATGGTAACGGAAGGCCTGTTCCACCAGAGACGGCCGAAAAGATCGGTTCCGCCTTTGGTTTTGCGTTTCCAACAAGGCGGCATCAAGCGAAGCGGCAGATTCCAACGATTACCCCCTGCAGGAATGCAACGATATCTTTTTTCTGATAATCCGGTCGGATTTCTACTGATGTGCCAGTTTTTACCATCGGGTTTTGCGGGCATATCACTTATAGCATCTTTAACTGTTTTCCAGATGGGTAGATCAGATTCGTATAAATTACCGTCGTTTGGTGCGCGATGTGTGGGTTTAGGAAAAACAGGTTTGCCGATTCGGCTGCCTATAATTATCGCCCGTTTTCTTTGTTGGGGTACTCCGTAAAATGCGGTATTTAAAATGCGTCCTTCGACTTCATAGCCTAATTTGCGGGCTTGTTTAACAATTTCCTGATATTCTGCAGATTTGAGAATAGGCGGAACATTTTCCATTATAAATATTAAAGGATTTGAATCTTTAACAGCTCTTAAAAAATGCCTCCATAATTGTCTTCGTGGATCATTAGGGAGTTTTTCTCCAAGATTACTAAAACCCTGACACGGAGGACCACCGACAAGTAAATCCGTTTTGGGAAAAGTTTCGACTTTTTGAATAGCACAATTAAGTATTCTTGGGCTTATATTAGCTTTGAAAGTTTCGCAACACGATTTATCCCATTCTATGGACAATAGGTTTTCAAAGCCGGCTTTTTTAAGACCATAAGAAAAACCGCCACAACCGGCAAAAAGATCAATAACTCTTAATTTGCTTGCCGGGGGTTTCAACCAATGCGATGGCATTTCAGAGCCTTCACGAATATTTTTAGTCTCGAAAGGGTATACCCGATATTTATATTTAGCGATTTTCTCAATGGCTATAACGTCCCCTTCACAAATATTAAATTGTTTGAAGAATTTACTTACCCAGCTACGTTTTCGAAAAAAGTTTCTTGGTTTTCCATTTGTACCATTAGAAATATCCGTTTTAATTTCCTTATTTAATCCTTCTAGTAAAAGTGTCAGAGGTTTACCCAGCCCTTTTTTGCTTTCAGAGGAACCGTAACACTCTTTCGGGAAAAAGTCGTGATGACCACTGATGTATATATGGTTGTTGCGGATGTTACCACCAGTTATTGATATAAGTCTCTTCCTGTCGCTTACATCACCGCTCATTTACTGCCCTATCCAAAAAAACCATCCTGATTTATTATAAGTTAACCATAATCATACGGTTAGTCAAAAAAAATCCAAAGATTACGAGACAGGTTAAGCGTCAGTCAGGGATTACGTGGGAGGACCGGCAGCTTGTCGAGGCGCGGAAAGTCGATAATCGAGAATGGAGAGGCGAAAGAGCCGCCGCAGAGGAGAATTTGCCGTCGCCAAGGGCAGGAGAATGCAGGGTTTAGGGACAAAAATCCGCAAAAATCTGTGAAATCCGTGGTTAAACAAATGATTTAATCTTTTGTTGACAAATCTTTTTTGTCAGCTTTTGTAATACCTTTACTCTCCCTGCGAGGTACTCGAGCTGCTTTTTGGTAATTTTGTACGATGCCTTATAGCGGGCATCGACGTAGGCCTTTCTTAATAAATTAAAGGCTCTCCGCTGTGAGGCCGTCCTGCGCGGGAACGCTAGCGCAAATTCAGTATCGTAACTTACGGCCTTTATGCCCAATAACTTAATATCGTGCGTCCGAAAACGATAATTTATAAAAACTAACGTAATAGCACTGTAAAAAGACTCAACGGTTTGGTGAAGCATAAAAGCAGCTTTTTTGTAATTGCGTTTTTTGAAATATACCTCATAACCAAAATAAAAATCCTTTGCATTTTTGGACCATTGTTTGAAATCCTGCTGTGCGATTTGCCTTCGCCTTTTGGGCGTTAGGATTTTTACTCTTCCGAGGCTGAATTTACTGCCTTTGCGGTAGAGGTGTATGCCTTCCTTTTTTATGTCCGTAAAGAAATATTGGCCATCGATGAGCATCTGCCTGACGTAACCGAAGGTATGATAGATTATGCTGTGGGGTGTTTTGACTTTATTTGTCGCTTCGATTGCCTTTTCCACCCTGTCGTGGAGGTCGTGGCTTTCAGCGCTTTTCTTCGATTTTACGGCAACGAGGATGTCAAAGTCCGATTCATATACGTGGGTTGTATGGCCTTCGGTGTGTATGTCTTTGACCCATTTGCCGCGTGCGTAAGAGCCAAATAAGACGACCATTCGGACATCGGGTACTTTTTCGAGAATGGTGTTTTTTATGAGCTTTAGCTCGGCCTGCTTGCGTTTCGGCAGATTCGATAATGATTTCTTCATATACAGGTAGGATTTTACCTGTTATCGCCCGCAGGTAAAGGGAAAAAACAGGATTGCCGCAGAGGTTATAGAAGGTGAGAAAAGTGAGAAAAGTGGGAAAGGTGGGAAAGGTGGGAAAGGCCATCCTCGCCGCCGTGCCGGCGGCGGCTAAACTAAAACCGAACCCCGCCATTTATGGCGGGGTCAACCACAAATAAAACAGTTGCAAAAGGCACGCGGCTGTATATACAATTCCTGCGTTCTATGAATATTAAAAACAGATTGCTGCCTCTATTGCCGGCGATGGCTGCCTCAGCTATCGGGATTTATCTTATCCTGACTACATACCTGATTACAAAAGACGGGCCCCGCTACATCCAACAGGCACAACAATTCGCAATAAACCCCATCGAAACAGTCAAAGGCGATTACTGCGGGTATCCTTTTTTAATCTATGCCGCTCATAAAACAGCTTCCGTCTTCGGCGCAACGAAATCCGTCAATAGCTGGATAATATCGGCACAGGCTGCTTCGCTGCTATCTATGCTGGCTGCATTTATCCCTCTGTATTTCATCGGCAAAAGCTTTGTCGGAAGCCAAAACAGCTTTTACGCCCTTTTGATACTCGCCTTTCTGCCTTATCCTGCAAGGTTCTCGGCTGAAGTTTTGCGGGACTGGCCTTATATACTCTTTTTAAGCCTGGGTTTCGCAGCGCTGGTCGCTGCGGCAAAAGGCAGAAAATGGGGGCTGTACGGAGTCGCAGGCTTTTTGGCGGGGCTGGGCTATTTTATAAGAGCAGAATGCGCGCAGGTTATAATTTACGGCCTTGTATGGCTTGCGTTCTGTGCGATTCGGCCGCGATACGAGATGACGAGAAAAAGAGCCTTTGTTTCGGCTTTGCTTTTGCTGATTTGTTTTGCGGCAATCGTACTGCCCTATATGCACATCAGGCAGCAGTTTATTCCTGAAAAAATCGAAGAATTAAAGGACGAATCGTCGTCAACGGCAGATGCGCCAATTATATTTGCCGCAGGTTTGCAGGCAGGTTCTGCAAAGGCCATAATAAAGGTTTTCGAGAGGACCGGTGAGAACCTCTTTTACTACTTTTTTGTTTTTTCATTAGTCGGTTTTTATGCGCGATTTATAAAGGGTTTTAAAAAAATCGGCGATATAGAAAAAATATTTGTGATAAGCTTTATCCTGCTTAACGTAATAATGCTTTCGTGGCTGTTTTACAATTTTAATTATTTGAGCAGGAGGCATTGCCTGCCTTTGAGCCTGCTCTTTTTGTTTTACTGCCCTGCCGGCCTAAGGGCTGTCGGTGAAAAAATAAGCTCAGGCCTTAAATTAAATCCGGCCTTGTGTTTTCATCTGCTTTTGGCGGCTGGGATATTGATTTGTCTTCCCAAGCTGCTGGAGCCGAAACGCAGGAACAGGGCGGGATTTCTGGACGCGGCCAGGTGGCTGGCAGACAATACCGCTGTGAGCGATATAATCGCTGTGCCTGACGAGCGAATATTTTTCTATGCGCAGCGCAAGGGTTTTCTTGCGTGGGAGCAAAAGGATTTAAAGAAGGTTAATTTCGCAGTTGCACAGGTCAAGACGGCAGGCAACGAACCTGACTGGGGGGGAGAGAAAATCACTGAGTTTTGGGTCGATGCGGAAAAGAAGGACAGCAAACTGATAATCTATAAATTGAGATGACAAACCCCCGGTAATCCGCATCCGGCGGATATAAACGACATAAATCGTCGTCGTACCGACAACGGCTAAACAACACCTTTCGGACGGGAATATAACCCTACCAATTTTGTCCACATAAGCAGATTTTTTTTACAAAACGCGCAACTTTTTTCGTGCGCGTTTTGAAAATCTAAAAAAAATTGAACCCTTAATTGACAAGGACTTATGAATTTTGACCCCAAAATTTTTGCCGAATTTTTTGCAAAAACGCGCAACTTTTCAGGTAATACGGGGGGAGATGTTGGCCTGAAAGGCCAACATAGAGCAATCGAGAATCGAAAGTCGAGAATTGAAATCCAGAATTCTTGATTGCGGTCAAATTTCGATTGTCGATTTTCGAGAAAAGGCAACATAGAAAATCGAGAATCGATAATGGAAATTTGAAATCCAGAATAACGATTTGGCCGGAGGCAACATAGAAAGTCGGAAAGAATTGAAGATTGAAAATATGAGGAATTCACTAAAGGAGATTAACATGGCACAGCAAATCGCACAAGAAATTGAGGAAATCGGGAAAAAGGAAGGCGACTATAAAGAGATTGAGTTTAAATTCGGCAAATTAATAGTCGATGCAGACATTTATTACAGGATTGTGCAAGATGAAAAACCCAGGCCTTATCATAAATATAAAAGACTGAAATATTTTCGTTATCATGGAAGCGGGGTAAAATGCAGTATCGGCGGCAGTAAAAGATACACGCTTTCACGCTTAATACTACAGCCTGCAAAAAACAAAATTGTCGACCATATCAACCGCAATCCATTAGACAACCGCAGAGTTAACTTACGAATCGTCAATGCAAGACAAAATTGCCTCAATACTATCCGTAAAAATTCCTCGGGATACATAGGAGTTTGCGTTTATCTCAATAAGAAAAAACTTTATTGCGAAGCAGCATTTAAGACAGAAGCCGGCAAACATCTAAAATTTTGTATTACCGACAGCCCGAAGAACCGAATAATATGCGCTCTGATGAGAGATAAATTCATATTGCAGAACGGCGATGAGCAGTACGCTCCCCTGAATTTTCCAAAGCTTAAAAACGAGCCGTTAAAGACAATTTTTTTAAGGAAAAAACCTTATAAAAACAAAAAAACACAAAGGGTTTAAGAAAAACTACCGGCCTTTGCGGGAGAACACTACAGGTATGGTCATAGCAAGTATGTAAAGATTCAAAAGGAAAGAGCGTTTCTGTATATACAGATAGTCGTATCTTGCCTTGTGTTTGGGGTGCAAATCGTAGAGGCTTCTTACCTGTGCAAAGCCCGTCAGGCCTGGCTTGACGGCCAATCTTATCTGGCGAAGCGGCTTGTGGAGCTTGACGAAATGCGGCCTTTCAGGGCGAGGGCCTACAAGGCTCATATCTCCTTTAAGCACGTTGATAAGCTGCGGCAGCTCATCGAGACGCGCATCCCGCAGGAAACGGCCTGCTTTGGTAACTCGCGGGTCATCTTCAGCGGCCCAGACAGGGCCTGAATTTTCCTCGGCATTGTCAATCATAGTTTTGAATTTATAAAGCGTAAAAGTCCCGCCATCCTTGGCAACACGAACCTGCCTGTAAAGAACCGGGCCCCGGGAAGTAAGCTTAATAAGCAGCGATGCCACTGTCATCAACGGTGAAAAAATTATCAGCAGTACTATGCCGCCGACAATATCGAGAGCTCTTATCAGAAACTCCTCGTAGTCGGATTTTCTTCCCATAAAAGTCGTAAGAAACCGGAGGGTGTTTTCCTCCATAACATTTTCCGAGAGAAGCTCGGCATAAATTGCAGGGCCGAAAACAACGCTGACCTTCAGTTTCAAAAGCAGATAAACAAGCAGGTTAAGCTGTTTGTCGTTGTGAATTTTCTCAAGTATCACAACTTCATCGATATCCTCATAGTGCATCAGCTCTTCAATATTATCAATATACATTTTCTCAAGCAGTTTTCTGTCCTCAAGCGGCTCGCCTTTACCGATGATTACAACTCTTGTTTTCAGCCTGCCGGTCCTGCGAAGAATCAATGAATCAATCAGGAATATGATGATAATTCCAACTGGAAAAGATATGGCAAAAATACTTGAAGGGAAACCCATCCATCTGGCTCTGAAGACATATACGAGGCCGATGTTAAACAGAGAGCCGAGGAAAAAGCCGCCGAAGACACTTTTAAAAAGTTCCCAGTGCGAGCGAAATCTGTTTCTGAAAACTTTCATCATAAAAAACGACACTGCATACAGGGCCGTCAGATAAATAAAGTTTTCCCTGTAAGGCGTAAAATTATACTCGGGCACATCAAAGCCATACCGCAGCACAAACGCCAGCAGAAAGGCCGCGTTGACAAGAATCATATCAATAACAAAAACCAGTAATCTTATCAGCATAATGTTATCGAAACTTACCGAAGATTTTTCGTTTTCAAACCGACATTATAATAATAATCTACGAGCAATTCGGCGCAAATTTTTCTGTCAAAGTATTTTTCAATGGTTTTTCTGGCACTTGCTGCAAGCTCCTTACGCAACTGCGGTTTTGTATAAAGCAAATTAAATGCATCCGCAAAATCATTCGGGCTTTTCGCCTCGGCAAGAAGGCCGCTTTGATTGTGCTTTATCAGAGAATCCATGCCGGGTATGTCTGACGCCACAAGAGTCCTTGCTGCCGCCGCCCCTTCAAGCAGCGAATAAGGCATCCCCTCATGCCTGCTCGGCAGGGTAACAACGTCACAGGCAGCGTAGTATCGATGCAGTTCGGTTACATAGCCGAGCGGGACAATGCCGGCCGGGCACAAGCCGGCGATGTCAACGATATCCTTCAAACTGCAGCCTGCCGTCAGCAGGATTTTTTCAGCATCAGGCTGCAGTCGGCAGAAAATCTTCCAGGCCTGCAGCAATACATCAAAGCCCTTTCGCGCCAGCGGCCTGCCAACATATAAAACCACAAAAGCCTCCGCCCCTATGCTCAGTTTTTGACGTTCTTTATTTCGTATTTCGTCATTGAATTTTTCAATTCTGAACTCGTCAAGGTCGATGCCGCAAACCGAGCCTGCACCAAGGCAAAGAACCTTTTTTTTAGAAACAATTCTGCTTCCAATCATTTTCTCCCTGATTGCCTGCGTAACCGTCAAGACATTTGTCGCCAGAAGGCAGTTAAAAAATTCGAGCAGCCACAGTCCCCATCTTTTCGGCCCTTTATAACCAAGATACGGCGTGCCGTGATTATGATATATTCTAACCGGCACTCTTGCCAGCAATGCAGAAAATAAGGGTATAAAAGAAGCTCTGCTTTGATGGCAATGAACCGCCGAAGGTTTGGCAGTTTTTAATCGTCGGGTCAGTTTGACAATATTCATTATTGCCGGCAAAGGATTGATACTGATATCAAACCGGGCAAACTGCTTCGGGCAGGATATAGCCGAGACAAAATCTGCCAACTGACCTCGATTTTCAAGCCATAACTGGCTTTCAAAACCCGCATTGTTTAAAATATTAACGAGCGGTTCAACAAAACGCTTTGCACTTACAGGATAATGAATGAAATGAATTATCAACTTTTACGACCTCGCAGGATTTTAAACAATGAAACGATAAAGCCTGCAAACAGGCAAGGCGATTTTTGAACAAGAGCCTCTCTGAAAAGCTGGCTGGAATTTATAATAAAGCATTCCCTGCTTCCCTTTGCCTGGTCTGGATGGATTCTGTAATCAAGCAGCACATCCTGAAGATTTGCAAATTTTATGTTCTTATTCCTGCTCAGCCGCAGCCATAAATCGACGTCCTGACAGGAACTGCTTCCCTGGTAACCTCCGACAGCTACAATCGTACTTCGTCTGAACATTACCGTCGGATGACAAAAACAGAATCTGAATGGAAGTTTTTTTCTGATTTGGCTGTTGCTTTGCGGCATTAAGATGATTTTACGTTTATTTATATTCCGGCCGAATAATTCAAATGCCGAGCCGACAACGTGAATATCGGGATGCGAATCAAGAAACGCTGCCTGCATAGCGAGCCTTTGCGGCCTTGCAATATCATCAGCGTCCATTCTTGCTATATACTCCGCTTCGGTCTGCAGCATAGCGAAATTAAGATTAAAGGACAACTGCTTAATCGGCGTCTGAAACGCCTTTATCCTGCTGTCCCTAAAGGATTTTATTATCTCCCAGGTTCTGTCTGTTGAGCCGTTTTCCACAATGATAAACTCAAAATCCTTGAAGCTTTGCGAAAGAACACTATCAACAGCCTCTTTTATATATCTTTCGGCATTGCAGGCACACAAAACTACCGCTACTTTAGCACTCATTTTCCAACCTCGCCAGCAATTGGGAGTATTTTTCAACAATACTTTCAAGTGAAAATTTATTCCTTACCGTTTCAACTGCCGCGTTTGAAACAGACTGAGCGGGACTGTTTACGGCCCTTTTAATTGCTTCAAAAATACTGTCCGCATCCGTACCGCCGGCAAGCCGGCCATTCACGCCATCGGTGATTATCTCGTTAATCCCTGTCACATCGGTACCAATGCAAACAAGGCCGCAAGCCATCGCCTCAAGCAAACTTTTCGGAAGCGATTCATTTAAGGAAGCCAGGACAAAAAACCTGTATTTATTAAGTATCCCAGGCAAAAGGTTATTTGCCAGAATGCCTTTGAAATCCACCGCTGCTTCGGTTTTCTGAATATGCTTTTTAAGGTCTTCCGTCAGATTTCCACAGCCGTATATATCAAGCTGCATTTTGGCTCTTGCGGCAGCAGTTACAAGGCTAAATAAATTTTTCTCTTTGCTTATTCTGCCGACATAAATCAGTCTGTTCGGATATTTTTTAACAGTGTCGTCAGGCTTGAACAGATTCGTATCGATATAATTTGGTATCACAAAAACTTTTTCTCGTGCAACCGAGTATCTGTTTTGAATAAACTCTGCCTGGCTCTCCGTAGTTACAACCGCAAAATCAGCGTTCCTATAAGCAAAAACTTCAGCTCTTCTGACAAAAGCATTCCTGAATCCCGAAGTTTTCTGCGAGCTTTTGAGCCGCGACCAGGTATAGCCTGTACGAACAATCAACGGCTGTTTAAAAAACTTTTTTGCAATAACCGCCGACCAGCTGCCGGACATCTGATTTGTTTTTAAAACATCTACATGCTTCAGGAATTTCCTCATTATTACAGGCATCAGCAGACTGTAAAAGAATTTTCCAAACGGTATGCAGAAAAACGCCGGCATTTGCACTACTTCGATATCTGTATGCAGCCGATGATTCTGTTTTAACTGCTGTGAGATTTTTTTATCTTTGCAGCCGTAAGTAAACCACGATACCTTCGAAAGAATTTTCTCTCGTAAAAGTTCTTCATAAAGCAGTTTTTCCCTGTCGAACAGCCCTCCTTCAAGCCATCGTTTGAGAGAAACGCCAAAGGTAAAAAAAAGGGCAAGCTTCATAAACCCTTACAGACAGCGTAGATTTCGCCGTACCGGATTTCCATCCGCACAGGCTTTATTCGCGCCTGTGCAAGTTCTGAAACAAATTCGTCATTAGTAAATTCTATACAGTGAGTCCGGTCAAGACGGTATTCAACGCCGAGGTTTTTTTTATAGACGGTCAGCCAGTCTCTCCGGAGAGCGGGGACTCGAATTAAAAACGTCCTTTCATTATTTTCCGTCCAGTTGACCTGCTGCTGCAGTTTTTTTAATAAGCCGACTCTGCCTTCTATATGTTCAAGAAGATTTGACATTACAACACAATTAATACTCTTTGCCGTTTTGCAGTTGAAAGAATTAACATCAGCACAGATATACTCAATATTGTCGGCTGGATTGTCTTTGCCGGCCTTTCGTAACAAATCAGGGTCAATATCAACTCCGTAAACAAACGATGCTTTCCCCGCAATCGCCCTGGCCAGCAAACCGGTATTACACCCCAAATCGAGCACCACCCAGCCAGGCTGAATATTGTCACAAAACCACCTCTCGTAGTTGATTATGGAATGTTTCGGATGTATGCCGCTGTTTAAAACAACGGCAAAGCGGCTTATCCACCTGTAACAGGCAGAATGAAGCGCAAGCAAAGGTTTTAGAAACAACTTTGCCGCTGTTTTATTTACTATAAGAGATTTTAAAGGCATTATTGATTTTATTGATTGCTTTCCATAAAAAAATCTGAGCCGTCAGGTGCAGATAATCAATGCCTGCAAATTTTTTATGCGGTATTTGCTTTATGTCCGCATATACTTTTTTAATAAAATCATAATATATCTTACCGATATCTTCGACAGGCTGCACCTCTATCGAATCCGAATAAGAAGAATAATTTTTAACAATCTTTTCAAGCAGCCGTGGTATTTCAGAAGGCTCATTAAAAAGTTCGCCGCCCTTTTCGATTATTTCCGGGTTGCTGCTCGAGTTCGGCGCCACTGCAGGCAGGCCGCAGTGCAAAGCTTCAAGCAGCAGGTTCGAACAAGCTTCCACCGGCGAGGCAAAAATAAAAATATCGCTTTGCTTAAATTTTTCCGCAAGCCGATTGCCGGCTAACGGCGGCAGATGTTCCATTTTTTCGAATTTAACGGGGCTGTTACCCACAAACGTCATTTCATATTTCGTAAAATCCAGGTTTTCGTCAAGCCATTTATAAGTCTCAAAGCCTTTATTCCAGTTTGCAGACCAGCTTGCCGCAATCAGACGGACTTTGCGGGATATCGAAAACTGAATCCTGCCTTCGGCATCGAAAACCTTTCCATCAACCGAATTACGTACAACCGTCTCGAAATTTTTTACAGGCAGCTTCAATTCATGATTTGTCCGGCGCGACCAGTCAGATTGAAAAACTGTGGCATCAGCGAGTGATTTATTGGCCGCAAATACGATGTTGTCGCGCCTGTCGGCGGGATTGTTATAAACCTTCATAGGCCCGTCAATACGGTGGACAAAGACCTTCTCAGGATGCTTTAGCTTAATCGCAGCAACTTTACGGATTTGCTGATGGCTGTTAAAAAGAACCGCATCCGCAGAGTAAAAGTTCTCTTCATAAACATTTATAGAACGAAAATAGTTTCTCAAGGATTTGAGAAATTGATTGCCTCCCCCAAAGGGATTATCGGTAAATCCGAATGCTATATGAACCTTTAACGGCAATTTTTACTTCTTCCGCACTATGGTCAAATATATATTTTCGTCTTTGCTTAATCGGCCCTCGACAAGTTCAAAATTATCGCCGATGAAGTCAAGAACAGAATCTCTCTGCCTGACAGCCTGTTTCGTATCAAGGCCTTCGCCTTCGCCTTTGATATAATCAAAAAACAAAAGACCGCCGGGGTTGAGCAGATTATAAAAGGTTTCTGCAATTTCCAAAGGCTTGTTAAGATGCTCAAATACGGTAATGCAGAATATTACATCAAGTTTGTCATCGAGTTTTAACGCAAAATCATCCTCAGGCTTGAGCAGAACCGGCATTACATTGGAACAATATCTGAATCTGTACGCAGCATAATGAAAGGCCAAGGTCGGTATATCCGAGATATACATCCTCATCGAGGTTTTCGGCCTGTAAAACTCAAACAATGAAACTGTTATGGGGGCAGTGGCACAGCCAAATTCGAGCATTTTAAGTTTTTTAAAATCCGGTCTCAGCACCGCAAGTTTTTTCAGGATTTTCAACTGG
The DNA here is from genome assembly GCA_964619675.1 of uncultured Planctomycetaceae bacterium. Classification (GTDB taxonomy): domain Bacteria; phylum Planctomycetota; class Phycisphaerae; order Sedimentisphaerales; family UBA12454; genus JAPLMW01. The sequence goes on along the minus strand of CAZUEO010000003.1, from coordinate 46,161 downwards.
TCCAAAACCGTTTCTCTACAAACAAGATGCAGCAACTGGTAAAGCACCTCAGGCCTCTGCCAGGCCTGACAGTGCAGGTTCGGCTCGGCGCTGTCAGGAACGCAGGTGGTCTGGAATTTTATCCTGTAAAGATTTTTTAAAAAGAAAAGGTCATCAACTCCCCACAACGGTCTGCCTTTTAAAACGCCCGACCAGTATTTTCTGAATTCAAGAAACCAGCTCTGGTCAAGTCTCATCTGCCTTAAAGCCTTGCAGGCCAAACTGCGATATTTTAGAGGAATAAAACGGCTGCGATAAACCCTATGGCAAAAATCCGACAGGAAAGGCGCTTTATTACAACAAGCATCCGTCTCTTTGACAAGCGGAAACTCTTTATAAAGCTTCTCGACGTCAATTACCATATTATCGAAAAAATTTGCCTGCTGATTCCTGTGCAAGTAATCCGTCATTTCCTTCGTATCTCCTAAGACTCAACAAAACCTTTGAAAAATTCCCGCCATAACGGAATATGAGCTGTATAGGTATTATCCTTCGCGGTTTCAGCGCCATTTTGAATTACTTTTCTGCGAAGACCGCTATCACTTAGGATTTTTTTGCATGCAGCGACTATATCCTCAACACCTTCAACATCAACAATCATACCATTGGATTCATTTTTGACCAAATCAACTGCCTGGCCGACACGGGTCGTTACCAGCGGAATACCAGCCGCCATTGCCTCAAGCACGGATTTCGGCCCTCCCTCCTGCCTTGACGTAACAATATATAAATCAAGACACTGGTATAACCGATTAACTTCATCATAATTTTTCAGATAAATATGCTTATAAGGGACTTTCAAATCTTCCAGTCCTTTTTTGACATATCCCCTTGCAGGTCCCGATAGCAACACATAAATTTCAGGAATCGATTTCTTAAGTATGGAAATAACCCTTAAAAAGATATCCGGCCCCTTTACAAGCTTTGGCTGCATACCCTCACCCCAGCCGACACCATCCTTCTGAAACGAGCCCACAACAACAGCATTTTGCGGAATGTTAAATTCTTTTCTTGCTTGATTTTTCGACTCGGCAGTCTGAATGGAAAAGCTCTTCCCTTTAATCGCTATCGGAATCAGAAAAACCTTTCGCGCGTCAATGCCGCTTTCGAGAATCAAATTCCTCATATAAGAGTTGGAGGCCTGTATCCGTGTTACCTTGTGATGGAATTTCTTAAGATTATTAAAACAAATCTCGAATAATTTTTCTCCTGAACCCGGATAGCCATGATAATAAGGAAATGCTATACGGCACTTCGGCAGCAAATATCTGCGCGGATGCCTTAAAAAATAAGCGCTCGGATAAAAAACTGCCTGTCTGGGAAAACCGACCTGCAGAGGATTTGATATTCGCCATTTTATGTCAAGCCGGCACAATACTTCCTCTGTAAGACATCTTATCTCGCCGCTTGTTACCCACTCAATTCCTTCCGTAACAAATAATACATCCTTATACGGCTTTGTAGAAAGGCTCGCAAAAATATTCCCGACAGCGGTAGGTTTCAAACCTATCAAAGGCGATAAGTCCTTATGCGTCTTCTATTTTTTAAAAACAACCGATTTGACTTTCTCAAAAAAATACGACGGGTTCAACAGGAAAAAAATAACAGCCGACTTCAATAAACCATATTGCCTGAATCGGGGATTTATTATATTCCCGAAGGGGTCTCTTTTTATAAAATATCTGCCATTAAAATTGAAATTTTTATTGCTTATCCACTGGTAATCAGGATTGAGTTGTAAAAATTTACTGCATTCTTCCGTCCCGGGATAAATATCAATGCCGACGCCCATATAATATTCACTGCGCTTCAGCTTGAGTCCTTTAATCAACCTTACAGTCTTTAGGGTATCAAAAAAAGTTTCGCCCGGCGTCGAGGACATAAAAGACAAACGGAAGTTAATACCATATTTTCTCAAAAGCTCCAGATTTGGCGCAAGTTTTTCAAGTTTTATTCCTTTTTTAAGATTTCTTAGAACTTTCTCGCTGCCGGATTCAACACCAATAAACAGCAGTTTAAAACCTGCCTTTGCAAGCACCGATATAAGCTCTTCATCCAGACCATCGAGTCTTGAATGAGCCTGGAGCTCAAGCCTTATCTTGTTGTCAATCAAGGCGTTACATAAATCCATACAGTACTGCTTCCTGAGAGTGATTGATTCATCTCTGAATCTTACGCTTTTGATGCCGGGGTTTTTATCAATCAGCATTTTTAACTCTTCTATTACAGATTTGACTCCGCGAGTCCGGTGTGTTTTCTGCCAGTAATGATTGCAATCACAGAAGGTACAATGAAACGGACATCCTCTGGCACTGATAACATCGGCATGATTCAAAAGTTTGTCGCTCTGCTGTGAAGCAAAATAACTTCTATTGATTATCGGAAGCGATTCGATATTATCCAGAAATACGGTTTTGTGATTTTCTATAATCTGGCCGTTTTTCCGCCAGACAAGATTCGGTACATCTGCAAAATTATAATCTCCCGCAGCACACTTTTCACAGAGCATCTTGAATGGAATTTCACCTTCGAATTTTACGACCGCATCAATTGCCTTACAGCTCAAAAGACATTCCTGAGGCATATAAGAAACATGATTGCCGCCAATAACGATGAAACAGTTCGGCAGCTTTTGCTTAATAACATCTGCCCAGAACAAACAGTTATACATATTTGAAGCGTAAGTGCTCATTGCCACCATATTCGGCGAAAAATCAAGAATCTGTTTCAAAATGTCATCATCAATTTTTAAATAACGCCGCATTATCTTTTCGGCAGGCCAATTAAGCTCAATCCCTCTGACTTGGTAATCCGGCTGGTCCACAAAAGAAGCAAGACTTGCCAAGCCGAAAGGTATAACGACCTGTTCGTAAAAGAAAGAGGTGGAACTTACGCTCAGCAGTAAAATCCTGAATTTCTCGTTTTTCCGGTCCATCTGGTTGGTTACAGCAACACTTTCTTCTTGTTCAGATATTCGATATCGTGGTCAACCATTTCAGCAATCAGCTGCTCAAAAGTAATTGTCGGCTCCCATCCCAACACCTTTTTTGCCTTGGAATAATCGCCTTCGAGGATTTCGACTTCTGCCGGCCTGAAAAATTTCGAGTCGCTGACGACATATTTTTCGTAATCCAGCCCGGTATAAGAAAACGCCTCCCGACACAATTCTCTGACCGAATGTGTTTTGCCTGTACATATTACATAATCATCGGGCTCTTTGTGCTGAAGCATCATCCACATCGCTCTTACATAATCTCTTGCGTGTCCCCAGTCTCTTTTTGCCTCCAGATTTCCCAGAGCAAGATTATCCTTAAGCCCGAGTTTAATCATCGCAACATGTGATGTTATCTTTCGCGTAACAAATTCAAACCCCCTTCTGGGCGACTCATGGTTATATAAAATCCCGTTGCAGGCAAAAAGATTATAGGCTTCACGGTAATTCCTCGTAAGGTCAAACCCCGCACTTTTGGAAATGCCGTAAACGCTTCTCGGGTGAAAGGGCGTTTTTTCGCTCTGGGGCACTTCATGAACCTTGCCGAACATTTCGCTCGATGCGGCAAAATAAAATCTCGCATCCGGCACAACATCGTGAACCGCCGACAGGATATAATGGCTGCCGCTTATGTTCGACTGCAACGTCGAAAATTCATCCTCGAAACTATAAGAAACAAAGCTCTGTGCAGCAAGATGATAAACCTCATCAGGCCTGATGGATGAGACAGCCTTATAAACCGACGGATAACTTTCCAGCGAACCGGAAACAAGCTCTATATCACGCAGCAGATGTATAATTCTGCTCATCCTGTGTTCCGCATCCTCGAGAGCTACCCGTCGTACCAGGCCATAAACTTTATAACCCTTTTCGAGCAGTAATTCTGTCAGATAAGAGCCGTCCTGACCTGTAATACCTGTTATAAATGCTTTCTTCATAATATTCACCTTCAGCTTAAAATTTCACGTCTATTGTACCTGCGAATCAATAATTTCTCTACAAATAGCCACCCATTTTTGTTTTTCAAGATTTCCAAATATCTTCTTTACGGCGGTTCCAATAATCGGCAATTTCAGCCATTGCAGATATTTTGCAGCACCGAGACTGCTGCCCCTGCCAAAATGCACGGCTACCAGACGGTCATCGTCCGTATAGTACTCTTCTATGCCTGTCAAAGATGCGAATGGCCCCTGTTTATAGTCGCGCGTGTTTCTTGTAATTAAAATTCTGCTTTTATAACCTGCTTGTGTAAATTTAGGTTTCCACTGGCAACAGGTATCCTCACCTTTGAGTATGTTCCCGGGCATACACGAAATACCCAGTCTTTTATAAGTTTCAGTCTCAAATACAACAGCAAACTGGAAAGGAAAATCATCCGGCTTAAGACCTGTACGCCCCCTGGCATTAGGACTTCCCGCAATTTTAATACTATCGTTAAGATAACCTGTTAAAAACTCGTCCCAGTTTTTTAAAAGAAACGTACAGTCGCTGTCAAGTATTACAGTATAAGGAGTACAAACTTTTTGAATCATTGCATCAAGTGCCTGTGCATGCGCAAAGGAAGCACGCTTGTCACAGGATGTGCGCCAAATAACCTCAATATTATCTCTGCCGGCCGTTATTTTTTTAAGTCTTTTAATATGGTGGTAATTTGAGCCATTATCATTTATAAGAACAAGGTAGGGATTTTTCGTTAGTTTTTCCAGGGCATATAAAGACAGCTCAACAAAATGTGATGTGTTATAATTGGTTATAAGCACAGTTATTTTCGGATTATTATCAGACACCTGCCAGGCCCTGCCTAAGAGGTATCGCGGGCTCCCAGCCCGGAAGTTTTCTGACTCGATTCGGCAAAATCATTACTTCTCTATCTCGATACGGACGCTTGCCCCACCGGATATCAAGGGTAAGCCCTTTTGCATCTTCAAATTCAGCGACAATTTGACGTAATGATTTTGGCGTTCCGCTGCATACACTGAAAATCTCGTTTTTCTCTACTGCATTGTCCATCAATCTTTTACCGGCAGCGACAAAAGCATTAATTACATCATCAATATGAACCATATCAAGCATTTGCTCACCTTCGGACATATCAAGTGTTTGTCCTGCCTGTGCGGCATTTTTGAGTATATTCAGCAATTTCGGCCTCGGGTCGTCGGGGCCATAAGTATCGTATAATTCCAAAGTTACCGCTCTCAACGGAGTAGCCTCAACATAAAACCGCAATATATCCAAAAAAGCCTGTTTGCCGGCTGCATATAAACATACCGGGCTGTAATCAGCATTGTTGAAATGCTGCCAGTATGTGCCGACATTAACAAACCTGTAAGCCTCTGCCCTGCTCGCCGCTTCAAGAACCTGTGTGCCGAACAATATATTAGACTGCACTAACGGCTCGATATCCGTAATAGTATGGCTCGCCAAAAAAAGTGAAGCAAGATGAAAAACAATATCAGGCTTAACTTCATTGACAAAATGGCAAAGACTCTCAGTTGTACCATCGTGGCAGAATATCCGTATGTTCTGTTTTACCAATTCCAGCGGTTCAAGAGAAGATTTGGGTCTTGTAACGACGTACACATCCCAACCGTCTTTAACAAGTCTTTTGGATAGATTCTTCCCCACAAAACCTGTTGCACCCGTTATTAATGCTTTTGATGCCAGAGCTCACTCCTGAAAAACAAAAGGTGAGTTAAAGTCTTCAAATTTTGCCAGGCGGTTATCTCTATCCGAAACGTTAGGATTTTCACAAGGCCAGTTTATTCCTGCCGAATCCCAGCGTATACCGCTGTCAAGGTCAGGTACATATGCTGTGGTAACTTTATAAAACATTAGTGTATTATCCTGCATCGCATAAAAACCATGTGCCAGACCGCGAGGGATATAAATCATATTGTGTCTCTGCGGTGACAGTTCGAAAGATTCGTATTTGCCAAAAGCCGGCGAACCTTTGCGCATATCCAACACCACATCAAAAGCTCTGCCTGCCAGGCAGAATACTATCTTCTCATGGTCATAAGGAGGCAGTTGAAAATGCAGGCCCCGCAGTACATTCTTTGCTGAAACGGAATAATATTCTTCAGCAAAATGTGCGGCAAGGTTACGTTCTTTGAAAATCTGTTCATGAAATGTCTTTACAAACAGGCCCCTCTTGTCCAGAAACGGTTTAAGTGTAATTTCATAACAGCCTGGTATTTTTGCTTCTTTTATTTCAAACATATTTTGCAATAAAGCTGTGAATTTCATCAACAACATATTTCAACATCTCTGCGGTAAGGCCCGGATATACACCAAACCAAAATGTGTTGTTCATTACAAAATCAGTATTCCGTAATTCGCCGACTACACGATAGCCTTTTGAGGTCTTGCGCATTTCATCAAAACATGGGTGCCTTACTATATTGCCGGCAAAAAGCATCCGAGTCTGAATATTCCTGCTTTCCAGATAGCTGACTATTTTGTCCCGGCTGAACGGCGCGCTGTTTTTGACGGTCAGGACAAAGCCGAACCAGCTCGGCCTGCCGCTTTCAATTGCTGTCGGCAATATAAAAAATTTGTCTATATCGGCAAGCTCATCTGCAAAATACTGCCAGTTATTTCTGCGTGCTTCAATAAAATCAGGCAGCTTCTTCAATTGGGCACAGCCTATCGCGGCCTGCATGTCGGTAAGTTTGAGGTTATAACCGAAATGTGAGTAGATGTATTTGTGGTCATAGCCAAAAGGCAACTGGCCAAGCTGCTGACTGAATCTTTTTCCGCAGGTATTATCACAACCAGGCTTGCAGTAACAGTCACGGCCCCAATCTCTAAATGATTTCACTATCTGGATGAGCTGCTCATTATTGGTATATACCGCGCCGCCTTCACCCATAGTAATATGATGCGGCGGATAGAAACTCGAAGTGCCAACGTCGCCAAATGTACCGGTATATTGCCATCGGCCGGCCAGTTTGTACTGTGAACCAAGCGCGTCACAATTGTCCTCTATCAGCCACAGATTATGTCTGTCACAAAAAGTCCTGACCGCAGCAACGTCAAAAGGATTACCAATAGTATGTGCCAGCATTACCGCTTTCGTTTTTTTTGAAAGAGCCACTTCGAGCTGACTGACATCTATATTATATGTACCAGGACAAATATCAGCAAATACCGGAACTGCTCCAAACTGAATAATCGGAGTAATAGTTGTGGGGAAACCGGCGGCAACTGTTATAACTTCATCACCCCTGCTTATTTGTTTTTTCTTCAGCTTCGATGACGTCAGCGCCATAAAAGCAAGGAGGTTGGCCGAACTGCCGGAATTAGTCAAACAACAATATTTTACATCAAGAAAATCAGCAATTTCTTTTTCTAACTGCTGTGCGAATCGACCCTCAGTCAGCCAGAAATCAAGCGATGCTTCAACCAGATTATTAATCTCCTGATGATCAAAAACCCGGCCAGCGTAAGGTATCCGTGTTTTTCCGGGCTCAAACGGCTCAGTGCTGCTACAAATATGCTGATAGTACCGGCTTACAGAAGCTATAATATCCTGTTTAAACGACGATTTATCGCTCATTTTTAACCTTTATTGCGTCCATATCAGATTTTTTGTTTTCGCATCCGTGATGAACTCATCAATATCTGAGTCAGTAGACATCTTCGAAGACTCATAGTATTTACGATACCAGTCAATGGTTTTTTCAATTGCTTTGGAAACAGGCCAGGTTGGGATCCATTTAAGATGCTCTTTTGCCTTTGAACAGTCCAATTTAAGCAGACGAGCTTCATGCGGCTGATGCGTATCCTGCTCAATTTTAATATCTATCTTCGGCCAGCAGGTTTTTGCATATTTTGCAATATCATTAACCTGCATATCGCCATCGTCCGGTCCGAAGTTCCATGCCCGTGCAAAAGCCGATTCTCCACTGCCGAGCCGACTGCCAAGAAGAAGATAAGCACTGTCCGGCTCAAGCACATGCTGCCACGGACGAATTGACTTAGGATTTCTCAGGGAAACAGGTTTTCCGATTGCAGCAGACTTAACTATATCAGGTATAAGACGGTCTGCCGCCCAGTCACCTCCGCCTATAACATTTCCCGCTCTGGCGGTTGCTATAAGTTTGTCATGGGTTTTGCTAAAACATTCCGGTGAAAAGAAAGATTTACGATAGCTCTCTACAACCAGTTCGGCACAGCCTTTTGAGGCACTATATGGGTCACGACCGCCCATCGGGTCGCCTTCACGATACGGTTTTGAACTTTCCCGGTTTTGGTAGCATTTATCACTGCTGATTATAACAGCCGCCTTGACAGTCCGGCTTTGCCTGACAACCTCTAAAATATTTACCGTTCCCATAATGTTAATTTCAAAAGTCGTCCGGGGCTGGTCATAGGAACGTCTTACCAGCGATTGTGCCGCCAGATGAAAAACAATATCCGGTTTGAACCTGTTAAATATTCCGGCAAGTTTTTCGGTATTGCGAATATCACAAATATTGTGATCTATCCGGGATTGCAAATCCAGCAGTTCGAAATGATTTGGTTCTGTCTCTGGTTCGAGCGCAACCCCGCAAACATCCGCCCCGAGACGCAAGAGCCATTGGCAAAGCCATGATCCCTTAAAACCTGTATGACCTGTGACAAGTACCCGTCTGTTTCGATAAAAGCCGCTGAACATTACCATTTTTCCGTCCACGGCGCTTTGCCGTTTGCCCAGAGTTCATTGAGAAGTTGATGTTCTCTTACCGTATCCATACACTGCCAGTAACCGTCATGAACAAATGCCGCCATTTGACCATCCTTTGCTGCCCGATGCATAGGCTGCTGTTCCAGTATCAATTTAATATCAGTGGTAAGGTATTTGCTGACAAATTCTTTATTGATAACCATAAAACCGCCGTTAATTAATCCTTCGGCAGTCTGCGGCTTTTCATAAAAGCTTGTTATCCGACCCTGTTCAAGTTTAATCTCTCCAAACCGCCCGGAAGGATGCACAGCGGTAAGGGTCAGCAGTTTTTTCTGCCGGAGGTGAAAATCATACAATGCTTTTATATCAATATTTGCTACGCCGTCGCCATATGTCATAAAGAAGTTCTCTTCATTCGGCGGCACATAGCCTGCACCAATGGCAACCCGGCCGCCAGTCATGGTATTTTCGCCGGTATCAGCAAGCGTTACCTGCCAGTCCTCACCATTTCTTCCATGATATATAATGTCGCCTTTTTGGCCGATATTTATTGTAATATCCTGTGCACGCGCTTTATAGTTGAGAAAATAGTCAATAAATACTTCTTTTTTATATCCAAGGCAAAGTATGAACCGATGCACGCCGAATGCAGCATATGTCTTCATAATGTGCCAGACTATAGGCTGCGGCCCTATTGGTACCATAGGTTTAGGCAGTACTTCGGTAACATCACGAATCCGCGTTCCACGACCTCCGCAGAGAATCATAGCTACAGGCATTTCATTTTTCTCAGTCATATTCATAACTCTCAATTAAAAACGATTGGATTTTGCGGTAACCGCTCATTTACAATGCTTACACCTCTGCACATTTTTAAGGTTTTCTCAGAACCATAAAATATCCGGTGTTTATATACTTACTCATATTGCCGAGACATTTTAAATCAGCCCAAAGGCAAAAAGGTCTAAGCAACCTTAAAATTCCGCGCATCAGCTTCAGATAAAACCTCTGAGGTTTCTTTGCCGCATAACTGAAGGCGGCATAGAAGATATCATGCCTTACTGAGAATACTGATCCCATTGCCTGAACTGATATCAGGGTAAAACCGGCCTTATTTGCATAATCAATTAACGCAGTTTCTGTCAATCGCTGCCTGTCCAACTGCCAGTCACCGTGTACAGGACAAAGAAAAGGCACTGACAGCAGAAAATGCCCGCCGGGTTTTAGAATTCTGAAAGCCTCATTTAACACCGCTAATGGCAATTCAACATACTCAAGCAGTTCAGTCATAACAATTGTATCTATGCATTGGTCCTCAAGAGGCAACTGACTCGCATCGCAGCAATAATCAGGCTTTGCTGCCGGGTTATTATTGGCGTATTCCCAGGTTGTTACTTTTTCCATCGGCGGGCGAAATTTCCCCCTCCTAGCCGTTTTGACTCCGCCAATATCAAGGACTTTGCCTTTCATCAAAGAGATGTTCTCGCTAAGGGCTTTATCAATTAATACTCTCCTGCAGGTTCTCATAGTTCCCTGACAAAACAATATTCAACATCTTTTTTTTTGCCAAGCTGCTCTCGCAGCCAGTCCGTGCCATACAAAACCAGTTCCCTGTCGTGAAAAGCCAAAACATTATCTTCACCGAGAATTCCGACCGAGTCGATAGTTCTGGTTTCGGTATGGCAGTTTATCAGTTTTATTCCGAATCGAGACGCAGCTTTCACGGTTGCAGCCGAAAAAACGTTTCCCGGCGGCACTAACGTTGTAACAGCAGTCTGAAAATAATCGCGCAGAATTTTCTGTGATTTTTCCAAATGTTCGTAGTGAATTTCCTCATCCAGCCAGTCCCAGAACTCCCTGTGATATTGACGGTTTGAACCAAACAGTTTCGGCAGATGCTTGCCGATGACACAGTGCGTCAGGCCATGATTTGCAATTTCGATTATCTCCTGATTAAGCGCAGTTTTGAGTGCAGCAGCCTGTTTTGGAAATTTCTGGGGGAAAGGCGTAAGCCGGCCGTTTTTTTCAACCCATGCAGCGGTGATGGCTACCGTGAGTTTTGCGCCGCAATCTCTCAGAACATCAAAAATTCTTCCCCACTGCCCAACCGATAATTCATCGTAAGGCCCCCATGCTTTAAGAAACGGCAAATACTTCAAGAATAAAAAATTTCCTCCGGGAATCCTGGAATAAACTTCAAACTCTTTGGAGCTTGCCCCTACGTCATCGATTCTGAGAGCGATTTTCTTCGCCATTTTTTTTGAACAGGAAAAATATATTTCTGATGCCTAAATATTTCTGAAAAAAGTTTCTTACGACTGCACTGCCGCGGCCCATCAATTTGCCGACAAGTGCATTATACGAACGAACAGGAACCTTTATATTTTCCTCCTGACGGCCGAATTCGCTCATATAATTATAAGAAAGAGTACTGAATTCATTTAAAATATCCGTAACCAAAGTACCGCAGGTTTCAAATGTACTTTTAATTTTTCGGTAATCCACATAGTTGATTGTATCGATAAAATTCGCCGGCCTTGCAAGCAACCTTAAATAAATTTTGGCAAGCGACTTGGGACATTTGGGAGGAAAAACAATTTTATAATGTTGTTCCACAGGTATCCAATAGTTAGGAGCCTGAACAAAACCAACACCGCCTGGCTTTAAGACGCGAACCATTTCTTTTATTGACAGCCGGACATCCTGCACATGCTCAAGAACAGAAATGGACTGAATATAATCAAACTCATTATCCTCGAAAGGCAATTTTTCCGCCGCCGAACAGTAGAATTGGGCCCCAACACCATATAATCTCGTTCTAAGCTCGGCCACTTCAAGCACCTGGCTGTCGACATCACATCCAACACAATCAGCGCTTAACTGAGCCGCCGCAATAATATGGCCGCCCCATCCGCAACCAACATCGAGCATTTTTTTATTTTTCAAATCAAGACCGGATATTTTTTCTATGGCTTTAAGCCATGCTTTGGCTCTGGAAATTTCTTTTTTTCTGTCTTCAATTCTCCTGCTCCAGTCATAAAGTCCCAGACAATCCCGGTAATAGTGACGCAAATGAGATTCAATCTTTGCGTTAAATTCCTGCTCTAAAGTCCCGGCTTGCTCAGGGAGATTCAATTTCAGACCTCTCAACCGGCATCATTTGTTTTAATGGAGCAACCAATTGTCTCAGTCGATGGCCATTGATTATATTAAGGAAATATTCAATGAGTACGAATACAAAAATTACCAATGGCAGCATTAAAATAGTTCTATGAATAAAAATACCAGAGAAAACAACAATGACAAGCGGCAGCCAGATTTTTAAAATTACATCCCACATATAGATATTGCCATACTGTTTTTTAAGAATTATTATTCTTAAAAATCCAATCGGCAAAAGCCACGTTATAAATTCCGTTATCGGCAGAGCCGCGGCACCGAGATAAAATGATTCTCCTATTTTTAAAGGTATTAACAGATAATAGCAGGCAATGACAACAACAAGATTAAGAGGCTGCAGAGCTACAACCAGTCTGTGTTTTTCTATTGCAAAAATCACATTATTGTAAGGTCTCCAGAAAAGCCTTCCCATAACCGACAGTACAAAAAACTGCAAAATAAAAGCGCTTCTTAAATTCTCAGCACCAAAAAATAACTGAACGACCTGTCTGCCGGCAAAGATTATGATTATCACAAGAATACCGCCGGCAAAATTAAGCGTTTCCACAAGATTTTTGAACTGTTTGCGAAAGAAAGACGGGCTATTGGCAATCCTGTGCACTACCTCTGTAAACATAGTGCTGGTAACCGGCTTTATAAACCTGTCGACCGCCGCATAACACCGTTGAGCTATTTGATAAAACCCGACTTCACCCGTGCCGAGCAGGTTTCCGAGAACAATTTTGTCGAAATAGCCCAATAGTCTTTCACAAATACTCGAAAAACCGATAGGCAAAGAATAGCTTATATATTTTTTAAAATGACCGGCCTGCGGCCTGGAGATTTTGAATAAATCTCTTTTCCCGAAATAAAAAAAACCGCCGATTATAGTAATCAACGGCACAATAGCTTTACTATATGCAAGCAGAAAAATATCAGGTTTGATAAGGCATATACATACAGTATAAACAAAAAGGATACAAGCCGAGACAATTTCAACTATCGATAAATAGAAAAAATCTCTTTTCCCCATCATAGTAGAGGTAAAAAAACCGGCAAATAGTTCAAACAAAATGACGAGAAAACCGATTTTTAAAAGTACGTTACCCGCTGAATCATATCTGAATCTAAACAGGTATATTGCTGCAAACACCAGCACATAAACAAATACCAATATGCTTTTCAAGGCAAGAAAAGCAAAAATATCTTTCGAGTCATTCTCAGCAGCAAGAAACTTATTATATGCAGTTGATAATCCAAGGTCTGAAAGGCTGCTTAACGCACCGGCAATGCTGTAATAGTAAATCACTTTGCCCCATGCCTGAGAACCGAAGGTTTTCACGATAAGTATTAGCGGGATAAAATTGATTACAGCAACAGCAAAGTTTGCTGCAACCCTAATATATATATTCCGTATCAACACGCTTCGAATTCACAAATACCAGGTTTATGATAATAACGTTTATTTTGTTTTAAATGAAACATTTCAATAACTTAAATTCAGTTAATATTCTCCACATAAAGTGATAGCCGAAAGAACTTGTCGCTCCCGCTACAGCATTGTCTTGCCATTAAGTGTTTTTGTTTCTTTATTTTAATTTGACTTTAGACTCCGTCCCCGTCGGTCGTACAGAATACCGCAATAAAAAACACTCACTTAGCATACCTGCCTGTAAATCGAAATCAGCCATCTGGCTGATTTCGGCTATAATACCGACCATAAACCTCTTTATCAAGAGTTTTTACAATCATATAAGTCCCGATAAAATGTGCTGTTCCAGTATTGTTTCAGGCAAAAACACCTCTTGTCAAGCTGAGGTAGATTTAATTGACTTATAACCGCAACGGATATAAAATTTCGTTAAAATCCGATTCTTTAATGGAGAAAAGTTGTGGATATAAAAGGTGTCGTTCTTGCCGGCGGAACAGGCTCGCGTCTGATGCCCCTTACGAAGGTTACGAACAAGCACTTGCTGGCTATCGGAAAAAAACCGATGATTTATTACCCTGTGGAAAAGCTTATCTCGGCAGGCGTTAAGGAAATTCTCATTGTAACCGGTGTTGACCACATGGGCGACGTTGTAAACCTGCTCGGCTCCGGAAAGGATTTTTCCTGCCGCTTTACTTATAAGGTTCAGGATGAAGCCGGCGGCATTGCCCAGGCCCTTGCTCTCGCGGAAGGTTTTGCCGACGACAGCGGCCTTGTCGTCATTCTCGGCGATAATATTTTTAAGGCCTCGCTGAAACCATACCTTCAAAAGTTTTTATCCCAGGAAAAAGGGGCAAGAGTGCTGCTCAAAAAAATCCACAACCCCCAGCGTTTTGGTGTCGCTGAAATCTCCGGTGGCAGAGTAACAAAAATCACCGAAAAGCCAAAAAAACCAAAAACAAATTACATTGTTACGGGAATTTATTTCTACGACAATTCCATTTTTAACATAATCAGAAAATTAAAACCCTCTGCCCGCGGCGAACTCGAAATTACGGATGTAAATAATACGTATATTGCCCGTAACCAGCTTCAATATGATATTCTGGCCGGCTGGTGGACAGATGCCGGCACTTTTGAATCGCTCAGCAGAGCAAATGAACTGATTATTAAGGAGCTACCGAAATGACAAAAAAAATCGCAGAACTCAAAAAAGTATTTTCTGACGGCTCGATTATCGTTACGGGCTCGGCCGGCCTGATTGAAGGCGTCAAGGTGCGCCCTGCAAGGATTTTCCCTGATGAAAGAGGCAGGCTCGGTGAAATCCTGCGAGCCGACGATGAAATGTTCGAGAAATTCGGTCAGGTATATTTCACAACAACCTATCCCGGCGTAGTAAAGGCCTGGCACTGGCACAAGAAACAAACTGACCATTTTTATGTTGCAAAAGGCATTGTAAAAATCGCCCTTTATGATATGCGAGACAACTCAAAAACCAAAGGCTGCGTCAATCAGGTTTATCTGGGCGAGCACTGTCCTGCGGTTTTAAAAATACCGCCAGGCACCTGTCACGGCTGGATGGGCACAGGCCAGGATGAGGCGTACATAATAAACGTGGTAACAGAAGTTTACAATTACAGCCAGCCTGACGAATTCAGGATTCACCCGCACGACAACGACATACCTTACGACTGGACACGTAAAGATGGCTGACAAAATCGCCCTGCTCGGTGCAAAAGGTATGCTCGGCTCTGACCTCTCAAGTCTATGCGCCAAAGATGATAATATAACGCCTCTTGACCTGCCTGAGTTTGACATCACCGACATAAATCAACTCGAAAAAGCTCTCCAGAATACGGATGTCGTTGTCAACTGCGCAGCCTACACAGATGTCGAAAAGGCCGAAAGCCAAGCAGAGCAGACTTTCAAAGTAAATGCCGGAGCCATAAGCAATCTTGCCCGGATTGCTCACAGGAAAAATATTTATGTCATCCATATAAGCACTGATTTTGTCTTTGACGGCAGAAAACAAGAACCTTATCTCGAAACTGATGAGCCAAACCCCATAAACGTATACGGCAAAAGCAAACTTGAAGGCGAAAAACTTTTAACTGAAAATCATAATCTCTGCGCGATAATTCGCGTCCAGTGGACCTACGGCAAAAACGGTAACAATTTCGTAACAAAAATCATTTCTCTTTCCCGCAGGCAAAGCAGCCTTAAAGTCGTTGACGACCAGTTTGGCGCACCAACCTGGACACAGGAAGCGGCAAAGGTCATCCGTGAATTTATCGAAAAAAAACCGCAGGGCCTTTTTCATTACGCAGCGGCAGGCTTTACAAGCCGATATGAAACGGTAAAATTCATCTTTGAAAAACTTAAAATGAACATAGAAGTTACTCCCTGCAAATCAAATCAGTTCCCTACCGCCGCAACGAGACCTGCCAGCAGCAGGTTTTGTTGTGATAAAATACAATCTTTACTTGACAAACCGATTGAATTGTGGCAAAAACCGCTTGAAAGGTTCTTAAAAACGTTATGAATCCCACACCTTCCAAATGTTCAATGTATTATATATCTTTGAAAGGATAAAGGCTTGAATACTGTATACGCCAAATTTCTAAAAAAGAATACGCAGAAAGAAGGTACGGGATGAAAAGGATTCTCGTTACAGGCGGAGCAGGCTTTATAGGCAGCAATTTTGTAAGATGGGTCTTAACCGATCATCCCGACTGCTTTATCGTCAACCTCGACAAACTCACATATGCGGGCAATCTTGAAAATCTCGAAGGTTTCCTCAAAAATCCCAGCCACATCTTTGTCAAGACCGATATTGGCAACGGCAAAACAGTCGAGGAAATAATTGACAAACACAAAATCCAGGCAATAATCAACTTTGCTGCCGAAAGCCACGTTGACCGCTCGATAGTGACTCCCAAAATTTTCATAGAAACCAACGTAACCGGCACGCTTACCCTCCTGCAGGCCGCCCGCGACAAAAAAATTGAGAAGTTTCTGCAAATTTCAACCGATGAAGTTTACGGTCAGCTTGGCCCGACCGGAAAATTCACCGAACAAACACCCCTTGCTCCCAATTCACCATATGCGGCAAGCAAGGCCGCCGCCGATTTTCTCGTCAAAGCCTTCGGACATACCTGGCAGCTCAATTACAATATAACACGCTGTTCAAACAACTACGGCCCGTATCAGTTCCCGGAAAAAATGATTCCGCTTATGATAAACAATGCCTTGAATGACAAGCCGCTGCCCGTCTATGGCGACGGCTTGCATATCCGTGACTGGATACACGTCCAGGACCATTGCACTGCTATCTGGAAAGTGCTGATGGAAGGAAAAGACGGCGAAATTTACAATATCGGCTCATCATGCGAAAAACAAAATATTGAGGTTGTAAAAACGATATTGAAATTATTGAAAAAACCAGAATCGCTGATAACATTTGTCAAGGACCGTCCCGGTCATGACAGGCGATATGCAATGAACGCCTCCAAAATCACCTCACAGCTCGGCTGGAAACCGCAAATATCTTTTGAAGAGGGATTAAAAAAGACAATTGACTGGTATCTGCAGAACAAAAAATGGCTCAGTGATGTAACCAGCGGCCAGTATCAGCAGTACTATCAAAAAATGTATGCCAACCGATAGTAAAAACTATGCGCAATGGCAAAATCATCGCTGCAAGACTCTGGACAAGATTTGATGGAGATATCCCGTCAAGAACTCCTGTCATCCTCGGCATAAACCCCCAAAAATACGAAACAATAACTATTTACCTTACCAAAAACAGTCCAAATCCCAACATTTTTGAACAGAAGGGGAAAAAAGTTTTTTACATAACCAAAAAGCCCCGCCTTGGCCTGTTTAAGCTCAAGGTCTTTTTTAAACTGGCTAAAATCCTCAAAAGTGAAAGTGTCGACATCCTTAATTGCCACAAGCACAAGTCGGTCATTTACGGCACAATTGCCGGCAAACTTGCCGGCGTACCGATAATCCTGGCTCATGTGCACGGAATGGGCAGAAGCAGAAATCTCCGCAGAAAACTCATCAATCGCCTTTTACTACCGAAGATCGACAAAATACTGGCGGTAAGTGAAGCTGTAAAAAACGACATCCTGCAAAACAATTTCTCTATCCCGCAGGAAAAGGTTATCAATCTCGGCAACTCGATAGATTACGACTATTTTGCCTCGAACACTTATGACAGGCAGGCTACCCGTCAGAAATTCGGAATTTCGCGGAATTCCCTTGTTTTCGCAACCGCAGGCAGACTTGTACCCACCAAAGGTCATAAGTACCTTATTAGGGCATTCGCGAATGTGCGAAAGCAGTTAAACAATGCACAACTGCTGATTGCAGGCACGGGTGAAATGAAAAATGAACTTGAAAATCTGGCCTCCGAACTCAACTGCGATTCAGCCGTCCACTTTCCCGGCCACGTTGACAATACGGCCGAATTCTACAGTATGATTGATGTTTTCGTTCTTTCTTCCATCGCTGAAGGTATGCCCCGAACGCTTATCGAAGCAATGGCAGCAGGCATCCTGTGTGTAGCGACCGGCGCAGGTGGTATTCCTGAGATTCTGGACAACGGCTCCTGCGGCCTGCTCGTGCCGCCAAAAGACACAAATGCCCTTGCCGACGCAATGCTTAAGGCGGCAAATATGCCGCAAAGTCAAAAGCAAACAATTATTTCTTCGACAAAAAAACGTGTCAAAGAAAACTACAGTCATAATGTTATGATAAAAAAAATTGAAAAAATCTATGAAACCGAGATAAACCGCCTGTTATGAAGCTGATAAAAGGCAGAAAAATCATATACGACTCCGATGAAGAGTTTTACTGTCGGCAGATTTCAGGCGCAAAACCTCATGACAATGACCGGATTGTAAAAAGTTGCATCGCCGAGGCGATTCGATTCCTGATGCTGGGTGGCAAACTGGATTATACCGAACCGCCTGCCGAAAGGATCGACCCGAATTTCCCCGCAGACACAAAATTTCTAGACGTCGGATGCAGAGATGGTTGGTCTCTTGCGTATTTAGAAAAAGGCTGCCCTGGCAGCTTTACACTTTTTCCGTCCGCCAAAAGGTTTAATAACGCCTGCGGGCTTGAACTATCCGGCGAAACAGTAAAATATGCCAAGGCAAAGGAACGCAACGTCATTCAGGGAGACATCCGTAATATGGTCATAGGAGAGAATATTTTTGACGTTGTTTTCAGCCGGCATTGTCTCGAGCATCTGGACAAGCCTCTGGATGCGATGAGAAACATAACCAGGATGCTGAAAGTCGGCGGGACCCTGCTGGTAATCGTACCCAGAGAAAACCAAGATATCGACCCTGAAAAATCACTCCATTCGTACCAGTTCCGCAGTGATAATGAGCTTGCCGATTTGGCTGCCGCTGCGGGTTTGACAGTTCTCGACAGTTTCCGCCGCAATGAATATTCGCATCGCAAACGAAAGTACTGGTATAAACTGTCCGCCAAGCCGCGCTGCATAGGTCCGGAACTCTGGGTATTGGCCGCCAGGTCTTAGAAAAAGCGAGATAATGAATTTTTGGCTCCGCTAAATATCTGCCAGCTTCCTGTAAACCTTTACAACCTCCCAAGCCGTTTTTTGCCAGGTGAACAGTTTATTTCTCTCCGCACCTGCCGCGATGAGTTCCTGTCTGGTTTGTTTGCCGTTCGAAATTTTCACAATCGCACCGGCTATCGACTCTACGCTGAATGGGTCAACATATAAAGCCGCATCACCGGCAACCTCCGGCATTGACGAGCAGTTCGAGGCTATTACTGCCGTCCCACAGGCAAATGCTTCGAGTATAGGGATCCCAAAACCCTCGTAGAGACTGGCAAAAACCAGTGCCTTTGCACAGCCCAGCCACGGCTGCAGGTCATCTACAACTCCGGCCCAGATAACATTATGATAAAAACCGGCTTTCAGTTTTTTTGTAAATTCATGCTCTCTTTTGGCAAGCTGACCCACCACAATAAGCTTTAATTCCTCAGGCAGCGATTCCTGTGCGATTTGAAACGATTTAACTATACGCGGCACATTTTTTCGGCTGTCAGGTGATGAAATAACAACAATATAATCCTGCAGCTGTTGTCCGATTTTTTTACCCAGTTCGTCCTTAATATCATCTTTCTGGCGCTGCGAATAAAAAACAGGGTCCATTCCAGAAGCCAGCGGCACGACATCAACTTTGTCTTCGGCTATCCTGAAAACAGAGCACAAATCTTCTTTTGTTGACCGTGATATGGCCAGAAAATGATCAGCTCTTTTGACGGCAGATTCAAAAAAACCAAGCTTTGATTTTCTGTAAAGCTGCGGCAGCCTGTAACGTCTTAAATCATAGACCGTCATCAAACGAGGTTTGCTTCTGGTCGGCGGCATCAAATGATGAAAGCAGTGATAAATATCAAAATCGCCCGTCAAGTGTTCGAGCTTGGGATAATTGAAATGATTCCAGAAATTTTCCAGCCATCGCATCTTTACCGTAAGAGTCTTCTGTTCGGTTATCCCTCGCAGCTCATATTTGACTACTTCCTCCGCCCTCGATGCAAAGCGGCTTGAATGAAACAAAATCATCTCAGGCTTCTTATCAAGCTTGGCAAGCCCTTCAAGCAGACCCGTTCCAAACGTATAAAAGCCGGAATACCTGTTTATCAGTATCGGATTAAAATCAATGGCTACCTTTATGTCCGATATGGATTCGGCCCTTTTAACGGCTGGCCGTTTTTTCTTTAAATCAGCGGAATAATCTCTTCCCTTCCACAGCGTCAGATGAAGCCCTGCATCCGCAATCAAGAGCCATAAAAGCCCCTTCAAATAAAAATGCTTTTTCAGCGAGCTTTTCAAAAAATCACTTGCAGTATACCTCATTGATTCTTTTATGGCACTTCTGGCGGCTCTGTATTGTTCCTTGCTTAACCTTCTCATTGCCGCGCCCCTTGAAATAATCTCTTTTCCGCCGCCGTCAAAATAAAAATTCTCCAGCACACAATACTCGGTATTCCTGTTGGCAAAAGATATTCTGGAAATGTTTCCGCTGTGTCTGCGTCTCTTGAAAACCGGCTTTTGCAGGCCGATAAAATCGTACTTCAGGGAAAGTCGCAGCCATAAATCGTAATCGGAGCAGACCGGCAGTTTCGTATCGAATCCGCCTGCTTCAACCAGCACCTTTTTGGGAAAAAGCGAGCCGCAGGAATGTATCAGTATGTTCTCGAAAAGATGCCTGGTTATCCTGCCGCTGTAAAGTTTTTTCTTTCTCCTGCGAAGGATATTGCCCTGCTCATCGATGGCGACATAAGGTCCGTAAACAACGACGTCCTCGACTCTCTGCGGCATTGCCTCGACCATCTTCTCCAGCGCATCGGGGTACAACAGGTCGTCGGAGTCGAGAAACGAGATATACTTGCCTTTCGCAAGCTCGATAAGCTTATTTCTTGCCGCTGCGTCTCCTGCATTTTCCTGCCAGTAGTAACGAACATTGTAGCCGCATTTTTTCAGCATTTGTTTTGTGCCGTCCGTTGAACCATCATCGACTATAACGACCTCAAAATCCCTGTATGTCTGCGCAAAAACACTGCCGAGGGTTTCCTTGAGCAGATGCTCTCTGTTATAAGTCGGAATGCAAACGCTGACATTTGGCACCATCGCTGACCCCGCCGCAAATCAGGTTACAATCAATTGTGTTTCATACAGGCTTTTATATAAGCTGCAATCTTTGGCAAGTTCCTCATGGGTGCCCTGTGCGACAATTCTGCCGTAATTCATTACTACGATTCTGTCCGCAGATATCACCGTACTGAACCTGTGTGCTATTATAAAGCAGGTCCTGTCTTTCATAATTTTGGCAAGTGCCTCGTGTATTTTTGCTTCGCTGTCCGCATCGACCTGACTCATCGCCTCATCGAAGACAAGGATGGATGGATTCTTCAGTATTGCTCTTGCGATTATAATTCTCTGCAGTTGTCCGCCGCTGAAACCCGTACCGTGTTCACCGATAACCGTATTGTAACCGGCCGTCAATGGCTCGACAAATTCATGTGCATACGCCATTTTTGCAGCGGTTATAATCTCATCCATACCCGCATTTGCCTTGCCGTAACCGATATTTACGGCAACAGTATCGTTAAATGTAACAACCTGCTGACTGACCATGCTTATCTGACTTCTAAGGCTTTTCAGGCTCATATCTCTGACGTCGATACCATCGATACACACCTGTCCTTCCTGCGGGTCATAAAATCTCGGCATGAGATTTACCAGTGTTGTTTTGCCTGACCCGTTCGGCCCGACGACAGCGACTGTCTGGCCTGCATCAATAGTAAGGTTCAGATTCCGCAGGACATTTCTATCGCTTTTAGGATACGAAAATGACACATTCCTGAATTCAATTTGTTTCTTGAGTGCCCCGATTGTTACGGCATTTTCTTTTTCAGGCTCGACAGGCATATCGACAACGGCGAAAATCCTTTCTGCAGCAGCGCTGCCTTTCTGCACTTTGTTCCAGACATCGCTGGTCTTTCTCATTGACTCAGCCGTAGCTCCCAGCATAACAAGCAGCGTAAAAAACGCGCTGGAATCCATCCGCGAGCTCGTAACCCAATAGACGCCCAGTATAAGAGCGGCTGAGCCTGCAAACATACCAAGCGCTTCCATTATCGGGCCGGTTGCCGCGTCAATCTTTGCGCCACGAAGCACCCTCCGAAGATACGTCCTGTTGACACTGCTAAAAACCTCGCGCTCGTAATCCTGACGGTTATAAACCTTCACAACCGCTATCGCACCCATCGCTTCCTCGATCTTGCCCAGTATCTGCGCACTGCTCAAAAGCGCCTTTTTGGTAGCCTTCTTTATCTTCCTGCCCAAAACAACGCCAAGTCCTATCGTCGCAGGCGCACAAGCCAAAAATACGAGCGTAAGCTGCCAGCTTATAAGCCAGGCGCAAGCAAGCGTTCCCAGCGCCTTTAACGGCTCGCAAAGTGCTTTGTGCAAAAGGATTGTAACACCTTTGCTTATCGCAGCGATATCGTTAATCAGCCTGCTGGTCGTATCACTCGTGCCTTCGCTCGAAAAGAACCCCAGCGGCAGCTCCATTGAATGCGAAAATACATCCGTCCGCAACTTTGTAACCGCTGTCTGAACCACCTTATTTGCCAGATACTCCTGCGAAAAACCGGCAGAGCACCGCACTACCGTAACCACCACCATAGCAAGAATAATCATTATAACGGTTTTCTGCTTGGCCTGCTTGCTTTGCTCCCGCGGCACAAAATCTGCCAGCCGTTGAACATAACTGACATAAGCCTGTTTGATGCCGGGATTCATTTCAAGTTCCACCGGATTAAGCTGACCTGTTGCGTCCATCCGCACTATCTGCAATTTCAGATTTTGCTCGCCGCCAGCCGTTGCAAGTTTGCGAAGTATTTCCGAGGCAAGGACCCTGCCATGCTGAATCCCCACATCGGTAATCCTGTCTTCCCTTCTTATGCCCGCCTTAAAAGCAGGGCTATCTTCTTTCACTGCCGTAACGAGAAGGTAATATGCAATATCCCTTGTGCCTGCGCTGGTGAAATCCGCAGTTTCAGGCACGTAAAACTCAACGCCGTACCGCCATTGGCAGACCTTTCTGTCAGCCCAGCCACCCAGACCTTCTTCGCCCATCATAACCTTCAAGAGCGGCAAAATCGTCGCAAAGCTGATTGAGAACAGCACGCCAATCAGCACAGCAAGCAGAACGATAAGGATAACCCTCGGCCATTGCGGCCTGATATACGCGAATATCCGTAAAAATGACCTCAATCCATTAACTCCAGATATATTAACAGTTTGACACTAAACTGACACCAAACTGTTACGATAACAGAACAGATAGATTTGGTCAATCCTGCATCTTTTTTATTATGTGGATACAATTAGGTGCGAGGTCAATTTCCTTCTTAAAAAAATTGATTTGCGATCAAGTGCGGCACAAGCTATTTTTCATTTATGCCGAACTTGCACCTTGCCATTTTAAAAAAGCATTATCTCGATAAAATTCTTGATGGCAGCAAGAAAATAGAGCTGCGCCTTCTCAAGTCTGCCGTCCCGCCATTTGGCTGCGTCTCTGTCGGCGATACATTGGTCTTGAAACAGTCCTGCGGCCCCGTTTGCGCTGTCGCACAAATAGCTGCCCTTAAACAGATTAGCAACCTCAACCCTGCCAAAATCGCCCAATTAAAAGCTCAATACAATCATTTAATCGGCGGCGATGATGAATTTTGGAAGTTTAAATCCGACTGTAAATTTGCAGTTCTATGCTGGCTTAAAAATGTTAAAAGTATTGCACCTGTATGGATTTACAAAAAGGACTGGCGAGCCTGGGTGGTCTTGAAAAAGCCCAACGATTTCGGCCTTTTAGCTTCTTCTGGCGATATTATTAAGCAGTCCTAATGATACGATATTTACCAAAAGGCTCGAGCCGCCGTAACTTACCAGCGGCAACGTAATGCCGGTTATGGGCATAAGGCCGATTGTCATACCGACGTTGACGATTACCTGTATAGCGAAGACTGCCGCGATTCCTGCCGCGATGTAACCTCCGAACACGTCAAAACTTGCGCCCGCTATCTCGATGGTACAGGTTATTAACAGGGCATATAGAGCCATCACTAATACTGCACCCGCAAAACCCCATTGATGACAGATAAGTGCGAAAATAAAATCGTTGTGCCTTTCCGGCAAAAATTTATATTTGATAAACGGCCCTTCGCGAAAACCCTGGCCGTAAAGGCCGCCTGAGGCTATCGCGAGCTTGGAACGCATAAGCTGATAGCCTCCGCCGATTTCCCAGTTGCCCATTCCCTCCGTGCCGACCCCGAGAACTTTCGCAAGCCGGGAGTGCTTTTGTGCCTGCTGCCGCAGCCAGCTTTCGCTGCCGTCAACTTTGTTCTGCAAAAGCACCGAACTTATCCGCATCCGCTGATAATCGTGCATCTGTAGCCAAAGAACGGGAAACACAACAGCAGCAAGAACAACTATCGCAAGCAGATGCTTAACCTTTGCGCCCGCAATGAATAACATCGACAAAAACACCGGCATAATCAGCAAGACCGTCCCTAAATCAGGCTCAAGCAAAATCAACATCATCGGCAGAAAAGTCAGAATGAACGGCGGCAGAAGCGTCGAAAAATTACGATAGTTGCTCCTGTAGCGCAAGTGCCAGGCAAAAGCTATTACGTAAATCAGCTTGAAAAATTCCGAAGGCTGAAACTGCGTCAGCGTTCCTATCGCAATCCACCGGCGAGAACCCTTCTTCAACGGCACAAAAGGCAAATCCACGAACCTGTCCAACAGCAAAATGCCCAGCAAAATAATTATCGCGGCGTAAAGCCAAAAACTCGCAGGCCCGAGCCTGCGATAGTTAAAGGAATTCATAATAAGAAAACCGATGAAACCAATGGCGGCAAAAATCAACTGCTTGTGCCACAAACTGGCGGCTGCACCTGACTGCTCAATATCGCTCTCGGCCGGGTTGCCGGAGGCGTAAATCATCATTACGCCAATAACGACAAGACCGGCCGCAGAAGTCAACAGCAACAGTCTTGTTACAAGCAGCCTGCCCCTTAAAAATTCAAAAATGTCGAACATAATAAAACAAATGATAACAAAAAAGAAAAAAAGTAAAAGGCGAAAGAATGTCGAGTATCGAATGCAAAGAAAAGCTTAAAGACTGAAATGATTATAAAATTTTTGACACCGACTAGTAGTTTCATTACAATACATTGTCAAAGGGTGCAGGACCCGTAACGGTCTTGCAGGTATGTCGAGGTGGTCGGGCCGCCATCTAATTAATCGAATACAGCGATTTTTTAGGAGACGGAGTATGTCCAAAAAAAATGACCAGCCAGTTGAGAAATATGACAGTATATTCAGCTTGCTTGTAAGAGTTTTCTGGGCACTTGTCGGCAACGTGATTCTGCTTTTTACGGCCATATACATCCTCCGGCACAAAGGCGAAGTATTTCATACCGCTGATATAGTTTTCTGGTGCACGGCGGCAGCTCTTGCTTTCGCCAGGTATCTGGATATAAAACTTTGGGGCGATTCAGCCGTTGCGGACAAGCCTGTTTCGACAGGCCCGTGGCGAAAATACGCTGTTGTTCTTCTGATATGCTCGATGATTGTGTGGACGGCCTCGCACGCGATAAACTATCTGGTTATAAATAATTAGAATTACCGATTGCGATTGTTTAACTACGGTGTTAAACTGACAGGATACAGATTGTGTATTTGTTTTTCTGTACCGTGTAGTTTGGCGTGAGGAATATGGTTATGGATATGATTCTAAAGACAATCAGTAAATTTACATCGTACCTTTGGGCGGCGGTATTGCCGGCATCAGTGGTCCTCGCGACTTTAGTGGTCGGGTGCATCGTCAGGAAAATCGTTTTTTCGCAGCTCGCGCGCCTTTTCAAAGACGACAAAGCGAAGATAAGCGATGCGATAGCCTCCGCTATCAGAGGGCCGTTTGTAATATGGTTCCTGATGCTGGGCATCTATCTGGGACTGGAGGTTTCAAAACTGCCGCCAAATATTGTTCGTATCGTCGGGAAAATACTACTGGCGCTGGGTATTTTGTCCGTAACGATGGTTCTGATGAACCTGTCGGCTATGCTGATAAAAAAATATTCGTCCAAAGTCGAAGGGGTCCTGCCGATAACGTCGCTTACACAGAATATCGCCAGGATTATAGTCTTAGGCGTCGGGATTTTAATCATCCTTAACACGCTGGGCATCTCCATAACACCGATAATCGCCACGCTGGGCGTCGGCGGCCTTGCGGTGGCCCTGGCTTTGCAGGATACGCTCGGCAATATTTTTGCGGGCTTCTATGTCGTGATGAGCAGGCAAATCAGGGTGGGTGATTACGTGAAGCTGGATTCGGGAGAGGAAGGATATGTCACCGATATTACGTGGCGAGCCACCAAGATAAGAACACTGCCGAATAACGTGGTTTTGATCCCGAATGATAAGTTAACCAAGGCAATTGCGACCAATTACTGCCTGCCTGAAAAGGAAATGGCGGTGCTCGTAAACGTGGGCGTGCATTACGCCAGCGATTTGAAAAAGGTAGAGGCTGTTACCTGCCAGGTCGCAGGCGAAGTAATGAAGGAAGTCAAAGGCGGTGTGCCGGAATTTCAGCCTTTTATCAGGTATCATACGTTCGACGATTTCAGCATAAACTTCACGGTAATCCTAAGGGCAAAAGAATTCGTGGACCAGTATCTGGTTAAGCATGAATTTGTAAAAAGACTGCACGAAAGATACGATAAGGAAGGTATAGTAATTCCTTATCCAATTCACGCGTTAAATTATGACCAGGAGAAGGCGGGATAATATGTAACGGAAAGTTCGCCTGGGAAAGGCAAGTTTGTTATGTGGACGAGTCAGGATTTACAGCGGCTGGTTAAGGAGAAGATGGGCGATTACGTTTTTATGGTAATCTCCAACAGGCAGCCGTACGTTCACACATACAAGGGGACGAAAATTATATACCAACGCGGGCCGGGCGGGATTATCACAGCGGTCGAGCCGGTTATGCAGGCCTGCAACGGAACGTGGGTGGCCTACGGCAGCGGAAATGCAGACCGCAGGGTCTCGGACAGCAATGGCAAAATAAAAGTACCGCCGGAGAAACCCACATATACCTTAAAGCGGGTCTGGCTCAACAAGGAAGAGGAAAAGGGCTACTATTACGGATATTCCAACGAGGCGCTTTGGCCTTTGTGCCATGTGGCATTTCAAAGGCCGATATTCAGAAGGGAAGACTGGGACTACTATGTGCAGGTCAATCAGAAGTTTGCAAAAGCGGCAATAGAGGAAATAGGCGACAGAAAAGCCCTTGTCTGGATTCATGATTATCATTTGTGCCTGATGGCGAAATTTCTGAAAGAGATGGCTTCGAACCAGTTAATCACGGCACATTTCTGGCACGTGCCCTGGCCGGGCTATGAGACGTTTCGAATCTGTCCCCAAAAAAAAGAAATTCTGAAAGGTCTGCTGGCAAACGACCTGCTGGGCTTTCAGATTCGGTATCACTGCACTAACTTCATAGATGCGATGGACCGCGAGATAGAAAGCAGGATTAACCGTGAACATCTTTCAGTTGTCTGCGGGGGACATAATACCCTGATTCGCGCTTATCCTATCAGCATTGATTTTGAAGAGATAAACAGGCTCGCCGGTTCACCGGAAGCTGCAAAAGCACAACAGGTCCTGATGGAAGAATTCGGGCTTGCCGGCCTTAAAGTGCTGGTCAGCCTTGACAGAATAGATTATACAAAAGGGATACCTGAAAGACTGCTGGCGATTGACCGTTTGCTTGAGAATCATCCTGAATTAAAAGAAAAGATTGTTTTACTGCAGATGGGAGAGCTGAGCCGACTGCATATACCGAGATATAAAGACCTCAATGATGAAATCAATGCTCTGGTTGAACAGATAAACTGGAAACACTCTACTGACGGCTGGCAGCCGATTATTTTAGTCAGGCGACACCTGTCCATCACCGAAGCAGTTGCGCTTTACCGGATAGGCGATGTTTGCATTGTAAGCTCGCTGCAGGACGGGATGAACCTCGTGGCTAAAGAGTTTCTGTCGAGCCGTCCCGACGAAACGGGCATGCTTGTCCTGAGCCAATTTACCGGGGCGGCAAGAGAATTAACCGGCGCCGTGCTCATTAATCCCTACGACCGTGAACAGGCAAGCGACGGCCTATTTGAAGCATTGATTATGCCGGTAGAAGAACGCAAAAAACGAGTTGCGAAAATGAGACAAACTATCCGGCAGAGCAATGTTTTCCAATGGGCCGGCAGAATCATATCAGAGTTGCTGAACTTTGAGTTCAAGGAATAAAGGTTCTCCGTAATGAGACATCTTTTCGCACGCTGGAGCTATGTAAAAAAACGGATCGGCAACAAGCGTATAGCGCTATTCCTCGACTACGACGGCACTTTAACTCCAATCGCAGCAAGTCCTGATAAAGCGGTCATCCCGCCCAAAATCAAAGAGTTATTGAAGAGACTATCTAAAAATAAAAAATGCACCCCGGTCATTATCACCGGAAGGAGCCTGAAAGATATTAAAAAAAAGACAGGTTTGAAAAATATTATTTATGCCGGCAATCACGGCCTGCAGATAGAAGGGCCTAATATCAAATTTAGAGCACCGGTTCCGCCACACTACAGGATTATTCTGCAAAAAATAAAGAAAAAGCTGAACGAGAGACTTTCTGGAATCAAAGGTGTTCTTCTGGAAGATAAAGGACTCTCATTGAGCATCCATTACCGATTAGTAAACAAGAAATACGCTCCCATTGTGAAGACTTCCTTTTATGAAGTTGCTGCCCCTTATCGCAAATCGGGCAAAATTAAAACCAAAACAGGTAAAAAAGTGCTTGAAATAAGACCTGCTGTAAAATGGGATAAAGGCAAGGCCGTTTTATGGCTTCTGCAAAGATTGCCTGCACCCGGCAGTAATCCCTTTATTCCCGTTTACATCGGCGATGACTCAACAGATGAAGACGCTTTTAAAGCGTTAAAAACCAAAGGATTAACCATTCTCGTGGGAAGAAATGTAAAATCCCATGCTCAATATTACATTCTAAACAGCCGAGAAACTCTTGATTTTATCAGCCGGATTTCCGAAATTTGCGGAAACTATCGGTAAAAATCTCTCATGAGAACACAGATAAACTCAAAATGACGACTGATTTAGAAAAGCAGAAACCGATAATCTGCCATTTTACTTTATAAACAGATAATACAA
This sequence comes from uncultured Planctomycetaceae bacterium, assembly GCA_964619675.1. Taxonomy (GTDB): domain Bacteria; phylum Planctomycetota; class Phycisphaerae; order Sedimentisphaerales; family UBA12454; genus JAPLMW01. The sequence goes on along the minus strand of CAZUEO010000003.1, from coordinate 17,036 downwards.
TCTGCCTTCCTGATATGTACGGCCTGCGAGTTTGCCGGCCTTGTCGCCGACGCCCATATAGACATCGCATCTGCCGGCCGCGCGAATTGCACCGCCGGTGTCCTGGTCAAGAGCAAAACCTGTGTAAGGCCTTCCTGAAATTACGCCGCCTTTTTCAAAAGGCAATTTAGTCGATATAAAAGTCAAGCCTGCGGGCGGGAAAATGGATTTGTCCGTCGCGATAGACCTAAGCGTCGTTACCTCCTCGTTCAAACTGCCGCGAGGCTCACCCTTTTGTTCCATAAAAAATACAAAACGTGGATTAAGCTGCGCGCAGGGACCAATCTCTTCAGGATGTTTCCTGAAATAATCAATCATTGCAGATAAGCTCATCTCCTCAGCGCTGATTTTGCCCTGCTCGACCATCATTTTGGCCAGGCTTTTGTAATCATGGCCGTTGCTGGCGGCATAGCCAACACCGTAAAGTTTCCCGTCGCCAAGCCTGATTTTCGCAGAGCCCTGAACGTGAGCGATATAAACTTCAAACGCATCGCCGAGCCAGACCAGCTCCTGACCCATCAGCGAACCTGAAACCTCAAGAATCTTTCTTGAAGGATAAGGCTCAATCTGGCCGTCGGGGCCGCGGCGACCGATAATTTCACCTTTGGGACCTTTTACAAGATCGGGCGGCTGCTTATAAAGAGGATACTGAAACTTATCAGTGCGTTTGAGAGAGCCGTCAAAAATCGGTGTATAATAACCTGTGAAAAGAACGGTCCCCCTGTCATCACAGCCGACAGAGATATAAACGTCGAATTTCTGCCGTATTGTATCGTTTAGCTGACTGCCGCGCTGGCCGCTGTCCAGCAGCTCGATAAATGCCTTGAGACTGTTAACGGCACGCTCGTGAGTTATATCGCCATACGGATAAAACTGTTTGCTTGAAGGTTTGGACAGATAATTAAGACTCCTGGCTGCCGCACTTTTAAGATTCAGCAGGTCGTAGCAGGCAAACGTAAAATCAGGAATATCAGCGGGATTCGTAATTTTGCGCAGTGCAAGCTGGCCCGGCGGCAAAGGCCTGTCGTACTGGGGCTTTTCTTCAAGTTTCTCTACCCTCCTGGGCTTTTGACAACTGGCTGAAAATAACACAATCAGGACGAGTTCTAAAACAAGTAATAGTTTTTTCATAAAATCCCAAACCTTCAACACAAAGAATAAAGCGCAGAATTATAACTAAATTCCTTCCTGCCGCCAGAAAAAATCTCAGGCAATTATGCCGAGGCGTTTGAGCGTATTTCTTGACCAGCGCATACTTTTAAGCTGCGACCAGAAAAGAAGTACAACAACAATCAGCCAAAGGGCTGTAAAACGAAGGAACATAACCATACTCGAAACTGAAGAGGTATCCTTGAAACTGGTCCAGGCGCCGAGCAATTCGGCAGGCGTATATATCGCTCCGGTTATAACGCCTTTAAACAACATCTGCCACGGCAGAATCAGAACGACCATAAAGAAGGAAATTAAAACGGCTTTTGTGATATGCCTTATTCCGCCGAGCCTGCCCACAAGAGAAATCTTGAGGCAAAACAGCAAAGTCAGCGAATAAATAACAGAGCAAACAATAAGCAGGAAATTACAGAGCCTTATCAGCCAGGCTAACTGCGAAAACTGAAACTTAATTTTAACTGGCGGGCTGACTTTTGCAGGCGCCTCAGCGTTCGGGTCGGCGGCTTGCGCATTGACATCGGCTGTCAAAGCCCGTGCAGCCTTTTCCACCTTTTCACCCTTTCTCTCAACCTTCACATCCTTTTCGGCTGGCACGGCAAGCTTTGTAATCATCGCCGTTACCGGCACAATATCCTTATCCGCTGTTTCGCCCGGCCTTTCGACGTACTCAGTAGGCGTCAGCCAAAAAATGAACTGCAAAATCAACAGACAAAGAAGGCTGACAAAGAAAAATAAATTTTTATTGCTTTTCAGCGTGCCGATTGCTTCCAGGCAATCGGTAGTCTCCAAAAGCTGTTCCTGTTTCTTTACATCATCGGCCATTTTATATCTCCTTAAATTTCGGTTATCCTTTGGTCTTTATCGTTTTTAGACTATTTTGTGCAGCAGCTATGGTTTTTTCAATATCCTTTTTCGAATGTGCCGCAGAAACAAACATCGCCTCAAACGGGCTCGGGGCAAGATATATGCCGTTTTTGAGCATTTTTGCGAAAAACGCCCTAAAAATTTTCAAGTTCGCCGATTTAGCGTCAGCAAAGCTTAAAACCTGTTTTTCAGTGAAAAAACAGCTTAAAAGCGAACCGATACGGTTTATCGTCAAAGGCACAGAAGCATCTTTGGCAGCATCGATAAGGCCGAGATGCAGCATTTTTGATTTTTCTTCGAGCCTGCCGTAAAAATCTTTATTTTTCAATATTTTCAGAGTTGCAACCGCTGCGGCGGTGGCGAGCGGATTGCCGCTTAACGTGCCGGCCTGATAAACGGGTCCCACAGGCGAGAGCATATCCATAATTTCAGCCCTGCCGCCAACCGCTGCACAGACAAGACCGCCGCCGATAATTTTGCCAAGACAGGTCAAATCAGGCCTGACTTTAAACAACTTTTGCGCTCCGCCAAAACAAAGACGAAACCCGGTGATTACCTCATCAAAAATCAAAAGCGATTTATTATCACCGCAAAGCTTCCTGAGGGTTTTAAGATAGCCCGGCCTGGGCAAAACAACTCCCATATTTGCGGCAACAGGTTCGACTATACAGGCGGCAATTTTATTTTTGTATTTACTAAAAATCTTTGCCGCCGCGTCAATATCATTATAATCAACAACCAATGTAAGACCGGAAAGCAATTTCGGCACTCCGGGGCATAAAAGCATCGAATCGCTGTGGCCGTGATAGCAGCCTGCCATCCTCAATATATAATCTCTGCCGGTAAAGCCGCGGGCAAGCCGCAGGGCGGTCATTACGGCTTCAGTGCCGCTGCTGACAAGACGAATTTTATCAATTGAATTAAACGCACCGCAAATAATTTCCGCAAGTTCGGTTTCTGCAATTGTCGGCGCACCAAATGATGTTCCCTTTTGCGCAGCGGCTTTGACAGCGGCAATAACTTTCGGATGTGAGTGCCCCAGTATCAAAGCACCCCAGGAGCATACGTAGTCGATATATTCGCCGCCGTCAATATCATAAATTTTTGAACCCTTACTCTTGAGGATAAAAACCGGACTGCCGCCTACGGCTTTGAACGCTCTTACAGGCGAATTGACCCCGCCGGGGATAAATTGAGAGGCTTTTTTAAACTGCTTTTTGGATTTTTTAAATCTCATAACAACAATGGGTATCATAATCGCCGGCTATTAAAAGTGCAATCCTGCACCTATTGCCGCCCACACAAGGACAAGCGGCGGGTTTTTTATTGCAAAGCCGGGCAAATTATTTATACTCTGTTGCTGCAAAATACAAGATGTGTTTCTGTAAACCTTTTATCTGACAATGGTTACAATTAAAATAGTGAATTTTAACTGCTTTTGCGGAGAGCTGATATGCATTTAGTCAAATGGTTTCGCAAAAATATGGGCAAGTTAATGGCCGTGTTTGTCATACTTATTATGATAGCTTTTATTATGCCGACTTTGCTCAACCAGCTTGCAAAGCCCCGCTCAAAAGGGCCCCAGCAAGCGATGTGGTATTTCCAAAAAGACAGCAAAATCAGTCTTAATGATATCAGCCAGGCCACGAGGGAGCTTACCGCGATGCGACATCTTTATATTGACAAGTTTCTGCTCAGTCAGCAGGATTTCAGATTCATACTGCTCGGCCAGCTGATTTTCCCGGAAGCCGCTCAGGGAGCAGGACTGAGCGATGAAATAAAAAGTATTGCCATGCGAAGCCAGCTTTGTATAAGTCCGCAGCGGATAGACGATTTCTTTGAGCAAACAGGAGGAAGAGCCGAACTTTTCTGGACACTTTTAAAAGCCGAAGCAAAAAACGCAGGCTGCGCCATATCACCGCAACATGCAGCAAACATCCTCAATATTCTCATACCGAAAATCACAGATAACAGCATCGACTCCCGCACGCTTGTAAGAAATGTAGGGCAGGCCAATCAGATGACAGATGATATGGTGCTCGGAATCTTCGCTGATATTATGGCTGTTGCCGGTTACGCCAGGATAGTAACCGAGACAGAAGACGTTACGGAAGCAGAAATGGCATTCCTGGCAGAAAAAGCAAGCGAAACCATAAACGCCGAGTTTGTAGAGTTCAGCAGCATGAAATTCATCGACAAAGCCGCAGAGCCCGGCGAAACCGAAACAGCGTCGCAATTCGAGAAATACAAAAATGTTTATCCCGACATAATAACTGAAGAAAATCCCTGTAGCTTCGGTTATAAGCAGGGGCCGAGAGTTGCCATTGAATATATGATAGTAAAACTCGAAGACGTAAGGAAACCTGTGGCACCGCCGACGGAAGAAGAGGCCGAAGAGTTCTACCAGCAGAATCCCAAACGTTTTTCCAAGCAGGTTCCCGAAGACGCAAACGACCCGAATTCCAGACTTATCGAAAGACAGAGAAGCTATTCCGAAGTCGCCGGCGATATCAAGAACGCCCTGCTGGCAACAAAAGCAATGACAAAGGCAGTAAAGGTTCTCCATGACGCCGTCGAACAGGCACAAACAGGCTACGAGACGCTTAATTTAGAAACCGCTACAGTCCGGCAGCTTGGAGAAAAAACCACAGATTACGTGGAGTCGGCAGAAAAAATCGCACAACAAAACAATATAAAAATATATACAGGAAAAACCGCTCTTCTTACCGCCGAGGAAATACTGGCCGACCGATGCCTCGGCTCGCTGGTGATGTGGGGGCAAAGCCAAATGCCGACAAAACTGATGAGAATGGCCTTTGCGTTAGAACAGCTCGGTGACGAGGCTATCAAGCTCGGACCTTTTGAGCCGCCAAAACCCAAAATGTATGTCAGCTTCGGACCTCTCACAGACAGTATGTCAACCATCATCGCTATGGCTCGTGTTATCGAAACTAAAAACTCACAAGTACCTGATATAAACTTCAGCTATGAAAAGAATCTGCCGCTGGTTTTTGAAGATGAGCAAAAAGAAGAAAAAGTTTTTGTCCTGAAGAAAAATGTCAAACAGGACTGCAAAAAACTGGCGGCATTTGATATCGCCCGCCGAAAGGCAGCCGAATTTGCCGAGCTGGCCAAAAACAAAGGCTGGCAGGAGGCAATCGACAAATTCAATTCGCTTTATCCCGCCCTGGCCAAAGACGCCGACGAAAGTCAAAAATCCTTCAAAATACAAAACTGGGAACAAAGAAACAGAGTTACTCAGATGGATATCGAAGCTTTAAAACTAAATCTGTCGCCGTCGCCGGTCGCTGGAAAATTTATCAACCAAACCATAATTCAGGAAAAACTGGCAGATGAATTCTATTCACTCTTTAAAGCGGATGAAATTCAGCTCGAAAATACGCCGGCTGTTATTGAATTCAGACCGCAGTTGGCCTGCTACGCGATAAAAAGCCTGACCCGCAACCTCGCCACAATCGAGGACTACGAACAGTCAAGACAGCAAATCGCATACAGGGAAGAATATATAATATCACAGAGCATGGCGTTCGAACACTTTATGCCGGATAATATTATCAAAAGACTAAATCTCAGACCGGCACACGAACCAAACGAACCGGTACAACAATCCGAAACCGATACAAACGGAACCCAAATATGAGAAGAACTGCCGGCGGAAAATTCGGTCTGAAAAACACCGCATATCTTTGTCTGGTAGGCGTTGCCGGCTGGTGGATTCCCGGCGCCGGGCACTGGATTATCGGCCAGCCGAAGCGGGCAGCGATAATATTTTTCTCAATCGTGTTTTCTTTTGTGCTGGGTATCTGGCTCGGCTCAATCGCCGTCATCGATGCAGGAACACCCTGGTACTGGGCTCAGATGCTCAGTTCGCCGGCCGTTGCGTATCTTGCGCATCTGTCCGGCAGCGTATATAACCTCGAATCTTACGGAAAACCGAGAGAAATCGGGGAAATCTACACAGGTATGGCGGGAATGCTTAACCTTTTGTGTATTGTAAATGCAGTATTTTTAGCTCACTGTGCCAATATAAAAAAGCAGACCAAATGATAAACAACCTAAACTTATGTCAATATCTTCTTGCAGCATTTACATCGCCTGTCCATGTAGGCACAACGGCAAAGGCGCTGCTCTTGGCTTTGCCGCTGATTGCGGTCATAGCGACAGTCTATAAAGCTATCAAGCTCGAAGAGATTAAATTTGTCTCTTTCGTGCGAGAGTCATTCCTGCTCTTCGGTTCAATCTTCATCTTTATGATTGTAACGGCAGTAATTATCTTCGTGATAATGAAGGCCGTTATAGGATAATCAGCCGTAAAGAAGCGCAAAAAAGATTAAAAGCGTTTTCTGAATCTTGCGGTGGGGATATTCATCAATTTTCGGTATTTGGCGACCGTTCTGCGGGCAATGTCTTTCACACCCATCTGCTCGAGTTTTTTCTTTATTGCCTCGTCACTGAGCGGTTTTGACTTGTCTTCGCTGTCGATTATCTGCTGCATTTTTGCGCGGATTGCCTCGAAGCTCTCGCTGCCTTCGTCGGTTTCCATCCCGCCGCCGAAGAGGTCTCGCAGCGGCATAATACCCTGCGGCGACTGAATATATTTGCCTGCAACTGCGCGCGATACCGTCGCCACATGAACACCGACAGCATCGGCTATCTTCGACATCGGCAAAGGCCTTAAATACATTTTGCCTTTTTCAAAAAACTCCTTCTGGCGGTCAATAACAGCCCGGCTTACCCGCAGCAAAGTCTGCTTTCGTTGCTCAATCGCATCGAGCAGCCATCTTGCGGAGCGAATATTGTTTTTTAAAAAGTCGCGTGTCCCGGCGTCAACTTTTTTATCTTTAGTCATATCCGCATAATGCTCATTTATCCGAAGCGAAGGAATGCCTTTGTCGACAAGATAAACCTTAAAACCGCCGCTTTCGGCCGGGGCAACAATGACATCGACTTTTATCGGATGATTTTGCTCTTTGCTTATCACAAGGCCGGGAGATGTATCGAGCTTGCGCATCCGCAAAAGAGCCTCATTGACGCGCTCGACCGGACAGTTCATTTTCTTTGCGATTCCCGGCAGCTTGTTCTCAAGAAGCTTATCAAGATATTTCGAAATAAGCTCCATCTCGAAGCTCATATCTTCGGATGATTGCGCCATCTGTATCAACAAGCATTCTTTTACGTCGCGTGCGCCTACGCCGGCAGGCTCAAACTGCTGGATAAGCTTCAGCGCCTTTTCAAGATGCTCCATTTCGAAATCATTTTTGTCCTTGTTATAAAGCTGCTGGAGTCTGACTTTCAGATAACCTTTCTCGTCGATATAGTCGATAATCGCCCCGCCTGCTTTTTTTGTTTTTTCATCCGCATCGACGAGCCGCCATTGTTCGGTAAGATAATCATTTAAAGACTGCCCCCGGTCGGGAGTATTGCTCATCGCCTCAAGTTTCCTGTCGGACTCATCATCATAAGTCCGTTTTGAAAATTCAGTCCGATGCAAATAATCATCTGTCTGCCCCGCAAAATCATCCAGACGTTCAAAATCATCGGCCTTGTTTTTATCGCCGTTGATTATAAGGTCTTTCTCGCCGTGTTCGGTTTCAGCCTGCTGCTGAGCATCGTCAGGGCTCTCAGACGGCTCGACAATTTCCAGTACGGGATTGCTGTTAAGCTCCGCCTCGATTCTTTCCAGAAGCGCAAGCGTCGGAAGCTGTAATATTTCCATCGACTGTATCATCCGCGGTGCGAGCTTCATCCGCTGCTCAAGACGCATCTGATTTGTCATATCCAGCTTCATACCACTCCCAGGAAAAATCCGTACCTAATGCGCAATTTCCGTTCCAATTCAATCTAATATAGCAGATATGGGCAAAAAAAGCAACCTAATGTGTCAAAAAAGTGCAAAAAACGGCCTTAAAAGCCTATTCCAGTTCGCATCTGCCTAAAATGGCATCGGTCAGAATCGCCCCGCCTGCGTATTCAATTTGACTTCCGCCTGGCAGACCGCGAGCAAGCCGTGTAACCTTAACGCCTAAAGGCTTTATCAATGAGCTGATATATAAAGCCGTGCCGTCACCCTCAACGGTCGGGTTTGTCGCCATTACAACCTCTGTAACTTTGCCGCTGCGAACCCTGCTTACAAGATGTTCGATTGTCAAACTCTGCGGCTCAACACCTTCAAGCGGCGCTATCCTGCCGCCGAGAACGTGATAGACCCATTTGCAAAATCCCGTCTTTTCAAGCGCAACAAGGTCTCTGAACTGCTCGACAACACAAATAATACCTTTATCGCGTTTCGCATCGGCGCAAATCGAACATAAATCTTTTTCTGAAAGGCCGTGGCATTGTTTGCACTGCCTGATACTGCTTTTGACCTTTGCTATCGCACTGGCAAGTGCAAGGGCCTCGTCCTTTTCTGATTTCAATATATGAAAGGCAAGCCTCTCAGCCGTCTTTGGCCCGATGCCCGGCAGCCTGCCCAGCTCTTCTATCAGTCTGCTCAGGCTTTGTGTATATGCAGAATTCATCTCTGTCATTTTATTGTTCTTTCAGCAATAATGCAATTTAAATCAATGCCATCTTTAGTTTTTCATTATTTACTCTTTTGCTCCCTGCGCTAACGCTTGGGCTCTGTTGCGGAAAATTCAAATATGCAAATTCCCCGTAGTATTTTTTCGCCGCTTCGTCATAAGCCCTTGCCGCCTCTTCTTCGCTGTCGAAGTATCCCAGTCTTATAGCCGTTCCGTTACATTTTATTCCTGCCCGCCATTTTTCCCCCTGTCTTTTGCTCACTCCTTTATATTTTGAGCTTGCAGGCCTTTTTCTTTTTTTGCAGTTCATATTATTTTGCCGGACTGTACCGATGCGCAGGTTTTGTTTTGTGTTATTCAGTCCTTCTCCGTCTATATGGTCAACGACCTTGCCTTTCGGAGCGTTCATAATCACGCGGTGCATGGAGATAATTCGTCGCCCCGCCAGGCGTACGGCATACCGCCCTCTTTCGTTATCGCAAAGCTGCCAGGGATACCCTGCCAATTTCTGATAATCGTCGGGGTCAACGGTAGTGTATTGATATTTGGAAATTGTATCTTTATCTTTAATTAATTTAATGCGTCTAAATGCTATTCCGTAGCGTTTTTTCCTGTAGCGCAGCAGAAAATAAACAACGATATTTTCGATAAACGTTGGATACGGAATTTTAATTTGAAATTTTAAATACATTGCTATCTCCCTTTTAATAAAAATCCATCCGCCTTTAGCGGATTCCTCAAATTTTCAATTTTAAATCTTCATTTTTCAATTCTTTCCGACTTTTTATGTTGCCTTTCAGGCCGGATTTCTTCCTTCTTTTTCCCATTTTTCAATCTACAATCTTCAATTTTCAATATATAAGTCCCCCCGTATTACCTGAAAAGTTGCGCGTTTTTACAAAAAATTCGGTAAAAATTCTGGGTCGATTTTTCATAAACCCTTGTCAGATAAGGATGAAATTTTTTTTGGATTTTCAAAACGCGCACGTTTTTTTTTGCGCGTTTTGTAAAAAATTGAGGCCATAGAGGACATAAAAAGTATGGTTTCAGCCCTATTTTCAAACCACGGATTTCGCGGATTACTCGGATTTTTATATCCCCTCTACGCTCTACGCTATACGCTATTTTTAATGGTTTCCGCCTGTTTTAAGGGTATAATTTGGCTAGATTTATAAGGAGATAAGAAAATATGAGAAAAAAGAAATTTGTTATTTTAGGAAATTTGTTCTGCATGACAGTTATTTGCCTTTTAGCGCCGCGTCTCTGGGCAGGTGGTTGTGGTGCGACCAATGCTGCGACCCTTGAACAAATACTTTCTGAGTTTGATCCGGCTCTACCTTTAGGTTTCTATAACTTTTATCTTGGAGATGCTCCTTCGCAGATAGGTTTTATAGGTATCGATATTGCCGAAATCACCCAATCCGGAAAAAAAGGGCCTGTTGGCCCTGTTGCTATAAGCGACCTTCCGGATACATTTAAGGATTCCAAAAAACCACCATTGCTCATTGATGGCAAACCGTCAAAGTATTCTGACGAAAAGGGTGATTGGTATTGGGGAGTAGATGGTCATCTATATCCATGGCCACCGCCACAAGTAACTCAGGAAGGTGATTACAAGAAGGCCTGGCAGGAAAAGTGGAAAAAAGCCTGGGATGCAGAATGTGACGCCTGGCATAGATCGGAGGCCAAAGCCAAGAAGGCTGACAGAGCAAGGCACAGAGCCGAAGAGGCGAAGAAAAAATTGGAGCAGGCCCGCCAGGAAGCAGAAAACGCAGAGCCGGGCTCAGAAGAAGCAAAGAAGGCCGCCGAGAAAGTAAAGCAGGCCGAAAAAGAAGCACAAGAAGCCGAAGAAGAAGCGAAAAGGGCACAGAAAGAGTGGTTAGATACCATGGATGAAGCGAAGAAGGTCAGTGAGGAGAATAGAAAAACCTTTGAAGCGGACAATGATGAATATAAGAAGAATCTGCGCAAGGAAATAGCAGAATCCAAGGCCAAAAAGGCAGCGGACAGATTGAAGAAGGCCGTGGACAATGCAATGGGCGCAGAGCCGGGCTCAAAAGAGGCAAAGAAGGCCGCCAAGGATGTAGAGGAGGCCGGAAAACAAGCGAGAGAAACCGCAAAAAAAGCGGATAAGGCAAAGAAAGAATGGGAAAAAGCCGTAGAAAAAGCAGATAACGTGAAGAAAGAGTGGTGGAAATCCGAAGGAAAAGCCGCACACGAAGCGGAAAAGCAGAACAAAGCCGCACAAGATGCAGCGGAAAAGGCGAAAAAATCCACAGGAGCAGGTAAGGCGAACAAAAAGTAGAACAAAATGGAGTAAGTGAAAAAAAGCTGACAGGCTTTAAAACATTATTGGGCGATAAAAAAGGAGGCAAAAAAAGTGCACAGTACAAATTATTTACAAGGAGGTAAAAAATGCACAGCACAAAGTATCTACTTATTATAACCTTATTTTTGTTGTGTGTGTCTGTTATTGCCCGGGCGGCCGGCCCCGGCGCTTCGAGCTTGATAACCGAGGGCAGAAGACTTCTTGCAAAAGGACAATACGATGCAGCTGAGGCGAAGTTCAGGGAGGCAATAAAAAAGGACAGCGACTCGGAAGCCTGGTTGTTATTAGGAACGGTGTTAAACAGGAAAGAGGCTTATAACGAAGCCCTGCAGGCGCTTAATAGAGCGAAGGAGCTTAAGACCGCCTCAAATGCTATATACTTTGAAATGGGTTGTGCCTATATGGGGCTGGGCAAATACAAAGAAGCCTATGAGTCCTTTTCTGAGGATATATCCCATAATCCTGTCTGGGGAAGTACATCTTACCTGTTCTGTGGTATATGTCTGTATAATTTGGGCCAGTACAGACAGGCCGTAACGCACCTGTCAAACCCTATATTGGACGGTACCGAGCATTCTTCGAATGCCCATTACTATATAGGCTTGTCTCAGCTTAAACTCAAAGAGCATAAAAAAGCAGCGCAGTCTTTCAGGCGGGCAAAGCGTAGTGCGCCTAAAGGGACAAAGATTGCAAATGACACAAACAAGATGCTGGATTTAGTGGAAAAAGTAATAAAAGCCGAAAAGAGAAAGAGGCCGTGGTATGCCTCTATAACTACAACTTTTTCTCTGGATACAAATGTTCTCTCTACCGCAGACAGTGTGATACTGCCTTCTGATATATCCAACCGGACAGATACAAGCACCGGGCTTCTTTTTAATGCCGGATATAGACTCCACCAGACTCCAAAGTCCGAACTCTGGGTAGATTATAGGGGAAACACTACATTTCAGCATGATCTTAATGAATATAATACTATGATGCATGGCATTACTTTAAGAGGGACCCGCTCCCTTACCCCGAAGCTAACAGCGGGTATGAAGGTAAGCTATGATTATACATGGGTTGGTGGAAGTTCTTATTCCAGCGTATTCGGATTGAGCCCCTCTCTAACTTATCGTCAAAGAGATTGGACTGCCACCACCTTAACTTATACCTGGCAAAGATCCAGCTATATGTTTGATACAGGTAATTCGGCTTTGGATAGAGATGGCTATACCAACTCTCTTTCACTTACTCAGGATGCAGCAGTTCCCGGGACAGAACTTTACATTCGCGGCGGTCTGCATCACAGCTGGACGGATAGCGATGGCGGTGACTATGACTTCGATTCCTCTGGCCTGTCCCTGACGATGTGGCATCCGTTCGTGCTTAACACTACAATATCTGGCGGGTTCACTTATTTCCTGGATGACTATAAGAAACTCAACTCCAGGAGTGCCAAATTCCAGAAGAGAGACGATGACAGGCTGGCGATTTCCTTGGGTTTAAGCAAAGAGTTCACGGAAAGTATCACAGGTTTTATAGGTTTCACCTGGATGGAGAACAAGTCTAACATAGGTGTATTTGATTATAAACGCGAGGTATTCACTTTAGGAGTAACCTATAACTTTTAGCCGGCATCAATAATTTGGTTTCACGGCCAAAGCGGATTTTCACTGTCCCCTAAACCCTACCCCCTATACGCTCTACGCTATCCCCTATACGCTCTACGCTATCCCCTAAACGCTCTACGCTATTTTTTAATGGTTTCCCGCCTGTTTTAAAGATATAATTTGCCCCATGAAAAAATCATTATCGAATCTGCCGAAACGCAAGCAGGCCGAGCTAAAGCTCATCACCAATATCATCCTGCAGAAAGTCCCCGATGTGCGAATGGTCGTCTTATTTGGCTCTTACGCTCGCGGCAACTGGGTCAAAGACATACACACCGAAGGCCATACAACCCACGTTTACGAATCGGACTTTGACATCCTCGTCGCCGTAAAATCGAAGAAAAGCGCTGAAAGCCACGACCTCCACGACAGGGTGGAAAAGGCAATCGAAGCGACAAATAAAGTAAAAACGCCCCACAGCATAATCTATCATACCTTCGGTTACATCAGGCAGATGCTCATCGATGGCCAGTATTTCTTTACCGACATAAAAAAGGAAGGCATACAGCTTTACCGCAAGAGCAGCAAATTCAGCCTCGGCAGAGTAAAAATCCTAACGCCCAAGCGGAGAAGGCAAATCGCACAGCAGGATTTTAAACGGTGGTTTGCCAGTGCAAAAGGATTTTATCGCGGCTATGAATTCTACCTTAAGGCACACGATTACAAAAAAGCTGCTTTTATGCTTCACCAGGCCACAGAGTGTTTTTATAGTGCGATTACGTTAGTTTTCATAAATTATCGATTTCGGACGCACGATATTAAGCTCTTGGGCATCAAGGCAGTGGGTTACGATACTGAATTTGCGAAGGTTTTCCCGCGCAGAACGGCCCCGCAGCGGCGTGCCTTTAATTTATTAAGGAAGGCGTACGTCGATGCCCGTTATAAGGCATCTTACAAAATCACCAAAAGGCAGTTAGAATATCTTGCCAAGCGAGTAAAGGTATTACAAAGCCTTACGAAGCGTATTTGTTCAGCAAAAATAAAAAGCTTTGTTTAGCACGGATTATTACCACAAAGACGCAAAGAAAATAGGTGACTGATTATAATATTCAAAATAAGAAAAAAGCACAAAGGCCGGCGCCTACTGCAACCGGCCTTGTTTATTATAAATTCTAAACCAGCCTGTATTACTTTTGCTTTTCTTCAAAATATGCAAGCGCGACTGTCTTATACAAGTTGTCCCAATGATTCTCATCTTTACCTACAGCATTTGGTTTTCTACCGTATGTAATACTCGTGTTGTAGGTCGTTTGTACCATGTCAGCTGCAATTGCATCGAAAAAAGATTTCATCCCTTTAAAATCATTTACCTTCCAAGAATAATGTTTAGCCCCGGGCTTTTGCTCAACCAAGAAGCGTAAAGCGCCAAAAATGGGGTAAAGTGTACCGCTGTACAATCTGAACTTACTCTCTTCACCCATGAAAAGAAACTTGAAAGGCTTGCGTTCCCTTGACTCAAAAACACCCTTCATTTTACCAGCCTTTCCACCAGTCTTCTCATTGTACTTTGTACGGGAAACAATATGGATGTAATCATATAGGTAAAGGATGTTTTTTAGGAGGGGGCTTAACATCTCATAAGATTTTTGGTCTTTCTTGTACAAATTTAGGCAAGCAGCTTTTGATGTATACGCTTCTTTGGGGTGTCTGCCTTTTAAATCTGGATGCTCTACATTGAACAAAGTCAAGAATGAGATTATATCTCTGACATCGAATGGCTTATTCTCATTCTGTTTGAAAGCTATCTGGTCGCTGTACGGCTCGTCTTTTATTAGCTTTTTAATCCAGTCAAATTTTCCCTCAAGGTTTTCCAGAGTTGCCTCTTGCACCTGTACGGCGGTGTTCAAACCTCTCGTAATATCAACTCTGAGATTATCGGGAACACCTGTCAAAACTTCAAATTTCACATACTGGCCATCTGGACATGAACCTTCAGACTGTGCTTTGAGTATAATCTCATAAGTATGAGCACCATCGGCAATCCCATCATCTTCATCCAGATGTATAGATGCAACTCTCTTGTCCGTACTATAATCTATCTTATGAGCAAGCATAGTAATGCCCTTGTTCTTTAGATGAAAAGATAGATCGTCTGTATTTTCCAGGCTTTCTCTGACATCCTTGTATATTCCATAGTCAATCTTCTGTGCTCTCGGATTAGGCTTTTTTGATATCCCAGAGGGCACATTGATGGCTTTACATACAAGAATGTGATGCTCGATATTATAAGGTTCACCGTTTTCAAGGGCATTTAAAGGATCAGGAAACCTTCGGGAATAGTCATTTTTCAGGATTACTTTTTCTATATTTCTCGTTTTCATTTTTGTTACTCCAAACAAAAGTTTAAGTTAAATTTTTCTACAGTCCAGTACCTTACGAGCAAAAGCGCAAACAAAAAGCCACACTTCACAGTGTAGCTACATTATACTTAAACCATATTATACTCCTTTCTGCCAAACCGGCACCTAAAGGTCATATTTTAACGGCTCGCGAGTCCACGCTTATACGCCGCTATATATTGTACGTCTTTTCGAACCAAAAGTCAATTTTTTTTCTCACTTTTTTGAAAAACACGGAAAAATCCCCCGCAATGCAGAAAAAAACCATATCCTCGGGACCCCTTACGGAGAATTGACACGAATAATGTCATTGCGAGGCTGCTTAAAACACTTGTTTTTCTCTCCATTTTAATGATATAATGTTTCTTTAAGGCCGGAGAGACGGCTATTGAGGAAATCACACCTTTGCCCGTCAACGTTAGCCGGCCAGCAAAAGGCCTTTATAAATAATTGGGAAATAGGTACGGTATCTAAAGATTTCTGATTTCTCAGATTTGTTGCGATAACATGAAGCTTAATAAAGAATCAGTCACTGGTATTACAAAACTTGCTGGAGCTCATTCTACCCTCAGTTTTATGATACTCGTAGACGGAACTGAAGCGTACCAACTCTACCATCGTAACATAAAAGAGGTTATTACAATTCTCGACGTTGTTGAGGAGTTCTTATGTATCAACACTCATCCCAAGATACCATCAACCAAGCACGAATGGCTTAAGGCAAAACAATCTATTGCTAAAGAAGATACAAGATTGCGCAAAAAGGTCAGACAAGAATTGGCACAACAATATAGTGAAGAGGCCGCAAAGCTTTATGATTATTCTCTGCTAGTGTCGGATTATATGTGGAGTACGGGCATTGGATTCAAAAACAATATCACCACTTCAGTTGCTAATGAGATTACTGTTCTAAGCAAAGATTATGGAATAGATAAGATGTCAATAGGAACATTTTTATGTAACCCAAGTCCTAAGACCAGCAGACTATTACTTAAATCCATTGTTGAGTATTATGACCGTCCAACCTTCTTCTTAAGCTACTCACATACAGACTCCAAATTTGTTGATGCTTTATCCGAGATTATAGAAGGTGCCTCGGCGCGAGTATGGCGCGATAAGAAGAGTATGGATATAGCTGACTCAATATCCGAAAAACTTGAGAATGCAATCTCAGATAGCGATTATTTTTGTTTAATATTATCAGCAAAATCAATCTCTTCTCCTTGGGTTCAACGAGAATACAGAGCTGCATTACAATTGCAAATAAAAAAGGGGATCCCGAGAATTCTTCCCATTTTGGTTGAGGACGTCGAAATCCCAACGTTTCTGAAGGATATAAAATACGCTGATTTTTCCAGAAATTTTGACATAGGAATGGGAGAACTCCTAAAGCTTCTGAAAAAGGAATAGATCTAATTTGCTCAGGCTACATTTCCACTTTGGCGACCTCCCACACTTTGCTTGATAGTTATCAAGTACCATTTTTCGCCCCAATTTTCAATCCTGCCGTCTTAACTCCCGCCGCTTTTTTAGCCTTTGCTTGATAATTATCAAGTATAGTTTTTTTCAATCCGCCGCAGGTGTTCCACAAATTTTCAATTTTGAATTTTGGTTTTGAACTTTCAACTTTGAATTTTAAGTTTCTTTCTCCGCCGCAGGCGGTTCCTTTCACCAAATACCATATACTAAATGCCAAATACTCTGGACTTCTCCGTGTCTCTGTGGTGCATAAACATAAGAACAAGGTTTCGCCGTTAGGCGAACTCCACAATTTTGCATTTTAATTTTTGATTTTTTATTTGTCGTTTTTATTTTTTATTTTTGATTTTCTTTACTATCGACCAGCGACTAGCGACTGACTTTCTTGCCTTTGCTTGATAATTATCAACTATCGCTTTTTTTTAAAATTATCATTTCAATCAGCGTAATCTGTGTTTAAGAGTTAATACGCAACCATTTTACGTCAGCCGTAACGAGCAGCGCAACCGCAACCGCTCGACGCTTTCTCACTCCCGGCATTTTAGACCCTGATGCTCTCTACATCTTTGCTTGATAGTTATCAAGTACCATTTTTCGCCCCAATTTTCAATCCTGCCGT
>CAZUEO010000002.1:75453-126141 GCA_964619675.1 uncultured Planctomycetaceae bacterium | reverse complement strand
AAGACCGGCAACACCTGCAACCACAGGGGCGGCAAAACTCGAATAGTCTCCGCTGGGCATAAAACCATCTTTAGAACCTGTAACGGCAACAAGGCAATTGCCCGGCGCGACAATATCGGGCTTGCATCGGCCATCAAGAGTAGGTCCTGCCGTCGAACGATTCGCATCAGGCGGGCCGAACTGCGAAAGGCTGCCCGCCGAATCAGCCACGCCGACAGCAAACACATTAGCTCCTGCCGCCGGGTAAAGCGGCAAATCATAGGCTTTTGTTCCATTGCCGATGGCAGCTATTATCAATAGGCCGAAATCTCCAGCCATTTTGTCTATACCCCTCGTCCACCAGTCCTCACAAGCCCAGCCAAGACTCATCGTAAACAAATCAACGTCGGGCCATCTGCCTGGAAAAACATACTCAGTAAGAAAATGCCGAAATTCATAAATGCCGAGCCCGGCAGCAGGACAGGCACCCTCATAGGAAAAATCGCCGAGACCTGCCAAAGATGCATTAGGTTCAAAACCTGCCAATATCGACGCTATCGCAGTTGAATGAACCGAAATTCCTGCATTTTGGGACTGGTCATCGTAAAACTTGGCGGTCAAATTCCTGAAACTATTGTGTGAAGTGTCAGGCCTGTAATCATTCTGCGGCTTCGAACCAATATATGTATTGCTTCTGCATATAAGGCCAATATCTACACCCCTGCCCGTAAGATTGGGGTCGATATCGCTAATTTTATACACGCCTGCGATCTCAAGCGCCTCAGGCTGGACGCCTGCAGCAATCGCCAGCGTCGTGCAAAACAACAGAATCGAGCCAAAATGTAAAAACCGACAAGCCAAAAAAACTCCTAAAAAATTAAAAAAGGCTCATGGGTATTATACCATATTTTACTTAGTTTTTCCAGACTGCCCGGATTAATTTTTAAGTCTTTGTAATTACACGATTAACGGCATAAAACTTGTCCTCGCGAAAGCGGGGAAAGGCTATTTTGCACGCTTGCCAAGCACGGCAGCAGCTGGTATACTCTTTGAGCTGTTTCGGACTTTTGATGTTCTGGATTAAGCAATATATATGGAAGTACTTTTAAGCTCCGATAAAATCGCCGCCTGTATTACTACGCTGGCCAATGAGATTGTTTCAAAAACAACCAAGGCCGACAAAATCGCTGTTATCGGTGTCCGCAGCCGAGGTGAAATTCTTGCCAAACGTTTAAGCGACATATTATCCAAAAGACTGAAAACCGGGATTCCCTGCGGCACTTTGGATATAACGCTTTACCGGGATGATATAAATAATCCGCAGGGTGATTCTCAGCCGGTTGTAAGAAGTACTGAAATCGGCTTCGATATCGACGACAAAATAATCATCCTCGTCGATGACGTTCTGTACACAGGCAGAAGCACACGGGCGGCAATGGACGCACTGATTGACCTCGGCAGGCCAAAGGCAATTCGACTGGCAGTGCTCGTTGAAAGAACCGGCAGAGAACTGCCGATTTCAGCAGACTTTGTCGGACTAAAAGTGGATTTGCCGGCTGAAAAGAATGTGCAGGTAAATTTTGCGGAGTCCGACGGCAAAGACCAGGTGATTGTAATATGAAGAAAAAAGAATTTATCTGGAAGCGCAGACACCTGCTTGGACTGCGAGGCCTAAGCAGAGAGGAGATTGAACATATTCTTAATACTGCGAAGGGTTTTGAAGAAATAAGCACAAGAAGTGTAAAAAAGGCCCCTACCCTTCGCGGCAAAGTTATAGTCAATCTGTTTTTCGAGGACAGCACAAGGACCAGAAACAGCTTCACGCTGGCAGCAAACAGATTAAGCGCCGATGTCATAGAATTTACCGAAAAAGTAAGCTCTACCAGCAAGGGCGAAACTCTGCTGGACACTGCAAAAAACCTTGAGGCGATGGGTATCGACATAGTCGTTATAAGACACAGCGCAGGCGGAGTGCCGAAATTCCTGAGCAGGAACATAGATGCCAGCGTTGTCAACGCAGGCGATGGTTTCTGCGAACACCCAACGCAGGGACTGCTCGACGTATATACCATCAGAAAAATACGCGGCAGTCTTGAAGGCCTTAAAATAGCAATCGTAGGCGATATCGCTCATTCACGTGTTGCCAGAAGCGACATATACGCAATGACAAAACTCGGTGCCGAAGTGATTCTGGTCGGCCCGCCAACCCTGATGCCTGCAAAAGTCGAACGACTGCCGGTAAAAATAAGCTATTCGCTGGACGACGTTATCGGCCAGCTCGATGTAATCAATATGCTGCGGATACAATTTGAAAGAATGGGTTCAAATCCATTTCCATCAACAAAGGAATATTCACATTACTTCGGCCTGACAGTTGAGAGAATGAAGAAAGTAAAAAAAGACATTCTCGTTATGCATCCGGGGCCGATTAACAGGGGGCTGGAGATGGAAAGCGAGGTCGCCGACGGGCCCAACAGTGTAATCCTGCAGCAGGTAACCAACGGTCTCGCGGTTCGAATGGCGGTGCTGTTCCTCGTTAATCAGGGCGCAATGCTGCGGCAGGAAATCAAAGATAAAAGAGAAAGGCTCGAAGGACAATGAGCAAAACCCTGCTAATAAAAAACGGGCACGTAATTGACCCTGCCAATAAGATAAATCAAAAGGCGCATGTTTACGCTGTTGACGGTAAAATTGCCGAGGTCGGCAAAATCGAGCCGAAGGCAGATTTAGTCATAGACGCGGCAGGCAGGTTTGTTCTGCCGGGGCTTATTGATATACACGTGCATTTCCGCGAGCCGGGCGACGAAGAAGAGGAAACAATCGCATCAGGCTCGGCTGCCGCTGTCGCGGGAGGATTTACATCGGTGGTATGTATGCCAAATACCGACCCTGCAATCGACGATGCGACAAGCGTTGAATACATTCACCGAATGGGCAGACAGGCAAGAAAAACACACGTTTATGTAATGGGCGCAATTACAAAAGACAGGGCCGGCGAGCAGCTTAGCGAAATGGGATTTATGGTTCAGGCAGGCGCAGTCGGCTTTACCGATGACGGAAGCGGCGTGCAGAACCCTGCAGTAATGTTAAGGGCTCTCAAATATGCCTCAATGTTCAAAAACATCGTCATAAGCCAGCACTGCCAGGACAACTGGCTGGCGGGAAACGGCGTGATGAATTCAGGTTATAACTCAACTGTGCTGGGACTGCCGGGAATTGACCCGCTCGCCGAAGAAATGATGCTCTGGCGGGATATTCAGTTAGTGCGAAAAACAAATATGCGATACCACGTTCAGCACGTTTCAACAGCGCGCTGCGCAGAACTTATTCGACAAGCTAAAAAGGAAGGACTGCCGATAACCTGTGAAGTTGCACCGCACCATCTGCTTTTGACAGACGATTCCTGCTGTGATTACGACACAAATTATAAAGTCAACCCGCCATTGAGAACCGATGCTGACATCAAGGCAATAAAGCAAGCGATAAAAGACGGCATAATAGACACCCTCGCATCAGACCATGCGCCGCATTTGAAAAGCGAAAAAGAGCTTGAATTCCTGACGGCGCCGTTCGGAATAGCAAGCCTTGAATGTGCACTCGGACTTTACATAAAAGTACTTATTGAGCCGAAGATAATAGATTGGCCGCAACTTGTCTCGATAATGGCCGAAAGGCCTGCGAAAATAATCAGCGTCGATAAAGGCACTTTAGGCAAAGGCAAACAGGCCGATATAACTATCATTGACCCCGACGGCGAATATAGGGTTGATGTCAATAAATTCCGTTCAAAGAGTAAAAACTGTCCTTATGACGGCTGGAAACTGAAAGGCAAAGTCGAATATACAATTGTCGGCGGAGAGATAAGATACTCGGCACAGGAAAGCTGACGTGCTGATAATCGACGGTTACAACCTGCTGAGGGCTGTGCAAAACCTTTTGGAACAATCCTCTGAAATTACCGATGTTCAGCTTTGCAGGATTATCGGCGAATATCTTTACAGGATAAAAAAGAAAGGCAGCATTGTTTTTGACGGCACAGGGCCGAGAGATAAAACAGGTTTTAATAATTTGTTTAATCTGGAAGTAATCTTTTCCGGCACCGGCCGTGAAGCTGACGATGTTATTGAAAAACTGATTCTCAAAGATACCGCTCCGAAAAATCTTACAGTTGTCAGCAATGATAGACGCATAAAAGCAGCGGTGAACAAAAGAAAGGCAACTGCCTCTAACTGCGTTGATTTCTGGATGGAAGCGATAAGAACCATTGAGAAAAAAAGGAAAAGAAATGTTGAGCCGCCTGCAAAATTTATCGGCATCAGCAAGGCTGAAACAGAATACTGGCTCAGGCAATTCGGACTTTTAAAATAAATTCAGGACAATTGCAATGGCTTACACAATCGGGCTTGATTATGGAACAAACTCGGTAAGATGTGTTGTAGTCAACACAAAAAACGGCGACCAAATCGGCACTGCCGTTTACCCATATCCATCAGGCAAAGAAGGTATCATTCTCGACCACTCGGACGCCAACCTCGCGAGACAAAATCCCGCCGACTATATAAAAGGTATCGAAGAAAGTGTTAAAGGCACGCTAAAAGACGCAAAGAAAAATGATAAAAGTTTCAAGCCTGAAAAAATCATCGGTATCGGCATTGATACAACAGGCTCAACGCCAATCCCAATCGATAAAAACGGAACGCCGCTGTCAATACTTCCAAAATTCAAAAATAATCCAAATGCAATGGCCTGGCTGTGGAAAGACCATACAGGATACTCTGAAGCAGCAGAAATTACATCGCTGGCGGCAAAATATAATCCGGAATACCTGGCTAAATGCGGCGGGATATATTCATCCGAATGGTTCTTCAGCAAAATCCTGCACTGCCTGCGAGTCGATAAAAAAGTATTCGATGCCGCTCACAGCTGGGTCGAATGCGCAGATTTTATACCGGCGGTGCTTGTTGGCGATTGCAAACCTGAAAATATAAAACGCAGCAGATGCGCAGCGGGGCATAAGGCAATGTTTAATGAAGGCTGGGGAGGACTGCCTGCGAAAGGTTTTTTAAATAAACTCGACCCCAAACTCAGCGCTCTGCGAAACAGGCTCTATAAAAAAACATATACCGTTGATACGGCTGCGGGCGGACTTTGCAGCCAATGGGCAAAGAAACTAAATTTATCCGAAAATACACCTGTCGCAGTCGGTGCATTTGATGCGCATCTTGGGGCAGTAGGCTCAGGTATAAAACAGGGAACCCTGGTAAAAATAATCGGCACAAGCACCTGTGATATCCTCGTAAGCCCCAAAAAGGGCAAACTTGCCGATATCCCCGGCCTGTGCGGGATTGTCGACGGCTCAGTTTTGCCGAACTATTGGGGGCTTGAAGCGGGACAATCGGCTGTCGGAGATATATTCAACTGGTTTGTAAATTATATTCAGCCCGGCGGAAAACACCTTGGCTCGCATGAAGAACTGACAAAAAAAGCTGCAAGACTAAAACCTGCCCAATCAGGCCTGCTCGCTCTCGACTGGAACAACGGCAACAGGACGATACTCGTTGACCAGAGACTCACAGGTTTGCTTGTCGGTCAGACTCTTCACACGAAACCAGAGGAAATTTACAGGGCGCTGATTGAGGCTACTGCCTTCGGGGCATTAACAATCATCAACCGTTTTGAAGAGTACGGCATAAAAATAAAAGAAGTTATCAACTGCGGCGGAATCGCAGAGAAAAATCCACTCCTGATGCAGATTTATGCAGATATCAGCGGCAGAGAAATGAAGGTCTCGCGCTCGGCTCAAAGCTGCGCTCTTGGTTCAGCAATTGCCGCTACGGTTGTCGCAGGCAAAAAAACCGGCGGCTATGACAATTTTGCACAGGCTCAGGCTGCAATGTGCGGCGTAAAGAAAAAAACATATAAGCCAAACATAAAAAACCATAAAATCTACGCAGAGCTTTACAAACTCTACAAAAAACTCCATGATGCATTCGGCATAAAAGGCCGCAAAGATACATTGGCTGATGTTATGAAAAAACTGCTCGAAATTAAAGAAAAGGTTAATAAATAATGCTTGAACAATTAAAAAAAACCGTTTGCCAGGCAAATTTAGAACTTCAAAAACAAAATCTTGTCATTTACAGTTGGGGTAATGTCAGCGGAATCGACCGCAAAAAAGGAATAGTCGCTATAAAGCCAAGCGGCATACGTTATGACCAATTAAAGCCGGCAAAAATCGTCCTGCTTGACTTACAGGGCAATATAATCGAAGGCAAACTGCGGCCTTCATCAGATACGCCGACCCATCTCGAGCTGTACCGCAGTTTTCCCGACATTGGCGGAATTTGCCATACTCATTCAACATACGCAACGATGTGGGCACAGGCCTGCCGCCAAATTCCACCGCTGGGTACAACCGGGGCCGATTATTTCTGTGGAACAGTGCCTGTTACTGATTGCTTGACTGACCTCGAAATAAAAAATGACTACGAACTCAACACCGGCAGAGCAATAGTAAAGAGATTGAAAAACATCGACCCGCTTCAGATGCCGGCCTGTTTGGTTGCCTGCCACGGGCCGTTTGTCTGGGGCAACAGTCCCGAAAAAGCAGTTGAAAATGCTGCGGTTCTTGAAAACATCGCTAAAATAGCTTTCGGCACCAGGCTCCTGAATCCCGGCATAAAGCCAATCAGCAAATTACTGCTGGACAAACACTTTTTCCGCAAGCACGGCAAAGATGCATACTATGGTCAGAAAGAATAACTTGACCATATAAAACGACAAGAATATCATATCTGCTTTAATTAGTTATAGGAGTCTTAAATATGGCACAAAAGATGACCTTCGGAGTTATCGTCGGCAACAGAGGCTTTTTCCCGGATATACTCGCCAGAAAAGGCCGGCAGGACATACTGAACCTTCTTAAAAATACCGGTTATGATGCTGTTTGCCTGACGGCAAAAGACACAAAATTCGGAAGCGTTGAAACATACAGCGATGCGAAGAAATGCGCCGAGCTTTTTGCAAAAAACGCGGATAAAATCGACGGCATTATCGTAACTCTGCCAAACTTCGGCGATGAAAAGGGAGTCGCTGAGGTTATTAAAAGCTGCGGTCTGAACGTGCCGATTCTCATTCAGGCCGAGCCTGACGACGCTGCAAAGATGAAGATTGCAAACAGACGAGATTCATTCTGCGGAAAAATCAGCGTCTGCAATAACCTGCGGCAATCAGGCGTTCCATTTACTCTCACAAAAACACATACAACCAAAATTAATTCACCCGAATTCAAAAAAGACCTTGATGATTTCGCATCGGTCTGCCGGATAGTCAACGGGCTTAAAAA
Organism: uncultured Planctomycetaceae bacterium; assembly: GCA_964619675.1. Lineage (GTDB taxonomy): Bacteria > Planctomycetota > Phycisphaerae > Sedimentisphaerales > UBA12454 > JAPLMW01. The sequence goes on along the minus strand of CAZUEO010000002.1, from coordinate 118,817 downwards.
CGTAAGGTTTGGAGCAATCGGCGCAAGAACCGGGGCATTTAACACCGTCCGCTACAGTGAAAAAATCCTCGAACTTTCCGGCATCTCAATTGAAACGCTGGACTTGTCCGAGGTCTTCGGCAGAATACAAAAATTAAAAGACAGCGATAAAATCGTAAAAGACAAGCTGACCTCCATAAGAAAATACGTCTCAACCAAAAATGTTCCAAATCATGCACTTTTGAGAATGGCGAAATTTGCCTCCTGTGTTGAAGGCTGGGTAAAAGACCTCAACCTTGCAGGAACGGCGATTCAGTGCTGGACAAGTATGGAAGAATTCTTCGGCGTAGTACCCTGCGCGATTATGAGCATGATGAGTCAGAACCTTCTACCAAGCGCCTGTGAGGTTGACGTAACGGGCCTGCTGGCGATGTATGTCCTGCAGCTTGCGAGCGGGAAACCAAGCGCGATACTGGACTGGAACAATAACTTTGGAAACAATCCGGATAAGTGCGTGCTTTTCCACTGCAGTAACCTGCCCAAGTCGTTTTTCAAATCCGCCAAAATGGATTACCAGGAAATCATAGCAGGCTCCGTCGGAAAGCAGAATACTTTCGGTACAATAGTCGGCAGAATCGCTCCGAATAAAACGACCTTCTGCAGAGTTACAACAGATGATGCTGCAGGAATAATTACCGGCTACGCAGGTCAGGGCGAATTTACCGCAGATAAACTCAACACCTTCGGCGGATATGGCGTTATGAAGGTTAAAAATCTCCAGTCCCTTCTACAATACGTCTGCAAAGCAGGATTTGAACATCACGTTGCCGTTAATATAAGCTCCAAAGCCGATGCTATTACAGAAGCTCTTGAAAACTATATGGGCTGGGAAATTTATCGGCACGAATAATGAAACTTCAGGCCAAAAAATCACGGTTAAGAGGTACTGTCGCCATTCCAGCGTCCAAATCGCATACTATCCGCGCGACAGCAATCGCTTCGCTTGCAAATGGACAAAGTTTTATCAGAAATCCGCTGATTTCAGACGATACCGCCAGCGCAATTCATTCTTACAGTCTTCTCGGTGCAAAAACAGACTGCTCGGACAAAAAATGCTGGAAGATTACAGGCGTATCCGGGAATATAAAAGCCCCTAAAAAAATAATCGATGTCGGCAATTCCGGCACAACGTTAAGATTAGCCATCGGTTCGGCCGCTCTTGTCCCGAAGGGGCAGAAAATAACCTTTACCGGCGACGCACAAATACAAACAAGGCCGATACAGCCTTTGCTCGATTCGTTAAACGACCTCGGTGTAAAAGCAAAAAGCTTAAAAAATAACGGTTCAGCCCCCGTCGAAATCGAAGGCCAGCTTATCGGCGGCAAGACAACCATCGAATGTTTCACCAGTCAGTATCTAAGCAGTCTCCTTTTGGTGACGCCGCTGGCTAAGGAAGATACTGAAATTATTGTGCCGCTGCTCAATGAGCCTGATTATGTAAAAATTACGCTTGACTGGCTCGACTGGCAGGGAATTACATACGAAAATCAGGATATGAAACGATTTATCATCAAAGGCGGTCAAAAATACAAAATCTTTGACATGCAAATTCCGGCCGATTTTTCAAGTGCGACATTTTTCCTTTGCGCAGGCGCTATTCTCGATGCGGATATAACGATAACGGGTCTTGATTTTTCCGACAGCCAGCCGGATAAGGCTGTTGTTGAGTATCTGAAGCGGATGGGTGCAAAAATCGAAATTACTCCCACCGGCGTTCATATAAAATCAAGCCGACTCAAAGGCGTTGATATCGATATGAACAGAACGCCGGACGCCTTGCCGACTATGGCGGTGACGGCGGCCTTGGCCCAGGGAACTACAAGATTTTTGAATGTCCCGCAAGCCAGGAAAAAAGAGACCGACCGTATAAAATGTATGGCCGAGGAACTTGCCAAATTAGGGGCAAAAACAGAAGAACTGCCGGACGGTCTGATTGTCCATGGCGGCAAACTCAAGGCTGCCGAACTGAACGGCAGAGGAGACCACAGAATTGTAATGGCTCTTTCCCTTGCGGCAATGGCTATTGAACAGCCCTCTACAATCGACACTGCAGAGGCGATGAACGTAACATTCCCCGATTTCGTAAAACTGATGAAACAACTGGGCGCGGATATAAATTTATCTTGAATAATTCAATCTTCCCTTTTATACTCTTGCAGTTAAATTATCCATAAAAACAGGAGATAACTGATGTTAGGCTGTCATTTTGGAAGGTGTTTTCAGGTAACTGTTGCAGGCGGTTCGTATCAGGATGGACTTACTGCTGTAATACAGGGCCACCCGCCGGCGATGGCGATAACAGAGCAGGAAATCTACGGCGATTTGCTCCTGCGAAAACCCGGAGCTGATGAACTAAGCTCGCCGCGAAAAGAGCCGGATTTGCCGATAATCTATACAGGTATCAATGCTGCAGATACCGTTGAGGGAGCAAAAAACAAAGGTCTTACAAACGGAACGCCATTAACAATCCTGATTCCAAACCTCGACAGGCACTTTATACACATTAAGCAATATCAGGACACAAACCGTACACCTCGGCCGGGACACGCCTCCTATGCCTCATTTATAAAATACGGCCCTGCCGACGACGCCATCGGAGCGGGAATCTTCAGCGGAAGATATTCCTCGACTATCGTAGCGGCAGGTTACATCGCCAAAAAGGTCCTTCAAAAATGTGGTATTGAAATCTTCGGCTATGTAAAGGAACTTGCATCTGTCCGCTGCAGTAATATCGACAGCGCAAAAGCCCTGAAGTCTACTAATAACTATAAAAAAATGCGGCGAGACCTCGACCCGTTTTATCAGGAAATCTACGTAAAGGGCAGGATAACAGGCGATATGCGATTTCTTGAAAAAATGGCGGTTTTTGCTGAGATTGAAAAAGAAATCGACAAAATTCGCGACAAGGCGCCGAAATCAAATCCTGAAAAAATAAAGGAAAAATACGGCGTCTACCATATTCTCAACTGTCCCGACATAGAGACAGCGGAAGAAATGGTAAAGGCCTGTAGCAAGATTTCGGCAGGCGGTGACTCAGCAGGCGGCGTTGTGGAAGTTGTAGTCAGAGGCGCCCCCATCGGGCTTGGAGAGCCGATATTTGATAAACTCGACGGTGAGCTTGGAAAAATGCTCGGCATAGGTGCGGTAAAGGGAGTCGAAATCGGAGCAGGCTTTGCTGTAAAGGATATGACCGGCTCTCAAAACAACGACCAGATGCGGGCGGAAAAAGGCAAGGTAATGTTTGAATCCAACAACGCAGGCGGCATTACCGGCGGCCTGTCAACCGGGCAGGATATAATTATAAGGCTTACAATAAAACCGACGCCGACAATAGATAAACAGCAGCATACAATCGACAAATATACACTCGAGAACAAGATGCTGGCTGCAATTACAAGAAGAGACCCGACCATCGTGGCAAGAATCTGGCCGGTGGCAGAAAATTATACCGCAATGATTATTCTGGATAACTTGCTGATGCACGCCGGCTTCCAGGCTGTAAAACAGAAATTTGAATAATAACCAGGTTACAAAAAAGGCCGATAATTAATTGTCGGCCTTTTCAACTTTTCTTAAAGTCTCACAGTTACCGGAGCGGAGCAAAATATTCCCGTTCAGCCTCTTCCTGCAGAATAATGCTCGGTTTAACCAGTATCAGCAGGACATTTTGGTCTTTTACCTTGCTGCGGTGGCTGAAAAGCCTTCCTAAAAGCGGCACTTTTGAAAGACCCGGCACGCCGGCTTCCCTGTTGGCTTCAGCACTGAGTTTCTGGCCGCCTATCAGCAACGTGCCGCCGTCCGGCACACTTACACGTGTTTGCACTTCGGATACTTCCAGGATAGGAAGCTCAATGGGGAATTGGTCACCAAGTGTAGAAGAGACGTTAAAAGGTTCAAAGTCGACCTTCGTATAATTAGTGGCTATTTGAAGGATAATATACTTCTTGTCGGCGGTTATAGTCGGTGTTACATTCAACACAACACCGCCGGTTTCGGTTTCTACCGTAGCGTCAGCAATAACTCTGACCGGCTGGCCTTGTCCGGCAGCCGTTATATCCTCAAACTCATAATCCGAAACATAAGCATCTTCCCTGGTTACCTTGATATAAGCCGATTCGCCGCTAAGTACGGTAACCCTCGGAGCAGTAAGCATTTTCGCATCTCTATGCGCCTGCGTTGCTCTCAAGAAGAATGAAACCATCAAATCGTCAAGAACCGAACCATACGACAGACCACCGACAAGTTCGGCTGCATGCGATATTGTCCCTGACCCAATCGGCGGTGCGAGCTCAGGAGCTATGGTGCCCGGGACAAGTGTTGAAGGAGGCAAGGCACTCTCATACGAGCCAAAACTAAAAATCATATCGCCAAGATTTTCATTAATTTTGCTGCCCCTTATATATAAGTTGTCGATACCCAAGCCAATATCTTCAAGAAAGTTTTCGGTAACAAACAGAAATCTTGATTCAATCGAAACTTGTTGGCCGATGGATTCACGTAAATCCTCCATGAGCAGTTTTTGAACCTGTTCGTGAACCTGGGGTGTTTGACTTATAACAAGTCTGGTTCCATGAATACTGATAGTACCTTCTCCACCGTTGATTAACCAGCTCATCGGAGCAATTGTTTCCTGTATCAACTGTACTAACATAGCGGCATTCTCTTCAACAATCGGGGCTGTATCCTCTACCTCTCCACCTCCGCCGGTTACCTCTGTTGTCTCCATGTCGGCGCGGAAATTAGCCGGTACGCCAACAAGCTCAGTAACATCATAAACATGAGTAACCAGCCTGGCTGGAAGTGACCCTGCTGTCGCTATCGTTATAATTCCATCTTCAACGGCGAAATTTATCGTCGTAAAACCTCCAGATACCGAATCGAGAAGTTCTTTCAAACCCTTGCCCACCGCAATACCATTAAGTCCCTGCATACCAATAACCGTGTCACGTTCAACGTACGCATTTTCCTCAAGGTCTTTCCATCGAACAACGATTTTCAGCGGCGGGTCAACGGAAATCCTGACTATCTCGATAGCGTCCTCAAACGGTGTGTCCGGTGTTAGAGCACTCAAGTCGACAACCGTATCGAACTGTTTGTAAACAGCAGCATCGGCAGGAGCAAGACCGGTTATTATCTTCGGCACTCTTTTGGCTATGTCCTGCCAGTTTCTCGGATAAGTAACCAAATCCGCATGCGGAATCATGGACTGCTGAGTATCAGTCAAAACCGCCTGTTCTTCTTTACCCATTTCTTTTTTTACTTCAAGCTGTCTGCGAAGATTGATAATATCCTCAAGCATCTGCTTGTCTCTTACAGCTCCTCTGTTGGTCGGGTCAATAGCCAAAAGCGTATCAATCTGAGCCAGAGCCTCCTCATATCTCTGCTGTTCCTGATATTCCATTGAACTTGCCAAAAGGTTCTGAATTCTTTTCTGCCTGTCAGCAGCCTGTTGCGCACGGAGCTTTTCCTGAGTTGCCTTGGCTTCAGTCTTCGCCTTTTCAGCTTTGAGACGCTCAATTTCAGTCTGGCGGGCGTTTATTTCATCTGAAAGCTGCTGCAGAGAATCCCTATATTGGGCATAATCAGTATCACCGAGCAGCAGCTTGTTCTTTTCAATAACTGCCGACGCGCGGGAGATTTCGTCTTTTGCCCTAAGGAATTCTTCCTTATCGGCATATTCTTTTGCCTTTGCAATGGCTTCATTCACAACAGCCTTTGTATAACTCTGCTGAATACGCTGCTTCTGCTTAATAACCTCAATATAATCTTCCTTTGCCTTCTCGGCGACAAGTATCTGAGGTTGTGATGGCTGTTTAATTTCAACACCAAGATTAGGCTCCTGCGGAACGGGGGTAATAAACTCCGGCTGAATTTCTGTTGGTATAACCGGTATAACAGGCATTGGAAACTGCGACGGCCAATTAACGTCATCGGCCTCTATAGGCAGAAACTCAATGTACTCGGGATTTGCGACCGGCTGCTCAACTTGCGGTTGTATCTGAATCGGCGGCTCGACAATAATTGTCTCTGTCTGCTGTATTGCCGCCGGCTGTTCAACAATATTAGGTTCTGTCTGCTGCCCGACTGCTGGTTCTTCAACCACCTGAACAGAAATCTGATTAGCATCAGGAGCCGGCTGTGAACCCAACTTTTCAAGAAGCATGTCAAGTTTACTTGCATCGGAAACGCTCAGATACTCTCTGTATGCAGCGGCTTTGCCAAGTGTTTCTCTTGCATTGTCTATCATCCCGCGCCGGTATTGCTCGGAACCTACATCAAGCAGTTGCTTGCCCATCTGCCGAAGGGTCTGAACTTTCACGTTCTCTTCATCAGCAGCAAAACTAAGCGAAACTGCCGGCAGACAAACCAATAAGATTGCCAAAACAATCCCTAACGGCAATCCTGCTCTTGATATAGCAATAGTCACTGGTTGTCTCCTGTTAATAAAAATTAAATAACAGCCGCCCAAAAAGTGTTTTTCTTACGCAACTGTCCGGTTTTAACATATCTTATCTATATTACGACTGTTGCTAAGATTAGCCATTTTAACATAAAATTCAAGTTTTTTCAAGCTAAATCTTAATCCAAGCACTTCTTTATCGGCCATTTTTTCAGAATGGACTTCCATAAGAATATCCATTATCATTATCGGTAATAGTCATCGGCTTAGTACGGTTAATTGTAGAGTAAAAATTTTTAAAAATTTGTTGATTCGGCCAAACAAGTAGCCCGATAATTCACTATTCAAACTGAACTTATGACAAAATCAGAAATTACAAGCAAACCCTTTGCCTTGGCAATGGAAACATCAGGGAGAACCGGCTCGGTAGCCATTGGCCTCAACGGCAAATTATCGGACGAAAAAACGTTTTCAGCACCCCTCAGGCACAGTGCTGAACTATTTGATACTACAATTGAACTTCTCAAAAAGTTCAATAAAAAGGCAAACCAGATAAAGCAGGTCTATATTTCTATTGGTCCGGGCAGTTTTACCGGCATACGAATCTCAGTAACGGTCGCAAAAATGATGGCTTTTGCAGCACAAAGTCGAATCGTCGCTGTAAGTACAACCGATGCAATGGCTCTGAATGTCGACAACAACAAAATTACAAAAATTGCTACTATAATCGACGCAAAAAAGAGGCAATTTTTCATTGCAGCCTTTGAAAGAAAAAACGGAACGTGGCAAAAAATTATGCCGGACTGTATGATGACTGCCGACCAGTTCAAAGAAAATTTCGACAGACCCGATGAACCAGTCTGGCTTTTAGGTGAAGGCCTGCTTTATTACGCTAAAAAATTCGAGACTGACAATATCAAAATACTTGATGAAAAATTCTGGTCGCCAAGAGCTTCAAACATTTTCAAAATCGGTTCACAAATGGCAGCGAAAGAAGAATTTTGTGACCCTGTAAGCCTTGTACCGCTTTACCTGCGCCGACCAGAAGCCGAAGAAAACCGGGATAAAAAGACAGGCTGACCAAATCAGCTGCCTGTGAGCTCTCCAAAAAGCGTTAATGCACTTGTCTTTGTGATATTTATATCGACGAACTGCCCTGCCAGGTTCTCCGGGCCGTTAAAAACGACAATATAATCACCGGCAGTTCTGCCGATTAACTGCGGCTGATTTTTTTCTTCGCCGTCGTCAAGATGAGCTTTTTTGCTTACGCCTTCAACGAGGACTTTTATAGTTTGCCCTATAAAGTTTTTGTTCAATTTCTCACTTATTCCCCCCTGCACTGCAAGCAGTTCGATGTTCCTCTGTCTTTTTACTTCCATCGGGATATCATCAGCTCTTTTTTCATCCGCTTTTGTGCCCGGCCGGGGTGAATACTTGAATATAAAACAATTTTTGTATCGAGCCTTCTTTACAAGTTCAACGCTTTTCTTAAAATCTTCCTTTGTTTCGCCGGGGAAACCGACAATAAAATCGCCTGCTACCGCAATATCCGGCACAATTTGTCTTGCCTTCTGCAGCAAATCGAGATATTCCGCGCAGGTGTAATGCCTGTTCATCGCCTTTAATATTCTATCTGAGCCGCTTTGAGCGGGGACATGAAGATAACGACAAATCTTCGGCAAATCAGCCATCGCTTGAAAAATTCTCTCATCAAAATCTTTTGGATAGCAGGTAACAAACTTAATCCATTCAATGCTGCTAATCTCGCTCACCTTGTAAAGCAAATCGGCAAAAGAGAAGCCATTATAATAATATGAAGTTATCGTTTGTCCCAGCAGGGTTACCTGCTTTACGCCGCCGTCAGCAAGTTTTTTAATCTGAGTAACAATTTTTTCAGGGGCTCTGGACACTTCCGGCCCGCGAACATACGGAACAACACAATACGAACAGAATTTATCACAGCCGCGCATAACGCGAACATACGCTTGTGCAGGGAGATTATCTTCCGCCGAATCATAAATCTGCTCAAAATCATCAAAACGTTCTAATTCCTGCAGCGACAGCTTACGTCTTATGTCACCGCTTACCGAACTTTGTTTTGATTTATTATCGAGAGCATTATTTACGAGATTTACAAGCTGTGGTATTTGCAATGGTCCGCAAACGATATTGACCGCTTCGTGGCTGAGCAAATCATCCTTAAGCCTCTGTGCCATACAACCAAAGACAGCAACAATAAGCTGGGGCCCGGTCTTTTTTATATGTTTCAGATGTCCCAAAAGCGACAAAACTCTTTCTTCAGCATGATTACGGACAGAGCAGGTATTTATAAGGATGATATCAGTATTGTCAGGCTGGTTTAGTAACTCAAAGCCAGCTTCGACAAATGAATTAACAACTAGATTAGTGTCTAGCTTATTCATCTGGCACCCGAAGCTGTAAATATAAAAACACTTACTCATAATTTAAGATTTTCTAAACTTCGCTGAACGCCTGAGGGTAGCTGGGGGATAAATTCGTCTGTTTTTCTCAGTTTTTCAACCAATATGCCTTCATTTTCCTGGCCGAAGGCAAGGTTATTTACTCTGGCAACATCAGCAAAATCCTTTTGCGTCTCTGCTCTTATAGTAATCTGCATGATTTTTAGTCTAGTAATTTCTTTGCTGATACTTAGCGATAACTCCTCTGGGTAGATTCCTGCTTTCACTTCAATTTAGTCCCCTTTGGTATATTGCCATTTATAAAATGCTTTTCAAGCCAGCCATTCTTAACATCTCCTCTGGAATCAAAATGCGAAACATAGGGCTTGATATCCAACAAAGGGGTACCGTCCAGCACATCAACTTCTGCAAAAGTAATTACATTGTCCTCGACTTTTTCCAGTTTTACGACAGAAACACCGATATGATTTGGTCGATGGGGACTTCTTATAGCAAATATGCCATGTTCTTCGTTTTCAAGAAACGGTTTTCCCATAACCGATTCTCCTTTTGAGCGATTAAAATAATAGATCAAAATAAGGTGCGAAAATCCCTCAATATCCTTTAAGCCAGCTCGGTATTCCTGAAACAGCTCAATACGTCCTTTTACATTCTTATTAAACCTACCTTGTATGGGTATGCCTTTTGGCTCTTTATAAGGCGTATAAATTGTTCCTATTGGTTTAATGTTAATATCTTTTTCCATTTTAAAAAGTTACTACCTTGTCGGACTTCTTCACAATCTCATACATATCTTTCATGGTAGAAACCGGACACATCTGCGAACCTTCCTGTTCTCTCGATTTAATACAGCTTCCACAGGCATAAATTTTCCCGCCTGATTGCATAAATTTATGCGCCTGTTCAACAGTATTAAATTTCTCAGTGCTGATTTTATGATATTCTACACCCTTTCCCATGAAGAAAATTTTGACTTCGCCCTTTTGCCCAAGTGCAAAATTCGCGTAGCGGAGTGCGTTCCAGCATGTTTTCGCATCATTGCTTGAAATTACAACTCCTATATCCATTGCGCATATAATTGTATGCAATTTGCATAAGTTTGCCAAGTGTAAAGATTAGAAGGATACAGACACACAAGGGCGATGCGAAAGCCCGAAGTTTGGTTTAGTCCCGTTTCCTGCCGGAAAGGAGGATTATATCCCTTAGCTGTTCTATATTTCTTGCGGCAAACCAGCGGCTTTCGAAATCCGGCTCACTGACGATATGAGCTATCGACATAAGCGCCCTGAGGTGATAATTTCTCTCATCGGCTGAACCAATGAGTACAAACGCAGTTTTTACAGGTTCCTGGAGTTCAGAAAAAATGACACCGCCTCGGCACCGCACAAGCAGAATTTCAAAAATACCCCGACCATCAACAACAATATGCGGTATGGCAAGGCCGGGCTTTATGACGGTCGTGGACTCTCTTTCTCTCTGGATAAACAGTTCATAAAGCTTATCTGCGTCAATATCAAGTTTTTCAGACAAAGCACGCGAAGCCTTGTGAAAAAGGTCTGTCGCAGAAACTTTTTCATCGACATCAAGAATGGTACAGTGTTCAACAAGCTCGTCAAACCTGTCGGTTATGACCTCGTCCCGCTGCAGCGCAAGCTGTTTTAACTCTTCCTCAAGACCGGTTCTCTGGATATGCCTTGAGACTATGCTCTTGACAAGATATACGATTGCCGATTCGCGGTCGATGCGTCTCTGAACATAAAACAAAAACCAGACCATCGCAATAATCGCAAAGACACCTATCAGTACCAGCGGCACCTGGCCCATCTCAAAAATCAGAAATATATATACCACTACAGTCGCAATCTGCAGCCAGGGAGTAAAAGGCGCCTTGAACGTCGGCCGATAGGTCTGAACACCGCTATGCCGCATTATTACCACTGAGACATTCATCAGAACAAACATAACAATCATTATGGTAGAGGCTGTTTTGACGAGGTTTTCGATAGACAGTCCGAAAATTACAAACATCATAAAGCCTGCAGTCAGAAAAAGTGAAAAGTGCGGCGTATGAAATCTTCTGCTCGACTGAGAAAGAAACTGTGGAAGCAAACCATCGCGGCTCATAGCCATCGGAGTTCGCGATGCGCTTAACAGGCCTGCGTTTGCGGTAGTTGCAAAGGCAAGAAAAGCACCGATGCCCACCAGAACCTCTCCTGCAGTGCCGGCAACAGCCTTTGCCGCAAGGGCTACAGGAACAAGAGAACCGCTCAAAATCTCCGGCTCAAGCACTCCCGTCACCGCGAATACTACAAGAACATACAGTACGATTACCACAAAAAAAGCCGAGAACATTCCTAATGGTATATTTCTTGAGCTGTCACGCACTTCTTCGGAAACATCAATAACCTTTGTCAGCCCTCCAAAAGAGACAAACACCATACCCACGACGGCGAACATACTTTTTACGCCAAACGGCAAAAACGGAGAAAGTCTTTGCGGCTCGACAAACGGCAGAGCCTTAACTATAAACGCAGCCAGAATGGCAATAAGAGCCATTATGAGTCCCGTCTGGAGTCCGCCTGTGCCTTTGACGCTTAAAAGATTAACGAGCAGAAAAAACAGACACGCTGCCGCCGAGACAAGTTTTATTGTTCCTTCGCCGCCGCCGGGCAGTATAACCGCCGCCAAAGCACCGATACCTACCATAGCAAAAGTTGCCTTAAGTGCGATAGCCAGCCAGTTGGCCAGCCCGGCAAATGTGCCCATCAGAGGGCCAAGACTTCGCTCGACAAAGAAATAACTTCCGCCGGACTTCGGCATCGCCGTAGCAAGCTCGGCATTAGACAGCATCGAAGGTATCACCAAAAGCCCGGCAAGAAAATAAGATATGACGATAGACGGACCTGCCTTTGCATATGCAAGGCCCGGCAGGATAAACAGACCGCTGCTTATCATCGCTCCGGCAGCAATGCTGAAGACACTCATAAGCCCCAATTGTCTTTTGAGCATAACTTGACCTCAGGAAATTTGCCAGATATGATACCCTGCAGATACTTCTTTGCAAACCAATAAATCCCGGTATTTGAAAAAACTGCTGCCCTGCCGATTTGCTCTTGACGAGCAGCCTGCACTGGTATATTGAATAGTTAATTTATTGCCGAAAGGCTTTCACAAATGAAGCTTGAAAAATTCTCTTTCGGAATCGGTGACAGATTTGCTCATCAGGGCAAGGCCCAGCTCGCCGCCATAATCAAAGCAAAACAGCAGGGCTGTAATATCGTCCCTGTCTGGAACAAATCCAACAGAGAACACTCCATCATAGGCACCAGACCCGCCGACGTCAGAATCGAAGCAGATGCCGCCGTAAAGGTACTCGGCTGGAAGGATTCATATTACGTTGATGCAGACCATATAAATCTTAATAACGTCGATGCATTTATAGATTCAAGCAATTTTTTCACGCTCGACGTGGCAGATTACATCAGCCAGAAGTGCGATGAAAAAGACTTAAAAACCTTCATAGCAGCCAATAAAAAATTCATAGGCAGCCTTGAAATCCCAAATATTGAAAACAAATTAAACATCACAGAAAATGACCTTGAGAAAATCGGTGCAAAATTCCTGCTTGCCGTCAAGAAGGCAGGCGAAATCTACCGACACATAGCCGAAAAAAAAGGCAGCAATAACTTTGTAACTGAAATCTCAATGGACGAATCGAACCAGCCGCAAAGCCCGGTTGAGATGTTATTCATATTGTCCGCCATCGCAACCGAAGGCATACCCGCCCAGACAATAGCTCCGAAATTTACAGGCAGATTCAATAAAGGTGTTGATTACGTCGGCGATATAAAACAATTCGAAAAAGAATTTAACGAGGATATAGCGGTTATAAATTTTGCAATCAAGGAATTTGGCCTGCCGGCAAACCTTAAATTAAGTATTCATTCCGGCAGCGATAAATTTTCAATTTATGCGCCTATTAAAAACGCGTTAAAAAGATTCAATGCCGGCCTGCATTTAAAAACGGCAGGCACAACCTGGCTGGAGGAAATCATCGGCCTTGCATTGGCAGGCGGCTGCGGTCTCGATATTGCAAAGGAGATTTACGAGCAGTCTCTCGAACATTTTGACCAGCTTGCTGCACCCTACGCAACGGTTATTGATATTGATAATTCAAAACTGCCTGAGCCGGACGAAGTTGCAAAATGGGATGGCGTAAAGTTCGCCAAAGTCCTGCGGCACGACCAAAATTGTAAAGACTATAATCCCAATTTCAGACAGTTAATCCACGTCGGCTACAAAATCGCAGCAAAAATGGGACATTGTTATATCGAAGCCCTTGAAAAATATGAAGATACAATCGCAACAACTGTAACTGAGAACATTTATGACAGGCATATTAAAAAAATATTTATTGATTGAAGACTTGTCCGCCTCCGGTGGATTGAAAATTTTTGGAACGGCCACGGCCACATTCTTATACAGAGCTCCAATTGCAGACTTATTACATCCTTTTTTGTAACCTTTCCCTTGCCTCAAGCAAATTAAAGAGATATACTGCTGGGTTTTCAAAACCTAAAACCTGATTTCAAAAAGATTTTATGCCTGTTTTTGAATATAAATGTACTGATTGCAGCAAGGTTAGCGAATTTCTCCAAAAGGCTGATACTAAAGCTGCCCATACCTGCCCACATTCGGGACTCTAAAACTATGAACGAAAAAAAGGGATTCTATAACTTTAATGAAATAGAGAAAAAATGGCAAAAGTACTGGGAAACCAATAAAACTTTTGCCGCCAAAGACGGCGATAAAACCAAGCCCAAATACTACGTGCTGGATATGTTCCCGTATCCATCTGCGCAGGGTCTTCACGTCGGACACCCTGAAGGTTACACCGCAAGCGACATCATCACCCGTTATAAAAGGATGAAAGGTTTTAACGTTCTGCATCCAATCGGCTGGGATGCCTTCGGCCTGCCAGCGGAGCAATATGCCGTCCAGACAGGTACCCATCCTGCCAAAACCACACAGCAGAATATTGACATAATGCGAAGACAAATTAAATCGCTGGGTTTTTCTTATGACTGGGACAGAGAGGTTGATACTACAGAGCCGAATTATTACAAATGGACGCAGTGGATATTCCTGAAATTTTTTAACAGCTGCTTCAATGAAAAAAAACAGAAGGCCAAACCAATAGAGCAGCTCCTTATCCCGAAAAATCTCAGTAAAGAAGAAAAAAGGAAATATATCGACGATAACCGCCTGGCTTACGAGGCCGAAGTTCCTGTCAACTGGTGCCCGGAACTGGGGACGGTTCTGGCAAATGAGGAGGTTGTCGGCGGCGTAAGCGAACGCGGAGGCTATCCGGTTATCAGAAAACCAATGAGGCAGTGGATGCTGCGGATTACAAAATATGCCGACAGGCTCCTTGACGACCTTAAACTGGTTGATTGGCCTGACTCAATAAAGAAACTTCAGACCGACTGGATAGGCAAAAGTATCGGAGCAGAGGTTGATTTTAAAGTTGACGGTTTCAATGAGACTATCAGAGTTTTTACTACCCGCCCTGATACGCTATTCGGTGCAACTTATATGGTTCTCTCACCGGAACATACGCTCGTTGATAAAATCACTACAGCCGGGCAAAAAAAAACCGTCGAAAAATACAAAAAACTGGCTCAAAGCAAAAGCGACCTCGACAGGACAGACCTCGCAAAGGAAAAAACAGGCGTATTCACAGGTGCCTACGCAATCAACCCTGTCAACGACGAAAAAACTCCTATCTGGATTAGCGATTATGTCCTGATAAGCTATGGTACAGGCGCGATAATGAGCGTGCCCGCCCACGATGAGAGAGACTTTGAATTCGCAAAGAAATTTAATCTGCCGATTATCGCGGTGGTAGAGCCTGACGACAAAACTCTTGCAGAACAGGTAAGAAGAGGTGCGGCTTGCTTTATCGGCGACGGTATTGCGATAAACAGCGGAAAATTCACCGGCCTTTCTACTCTGCAATTCAAGGAACAAATTACAAAGTGGCTTGAGGATAAAGGGCTTGGCAAAAAGGCAACTAACTACAAACTGCGCGACTGGCTGTTCAGCAGACAGCGATACTGGGGTGAGCCGTTTCCGCTATTGCATTGTGAAGACGGCAGCGTAATCGCACTTGACGAAAAAGATTTGCCGCTGACTCTGCCGCAGGCCGACAGCTACAAGCCTTCCGGCACAGGCCTGTCACCGCTTGCCAAAATTGATAACTGGCTCAATGTGAAATTGCCCGACGGCACAAAGGCAAAAAGAGAGACAAATACAATGCCACAGTGGGCGGGAAGCTGCTGGTATTATCTGCGCTATCTCGACGCACATAACAACGAGGCCGGCTGGGACAAGGAAAAAGAAAAATACTGGATGCCGGTAGATTTATACATCGGCGGAGCCGAACATGCGGTTCTGCACCTGCTTTATTCGCGATTCTGGCATAAACTTCTTTATGATTTAGGCTACGTCAGCACACCTGAACCGTTTACAAAGCTCGTCAATCAGGGGATGATTCTCGGCGAAGATAATCAGAAGATGAGTAAATCCAGAGGCAATGTTGTCAATCCCGACAAAGTTGTTACCGATTATGGCGCCGATTCAATGAGACTCTACGAGATGTTTATGGGGCCGCTGGAGGCCGTAAAGCCCTGGAGTATGCAGGGCGTCGAAGGGGTTAAGCGATTTTTAAATAAACTTTGGCGAACAATAATAAACGAAGATACCTATCAATTAAGCAACAGTATAAAAGAATGTGATACCGATGAAGAAACACAGCGATTACTACATCAGACCATAAAAAAGGTTACACAGGACATTGAAAACTTCAGATTCAACACAGCAATAAGCCAAATGATGATTTTTGTTAATCACCTGAGCAGGCTTGAAACCAGACCTAAAAAAGTGATTGAAACATTTGTACTTATTCTGTCGCCCTTTGCGCCGCACATTGCAGAGGAGTTATGGCAAAAGCTCGGGCATAAAAATACGCTCATCTTTGAATCCTGGCCGAAATTCGATGAAAACCTTGCCAGGGAAAAAGAGATTGAACTGGCGGTGCAGGTACTGGGTAAGATAAAAGATAAAATTGTAGTTTCCACCGATGCAGACGAAGACCAGATAAAGCAAAAGGCCCTTGCCTGCCCCAAAGTTGCTTCTGCAATTATGGGTAAACAAGTAAAGAAAATGATAGTTGTTAAATCCAGACTGGTAAACATTATTATAGGCTGATTGTATGGCATTAGAAATAGAACTGAAATTAAAGGTTGATAGTCTGCAGCCGATAGCTCAGAGGCTCAAGCAATTGGGGGCCGAGTTTGCCGGTGATTTTATTCAGACTGATTCTTATTACGACGATTCGAAAGATTCACTGGTCAATTCCGACAGATGCCTCCGCATACGGAAACACCGCAACGGCGGCAGCGAGGTTATTGAGCTTACCTATAAAGGTGCACGGGAAAACCATCGCTTCAAAACACGCAGGGAAATAGGATTAAAGGTTGAAAAGGCCGAGGAGCTTGCACATCTCTTTGGCGAACTCGGATACAGAGAAAGACTTACATTCGAGAAGAAAAGAAGTCTGTGGGAGTTTGCTGACTGCAAGGTTGCGCTGGATGAATTGCCGCTGCTTGGAAAATTCGTAGAGATTGAAGGACCAAATGATACGCTGATTGAGAATGCGCAAAAACAGCTCAGTCTTGAGCATCTGTCACACATACCCCAGAGCTATGCACACCTTATGGAAGAGGCTGTCAAAAAAACCGGTATAAAGAAAAAAAGGATAACGTTCAACACAAAACAATGAATCCCGAAAACGGTTATATATCGCTGATAATAAATACCGGTGCCGGTGCAAGCAGCAACAAGCTGATGGTAAAAAGGTTCATCGAATATCTGCAGCAGAAAGATGTTAAAACAAAGATTGATTACACCGAGTCTTTGCCGCACGCGCAATCTCTGGCGAGGAAAGCGGCGGTAAAATACGACTGCTCAATGGTTATAGTTGCAGGCGGCGACGGCACAATCAGAGCGGTAGTTGAAGGTCTTGAAGGCAGCGACAAACCGCTGATGCTTCTGCCTTGCGGCACTGAAAACCTTCTGGCAAATGAACTTGGCTATAAAACGACACTCAAAAATGCAATAAGCACATTCGAGGCACAAATATTGCGGCCGCTGGATTTAGGTAAGGCAAATGACAAATTTTTCACATCAGTCGGCGGCGCGGGGTTTGACGGCGAGGTTGTGAAACTTGTTGACGACCAAAGGAAAGGCAATATCACCCAGCTTCATTACTTCCGGCCTATCTGGCAAACCTTCTGGAAATATGATTTTCCGAAGATAACCGTAGAAGTTGAGGACAAAATTGTTTTTTCAGACCGCGGCATTGTTATCTTCGGCAATATATCCAGATATGCCATCGGACTGCCAATCCTGCATCTGGCAAATTACGGTGATGGGCTGCTCGATATATGCACATGCAGATGTTCCAGCAAAGTGGTCCTGCTGTGGCATGCTCTTCTAACGCTGCTAAAGAGTCTTCAAAAAAGTAAAAATGTCACTTATAAGCAATGCAAAAAATTCAAAATATATTCTGAAAGTCCCCTGAAAAGCGAGCTTGACGGCGACCCCGGACCCGACCTGCCGCTTGAGGTAAGCGTTATCCCTCAGGCCGTTAAGGTTCTTGTCCCGCCGAAGGCAAAACCCATAGGTATGAGAAAAAGGATATTCAAAATTTTCGAATGAAATTTATGAGAAAACGATATGTTCAAAATAGGTGATGTAAAAATCGAACCTGACAGCGGATTATTCGTCATAGCAGGCCCCTGTGTTATTGAAACTGAAGAAACCTGCCTTGATATTGCCGACCGTTTGCTGAAGATAAGTCAAAAAACCGGCATTCCTATAATCTTCAAGGCAAGTTTTGACAAGGCCAACCGCAGCAGTATTAAAAGTTATCGCGGGCCCGGCCTGCAAAAGGGTCTGGAGATTCTGGCAAAGGTAAGGCAAAAAACCTCGCTTGCCATATTGACAGACGTCCACGAAATTCAGCAGGTGCCGACAGCGGCAAAAATCGTTGACTGCCTTCAGGTACCGGCTTTTATGTGCAGACAAACCGACCTGCTCATCGCCTGTGGAAAGACAGGCAAACCGGTCAACATCAAAAAAGGGCAATTTATGTCGCCGGACGAGATGAAAAATGCCGTTGAAAAAATCCGTTCAACCGGCAATGAAAAAGTCCTCCTTACCGAGCGCGGTACGTTTTTCGGCTACAACCGTCTTGTCAATGATATGACGGCAATACCTGCTATGAAGCAGCTTGGCTGTCCTGTTGCTTTTGATGCCACCCACAGCACCCAGCAGCCGGGCGGACTTGGCAATGCAAGCGCCGGGGCAAGGGATATGGCGCCCATACTGGCTAAGGCCGCAATTGCAGCCGGTGCCGATGGCTTGTTTCTCGAAGTGCATACCGACCCAAAAAATGCTAAATCCGATGCGGCTTCTATTATGCCCATCGAATGGGTTGAAAAACTACTGATAAACTGCAAAAAAATCTATGAAATAACCCGAAGTTAAAGACAAAACCAGACCCTAAAAGTCTTTTTAGCCTTAATAATACTGATATTCCACATCGACCCTGCAAGACACCCTGAAAGCCCTGCAAAGGGTGATTCTCATCCAAAAGTCAGTCAAGCTAACACCCTTAAAAAAAAACACTTATTTAAAATCTTTTAGCTTAACCCCTAAAGAAAATAACGATTTATGGCCGATAACTTTTATATATCAACTGACGATAGCATAGCTTGTCGCGGAAAATTGGAAAATTTTTAAAAAATTAGTTATCGGTCTGGTTACTGCGGCCGATAACCATAATGTAAATTCTTTGTTAAGAAATTAGACAGGCAATTGCAGCAGAATTTAAGACAACTTGTTCTCAAGAAAGGCTCTGAAAAATACATATTTCGCTATCAGGCCGGTTGTGAAGATGCGCTTCTCGAATCGCTGATCTCGCAAGCCAGAGACAGCCGAACGAAATTTGACTGGTTCGATGCCGCTGTATTGAGTTTCAAACTTGTCCAGTCTCTCATAAGTGAAGCAGACAAACTCCTGAATGAACCGGCACTGGAGGTAGTTGAGCCTTTTGAAATTAAATAGAAGATAAACTTTCGTCGTTGTTGAGACGATTTGGAGACAATAAAATGGAAAATTGCGCGATTATTCATGAGTTTCTGGATTACCTGGAACTTGAAAAACATTTCTCTGAACATACGGCCAAATGCTACAGCGCCGACCTCGAACAGTTCTGCCAGTATTTGAGTAGTGAGCATGGTCATTCTTCAGAAGACTGGTCCGCCGGCAGCCGTTCAGCAGGTTCTGTAGCTATACAGACGGAAACGAACGTAGAACAGCTTCTTTTGTCGATAACAACCGACAGCGTTCGAGCCTATATGGCCAGCCTGAATGAAAAACAATATTCTAAATCAACGACTGCAAGAAAACTGGCGACCTTGAGAAGCTTTTACAAATTTCTGGTAAAACGAGGACATCTGAGCGCTAATCCCGTTATGGTGGTCAGGACACCAAAACAAGACAAGAAACTGCCCAAGTTCCTTGAATACGACCAGGTTAAAAGGCTGCTTGAGACACCGCCAACCGACAACTGGCTGGGAGCAAGAGACCGTGCGATAATGGAAACCCTTTACAGCACAGGTGTAAGGGTAAGCGAGCTGGTCGCGCTAAATATCGAGGATGTCGATTTTCTGGGCGAAGTTTTGCATATCAGAGGTAAAGGCAAGAAGGAAAGACTGACGCCGATTGGCTCATCCGCGCTCCAGGCAATTCAGCACTATATGGAATTTCGCAATAAACGGGCACAGGGCAACGGCAATTTTGATTCAAAGGTGCTGTTTGTAAACAAGCACGGCAAAAGGCTCAGCACAAGAAGCGTTCGCAGAAAAATGGACAAATACCTCAAGATGGCGGGGCTTGACCCGGCAATCAGTCCGCATACGTTAAGACACAGCTTCGCAACTCATATGCTTAATAACGGCGCCGACCTGCGGAGCGTTCAGGAACTATTGGGGCATCAATCGCTGTCAACAACTCAGATTTACACACATCTTACCACAAAGAAACTCAAAGAGGTCTATGATAACGCTCATCCTCGTGATGAACAGGAAAAAAACTGATAAAGCAATTCAAATAACAAAAAACCCGTCCCTTACGGACGGGTTTTTTATGCGCTTATTGATAATAATCAATTTTTATTAACCTTATTTCCTATGTATTCGGGAACAAGCTGTTTTATCAGGGAGACAATCGTCACATAATCCTGAGTATCAGCCATCGTAATAAGATTATCTATCATCTGGTGAAGCTGCTGTCTGCCAAGTGTAATATTATTTTTCCAAATTCCGATCTTGGTATGCCGGGTGAGCAGCATATCTTCGCCCTTGATTGACAGCTCTTCAAAGAGTTTTTCACCCGGCCGGATGCCGGTAAAGGCTATCTCGATATCTTCGCCGGGCCGAAATCCGCTGAGCGTAATAAGCTCCTTGGCAAGGTCAACGATTTTGACAGGTTCGCCCATATCAAGCACAAATATCTCTCCTCCTTTTCCCATAGCGGCAGCCTGAAGAACAAGCTGAGAGGCTTCAGGTATCGTCATAAAATATCTTTTCATTTCCGGATGTGTTACAGTTACAGGACCGCCGGAAGCAATCTGGCTTTTAAACACCGGCACAACGGAACCATTCGAGCCGAGAACGTTGCCGAACCTGACAGTTACAAAACGCGTATTGCTGGTCTTATTAAGGTCCTGAATATATATCTCAGCGATGCGTTTGGAAGAACCCATAATACTTGTGGGATTTACGGCCTTGTCTGTGCTTATCATTACAAAGTTGCCGGTGTCATATTTATCAGCCGCATCGGCAACTGTCCTTGTGCCAACGATATTATTCTTTACCGCCTCGCCGGGATTAAGCTCCATCAGAGGGACGTGCTTATGAGCGGCAGCATGAATGACAACCTGAGGTTTATATTTTTCAAAAATCTGTTCAACTCTGTTGTTGTCGGTGATATCGCATATAAGAATTGCCGTAGCAACTTTTGGAAAACTTTTACGCAGCTCTCTCTCGATGAAGAACAACGCATTTTCTGCCTGTTCGAGCAGGAGCAACAGTTTAGGCTCAAAACCGCAGACCTGCCTGCACATTTCCGAACCGATGGAACCGCCTGCCCCTGTTACGAGAATAACCTTGTTTTTCAGATACTGTTCAATGATATCAAGGTCGAGCTTCACGGTCTCCCGCCCCAGCAGGTCATTAATGTCAACATCACGAATTTGTGAAACACGGTACTTGCCGCTTGCGATGTCGGTAACCGACGGAACGGTTCTGAATCTGGCTTTTGCTCCTTCGCAAATCTGAACTACTCTTCTAAGCCGCTTTGCCGTGGCGCTCGGCATAGCTATTGCAATTTCCTCGATACTATGCTTTTGGCAGACTTGTAGAAGCTGGTCAACCTTTCCAAGAACAGGAATACCGTGAATACTCATACCCTGTTTTGCAGGGTCGTCATCAATAAAGCCTATCACATCATACTGCCCGACCGGCATACGGTGAAGCTCTCTGAGCAGGGCCTCGCCCGCATTTCCTGCGCCTACAATCAGAAATCTTTTCAGCTTGCCGCTTACTTCGGTAAGAAACTCCTCGTGATAAAGGCGCACAGCCATACGCAAACCCCCAAGAAGTACAATTGTTGCAAACATATCGAGAATGAAAATTGCCTGGCTGACAGTGGTAATTTCGCGCAATTTTATTCTGATGGATTCAGACATCAGGAGAGTAAACCACAAAACGACCAGAATCAGCGCACTGACAAGAGAAGCTTTAACTATCGACAGGAGGTCTGAAATGCCTACAAACCGCCACCAGCCCTGATACTGTCTAAAATAGCCGAATACAATCAGCTTTATTATAATGAAAAATACCAGAAGCCGGGGGTACTGAGTAAAAAACCATTCTCGCTGAAACTGCATATTGCTGACGAGCAGAAAAGCCATCATCAGACTCAATGCAAAAACTACGATATGTACAAGCATTATTATCTGCTTTCGAAATCGCAGCAATCCGGCAGGCAGCGCCGACGGATTTATTTTTTCATCGGGTTCTTTTGGACTTTGAATATTCCGGTTTTCTTCGACCATATCCACTTTCACAAATTATCGTTAAAAATTACTGCGGCGGCTGCGGGTTCTGGGCATGACCTGTCTCAATCGCCTGCTGTGTCTGCTCGGCTTCGATGAAAACACTGTCAAGAGCGGTATTATCGACTTTATTTCTCAGCAGACAATAAATAATGGTGCCGGCTGAATAATAGAAACTGACGGCAAAGGCAATAACAAGTCCTGCAACAACAAGCACGGATAGATACACAACAAACGCTGCGATAGATTCAGTCGCATTTTTTGAGATTTCCAGCCCGCTGCCTAACAGATTAAAAAACTCCGGTTTCGGCCAGATTGCGACAACTTTATTGAGCTGCTGAGCCTTGCTGCCGCTTGTCCAGATGCCCAGCGACATAAACCATCTGCTTATGCCAAGCAGGACAAAGGCAAAAAACCTTATGAACAAATAACTGATTGAACCATAGACGGCCGCAAGGAAAGAGTAAAATGCCAGCCGCCACGGTCTTGCATAGACATAGCTGAACGACCTGTTTACGGCATCGAAAGCATCGGAGTTCTCATAGGCAATTGCACCAAACATAAGATTGATGCCGCCGCCCATGCCGATAATTGCAAAGGTCATCAGGAGACCTGCAATAAGAACTATTATAATAAATAAGGCCATTATAATTTCCCCTGCCCATGGAATATTCGTTATCAGGCCGAGCAGAAAGATGCCTATTCCGAAAATAGTAATCAGTATTACCGGCGCCAGCGGAGCAGAGAAAAGTGAAATAAACTTTTTAAGAGCGAATTTCAAACATTGCGTCATGCCGGGCCTTTCATTCTTCGAGAATTGCAGAGCCGCACCTCTGCAGATGGCGCCGCCGGCAATGGAAAACATTATCATCACGATTAAGAGAAGAATAATGCTGTAAATGGTATGGTATTGTAAAGCCCACATACAGGCAGCGACACATTCCGTTACGCAGGTAACAAAATTACCAAAATTCAATAGCACAATAGAAGCAGCAGCTTGATTGAACCGCGTCAGGCAGAAATTAGACCAGACCTTGAAAACGCCCTGCCCTTCTGCTTTGCCCTTGTAATTTTTGATGAAAGCGTCAACTTGCTGCGAATCGCTGACAAAGCAGTGCAGCTCGGTCGGCCAGCCTGCCAGGCCGGTCAATGCCGATGACCTCAATTCCCGCCGGCTAAGCTGACCTGAAACTACGACGGTTTTGCTTAAATCCATCAGCCAGCCGGCTATGAAAATAACCGCCAGTGCAAAAAAAGCCGTCAGAAACCTTGCAGGCTGAATTGCTATCCGAAATGTCCTGAAAATATTTAAAAACAGAAGACCGTTGCAACATTCAGCCAGATTCTTTTGTTCCGCCATTTTATAATCCTTTCAAAACAGCCAGTATAACATTATCTCTTTTTAAGTGTCTATTTCAACACATTTTCCAGCTCATCAGGTTCATCTTTTTGCTTCTGTTTGAGGGGACCGGAGATAATATATTCATTTTCAAACCATGAATTGAGGTCAACCAGTTTGCATCTTTCTGAGCAGAAGGGAAAGAATTTCGTGGTTTCAGTGGTTTTTTTCTTATCTTTTGTCGGTTTTACTACCTTTTTCCCGCATATTGGACAGTACCTTTTCATAACTTATTATTATAAAAAATAAAAAAGCCCACTGCAATAATCCAGCGGGCACAGTAAATTAACATATATCAATAAATTAGTCCAGCTCAACGCCTTCGGGTACAGGCTCACCTTCTCTGACGATTCCTTTTTCGACAAGCTTGGCATATTCGATGCAATATCTCGCCCAGGGTCTCGCTTCAAGCCGTTCTTTCGGAATTGCTCTGCCGGTAACCTCACATATACCGAAAGTGTCCTCCTCAATTCGCTGTAGAGCATCAACAATCTCACGAAGCAGTTTTCTTTCGCTGTCGAGCAGGTTCAGGGCAAATTCCTGCTCATAATTGTCGGTGCCGATATCAGCCATATGTATCGGCATACTCGAAAGGTCGCCGGTAGCATCAAGTCTGGATTTTTTCAGGGCTTCACCCTCTATGGAATTGACATCGCCTATGATTTCCTGCATCTTGCTAAGCAAAAGCTGTTTGTAATGTTCAACCTCCCGGTTGTTGAGATATTCGCTTGTTTTTGTATATACAGGTGCAGGTTTTTTCTTCAAAGCCAGTTTTTTCGAACCCTTGCTTTGCGTAGATTTTTTCTTTGTGTTGTCCTTCTTTTTCATTACCTGTTTTCGCCAGTTAATGATTTTTTTTATCATAAGCCACTCTTAAAGGCCTTTGGCATTTATCGGCCAAAAGCTTCTGCGTTTTAAGAGCAAATAATATATTAAGGGCACAGTCGGTTTGCAAGCTATTTTAGTTTTATTCATAACTCTTTGCACGACAAAGGCTTATCAAGTTCTTTTGAATTGTTTTTCCAGTTCTGCAAGGCTGAATTTTATAGCGGTTGGTCTTCCATGCGGACATCGGCTCACCCGCTCAATAGCATTTTTATCGGACAGCAGTTTATTTATTTCGGCAGGGCTTAATTTCTGTCCTGCCTTGACAGCCGCTTTGCACGCCGCCAAATTAAGAATCTTATGCAGAAGTCTTTCGGAATCTATTTTACCTACGCTGTCGGCCAGCACATCCAGCATATCTACAATGAATTCAACTATTTTTACGCCGCCCAATAAACTCGGAAATGATTGTACCGCCCAGACTCCCGGCCCAAAAGATTCAAGCTCAATGCCGAGACGCTGGAGCAAATCCTTATTTACTTCCAGCACCTGCGCCCCTGCGTCAGTCAATTCAAAACTCTCAGGCACAAGCAGTTTCTGAGATTCTAACTTCGCACCGCCGTCGCAAGTCAGGCGTCTACACAGGTCTTCATATATTATTCTCTCGTGCAGGGCATGCTGGTCGATGATTAAAAAACCATCTTCAGTCTGAGCTATTATGTAACTGTCGTGAATTTGAAGATACTGCGGCGAGGGCACAGCCTGTAAATCGCCTTTCTCATAAAAATGTTCTCGCTGTTCGACAGCGGCAGAATCGCTTTTCTGTGCGACTTTCGAAAAACCAAAATATCTCTGAGGAACTATCCCCTGCCTGCTGTGGCTGAAAAATTCTGCCATTGCGCCGGCAATCGACTGTTTCGCATCCTGACCTTCCTGTGTCGGCACCTGGCCGCCCTTAGGTAGTTTAGCCTGCACATCCAGGTCCAGCGACAGCAGTTTTTCCCGCACAAGAGCAAGAATCTGCGAATATACGAGATTCGAATCATCGAATCTGACCTCTATTTTTGTCGGATGAACATTTACATCAAAGTTTTGAGGCGGCATTTGGAGAAAAAGAAAGACTACCGGGTATTTATCAGGCTCAATTAGCCCGCGGAACGCTTCCCTGACGGCGGCAGAGATAAATTTATCGCGGATAAATCTGCCATTCAGGAAAAAATACTGGAATTTTGCGTTTGCCCTGCCGTTTTCAGGCCTGCAAAGCAACGCAGTGAGCTTGAGATTTCGCTCGCTGCTTGCCAGCTCAAGCAGAGTCTCGGCAAACTCGGCAGAAAACAAATTTCCGATTCTCTGCCTTACTCCCAAACCGGCTGGTAATCGATAAAGCTCCCTATCGTTATGAAACAAATTCATACTGATATCAGTATGTGCAAGGGCGATTCTTGTAAACCGCTCGATGATATGAGTCATTTCGGTATTTGCGGTTCGAAGAAATTTTTTCCTTGCAGGCATCTTGTAAAAGATATTTCGCACTTCGATTGTTGTTCCTGCATCGCTGCTGCACGGCCGGACTTCGTCTTTACTGCCGCAATCGATTTCAATCCTGTTCGCTGCCATTGTATCGGCAGGTCTGCTGACAACGGAAACCTTTGCCACAACGGCGATACTTGCAAGGGCTTCGCCGCGAAAGCCCATAGTGGAGATATTGAGCAAATCGGCGCTTGTTTTCAGTTTACTTGTCGCGTGTGGCTCAAATGCAAGAGCAAGGTCGCCGCTATCCATTCCGCAGCCGTTATCGACGACGCGGATAAGCCCTTTTCCGCCATCTTCAATATAAATGTTTACTTCGGTTGCGCCGGCATCGATGCTATTTTCGATAAGCTCCTTGACCACGCTGGCAGGTCTTTCGATTACCTCGCCTGCGGCAATCGTATTTACCATATTTTGGTCAAGTACCTTTATCTGACCCATCATAACACCGGCAGGAAATTTGAAATATTTTAATGTACGAACAAACTTTTCCCTGTCATTTCCGCAGGCTGCGACAGTTCCATCATCTCCAGCAGTGTCGGCTGTACATCTGCAAGCCTGCCGCCGCTGCGGAGCTTTTTGTTCTTATTAAGCTCATCAAATATAATCAAAGGCACATCGCCGATTGTATGAGCGGTATGCGGGCCGCCGTTTCCGTCCTGCATTTTCTCGAAGTTGCCGTGGTCTGCCGTGATAATCGCCGCCCCGCCAAGCTGTTTTACCTTGTCAAGAATTTTACCGACACAGGCGTCAACCGTTTCGGCAGCTTTTACCGCCGCTTCGAGAATTCCCGTATGCCCAACCATATCGGGGTTTGCGAAATTCACGACGACAACGTCGTATTTCCCTGTATCGAGCCTTTGCAGCACGACATCGCAGACCTCATAAGCGCTCATTTCAGGCTTTAAGTCATAAGTCCTGACTTTAGGCGACGGCACAATCTGCCTGTCTTCACCGCTGAAAGGTTTTTCAGTATAATCATTAAAGAAAAACGTAACGTGCGCGTATTTTTCAGTCTCGGCACATCGGAATTGCTTTAACCCCAGCGAGCTAAAATACGCTGCCGCTATATTTTTCATCTTAGGCGGCTTCGCAAAAACAACAGGAGCAGGAATAGTCGCATCGTACTCGGTCATACAGAGATAATAAATCTTTGGTCTTGCGGTTCTTACAAACCCTGTAAAGGCATCATCCACGAAGGCACGTGTGATTTCACGGGGTCTGTCGCCGCGGAAATTAAAAAATACTACTCCGTCGCCGTCCTCTATTTTTGCGAGCGGCAGGCCATCTTCGTCAACAATACAGACCGGCTCAATAAATTCATCTGTTACCTTTTTTTCATAGCTTTGCTCGACGGCTTGTTGTGCGCTTTTTGCCTTGTTGCCCTTGCCCAGCGTCATACAATCATAGGCTCTTTGCACCCTTTCCCATCGGCTGTCTCTGTCCATTGCATAAAACCGCCCCATAACGGCGGCGATACGGCCTGTGCCGATTTGAGACATTTTATCTTCTATCTGCTGCAGATATCCCTTGCCGCTGTCAGGCGGAGAATCCCTGCCATCGGTAAAGGCATGCAGATAAATTTTGGTAAGGTTATTTCTTTTCGCAAGCTCAAGCAGACCATAGAGATGTTCCAGAAGTGAGTGCACCCCGATATTGCTGCACAGGCCCAGCAAATGCAGCTTACCGTTATGTTCCCTGATAAAATCTATCAATTTTCCGAGCTGCTCGTTCTTAAAGAAAGAACCGTCGCGAATGGCCTTGGTGATTCGGACGGATTCCTGGTCGACAATTCTTCCCGCCCCGAGGTTCTGATGTCCCACTTCGCTGTTTCCCATAGTGCCGGCCGGCAGGCCGACGTCCTGGCCGCTCGTATGAATGAGACAATTCGGATACCCACTCATCAGCATATCATCGACGGGCGTATTTGCCTGTTTTATCGCATTATACGCATCTTCAGCAGGATTAGGGTTGTATCCCCAGCCGTCGCGAATAATTAACATAAACGGCCGTCGTTTAAGCTCTGTCTGTCCTTTAGCCATAATACCTCTATCGTATTTTAATCTTTGGATTTATATAAGTGATATGCTAAGTAAAAGCAGTGAAAAAGTCAAATATTAAAGAAAATTCCGCCGACAGGCGGCTCCATAATTTTACATTTTTATTTTTTAATTTTTCATTGATAATATATGAACCTGACATCGGCTTTCCACGTGTCTTTTTCGCCCTTGATTTTTACAAGTGTCAGGTTTGTGCACTGCAGATTTACCCATCGCATATGCATTACAGACATAAACTTCGCAAGCCTTTCAATGTCTATCTGGGCGACTGTTACGGCAGCATCCTGGCTTTTCTGGCCGCCTTTCATCTTTCTCATAGCGCCGGAACTGAGCTTATAATTGGTCGGGGCAATTCTGCAGAATCTTGTTACCTGGTCGATTGCAGTCGTATAATCGAACGCGTTGCCGCCCTTTTTTGTCCTGGCGTAATCAAGCCTCTGCGGGTCAAGCTCGCCAAGTATTTCACCGATAAGCTTTTCAGCCTCGTTGTAATCCTTGATTTCCTTTTGCAGGTTATTTCCGGACGCCGGGATACCCAGGCCCAAAAGCCACACAGGCCACAAACAGATTACTATCGGCACAAGCACATAATAAAAAATAGGTTTTTTATAAATATCTTTCACCTGCTTTTCCCTACTGTTTTAACTCGATAGTAAGTGAGAAATAGTCTCTGTTGTCTTTTGACTGATAACTCGACGAACTTCTTGCAAGTTTCGGATGTTTATCAATGGCTGCAAAAAGCGGCAGATATCCTCTGCTGCTCGTGCTGCCCGTGATATTCATAGTCTTTGTCGTAATGGCAATTTTTTCAATTTCAATATTGATTCCCTTCGGCACATTGTTAAGAGCTTCAAACAGAAAAGTAAGTTTCGCTTCTACGGAATCTTCCCCTGCAGCGCTGAGCAGGCCGCTTTTAACGTCTTTTATCCTGTTTATTTCGCTCTTGAGTTTTCTGACCGCTTGTGAGCTTTTCGTAAATTTCGCTCCCGGCATTGCAATAGCGTACTCAGCTTTGAACTTTTTCTCCAGCCGGCTCCTGTCACTGTTTGTCCTGTAATACTGCAGATGAAAAAATATCCCTAATATGACAAAAAGTATCGTCAGGCTGGCGCTGAGTATTTTAACGGTTTTTTCGAGAATTGCCTTTTTGCCCTGATAAGGGAGAAACAGCGGCCTGAAATCAACTCTTTCACCTTTGACAAGCACCCCTGCCGCGGCGCCCGCGGCAATAATTATATCCAAACTATCACACTCGTCTTGTTCGGCAGGCTTCATAAGAATTATTTCGGCAGGGTCAAACGCTTCTGCAGCCAGGGCCGTTTGCCGGCCGAGGTCGTCAAAGTCGGTATTTGCCCGTGAATCGAATATCCTGATTTTCCCAACCTGCTGTGCGGCTGCGGTCGATGTCATCGTGAGAATGATTTCTCTTGCAAGCACGGCATTTCTGTTTCGGCCTGCACCTGTAAGGAACGCTCTGACAGGCGCATTGCCGTACTGCGAGGCAGGAGAAACTATGAAACATTTCTTTTGTGAAAGCGCCATCCATATCGGCTTTGCATCGGAGTCCTGCTGGGGTATCTGCTGTATGATTCTTCTCAAACAGATGGAGTCCGGCTCAACGACAGCAGGGTCGAGCTTGTTGTTCTGTAGCGAGAGTATTATTTCAGACATTACGCCTGCAGAGACGGCAAAAACTGATACCTGCGAACCTGAAAGGCCGCCGGCCATTATCTCGAACGCAACAGCAGTTTCAGCGGCATTTACCGCCAGCGCCTCTTCAGCGTCGAATTTGATTGTCTGAGCAATCTGTTTTGACTCGGTGAATTCGGAATGCAGAGTCTGCTGTCTGTACAATCTGCAGTCAGCCGCAACGGCAACATCCGTAAAGACAAGCTGTTTTTCCTGACAGGCGGCGGCAATAGCCTTTGCGGTCTGAGCAAAGCTAAAGGCCTGTTGCTGCTCCTGCGGCTCAGCGGCAACACAAAACTGCTCTATGACCTCAATTTTGCCGCCCGCTCTTGCCGCAAGGACAACCGTGGCCCTGTCAGGCTCAACATAAATTCCCAAACATCTGTTCTGTTCCAAACGCTATCACTCCCATAAGTAAGCACTATCGGCTATTCGATAATTATACCTATTTTCTGAAAACTTCCCTTTTCTTTTTTTAGGCCTGCTGTTGCACATATTTTCGCTACGCCGCTCGTTGCTCTTACATGAATCGTAAAATAATTGCTCTGGGTAGTTATATAAGGCTTTGCTTTTTCAATTGAGTCGGTATAACTAAAAAGTTTTCTTTTAAGGTCATCGATATCTTTAAAAGGTTCGGTTCTTCTCAGTTCTATTATCTGCTCTGCGATTTCGGGCGCATCGCCGCCAAAGGTAAATGCGGCCTCAAGTACCTGTCTCGGCGCGGTATTTATATTTACCTGTCCTGTGCCCCACAGACTGATATATTTAAGGGCCGACTCCAGGCGGTTTTCATCCTCATTAACCGGTTTTGCGAGCTCTTCAAGGTCAATCATAGGGCTGTGCATCAGCTTTGCAAAATCTCTTGCGTGCCCGACATCAGGTCTTGTTTTCCGCACGGTTCTTCTTCTTGCCCGCCTGGCCCTGCGCCTCCTGGCCCTGCGGGACAATCTCCTGCTCCGTGACGTTGCGGCTTTTGTATCATCCTCTGCCTTTACCTGCTGTGTCGTGGCGGTAACGACCGGTTTTAGACTTACGCTGAACGGCTTTATGTCTTTTACAGCCTCTAATTGCGTCAGCAGTGGTTCAATTTCATTCGGCTCCATCTGCATCCATTCGCAGAATGTAACAACCGCAGCTTTTGTTTCCCGTTTTACATCCTTGTCTGAGGAAATACCCCAGCACAGGGGCAGCTTAGCATTCTCGTCGATAATTTCTATCATTAGACGTGCATCACCAAACTCTATCTCAACCGGCTCTGTTACATACGGCCAGGGCGGCCCATAAGGACCGGACACAACAAGTTTTTGCAACTCCTGCAGAACCGGCGCATTAATATCACTCGGCCGGAACATCGAGTTGGAATCCGTTCCGCTTGAACCGTTGGTGTCATTGGTCTCAAACAGCAGGCGGAAATCCATAAAGTTCGCAGTAAAATCGCTTTTGCTGAGGTTATTTGCGTCAATCTCCATTTCAAGCTGCCGCGCCCAGTCCTGCATCATCTGTTTGTAGTCCTCATCACTCATATTGAAAAGGTCTGAAAAGTCCGGTTCATTTGGTCTTGAGACGTAATTAGGCTCAAGACCGCCTACCATGACCAGTGCATATTTTAAACCTGACTCGCAGGCGTATCTTGCAGTCTGATAATCAATCATATACTGCTGCCTGTGCTTCCACCGGCTGACGGAAGAACTTATTCTGTACACGATGGCAGTAAGTACGACAAGCACAACCATCACAAGTATCAGTGCAACACCGCAGCGATGTTTATGAAAACACATTTTATTCTTCCGGCAGCTCATCTTCCATTAGTCCTTTTAACATATCAAACTCGTTTGGTTCCACCGGACTGTTCATGTCATTCATGTCGCCGATAAGATTGGCATCGATTGCAAATTCCCTGTATATGAACTGATAGGCCAGCTGCCTGAAACGGTCGACGATAACGGTTCTTGTTTTTATCGCTTCTGCGGGCACTTCCAGATTGCCCATTAAATCCTCCTGTGGTGCGGTGAAAGATATTGAAACCCTGACAGCAGGCGGGAGGCTGGGGCTTTCCCACGCAGGATTTGCCGTGCTGCCGCCGGTAATCGCCTCGATTGAAAAAAGCGTTACGCCGCTGCATATCGGGATAAACAATCCCTTTTCGTACGGCTCCCTGGGCTCGTCGAGCATTTTATCTTCGAGCGTATATCCGCTGTGAGCGCGGTAGATTATGAGACTGTTTGTATCCGGGTCCGGGTGGCTCTGCCAGACAATTTTTTCGAAGACCTGCAGTTTATTGTCCTTGTCATAAATCTTGCTTTCGATAATCATCTGAGCGCTTTTGTATCCGCCCGGCTCGATTTTGTTTTTTATGGCCACTGTTACATCATAGCTCGGCAGCGCAAGCCTGTCGATGTCCTCCGTGATTCTCTGGATCACCTCCATAGCCAGAAATCCGCCTTCAAGCCGTTTATTTATTGCGGCTTCAGCTCGCTTTATTCCCGTGTAGATGCCTATAGCAGTAGCCATAATCATCGCCGCTATTGCAAGAGCAGCCAAAGCCTCGGCAAGGGTAAACCCCCGCAACTCAAAACGGCATTTTATCCTTTCGTTTCGTTTCATTTATTGCTGAATAACTTTCGTATCACGGTATCCCAGAACACATCTTTCGGCACCTGGCTCCAGTTATTGTAATCTTTCGGCGGCGGCCCGAGAAGAGGCACCAGATCATCCCACGGATCGGTTTCGGGTTCCTGCTCGCCTTCCGGCTCATCTGTCGCTTGGTCCTGCGAGTCCTCATCTAAGTCTTCTCCCATTACTGCATAGTATTCTCTTTCTCTCTGCTCTTGCTCAAGTATCTGCAGCACCTGCTGCTTATTGAGGCTGGTAACCCAGTGTGTGAACTCGATTTTCTGCTCCTGGCCGCTGTCATCGACGAATTTTGCCGAGCATATTGCTCGTATCCACATATTGCTCGTTACCGGTTCATAAAAAGATTCAACGACTGTTTCCCATGTTATATCGGGATTTTCTTCGCTTGTTCCGTACTCGACAGAATCGGCAACGGCCTGCTGTGCCAGGATTTTCTCCATATT
This sequence comes from uncultured Planctomycetaceae bacterium, assembly GCA_964619675.1. Classification (GTDB taxonomy): domain Bacteria; phylum Planctomycetota; class Phycisphaerae; order Sedimentisphaerales; family UBA12454; genus JAPLMW01. Next base: position 86,111 of record CAZUEO010000002.1, on the reverse strand, counting down.
CTCCCTGGCAATATCAAACGCCTGCATTTTAGTCTGCCACAGGACTACGGTATCGACCGCCCTGTTGACGACAACAAGCACTGTTGCCGTTATCATACCCAGTATCAGCAGCGCAACTGTAACTTCAATCAGCGTAAATGCATCGCGGCTTCGCAGCGGAATTTTTCTAAAATCCCATTTCATCTTTGCTTCTCGGCAAAAGAATTCCAACATCATCTTCAAAAAAGTCTATCATTCGGCTCAATCTATTGACTACGATTGAATACTCTTTACCATCTTCGTCGGCAACGACGATTTTCCCGCCATACTGCCAGCCGTTTTTGCCGACCCGAAACAGGGCAGGCGAATCATTTGTCCAGTCGCCGTCGTCGAACGCCACATATACAGGCCGAAAACGGTCGTTGAACTGTCCTGTCTGTATAATTTCTTCTTGTGCTATATCTTCAACAGCCATCAGCCCCGTGGTAATTTCCCGCAGGGTATAAGTGTTCTGCACAAAATCTATAATTATTTCATATCTTCTTCCCGTCTCAGCCGAGCTTGTCGCTGCCATTTGAAAGAGTCTTACAAGTTCATATGCCCTGCTTTTGAAACTGTTTCTGTTGAGTACTCCCGCCAGGTTAATCATCGCCAGCATCGTAAACATTACGACGATGAAGAGCACCATAATGACTTCTGCCAGCACCGCACCGGATACTGCGGCGCCGCGAGCCGACCGATGATTTAAACAATACGGGGCCATTTTTCATTCTGCATCTGTGCTGTACATATCTTCATCGTATTCTTCGCCGCCTTCTTCGCCGTCGGCGCCGTAGCTGATAATTACGTATGGCTTGCCGCTTTCAGGATAGGCGATATATTCGAATTCGTTGTGCCATGCGTCTTTCGGCACATCTGTCGAGTCAAGATATCCGCCGGACTGATAACCTTTAACATCGCTGGGCTCTTCAACCAGAACAGTAAGCCCTTCTTCTTCCGTCGGGTATCTTCCGGTATCCATTTTGAACTGAGCCACTGCGTGATGAAGCATTTTCAGATTGGCTTTCGTTGTGACAACGCGTGCCTTGTCGGTTTGGCCCAGAAAGTTCATTGCCGCTATTGTGGCAAGCAGACCGATGATAATAACCACAGCCATAATTTCAACAAGCGTAAAACCCTTATTTCTTTTTCTGCATCGTTGTTTCATATTAAACCTTTCCTGTTTTATAACGATTTTTCACAAATATCCAAACTGGAAAATGAAGATTGTAGATTGAAGATTGAAAAATTAAAAACATCATAAAGATTACCGCTTTCTTTTTGAATTTAATGTCTTACGAGCCGCAAAAAACATCGCTTTTAATTCGTTTGCCTCACCCAATAATGATTTTATCTTTACTCTTTTAACCAGCTTTTCTCCTGCTGCAAAGTCCATCCAGAAAATTGATTCATCTGTTTCCTCCAGCACAATGCTCAATTTCGCGGTAAAACCGGCTTTTGATTGTGCCAAGTTACATGCCCGATAATTTGCAGCCGCTGATGTGGAACATCTTATCAATTGACCCGATACATGATTTCCTAACTTTTTTCCTTCCAGAGCTATCGCAAGTTTCACACACCTATGGGCAAAATCATTTGTTCTTTTTTCCATCTGCTTGTATTTACTAATCTCAACCATAATTAAGGTCTTAAATCTTCAATCTTCATTTTTCAATCTTCAATTTAAAAGTTTCCTGCTGAAAATCTCAGTATCGGCAGCAGCGCCGCCAGCGCGATAAGCAGAACGAAAAAGGCCATAACAACAATGATTAGCGGCTCAAGAGCTGCGCTTAACCTTTCGATAACAATATCTGATGATGCCTCCAGATTTTCACTTATACTCCGCAGCATCCTCGTAAGTTCGCCGCTTTTTTCACCGATGGCAACCATATGCGCGATAGCAGGACTGATTACCCCGCTCTCCCGCAGCGGCGTTGCGATGTCGGCGCCGGAAAGTATCCTGTCGCGGGCCTTTTTGACCGCATCTGCCATAATAACGTTGCCTGTAACTTCGGCAACAACCTTGAGCGACTCCGCCATCGACAATCCCGAGCCTAACAGTGTCGAGAGCGTCGAGGCAAAGCGGGAAACGACCCTTTGTTTTATCAGCGGCCCGAATATCGGCAGCGACAGCAGGAGTTTATCTCGCACGTACGCGCCTCTTTCAGTCTTGAGAAACCTCCTGACCGCGTAAACCGCCACCAGGATTATCAGCACTGCAACGTACCAGTAACTTACCAGCGCATTGCTCACAGCCATTAATATTCTCGTAAGCAGCGGCAGCTGCATTCGTGCCTTTTGAAGCTGAACGACTATTTTCGGCAGCACATATGTTACCAGGATTATAATAGCCCCTATGCCGACGATGACAAGGCACATCGGATAAATCATCGCGGTTACGACCTTTGACTCGGTGCGCCGCCGTTTTTCCATAAGGCCTGAAATGGTTTCCATCGTTTTTCCGAGCGTGCCGGTGGCCTCGCCGACTTTTATCATGCTTATATATACGACGTCGAAATATTCCGTATAGTCACCCAGCGCATCGGTAAACGATTCGCCGGTAACGACCCTGTCGCGTATATCGGTGATTACATTTTTGAAACGCGTATCCGAAGTCTGCTCAATCATCACCGAAAGCGATTCGGTAAGTTTAATTTCCGAGTTGAGCAGAACTGCCATCTGCTTGGTAAACTCGATAATATGCGACTTTTTCGCTCTGCCCAGAAAGCTCATCAGCCCGCTTTTGACTTCGCTTTCCATCGATTCCTGTTTTATGTCCGTAGCGTGGATGCCGCGTGAGCGGAGCTGCTTTCTCGCCGAGTACGGACTTTCCGCAGTTACCGTTCCCCTGACGGTCTTGCCGCCGCCGGCCAGTGCTGTATATGAATATCTCGGCATAACAAAAACTTAAAATTCAAAGTTTAAAAGTAAAAACCAAAACTTAAAACTTAAAATTGTCTCTCGATAGTACAAAAATACTCACAATTTTTATAGTTTTAAATTTTGAGTTTTGGTTTTGAGTTTTTAGTTTTAACTTTTAAGTTTTCCTGTCTTTTGAACTCTGTATTCTATTTTTATATATCCGCCTGTGTTACCCTTAAAACTTCCGCAATCGTCGTAACACCTGCCACAGCCTTTCTTGCCCCGTCCATCCGCAGGGTCTGAAGTCCTTTCCTAATTGCTTTTTCCTTTATTGCGCCTGCCGTTTGCCGCTGGTGAATCATTTCACGAATTTCCTCATCAATCATCATAAGCTCATATATGCCTGTTCTGCCTTTATAGCCGGTATTAAAACACTTGCTGCATCCTGCTCCGACGCAGAACTGACCGCCGGCATCGCCTGCGCCTATGCCGAGCTCCCGCAGCTCATGTTCCGTAGGTTCGTATCTCTGTTGGCATTCGGGACAGACTTTTCGCACTAATCTTTGCGCGAGCACCGAGATAAGCGATGAACTGACAAGGTAAGGCTCTACGCCGAGGTCTAAAAGCCTGCTGATTGCGCCTGAAGAGTCGTTCGTATGCAGAGTGCTGAAGACAAGATGGCCCGTCAGAGACGATTGTATCGCCATTCTCGCCGTTTCTTCATCGCGGACCTCGCCTATCATTATCACGTCGGGGTCCTGCCTTAAAACGTGACGCAGCGCGGTTACAAAGGTCATTCCCTTCCTCGTGGCGACCTGCATCTGGCTTATCCCCCCAAGCTGGTATTCTATCGGGTCTTCTATCGTGATTATATTTTTTTCGACGGCGTTCATTCTGTTAAGTGCGGCATAAAGCGTGGTGCTTTTTCCGCTGCCTGTGGGGCCGGTTACGAAAATTACGCCATGCGAACGGTCCAGCAGTGAATCGAACACCTTAAGGCCGTCTTCCCACATACCAAGCTCTGTAAGGCTGAACAATCCCGTGCTCTTATCTAAAAGTCGCAGCACGCATCTTTCACCGTAGCTCGTCGGCACCGTGCTGACGCGGATATCAATTTCACGGTTCCCCACTCTCACCGAACTCCTGCCGTCCTGCGGCATTCTCCTTTCCGCAATGTCCATTCCCGCCATAACCTTTATACGGGACACGACAAGAGGCAGAACGTTTCTGTTAAGGCTTAAAGTGTCGTACAGGATACCGTCAATCCTGTAGCGGATTTGAATCTTTCCCTCGTAAGGATGCACATGAATATCGCTTGCCCGCAGCTGCAGCGCCCGGAAGAGGACATCGTTGACAAGCCTGATGACCGGCGGCCTGTTTACGACATCGAGCAGGTCGTCTGCGGTTGCGACCTCGCTGACAAGCTGGTCGAGGTTCTGTGCGTCAAGTTCCTCGGCAACTTCGTCAATGACCGTCGTTTTCTGCTCGTATGCGACATCGATTGCAGCAGTTATTGCGGTCCTCGTGGCAAGGGCGATATTGACCGGCAGATTCGTAAGTCTTGAGATGTTATCCGCAGCATCCGTATCAAATGGTTTCGACATGACTACGGTAATTTCGGAGTCGTCATCGCCGTTTTTTACGCCGATAAGATAATGATGTTGTGCGTATGCGGCAGGCACGTTTTCAACGAACAGTTTCGGCACGCCTGAAGCGTCTATCTCGGCAAAAAAATCAACCTTTAAAACCTCGGCAAAGAGTCTCAGTACCGCTTCTTCCGTAATCTGCGGGCACGTAAGCAAAAGCTCGTCGAGCCGCAGCGGGCTGTCGGCATTTGCTTCAAGAAATTTCGCAAGCAAATCAGCATCAACTATGCCCGTCCTTTGTGCCGTCTTTATCAGAAGGTCTTTCATTCAACTGCATATCCAAATCTACTATATTTCGGTACCTGCCCCGCATTGGCGGGGTCCTGTATTCTATTTTACTAACGGCTATTTTTTCGTTAATAGTTCAAGCTTTTCCGGTTCTTCATTTCTAACCGGCTCCAGAACTTTTTCAGGCTCCACCGGTGTAGGCTTTACGCCTGGAAAATCTTCTTTCTTTTGAAACGCATCTTCTGCTTTCTCGAATTCAGTCTGGTTAGCTCTTGATATGGCTTCAAGTTGTCGCAATCCGGCAGTCTCTTCAGGCCGAAGGATATCGGCCTTTACAAAAATATAGAGCTTGTTTGCCTTGTCGGTATTATCAACTTTCCGGAACAAACTGCCCACTATCGGCACGTCACCCAGTAAAGGCACTTTATAACCGTCTTTTGTCTGGTTTAGTTTTGTCAGGCCGCCGAGTATAATCGTACTCCCGTCCGGAACGGTAACGATTGTGTCTATATTGCTTACTTTCTTGTCTTTTGGGCCGCCGGTGGCCCCGCTTGTTGTCCCAAAGTCTTCCCGCACCATTTTTATAACAAGCCGCAGTAAATCGCCTTCACTTATCTGCGGAGTTATCTCAAGAGAAATTTTTGCCGTATAAGGTGTATATGACGTCGATACCCTGACAGTATCTGTTGTGGTTGTCGTCCCCGGCAAAGTAGCATCGGTCGTCTGGGCAATATAAGTAGTATCTTCTGTTGAAATTAGTCCCATTTCATTGTCGTTAACAAGGACTTTCGGCCTCGCAAGGACCCTGCCATATTTCTTCTGGTCCATCGCTGTAAGCAGTGCCTGCACTCTGCCCTCATTGTAAAATCCTTTAATCTGGCCGGTGCTGTTAAAATAACCGCCCTCCAATACGGTGCTTTGCGGAACGCTGGCTGCTGTCGGCAAACTGCCTATGGCGGTAGCCGTAGCTACAATGTTTTGCGTTGCCAGTTGTTTGGCATTGCCTATTACATCAAGGTCATATGCGAACGCATCATCTCGCGTAATCTCGACAAGTGAAACATCTATCAGAACCTGCGGCCTGCGCCTGTCGAGAGATTCGATAAGATTGCCTATCCACTCCTGATTCTTCCTGCTTGCATAGACAATAAGAGAAAATGTGTTCTTGTCGGGAACTATCGCTATGCTTTCCTCGGTGTACTTTACAGTCTGCTGGATTTTGCCTTCCTTGTCTCTGACTGTTTTCTCTATGAGGCCGTTAAGTACCTCAGCCAGCGCCTCCGGCTCCTGATTTTCGAGCCTGTATATCCTGTAAGGTATGGCCGCCTGGATAGGCTCGCGGTCGATATATGAAATAATACGTGAAATCTGGATATGCTGTTCCGGCGTTGCATTTACAAGCAGCGAGTTGGTTGTCTCAAGCTTAACTATCTGCGGCTGGTCGAGCGAAATAATCCCTGCCGCCGCCGGCTGCGGTGCAGGAGCCGCTTTTCCGCCGGCAGTTCTCGCCGCCGGCGCCCGCGGGACACCTGTCGATTCAACAATTCCGAACTCTTGAAGCGCTTCGACTATCTTATCAATATCAACATATTGAATTTCATACTCTCTTACAGCCCTCAGGTCCTGCTGCGGCACGTCTAACGAATCAATTATCTGCTCAACAGCCGTTATCTCACTTGCAAGGCCTATCATAAGAATGCGGTTTGTCCGCTTGTCAAAGTCAATATATACGGCGGTTTTCCTGGTGCTCTCGGCAGGCGGTTGTGGCTGTGTGACTCGTCGCCTCCCGCGCTCTCTGGCTGGGGCCGGGGCCGGTGTTGTTATGCCGACTGTAATATTTACTGTGCCAAGCTGCTCGGCAAGGGTCTTTATCTTCGGTACAAGGCTCTCTGCAAGCGTGTAATCCAGAACTCGCAGTTTAAATTCCTTCGGCGGGCCGGGCACATCGACTATCGCAAGCAAATCTTCTATCCTCTGCATCCTGAAGGCATATTCGGTAATGACAAGCGTGCCGCTTTCCGGTATTTCAGTAGTGTTTGTCCCGAGCTTCATTCCGCCCAGCAGCGCTTTAGCCGCCGCAGTCGTTATATACTGCAGATGAAAAACCTTTGTTATAACCACATCGCCGGGCTTGATGCCTTCCGAAAAAGTCGGGTCCTGGTCCAGCGCCTCAGCGGTCGGTACAATGGTAACTAATTTGCCTTTTCTGCTCATTACAAAACCGCGAAATTTCAGCACCGACTCAAGCAGGTCGTACAGTTCACGAACTTTCAGCCTGCCCTGCACCTTAATCGTTACGCTGCCCGTCACCTTTCCCGCATCATAGAGGTAATTGAGATTCAGATATTTGCCGACCAGGTCGATAAGTGCGATAACCTCAACTTTCTCAGGCAGGTTAAGCTCGAGCATCTCGTCTCCGTTGGGAATCTCAAGGACAGGCACTGCAGGCTCTTTTTCCTCAATCTCTGCTATTGTAATGTCAGCATCCTCCTCCCCAGGCTGTTCTTCTTCCGCCCGCCCCTCAGGGGCCTGCTCTTCAAGGACCTGCTCGGCTTGCGACACAACCGGCTGCGGCTCGGCTGGAGGTTGCTCCTGTATCTTGGCCGCTGCAATTTCAGGCTGCTCTACTTGCTTGTCAGGTTCCTGCTCGGCTTGCGACATAACCGGCTGCGGCTCGGCTGGAGGTTGTTCTTGTATCTTGGCCTCTGCAATTTCAGGCTGCTCAACCTGTTTGTCAGGTTCCTGCTCGGCAATTTCCGGCTGCAACTGCTGAACATTCGGCTCAGCGGCAATTTCGCCAGGCTGGTTTGGTTCGGTCTTGATTTTTTCAGCCTCTTTTTCAGCTTTTTCGGCTTTCGCTGCCTCTGTAAGTTCGGTTAAAAAGTCGCCGAGCATATCATCTTCGGTTTCCGCTATGGGATGCCCGCCGCTTCGCCGCGAGGCGAGCTTGACGGTATTGGGCTCGTTCGGTTCGGCAGTAATTGCTATAGGCGATGCCGGCTCGCCCTTGTTTGGCTCAACGACAAGCGGTTCTTCGGTAAACACAACCTGTGGTGAGCTTGTCGAATCCACATCATTGGCAGAGACTGCTGGCGGCTGAGACTGCCCTGCTGGCTGCACTTCCGTCATTTGTACCAAGCTCTGCTGATTCGGCTCTGCCTCGGTTTGTTTGTCAACGAGAGAGTTTACAACCGTCTCTGTAATTTTATTTGTCTGTTCCTGTGGCGTGATTATCAGCAGTTTGTCCATAAACGTACAGGCTATTGCTTTTATATCCGCTCCTGCAGCGGGCCCTTCCATCAGCGACCCGACTGAGTATTCTCGTCCTAATTGCTCTTCGATTTTTTCAGCGGCAGGCAGCACTTTATTCGGCGCGATATCGAGGAATTGAATATCGAACATCCCATTGGCATCTACAAGTTTGATAACGGTACTTGCATGAACAAGTTGCTGGGGGCTGCCGGTAACGGAAATAGCATTTGTGCCGGGTATTGCAAGAACGGTATCGGCAATCTGGGCCGATTGTAGATAATCCTTTGCCTGCTGAGTAGTGATATCGCGAAGGCTAAATATCCTGACTCGTATTGGTTGACTGAAATCCTGCTGGACTTCGGTGGGCCGGTCTTCCTCTGCCGTACAGATATCGCCTGTTGACATAACTGCCAACAGCAATAAAACCGGCAGTATCACCTTTTGCAGGTGCCGGCTTTTATACCAATTTTGGCACAAGTGTTTTTTCACCTGCTTGTTTACTCCGTTAAACTGTTTATATTGTTTTATCGGACAAAACGACATAAAATGCTTAAAAATACTATACTTATGTTTAACTTTCCTCCCTGCCGTTTCTTCCGCCTTATCCGACTCAGGCGGGTAACTTTGAATTATTTATCTTCTATCTCGTTTGAATGGTTTTCTTGATGGTTCTGGAGCAGCTTCGTTCGGCTCAGACTGCTGTTTTGCGGTAACTTCAGATGAGCTTTTTTGCTCATTGACATCTTTAATTTCTGCAGAATTAGGCTCAATCGCCGCATTCGGTTCATTAGATTCAGCGGTTTTAAGTTCTGTTTCAAGGGCTTCGAGCAAATTACCGAGGTCTCTGATTTCTTTTGCCTCCTCATCTGTCATACCTAGTGATTCAGGATTTTCCTGAAGCTGTTTCAGCCAGTCTATATTTCCCTGAATATCTTCTTTCGTAGGTCCAGGCTGCACATTTTGTGCGTTTTCAGTACCTAAAACGCCGGTCCGGTCTGTTGATACCGCTTCAGATACGGTATTTTGCGTATCCTGCCAGGAAGGGATAATCTTTTCCGCGACTGTGCCTGTAAAAGATTGCACATAATCCGGTTTCTCCTTTCTTTCAGCGGCAAGTACATAAGTCTCGCTGCCATCGCGAATTAGCACAACACCGTCGCCGATTCCCTCTACTACCAAATGCCCGATTTTCTCGTTCTGCCTGACCCAGTGCCAGCCTTTGCCTACCTCATCTATAAGGGCCCAGGAATTCTTCTCGTCGCCGATATGATAACTCGTACCAACGAGCTTAAACTTCGCAGTTACAGTAGCTTTCGGACGCGGGTCCCCACGAGTAACAGGCATCTTCATTCTCGGAGGAGGAGGTGGTGGTGGTGGGTTTATACGCAAAGCAAAGGCCCTGGCCTGGCGAATCAAAGGCGTCTCCTGGTCAACATCAGGAGCCTTTTTGTCGACTGAACCGGTCTGTAATTGCTCCGCTATACCAGGAGCTGCAAGAAACTTATCAAAAGCCTTGTCTGATGCTAACCCCTTTGCAGCAATGAAGATAATAACACCTAAAGCCAATACAGCTATGAAAAATGTCGTAATCTTCAGCGTCTTTACCATACTATAAATAACCCTAAGTAAGTTAAATAACCATACTTACTTTGACATCGGAAAACCAATCAAGTTCCCTTCAATTTTGATTTAATACCAAACCACAGATTACACGGATTACACCGTTAAAAGGCCTTTTAAAATTTCAGAAACCTCAAAAAATCGGCGTTTTTGACCCCAAAAACGATGCCTCTAAAACCAAACAGAAGAGATCTCAACCCAAAGGGTACTAAAGGAGGGGGTAGGTTAAAAAGATTGAAGATTTAAGATTGAAAATTGAAAATTTGCGGAGCCGCCAAGGGCGGATTTGTCTGTATAGAAAAAAATTACATAAGTCGTTTAAATGCGCTCTGAATCTTGACGTAAGTGCTTATTCTTTTTCGAAAATAAAAGAGTTACGAAAGAACTTTTTTACAAAAAGCGCATGTTTTTTTTAAATTCGCGCAAGTTTTTAAAATTACGCTGAAAATGAGGGTGGAAAATAGCGCATTTTGTAAAAAAACGTGCGCGTTTTGTAAATTTCGCCGCCGATTTTTTAGAATGTGCGTTTTTAGCGAAAAATCGAGGCGAGATTCCCGCTTGCGCGAGGACAAGCATGCGCGTTTTGTAAAAAAAGATGCGCATTTTGTAAAAATAGCTAACAGTTATCAGTTATCAGAAACTCGGTTATCTGTTACCGGTTTTGCGGACAATTTCAGTTGAGTTTGGGAAGAAGCAGGGATAGAATTTTCGAGAAGACAGAAACACAGTTATCGGTTATCAGTTATCAGTCAACAAAAGGCCGAGACCTTGTTTTTGTATTTTCACCACAGAGTGCACCCCGATGAGATAGACGCATAGGAAAACACCCCAGTGAAGTAGCTGAAGCACTTCACGGGGCAAGTCTCACGGGGCAAGAATGCAAAATGACAAATCAAAATTCAAAAATTCCTTCGTGTTCCTTCGATTCTTCGTGGTGAGAGGTTATTTTAAGCCGAACCGAAGGCGGCAACTGCCTTCATAACGGCGGAGATTTTGTCGTTGTGTTTGAAATGTAAAAGAGATAGAATTTTG
>CAZUEO010000002.1:0-75443 GCA_964619675.1 uncultured Planctomycetaceae bacterium | reverse complement strand
GTTTTAAAATGATAACTACTACTGACAAACAGATTACAGCTAAACCATTCCTTAAATGGGCAGGAGGAAAAACTCAACTTTTGGATGAAATCATACGACGATTGCCTTCACAGCTTTTAGCCAGCCAAGTCGATACTTATATAGAACCTTTCTTAGGCGGTGGGGCAGTGTTTTTCTATATTGCACAAAACCACCCAGAAATTAAAAAGTTTTACCTTTATGATGCTAATGATGATCTTGTTAAGTGCTATAAAGCGGTAAAAACGGATGTTGGGGCTTTGATCAAAGAACTTAAGAAACTTACAAAAGAATTTTTATCGTTAAACGAAGAACACAGAAAAGATTTTTATCTCCAGGTTCGCAGTGAATTTAATCGAACCAAACATAAAGGCAGTATAAAATCATCTGCGAAATTAATATTTCTCAATAAAACATGTTTCAACGGTCTGTACAGAGTGAACAGCAAAAACGAATTTAATGTGCCTTTCGGTGGTTACAAAAATCCTAAAATCTGTGACAGAGAAAATCTTTTATCCGCATCGGAGATTTTGCAGAAGGCGGAAATCATTTGCGAAGATTTCACCGGCTGTGCAAGATATATTACAAAAAGAACATTTTTATATTTAGATCCTCCATACAGGCCATTAAACGCTACTGCAGGTTTTACTTCGTATTCAAAGGACAGCTTTTTAGAACAGGACCAACTTAGACTTGCAGAATTCTGCAAAAAGATTGACCGAATAGGAGCAAAATTTCTTCTAAGTAATTCGGACCCTAAAAATGAGAATCCTAAAGACCATTTTTTTGAAGATAATTATGGCAGGGAAGTTTTCAGAATTGAAAGGGTGGATGCAATTAGAGCAATTAACTGTATAGGCACCAAAAGAGGAGCTATAAGGGAACTCATCATAACAAATTAGGATATTTACAATGGCGACAGATAAATCATGGGAGAAAATATTTGATGATTATAAAATCTATGAACACAATTTTGATAAAGAACCTTTTTATATAACCGCGACACAAATAAAAAGGGCATGTCAGAATTTTAAGGAAACAGGCGAAAAAGAAGTACGAATATTGTGTAAGCAAGACAAAAGAGAAGACAGACCAAAAGTATTCATCGATAACAATTTGTTCCTGCTTCCGGTTATCAATAAAAAATATGCCATTCTAAAAGGAGAAGGGTACGTCGATGTCCCCGAAGTACAAGAAACTGAAAAAAACTATACATCTAAGCTTGATTTTCGTTTAGACACTTCGCTTGTGGGTAATTCTGAGATGCAACACCTGGATTTTGCTTATGCCTCCAGTTTAATTCGAACTTTTATGAAAGATGAATCACTCGTTTTAACAATCAGAGGCAGAAAATATACGCCAAAATTTTCCTTTAAAGTTGGAAAACATACGATAGACGTTAGAAGTGTTCAAACTGAAGTTGATGCAGGTTTTGAGGGGAGGAATCAAGTCGTTCTTGTAGAAGCAAAAAATTCTAACGCTGCAAATACTATAATAAGGCAGCTTTATTATCCATTTAGACAATGGCAAGCTCATACCAGCAAACAAGTTATGACTTTGTTTTTTGAAAAAACAAACGGGGGTTATTCTATTTGGCATTTTCAATTCAAAGATATTAATGATTACAACAGCATTGAATTAGTTAGGGCTGAAAAATACTTGATTGAGAGTCCATGAAAGAAGGTTTTGATTTTATCCCAGAATATGCTTCGGTCTGGTCATTCCCGGAAAGAGGAGATTGGGCGACACATACTCCGCGATATCGCGGCAATTTTGCGCCGCAAATTGCAAGAAATATCATCGAAATGTACTCGCAAAAAGGCGAAACGGTTCTTGACCCTATGGTCGGCGGTGGAACAACACTTATTGAAGCAAAAATGCTTGTTAGAAATGCAATCGGACTTGATATAAACCCTGAGGCAGTAGAAATAACAAAGGAAGCATTAAAGTTTAATCATCATCCGGCAAGCAACCAGATTGTAAAAACAGGTGATGCAAGAGACCTCTCATTTATCAAAGATAACAGCATAGACCTTGTGCTTACTCATCCGCCTTATATGAATATTATTAAATATTCGGACGGCCAAATTGACGAAGATCTTTCAAATATTGGCAGTATGCCAATATTCTGCGATGAAATCGAAAAAATAGCAAAAGAGCTTCACAGGGTTTTGAAGCCTGACAGGTTTTGCGCAATACTAATCGGCGACACACGAAAAAACAGGCACTTTGTACCGCTTGCATATAATGTCATGCAACGGTTTTTAAAAGTCGGGTTTATTCTAAAAGAAGATATTATTAAAGTTCAGCATAACTGCTCGTCCACGAATAGATGGATACAGAAAGCACAAAGAGATAAGTTTTATCTAATTATGCATGAGCACTTATTCGTTTTTCGCAAGGCAAAAAAGGATGAAGATTTAGGAAAAGTGAAATATTCAAGTAAATATGACAAAACTACGACCTGAAGAAATTATAGATAAACTTAAAAAAGAAGTTGCCCCGATGAGATAGTTTCGACCCTGATGAGATAGCCGCCAAAGGCGGATAAAAGAAAGTTGCAGTTGCTGCCAAGGGCTGCCCCGATGAGATAACTTTCGTATCTCACGGGGTAAACTCCTGAGGAACAGACAGTATTACGCAGTCCAAGGGACGGAGTAAATAAAAAAATTGCCGAACCGAAGGCGGCAACTGATTCCATCGCCAAAGGCGAGAAAACAGAGAATCGAAATTAGAGAGTTGAACAAATAACGCCGCCACGAGTGGCGGCGGCTAAATAGGCGCGGGGCAAGGATAATATATGAAAAGACCCCGGTTAGATAGCTAAAGCGGCCTCAAGTAGTTAATTAACGCATCTAACGGGGCAAGGAAATTATAGATGGCAAAACGAAAACCAGCGGAAGAAATAATTGATAAGATAAAAACAGAAGTTGCAAAAAAGGTCTTTGCTAAACTTGGGCCTTTGAAAAAGTTTCCCGATGATTTTTTAGATGAGGCGACAAAAAAAGACCTCGCAATCCCCATCAAGTATCCGAAACTCCTTAAATCAGGTATCAAAATTGTCGGGCGGGAACATCGAATCGTGCGGGAAAAAATAGACCCTAAAAAAGTCAATGAAATATACGAACTGCTCAAAGAATGGCAAAAAGGGGCAGAGGCTAAATATGAGGAAATACTGCTGCCTGACGGGAAACTTCAAATCGGAGATATGAAGAAAAAAGTACAAATCCGCTCCGAAAGAGGGATGACTATCCTCGAGGTTGACAGCTTATATAAGGCTAAATACGTCCTTTACGGCAGGAAAAAAGGGAAGTGGGTATATAAAATACCAAAGGATGAAAACGCAGTCAAAAAGGCAGTTAAAGATTATGAAAAATATATAAAAGAAATAAAAGAAAAGCTGAAAAAAGCATTTATCAAAAGAGGGGCGGACAGGACAATAGCAGAGCGGCTGGTAATGCAGGTGTTCGAAGAGAAACTCAGTTATCAGTTATCGGTTATCAGTTAAATTCAAAACTCAAAATTTAAAATTTCTAACCGTCATTATCTTTTTGCGGCTGCGACGGCTGTTGCGGCTGGCGAAGCTGCATTATTGGTGAAAGCGGGCCTGCGACGAATTCGGCTTTGACCGTGCCCTTTTCGCACATCTTTTTGAGCAATTCAACTATCTGGCAGTACGGGGCGCCGAGGCCTATGCGCTTCTTATCGTCTTCAGGAGCGGTTACGTCGCCGAGAATCCTGATAACGTCGGCGAGCCTGTAGCTTGCCTTTAAAGGACCCATCAGCTCATCCGTAACGGGGTGCTTCCGCATTACTGAAATCCGGTTTTCGTCGGGCAAGGCGTTGATTATAATCCGGCCATCGTCTGATTCGATGAAAATGTTCTTTTCGCAGTCGATTGGAGCGCCAAACAAAACGATTCGGGGCTTATCCTTTCTCGAGACGTATATGGTTTTGGGCGATAACTGGATTATCTGGTCTATGTAAAAATCCTGTGCTATTGCGGTGCGGATGATTGAAGCGCCGTCGAATTTGGCCAGATATTTGTAGGCGGTGTATCTTACCTTAAAATCGTCGTCGCGGACCAGCCTGCTCATAATGGCGATAACGTCCTGCTTGCCGGCGGTATCTCCGACAGCTTCGATTGCAGCGATGCGGAAGGCCGACGTCGGGTCCTGAGCAAAGTCTCTCAGGCACTTCAACGCCCTGCCATCGCCTATACTAAACAGGCATCTTGCTGCGCTGAATCTTATCCGCAAATCATCGCTTTTAAGCAGCGGCAGAAGCCTGCTCACGGCGGGTTTGCCGAGCGATTCAAGGCCTGTTTCGTATTTTTCCTTCGCCTGCTCGGCCTGCAGCTTCAGGATGAGCCAGTTTATCTGACGGTTCTCAGCGACGGCACTTGTGCCAATGTAAAGAGCCCTTACGAGCTTAATGAATTTTTCTTTTCTGCCTTCGAATCCCCTGGGCAGAGTCAGGCGAATCATACTATCGGAAGTGGCGGTTGCGGTGTCCCTGCCGAATCGCTCATTTATGCGGTTTCGCAGCGCGGCTGCAGTTGTAAAATCGGGTGTGAAAAGGGCCAGCGTAATCTGATGGTCCTGCGTAACTTTGCCGCCGCCGAGCACGTAACCGATGCGCGGGTCGGGGCTGGGCTGTGCAATATTGTCGATGTAAATTACGCCTGCGGCCAAAGCGAGCGTTTTCGAAGCTGTTATGGCTTCTTCGAACCTGCCGACGAGCTTCAGGTCAGTGGTGTAGAGCCTGCCGCTTTGCAGAGATGTGGTCTGTGTGCCGGGCAAAGCCATTACTCTGATGTCAAAGGCCTCCTGCCTTACGGCGCCGGGCGGTATGAGACCTTCGACATATACAACAGCGGTATCAATACTGTTTATCATCATATCAGGATTGACGGTTTTTCGCTGGCCGAGCTGGGCTAAAATGTACTGCCGCAGATAATCCCTGGCGCCTGGAGGACACTCGGCTGAGCCTGTGCCGGCAAGACCGACCACAATGCCTATGCCCCTGACGGGTATGGGATTAAAAGCCACTATCTCGGCAAGGTCGCCGACGGTTCTGTCGAGCCGGGGCGGCTGGGCAAGTTCGGTTTCCTTGCTTTTTTGCGACCCGCTGCAGCCGGCGAGCAAAAGCACTAAAGCCGCAACGATGATAAAATTGCAGGTATTACGGGTTCTCATAGCACCACCTGATAATATAAAGGTCCTGTTATTCAAGATGATATTGCCGCTGGGGCGTGCAGTCAAGTGCCATCAGGCATCCCTTAGCGGAAAATTATACGGCTTAGAGCATTTAACTGCACCCGGGGCAGGCTGAATACTGCACGATGAACCTGTTTTACTTATTTTTCCCGACTGATGCCGGCAATCAAATTGTACAGCCAGGCAAATATCGCGCCGCCAACTGCACCGTCAGCAAGGCCCCATGCCAGGCCTATGACTGAACCTGCAGGGGTGATACTAAAGCCGCGATAGACCCTGCCGAGAAATGTAATGTCATGAATAGAGCCGTCAAAGAGGATTATCCACCAGGTCAAAAGAAAAAGCCCCAGGCCCCAGGTCAGCCCGCAGGCAAGCGCAAAAGCCTTTACACTAAGCTTCATTTTAAGACTCCTTTCAAAAAATTATATGTTTATTGTAGCATTGTAGATTATAAGGGTAAATGGGGAATTTGTCCTTGAATTTTTGTTTGCCCCGGCATAAATAAAAAGTATTATAAAGAACTGAAAGGAGTCGGGCAAAGAAGGTGAAAGGGATTTTAACTGATACGGTTGTCGTAGGTATAGACGAGGCGGGGCTGGGGCCGATTTTAGGGCCTTTGGTTGTCTCGGCGGCAGGGTTCAGCATACCGTCAACCACTAATCAATCCGATATATGGCAGCTTCTTTCCGAAAGCATCTCATCAAATAAAAAACACCTTGCAGGCAGACTCCTTATCTGCGACAGCAAAAAAGCATATACCCCCTCAACAGGAATAGCATTTCTTGAAAAAACAGTGCTTTCCTGCCTCGGCTGCATCGGCAAAACGCCGACATCGGCAACGGAACTTATAGATGTTCTCTGCCCCGACTGCAAAAACAGGCTGGCCCGGTATCCCTGGCACAAAGACCTTTCTCAATATCGCATAAAATTCAATCACGATGATATCGCTATTTCAGCAGGGGCTTTCGGCAAAAATCTTGAAAAAAGCAGAATGACTCTTATGGCTCTCAAGAGCTTTTGTTTCGATGTGGCTTTTTATAACGATATGATTGACAAGGTCAACAACAAATCGACAGTGCTTTTTATGGCGGTTTGCAGCCTTATTGACCAGATAATCAAAGGCACACAGCACAGAAATTACCATTTCGTAATCGACCGCCAGGGCGGCAGGACAAAATACACCCGCCAGTTAAGAACAATGTTTCCCGATATGGAGCTTAAAGTTATTGATGAAAACGGTAGTATCAGCAGTTATCAGCTTAGCACATCTTATAAAACGGTAAAGATTGATTTCACTGTCAAGGCCGATGCGACTTTTCTGCCGGCCTGTTTAGCTTCGATGGTAAGCAAATATCTGCGCGAGCAGCTTATGAATTGCATTAACAGCTACTTTGTGGCCAAGTGCCGGCAGTTGAAGCCCACCGCAGGCTACTGGACCGATGGCAAACGCTTTATAAATGACCTGAAAGAAATAGCCCCTCAAATTCAGTACGACCCCAATCAGCTCATCCGATGCCGATAATCGGCAAATTCTATATTTTCCTCATCAGACCTACAACAACGCCTGCAATTTGGCAGTTTTGTGTGTAAATCGGCTCATAAGCCGGGTTTGAAGGCTCAAGGCGGATTTGGTCATTCTCCCTGTAAAACCTTTTTATGGTAGCACTATCGTTATCGGTGATAGCCACGACGATTTTGCCGTTTGGCGCGGTTTGTGCTTTTTTGCAGACGACATAATCGCCATCGTAAATAGCGTCGCCTGTCATACTATCGCCCTGGACTTTCAGGGCAAAGGTATCTTCGTTTGAGCCAAATTCGGATTTCAGGGAGATATGCTCGATATTTTCTATCGCCTCTATCGGGGCCCCTGCCGCAACCCTGCCGAGCAAGACAATACCATCGGGCTCATCTGCGTCCGGATGCTGTTTAAGCAACCTTTGAGCTTGCCGGGTAAGGCTCAAAGAGCGAGCCCTGCCGGGACTGGCAGAAAGCAGGCCTTTTTCTTTTAGGCCTGCGATGTGCTCGAACGCCGTGGTTCTGCTTGTGCCCAGCGATGCTGCCAGCTCCTGGAGCGTTATCGAATAACATCGGCTCTTCTGATAGTTTTCCACAAGCTTGAGCACCTGAAGCTGGCGAGGCGTAAGATTTATCTGACTGGATTTTATCAAGTTTGTCCTCCATATCAGTTTGTAACCGGCCGCCGTTTACGGCCAGGTTGATTTTTTCCACTACCGGGTCCTGCAGCAGTTGTGATGTTATCGCAGCGTCAATAATCCTGGCAATCGCGGCAAGTATAGAGCCGATGGGTTTGTGAGAGCTTTTTGTTGTTTTAATCGGCCAGTCCCGGATGAAATCGCCGCCCGGGCCGAATCTGCAAACCGGTATGTCTTCGTTATAAAAACTATTAAATTTGTCCATTTTTTACTTCCATTCTTTTTTTTTCGGCAAGAGATGTTATCGGCAAATGACCGCAAAGAACCCTAACAAAAACCGAACAAAATAGAAAATTTTTTTAATTTCCCCAAAACCCTATCCTATTGAAAACCACGGCAGATTATATGGGACTGAAGGATTAAAGA
Source organism: uncultured Planctomycetaceae bacterium (assembly GCA_964619675.1). GTDB lineage: Bacteria > Planctomycetota > Phycisphaerae > Sedimentisphaerales > UBA12454 > JAPLMW01. The sequence continues at coordinate 67,627 of CAZUEO010000002.1, read as the reverse complement.
TTTAAGATTTAAAATTGAAGATTTATTATACTTGTTTTACCTTTATTAGCTTTCAAGCTAATCTCAATCTTCATTTTTCATTCTGCAATCTTCAATTTTTTCTCATCTGACCAGGTGTCAGATTAGGGTCAAACCTGCATTAGTACTGCTGAAAAAGGGGTTTATGGCAGGCACTTGACTTTTTAGGGTATCAGTGCATATACTTATACACCTTTTCAATTTGTAGAATTCCTTATTCTTATCTTCCGTTTTGTCAGGGATGGTTTTTTAATAAATGAGAATCGAGCACGGAATAATCAATCGCGTCCAGCAGGCGAATAATATAGTAGATATTATTTCTGAGCACGTCAATCTCGTCCGCAAAGGCAGGGAAATGGTGGGTTTGTGCCCGTTTCACGATGACCATAAGCCGAGTATGTATGTCAACCCTGACAAGCAGATATTCAAATGCTTCGCGTGCAGCGCCGGCGGTGATGTAATCAAATTCGTTCAGATGCGCGAGGGCTTGAGTTTTATGCGGGCAGTCGAGAGACTTGCCGCGAGGGCAGGAATAAAAATCAACGTCACAAAACAGACGTCAGACGGCATAGACTCCGATATCGACCCCGCCGACATAGAAAAAGTCAACCGCTGGGCAGCAAAATTCTGGCGAAAGAATCTGCTTGGGCCGATGGGAGACAAGTGTCGCGAGTATATAAACAGTCGGCAGATAACAGAAAAGACATCTGAGGAATTTTCATTGGGATTTGCGTCTGAACTGTGGGGCGATTTTTTAAATGCCGCAAAAAAACAGAAGATATCCGAAAAGCTAATGCTTGCGGCGGGTTTGATTGTCAAGGGCGAGGGGGGTTATTATGACAAGTTCCGCAACAGGCTTATGTTTCCGATTATAGACGCTTCTTCGAGAGTGATTGGGTTCGGAGGCAGGACGCTGGGCGACGACCCTGCTAAGTATATGAATTCGCCTGCGACGATTCTTTTTGATAAGAGCAGATGCGTTTACGGGCTTGACAAGGCAAGGCACCAAATCGTCTCAAGCGGGACAGCGGTTATTGTTGAGGGTTATACGGATGTGATTATGGCGCATCAGGCCGGGTGCAAAAATGTCGTTGCGACACTCGGCACAAGCTTAACGGCAGGACACGCCCGGCTGCTGCGAAGATTCGCAAAGGGCATCGTATTGATTTTTGACAGCGACGCGGCAGGAGCGACGGCGGCAGAAAGGGCGCTGGAAATATGCCTGGCTGAAAGGATTGATATTCGAGTCGCGGCTGTGCCGCAGGGCAAGGACCCATGCGATTTTGTGCTGTCGGCAGGCGGCGAGGCCTTTAAAAAGCTTATCGAAAAAGCAATCGACGTTATGCAGTACCGCTGGAACAGGCTTTCGGAAAAATTCGCAAAAAGCGACAACCTGACTGAAAGGCGGCAGGCCATAGAAGAATTTTTGCGGACGATTTCAATGGCGATGGCAGGCGGAACGGTTGACGCGATAACTCAGGGCCTGATAATCAACAGATTGTCACGGATACTGCAGATTCGGCCTGAAGATATAAGGAGAGAGATCCAGAGACGCAGCATTTCATCGGGCAGGACTATAATAAACACAGTCGATAACGCAAAGGTTTCAAAGATTGAATCGAGCGGCTTCGGCCAAAAAGCACAGGAAGAGATAATAGAAGTGATTTTAAACGAGCCTCGTCTTTTTGAATCGGCTGTGAAAAAAATCAGAGCCGATAATTTTGACGTGCCTTTGCTGAAAGAAACGTGGCAGCTTATTGCCGGGACGCTGGCGGAGAATACGGAGTTTTCGCTGACTAATCTGCTTGCGCAGACTGAGTCGAAGGACGTATCCAGTCTTGTAGTCAGGTTAAGCGATAACGGCCAGGATATCGAAACTCTCAAAAACCGCCTGAGCGGGGCAATGAATGCACTTGAAGAATATAATAATAAAAAACTCAGCCAGGGAGCAAAAGTGACGGATGACCGGCATCTCAGGAAAATATCGTCTGCCGGCGCAAAGCCGGACAGGAGAAATCCGGGACTTATGAATTTGTAATTTTTAGAAGTTTCAGGGAAAATATTTGTGGCAAAGAAAAAAACAGAAGGCAAAACGAAAAAGAGCGTTAAATCACCCGTAAAAAGGGCGGAAAAGAAAACCACGGCTGCAGAAGTTTCCGGGGCCACAGAGAGCCGGCAGCAACAGCCGCAGACAGCGGGACAGATCAAAAAATCAGGCGACATTATTGAAGAAAAAATCAAGCTCATTATCGAAAAGGCAAAAAAGAAGGGCCATATAACCTACGAGGAAATGAATAACGAGCTGCCGGACGAGTCGATTTCGCCGGCTCGTCTCGAGAGCCTGATTATGACCCTTGATGAAATGGGAATAAGCCTGCTCGACGAGGCTGAGCTCGAAAAGCAGCGGGAGGAAGAAGATGCCTTCGATGTTGATGATGATGTACTTGTCGATGAGGAGGCGGCAGAAGAAGAAAGCGAAGACCTGGTACTCGAGACCGAGCTGTTTGGGGGCACCATCGGGAGAATAGACGACCCTGTCCGTATGTATCTTACGCAAATGGGTGAAATACCGCTGCTTACGCGGGAGCAGGAAATATCGCTTGCGCGCAAGATTGAACTTACGCGAATGGCGTTTCGGCGAAAGGTGCTGGAGAGCGATTATTCTGCTCGCAACGCAATTGAAATTCTGCAGCAGGTAAGTGAAGGGTCGCTGCCGTTCGACAGGACGATGAAGATAAGCACCGCCGAAAATCTTGTTCGCTCCGTCGTCAGGAGCAGGCTGCCTGAAAATATGAAGACAGTCAATAAGCTGCTTGCCAATAATGTGAAACTTTTTGCGGATTTTCTAAAGGAGCGGGACGAGACAACGAACAAAAAAATGACCAAGCAGCTTCGGCGGAACCGCCGAAAAGTCGCCACCCTGCTTGAGGAACTGAGCCTGCGAACAAGCAGAATACAGCCTATGATGAAAAAGCTTGAGGGAATTCTATCCAAGATGCGGCAGCTTGAGCAATACATAACAACAGGACCGACTGCCGATTACATCCAGGAAGATATCGATGATATGAAACAGGAGTTCAACGGCATGCAGGAAATGGGGCTCGAAACGCCCGAGCAGCTTGAAAAGCGTTTGCGTGCCGTGCGAGCGGTTTTTGCACAGTACGAAGAGACAAAGAGACTGCTTTCGAGCGGCAATTTAAGACTTGTAGTGTCAATCGCAAAAAAGTACCGCAACAGGGGACTGAGCTTTCTCGACATAATTCAGGAGGGCAATACCGGCCTGATGCGCGCGGTCGATAAATACGAATACCGCAGAGGTTACAAGTTCAGCACTTATGCAACCTGGTGGATAAGACAGGCTATAACCAGAGCTATCGCAGACCATGCGCGGACTATCAGAATTCCGGTGCATATGATTGAAACGATGAGCAAGCTGCGGCTGGTAAGCAAAGAGCTTATGCAGAAGCTGGGCAGAGAGCCTACGATTGAAGAGATTGCCGCAGAAACCCATCTGAGCGTTTCGGAGGCGAGGCGAGTCCTGAAGATTTCAAAACATCCGATAAGCCTTGACAGGCCGATAGGCGAAAGCGAAGACAGCTACTTCGGCGATTTCATTGAGGATGAAACGGCTGAATCACCGGTGCAGTCCGCAACGCATGGAATGCTCAAAGAACGGATTGACGAGATTTTAAAGACACTAACCTACCGTGAGCGCGAGATTATCAAGCTGCGATACGGTCTTGGCGACGGTTACACCTACACGCTCGAAGAGGTCGGCAGGATTTTCAAAGTTACCAGAGAGCGGGTAAGACAGGTCGAGGCAAAGGCAATACGAAAACTTCAGCACCCCGTAAGATGCAGACGGCTCGAAGGATTTATGGACCAGAATAAGACTGCCGTACCGTCGTAATGCGAAATTATTTTGCCAGCGGTTCGTAAAAGTTTTCCGGTTCGGCGCCGAGAGTGTTTGTAAGAGTGCCGATTTTTTCAATTGTGCATTCGATTTTATCGCCTGCCTTCAGGAAATTTCCCGTCGCCATTGCCACGCCTTGCGGTGTTCCTGTTGCAATTAAATCGGCAGGCTCAAGCGTCATCATATAACTTAAAAACGACACTGTCTCGTAAACGCTGAAAATCATATCTGAAGTATTTGCATTCTGACGGATTTCGCCGTTGACTTTTAAGGTCATTTGCAGGTTTTGCGGGTTTTGAATTTCATTATCGGTAACCATACAGGGGCCGAGGGGCAAAAAGCCGTCGGCCCATTTGCCGTTTAGCCAGTCGTAAAATTCATCCCAAGGTCTTTTCGCTCTTGCCTGTTTGAAGGTTACGCTTCTGGCGGAGACATCATTTGCAATTGTGTAGCCGGCGATTACTTCCTTTGCTTTTTGCGGGCTCACACATTTTGCAGTTTTGCCGATGACAACGGCAAGCTCGATTTCATAATCGATTTGGCTGCTGTAAACCGGCCAGGGGATAATGCTATTCGGATGATTTATTACTGTATTTGGTTTAAGAAAAGGACGAGGCACTGTAGTTTTTCGAGGTGACCGGCTCAGACCCAGTTTCAGGCCCGCCTCGACGATGTGTTTTGCGTAATTGCCTGCAAGGGCGAGAATTTTGCCCGGCCGCAGAATAGGCGCCAGCAGCTCTATACTTGTCGGGTCTATAAATTTTGTACATTTATTAACAACAGTTTGAATTTTTCTGATACTTTCATTACCGCCTGCGATTATTTGTTTTGCGCTCTGAAAATCGCCTGTCAAATCCACAATACCGCTATCGGTCAGTGCGCCGCAGGAAATTTTCGTATCTCTTTTAAACGTAACCAGTTTCATCTTTTTAATTTAGCCTGATTTTACGCTTTTTTTCTTGCTTTCACGGAATTTATGAGTAATTATACTGAATATATCAGCTTAATGGAAGAGTTATGGCGATAAGGGAGTTTATTTCAAGGACAGGCAAATGGTTTTCGGCGAGGAAAGAAAGCCTGTATGAGCCTTTACGAAAAAGGGCGGTTTCCGGAAAACCGCTCGATTCCAGCGGCGCTATCCTGCGCAGGAACGAATCTATCGACCGCGTTGAAGCAATCCAAACGCTCCAGAATTCGTTTGAGCAGCTCGTCGAAAAGCTTGGCGGCATAAATGAAAACATCGACCGCCAGATTAAACAGAACGAGCAGCTTATAGAGCGGATAGATGAATTACCGAAATTTTTGCAGAATTTTCCCGAAAGTTTGAAAAATCAAGAGGTCGTTATTGATGTGCTTGTCGAGCAGCTAAAGGCGCAGGCGGTTAAAAATCAGCAGTTTGTCGAGACGATTGAAAAGATTCCTGCCGCTGCAGAAAAACAGACCAATGCGATTTCGGAAATGGCGGTTCAGCTCGCTGCAGGCGCCGATGTCGATGCCCAGCTTGCCGCGGGCTTTGCAAAATTTAACAGCATAACTGATAAATTAAAAGACAATGTTGAAGGTCAAACCGACAGCATAATTCAGTTAAGCAGGACTTTTTCAGCGTCCGACAGGTACCTCAAATACATCTTAAATACGCAGCATAAGCGCTTTATGTGGGTTTTTGTCGCTGCTTTGGCTGTTTGCACACTTGCAATTATAGCGATGCTGGTTGTAATTTTTATGCTGAAATAAGTTTTTTGCTTGCGTATTTTTTTATATGTATTAAATTACGGTTGCTCTTTTAAAAAATAAATAGCCGATTGCAGAAAAGGGAACACGGTGAAAATCCGTGGCGGTCGCGCCGCTGTAAGCGTTTGTCCTGATTGTATCGGGAGACCGAAAGAAGTTGTCCCACTGTTCTTTTTGGATGGGAAGGGTTCTTTCTGGTGGAGCGCAAGTCAGAAAACCTGCCTGTAATTGGTAATTTGTTGAGGGTTCTCGCGTAAGGAACACTAATGAATGCGCCCGTTATGGGTGTTATTTGTGGATTATTAAAGCCGCTGTTCCTTTTGCAGGAACAGCGGCTTTTTTATTGTCGGTTTCGAAAAATTATGGAAAAAGGAGAAGAAAAGTATGAGTACAAGGTTTTTTACAGCTTTATTGGCGGTTTTAAGTCTTGCTGCTGTCGTAAATGCTTCAGTTGTAACTTTCGACGATAATCCGCTTGAGCCGGAAAGTCACTGGGGCGGTGCAGGCTCAGGCCAAACCGGCTTTGTCAGCGGAGGAGTTAATTTTTATCACAATGACGGAGGGTACAGCTGGGATGGATTTGTCTATTCAAATATGACCGATACGACCACGGCAGGTTACACAAATCAATTCAGCTCTTTCGCCGGCTCAGGTGCCGGCGGTTCAGCCAATTATGCCGTCTCGTCTTTAAGCCTTGACTGGATGCACTCTTACGAGGTTATTCCAGTCTCGATAACTTTCGAGACTGCTTATGAAGTGCAGGGAGCGTATTTCACGAATAATACATATACCGCATTGGATATGCTTGAGGGCTCCGGATTCAGCAAAAAATTCGGTGGGATAGCCGGCAGCGATGAGGACTGGTTTTTGCTGACCATTACAGGCAAAGATGTGTCGGGCTCCGTAACCGGCTCGGTTGATTTTTATCTTGCTGATTACCGTTTCGAAGATGGCGGCAGTGATTATATTGTTGATAGCTGGCAGTATGTGGCTTTTGATTCTCTCGGTGTTGTAAAGACGCTCGAATTTTCACTCAGTTCCAGCGATATCGGCGACTATGGAATGAATACGCCTGCATATTTTGCTATGGACAATCTTATCATTCCCGAACCGGCAACTTTAATTTTGATGAGTTTAAGCGGATTATTGTTGTTTCGAAACAGGAGAGTAAAATGTTGAAAAAAACTATTTTGGTTTTTGTTTTTTTCTGTCCTGTTTTACTGGCTGGTCCTTATGCGCCGCCTGCCGGCCAGCCCGGCTCAACGGCAATTTATAAAAACGACCCTAATATTGTTGCCTGGGCTGCGGCTGCCGTTATTGAGCAAGGGTTTATTGACATCAGCATACCTGAATTGGGATATGTCAGTTTTGGTAATGAAGCAAATTGTCTCGGTCCTGCTCAGTGCGACACTTTTAAGGTGTACGACGTGGTAAGTCTTGGCGATGGAGGAATAGTCACGCTCGGCTTTCAAAATCCGATAACAAACAGAGCCGGTTTCGATTTCGCAGTTTTTGAAAATGGCCATGACGACACTTTTTTAGAGCTTGGATTTGTAGAAGTCAGCAGTGACGGCGATAATTTCTTTCGTTTTGATGCTGCTTCACTTACAGACCCTAATACCCAGGTTGGCGGTTTCGGCAGTGTAGATACGACCAATGTTTATAATCTTGCCGGCAAATACAGGGCCGGTTACGGCACGCCGTTTGACCTGCAGGAGCTTGCCGGCATTGAAGATTTGGATATTAATTCGATTACGCATATAAGGATAATCGATGTTGTGGGCTGTATTCAATCTGCTGATTTTAATAATGACGGGTTCGTGAATTTTTTAGATTACAGCGTACTGACCGCCGCGTATTTAAGTGAAACCGGGAGCGCTCGATGGAATCAGCGATGCGATATTGCCGCCCCTTATGGAATTGTCGACATGGCTGATATCGGGCAATTTATGTTCCAATGGCTCGCCGAATGGTCGAGCATGGATTCTGTCGGCAGCAAAATAAACGACCCCTGGCCGACGCCTTTTCCCACGGGAGGTTTTGACCTTGATGCGGTAGGCGTAATTCATCAAGAGCAGCCGTAGGTTGCGAGTAATTTATGAATATATCGAAAAAAGCATTTACGCTTGTGGAATTGCTGGTTGTTTTAGCAATAATAGCTTTGCTTATGGGTATCTTGATACCTGCTTTAGGCTCGGCACGTTCACAGTGCAAAGCCGTTGTCTGTAAAAACAATCTTTATCAGCTTGTACTGGCAAATACCGGTTATGCGATAGAAAATGAAGGCCGCTTTGTCCTGGCGGCGGTCGATGGCGCCACTGGCGAGGAAAATAATCAGCGATGGCACGGTGTACGGGTCGATAGCAGCAGTCCTTTTGACTGGCGCAAAAGCCCTCTTGTTTCCTATATTGTCGGCGACGATGTCAAACAATGTCCTCAAAGGGTTAACTTCAGAAAAGGCTTTGAAGACGGCTGCGGTGGATACGGCTATAATATGAGATATATAGGCTCAAGGATATGGGGGGGGGAGACTTCCGAAAATTATAAAAAATCTGCCAGAAATTTTGAAGTTGCTTCATCGGCCCAAACAGTAATGTTTGCGGATTGTGCAATGGCCAAAGCAGACGGAGGAACACCCTATTATCTGGAGTATTCATTTGCTGAACCGCCGCGCAATGAATGGGGCTATTACTGGCCATCAATACATTTCAGGCACAGAGACAAGGCGAATGTCGGCTGGGTCGATGGACATATAAGCTCGGAAACAATGACTGATTTTAATATAGTTATTTACGACGGGATTAATTCGTCCGATGTGATGCTCGGCTGGTTTGGACCGCTGGACAACAGTTTGTTCGATTTGAAATAGTAAACTTGAATATTCTTTATTTTATTGCGGCGATTTTTATAATTGTCCGTGTGAAGAAAGCTATAAAGTCGGCTCGAAATTTTCTTAAAAACCTGCGCCAGACTATCTGGCAAAACCGCTGCAGGCTCTGCAATGCCGCTATCAGTGAAGACGACGAATATTTCTGTGCCGGCTGCTGGCAAAGTCTGTCGTTTTGTATCGTCGATTCGCACTGCCTGCGATGTGGAAATGAACTGAGCGCCTTTGCCCGGCTGCCCGACGGCTGCGGTGACTGCAGGCAGGAAAATTTTTGCTTTGATTCGATTGCCTGTGCGGGCGCCTATCGGGAACCGTTAAGAACTCTGATTATAAAATTTAAACTGTCCGACCGTACATATCTTCTGGAGCCTCTTTTAAGCCTTGCACAGGATGCAATCAGCCGGTCTGCTTTTGGCGAGCCGGTGGATTTTATAGTGCCGGTGCCGCTGCACTGGCGAAAAAGATTTCAGCGGGGCTTTAATCAATCCTCATTAATCGCTAAAAATTTAAATCTCGGCAAGGCAAAGTTTAATACGGACATTGTCCGCATCCGTTATACCCGACAGCAGGCCGAGCTTACAACCGCTGCGAGAAGGAAAAATGTCGAAGGCGCATTTGCCGTCAGGAAAGGGCACAACTTTAAAGGTAAAAACGTTTGTCTTGTCGATGATATCAAGACAACAGGTGCGACATTGAACGAATGCGCGAAGGTTTTAAAAGAGGCAGGCGCTAATAAGGTTTTTGCGTTTGTCCTGGCCGTTGCCGGCCAGAAAGATAGTATTTAGCGGCTGCCACTTGTGGCGGCCTAAAACCCCGCACACAATGGCGGGGGCTAAATGAAGGGAGTTAAAATGATAATCGCCTATCATATTGTTTTTACAACTTATGGAACTTGGCTGCCAAATGACCCAAGAGGTTCATTTTCTAAAGAGATATACAATCGAAAACTCGCAATAACCGCTCCCATAAAATACGGCAAACAAAATAATGTGCCGGATAGAGGACATTTAACTAAATTCTGGTCAGATGCTTCAAAAAGATTGAATCGCCAACCATACTTCATAGACGAAAAATCACAGCGGATAATTGCAGATTCGTTTGCGCATACAATCAAAGGATTGAAATTATCAGTGCCGGCTTGTGCTATAATGAAAGACCATATTCACATTCTTGTCTTGCGCTCCGAGTATAAAATTAGCTATATTGTCAACAAATTAAAAGGTACTGCGACGAAGAATCTAAATCTTGTAAAATCTCCATGGACAGAGGGCTACTGGAAAGTGTTTATAGATGATTTAGAAACATTAAAATCGGCAATAGATTATATAAACTCAAATCCTGCTTTTGCAGGGATGCCTTGCCAGAACTGGAATTTTGTTAAACCACTCAATATTTAGCGGCCGCCACTTGTGGCGGCCTAAAACCCTGCCACGAGTGGCAGGGGCTAAATAAATTTTTACTTTTGACTTTTCGCCTTTCGCCTTTTACCTTTTCATTATGTTCAAGGGATTCAGACAGACGGTTTTACTTACGATTATCAGCCGGATAACGGGTTTGCTGCGTGAGATGACGTTTGCCTTCTTTTTCGGCGCAACGGAGCTTATGGACAGCTGGGTAATCGCATTTACGATACCCAATCTGGCCCGCAGTCTCTTTGGCGAAGGCGCCGCTTCGAGCTCACTGATTCCGGTTTACAGTCAGGAGCTTGCCAGAGACAGCAAATCGGCCCAGCGGCTTGCCTCGACGGTGATGACGGTTATTTTTGTGATACTTTCCTGTATTGTTATTATCGGCGAGATAACGGTCTGGGCCTGGTATGTTTTCTTTTCGCCGATGTCCGCGACCGCGCTTAAGCTGGCGCTTACGGGGATAATGCTGCCTTATATGATTCTGATATGTCTCGAGGCGATAGCTGCGGGTGTGCTGCACTCGCATCGGCATTTTACGGCGCCTGCCTTTGCGCCGATAATCCTGAATATCGTTATGGTAGCGTCATTGTTTTTCGGCGGCTGGGTCCTGACGTTCAGCCCCGACGGCCAGGTGTATTTTCTCGCCTGCTGCGTCGTCGGTTCCGGCTTTTTGCAGCTTTTCACGCAGTTTATACCGCTTAAATTCATAGGCGTTCGGATTAGGCCTGCCTGGCAGGTCAGGTCCGATGCGTTTAAGAAGGTTTTATTTCTTATGGCTCCGATGATTCTCGGCCTTACCGCGACGCAGATGAATACCCTGTTGGACAAATTCATTGCATTATGGTTTTCAGGCTCTGCAGAAAAAGGCATGAGCTTTTTCTTTTTAGGCAGGCAGTTTGCATATCCCATGCAGGCCGGAGCGGTTTCGCAGTTGTTTTACGCTCAAAGGCTGTATCAGTTGCCGTTTGGCGTGTTCGGCATAAGTCTTGCAACCGTTGTATTTCCGGTTATGAGCGCCGATGCTGCCAGGAAAGATACTGCGGCTCTTTGTGCAACGATATCGAGGAGCATCAAGAGTGCAATCTTTGTGGCCTTTCCGTCAATGGTCGGTCTGATTATGATTCGCCGGCCGCTGATAAGGCTTTTTTTCGAGCATGGAAGGTTCACTTCCCGCGACACGATTATTACGGCCTCTGTGCTGGTATGTTATACTTTGGGACTGACAGGCTTTTTCCTGCAGCAGATTTGTTCGAAGGCCTATTATTCAACGCAGGACTCCCGCAAGCCGATGCGGACAAGCCTGACAGCGGTCGTGCTGAATTTAATACTTAACCTTGTATTGATTTGGCCGATGGGCGCTGCAGGCCTTGCGCTTTCGACGAGTCTGTGTTCATATTTTCAGGTTGGGGTTCTTTTGAAAGGCCTTGTAAAAAAATTCGGCACGGGAATATTTGATGGTTTTGCGGTTGAGTTTGTAAAAATATTGGTTAATACGGTTATTATGTTTCTCGCCGCCGCCTTTTCAATGAAGCTCGCCTCGCATTTGCCGCAGCTTATTCAAATGCTGATTGTGATTATAACGGCAGTAGCAGTGTACCTTATCGGAGCGGTGGTGTTGAGAATCGAGATGCTTTCGCTTATAACCGGCCGTAAGTTGCTGAAATAAAGTAATTTAAAACCGCTATATATCGCCTGTGCCTGCAAAAATTGCCCCGGCAGCATAAATACTGCATTTATAAACATTTATAGCCGATATAAAGATTAAGGGTAATTTTAAACTGATTTAGAAAATGGCTGGTAAAAAAACAGAAATCCTGCTTTTATTTGTTTTTATAATTTCTTATGCTGCCGGCGCCGCTTGGGCCGTTGAAGTTGATGAAGTTGTCGATACTGGCGCAGCTACCGAGATCGATACAGGTTTAACTGACGCCGTGCCGGCAGAGAAAACCCCTGCGACCGTCAAAGCTGAGCGCGCCGCAATTTCAGAAGGATTGCTTTCTTCGCTGACTGCCAGGACTTTTTACGATATCGGCTATGAGCTTTACACCGCCAAAGATGCCGATTTTCTCTCGGCAAAGCAGGCGATTATATTTTTTAATGCCGCTATTAGCCTCGAGAGCAGGGCAAATTATGTTTTATCTGATATCATTAACATTGCCTGGCAGTACCCTGAAGAGAATTTTTCGGATGCCGTAAAGCTGGCAATCAGAGAATATATCGACCGTTCAGCGGACCTTGAAGTGTCGTCGAAGGCGGTCGGTTATCTGCTCCAGCGACTCAACAGCAGGGAGCAGCGCCAACAGCTGCTGGAAAAGCTGCTTAATCAGTTTAAGCGGAAAAATATAATGTTTGCGTCAGACCTCCTGACGCAGCTTGGGCTTCTGACTGCTGAAACGGGCGATGCCGTCGAGGCTCAAACATATCTTGTAAAAGCTTTTTCAGCGAATAAATACAACCGGCTCGCCTTTGCCAAGCTCGCAGAGCTTGCTGAGGCAGGCGGCCAGCCGCTGCCCGACATCGTTTATCTTCAGAATCTCCGTTATGCGGTAAGGGCCAATCCTCTTGATATCGACCCTGCCCTGAGATTTGCGAAATATGCCCAGATACTCGGTCTTTCTGAACCCGCCTCGGCTGCTTACGGGTACTGTGCCGACTTGCTCAAGTATCTCAGCGGCAGGCAGTCTTTAGGGCCGGATATTTACAGACCGTGGATTCTTAATTGTTATAACGCTCGTCAATACCGTCAGTGCAGTCAGATTCTGCAGCAGCTTCGTGACAAAGACATCTTTGACATGCAGGTCGAGGCGACCGCCTGGGCAGCGGCGAAGCTTGCCGGCGACGAAAAGAATCGCAAGGCGATACTCAGCGGAATACAGACGCGTTCGAATGAAATTCTTGCCGGCCGGCTGAGGGCATCTTCATCGGAGCTTGAGGATTTTGCATGGTTCTACAGCTTTCTCGCCGATGTCAACGCCAACCAGGCCTTAGTCTGGGCGACCAAGGCTTATGATGCCGACCCGAATTCGCTTAATGCCGCCTCCCTTTTTGCTTATGCCATGGTGATAAACAATCAGAACGACCTTGCCGACTCGGTACTCGAAAAAATCGGCACCACAACGCAGCCGGCAGCGATTGCAAAAGCCACGATTCTTCTGCAAAAACAGGACACGGGTTCCGCAACCGACCTGCTTAGCAGGGTAGTTAATACCGACCCGGGAAGTTTCGAAGCACAAAAAGCAAAGGCAAAGCTTAAAGAGCTCGACCCAAATTATGCGTCCGGCATTAATGCCGAAGCGTTTATGACCGCGTTGCAGAACGATTTCGGGCGCAAGATTTTCAGCCGGTTTGTCGAACCGGAAAAGATGGTATCACTGGAGCTTAAGGTGAAGGGCTCTGTGTTTTCTTACGGCAGTGAAATTACAGGCAATCTTGTAATAATAAATAACTATTCAGAATCGATGGTTGTAGGCCCGGATGCAATGCTCAAAGGCAACATAAGAGTCGATGCGAGAATTGTCGGCGATTTCACCGAGCAGATACCGGCTCTTATCGCCAAAACCGTCAGGCCGTCTTATGAAATCAGGCCGGGCAACGCCCTGTTTATTCCGCTGCGTCTCGATACCGGCAGGGTAAAATATATCCTTGATTGTCATCCGCAGGCCCAGTTAACTCTTGAATACACTGCGTACATTGACCCGCAAACAGATGCAAACGGCCAGATAAGAAACGCGCTTCCAATAAAACCTGCGACCGTGGTTGTGAGTCGCCGCAAGGTTGATATCAATACCCGCTATCTCCAGCAGAGGCTTGACACCATAAGGAAAGGCCATCAGGGCCAGAAAGCAAAATCCGCCGAGCTTTTTGCAGGCCTGCTCGCCGAGCAGCAGGAGTTTCGCCGGACAGGCCCTGCTTACAGATTTATTTATGCCGAGCCCCAGATACTAAGCTCGGCTCTTGCAAGGTGCTTGTCTGAAGATGACTGGATTTTAAAGGTGCAGACAATCGCCGCGATATTAAAACTCAAGCTCGATTATCGGCTAACGGACACCATATCAGCGGAACTGAATAATGATAATTGGCCTGTAAGATTAATAGCCGTTCTTGCTCTCAGCAAAAATCAAACTAAGAAGTTTAAGCCTGTTTTAAGCTGGACTGCTAAAAATGACCCGAATCCGCAGGTTCGTGATTTAGCCTCAGTCCTTTCGGACGGCAGCAAGCCTGGCTCCGATGGGTCAGGCAGTATCGAACCTGCCCGTCCGTAGTCCTCAAGGGACTTAGGCACGAAGGCGAGTGCTTTTGTGGCTCTATTCTTTCTCTGGTTCTGTTGTTTCTGGTTTTTCTATCTTTTCAAATCTGACTAATGCGAGATGGCTTTGGTTATCGGCGCTAATCTGGCCGATCAGGCCCACCTTTTGACCGTAGTATTCCGTCAGGTTGGCATCTGCTATTTCGCCTGCCGGTTCTGCGTAGCAGACCGGGGTATTGCCGTCATCGACAATCAGGAATCGCTGGCCTGTCGCCTGGCCCTCGTAGACATGGGATTGCTTGAAGATGCCCATAACAGCGTATTTGCCGACATCCGGGATATTCTGCAGTTTTTCCTGATACTCTTTTTCGATTTCTGTTATTTCCTGCTGCAGTTCTGTTTTTTGGATTTCGACTGCGCCCTCGGATTCTTTTGCAAGCTCACATCGCCGGATGTCCTTGAGCAGGTATTTTGCGTAATCGCCTGCATCTCCGCTGTCAGGGTCTGCAATTAGTGCTTCGGCTTCCGCTTTTATTTTTGTATAGTTTTGCTGTCCAAGCGGCTTGGTCTTTTCATCATCGAATTGCTTTCTTAATGTGTAGTATTGTTCGAGCTGTCGGCTCTTTGTCTCGACTTGTCCTATAATCATTTCAGGTTTTGCGATATCTGCATCAGGTGCACTTTGTGGAATTTTCACATCTATCTCATCTGCGCTGCGTATGAACCTGATATATTGGCTGGTTATCCAAAGCGTGGCGCCCTCAGGCGGCGCGATTTTGTAATAATCGCCTGTGGGCTCACCGATGATGCGTACTTTTTGGCCTGCAGACAGTGTTATCTGGACGCTGTCGGAGCGCATAGGTTCCAACTCATCCGACCCTGCGTAAACCCGCACATCATCCGCATTCACGATGCCGACGCCGGGACTATCAGAGTCTGTCTGCACAGATTGTCTGAAAATCCAGGAGAAGCTGCCAGGCGGCGGCAGTATCTTGCTCCAGCTGTATTTCCGGTCCACAACGACAACTCTTGCCGGTGCGTTTATCTTACCGCAGCTGTAAAAGTTCATACCCGGGCCCGAACGAATGTTAATCTCAGTGCCGGTAACCTCGCCGACATAAGGAAATTTGACATTATCCGCCTCACGTGCCGGCTGAGCCGATTCGTCCAGCGCGGTAGGCCTTTTCTCGGCCTGTGCAATAGAAAATAAGCCTATAACTGCTATTACCACTAATAAGTAAAGCCTTTTAGATTCCATATTCCGTCCCTTTCCTGATGATTCAATCCACTTTCCCCCTCATTATCGCAATAGCTGTTTCGTTGTCAAATCTTTATTTTAGCCACAGAGAACCGAGATACTTTAACCACAGATTACACGGATTACGCGGATTCTTGGGGTATTTGGTAAAAAGAACCGCCCAAGAGCAGGGACGGTTTTTTAGACACAGATTAACCCCAATGAAATACCTAAATATCCATTTTTTTATAATTTCTATGCTGCCCAATTTTCAATATGTAATTCGTTACTTACTACGTCCAAAAGTGGTTTTAAAGATACTGTATCATTTGTGACCAGTGTAAAATCTCTTGTTATAGCCTGAGAAACAATCCAGAGGTCGTTTTCCTGGACTTTAAGTTGAAGAGATGTAACGGGGTCTATAAGTTGTTCAGGTCTTCGCCCATTAATTCTCTTGTCTTTTGGCCCAAATTTCTCAAACAGCATTGCCCGTATCCGTCCATATTGCAGCGTGACATGTTTATCAATTTGAAATTCTATTGGAGCAATATCATTAATAAATTGCCGAAATTGCGTTTCTAACGAACTATCTTTTTTTGTTTGCACGCGGTACCCAAATTCTATTTCTCCCCAAGTCACGGAAGAAATCCAAACTTTAAAAGGATTATTACCATTTTCTGATTGATGCTTTAGTTCGGCAACACGTTTCAATACATTACTATGTAGCGGCTCTTTATTGGGATTAAACCAGTATCCCCAGATATTCGTATCAATAAGAAAATCACGCATCTTTCGACTTCTCCTCAAAAGCCTCTGTTGCTGTTTCCAAAATTTCATTTATCTCTGGTGAACGGTGTTTTTTTACCCATTCATCAGCGAAGGTAATTGTTGAGCGCTGGTACTCTTCCGATAAATACTCATGCAGAGGCACAGCAGACTCAAAGCCCTCAGGATAATAACCTTTAAAATCGAAATCCACCCCTTTTCTTTGTTTCCCTTGGAATAAATCCAAAATCTGCTTTTCCATCTTCGGCGGCAGATCATACAATCGCATCACTTCCGCATCAATTGATAGAAGTAATTGTTTTGCTTTGTCTCGAACGTCGACACCAAATTTTGAATCTCTCTTTTCCATCAATTTGAAATATTCCGTGACCAATCCTTCAAGTTTTTCAAAAGTTCCTTTTACAAATGGCGGGATGGGTACTTTTCTTAGAACTCCTTCTTTGTTATCTCTTTCGCAATAATCATACAAATAAGCATTTGCCAATGGCGAATTAGTCAAAGCCCAAATTGTATATAAAGAAATGTCACCTTTTGGAGTTACCGAAAGAAAGGCCTTTCCGAAGGGATATCTATTTATGTCTATCCATGCTCTTAGCCTCCAAGGTGAACGCCCGCCTCTAATCCTGTTCACCAGAACTTTAGGCTTATTACTAATACCAGAACCATAACTTTGTATGGACTCTCGTGATATATTCAACCAAACTAATTCGGGCAACGTATGGATGGGTGGATTGCTATCGTAGCTGTAAAATCCCTTCTGGAAGCCCGGTTTTTTGCGAGGACTAATTTTGGAATCAATATTTAATTCGCTTTTATATTCGATGCCTCTACCGACATCAAAAATGTCCCCGAGTGTTCGCAGTGAAGTACAGTACTCCCAAACAATATTAAACTCTAATCGTCGAAAGCTATAATTTTCGGCTTTGTATAGACTTTCTTTGGAAACAGAGTCTTCTTTTGTCTGATAATTTTCCCTAAAGGCTTTAAGGTCAGCTTTAGGAACTCTGACATAAGAAATTTTCTTGTCCGATTTAATTTTTCGCCCCAATAATACGGTCGAAGGGTGTCCTGCTTTGGCAAAGACGTTGTCTGGCAAAATACAGATTTTGCTCAGTTCAAAATCATCGAGTATCTGTTTTCTCAATCCAGATAAATTTTCTGCATCGAGGAATCCCTGTGGTAATATCACGCCAAAAACAGAATTATCAGGCAAATACGATAAGGTTCGAAAAAGAACTTCGGCTGCTTTATTTTCACAATTGAGGTCAGCGTATCTATTTTTCTCGTCTCGATCAAACTTTTCAAAGGGCGGATTACACAATAAGATCGTTGCCTTTCCTGCATTTTCGCTCAGCGTATCGCCCTGATAAATGTCACCTTCTACGATATTCCATCCGTTTGGATTCGGAACATCTGCCAGAGTTAATGACAACCTTGCAATTTCCCGCGCAAAAGTATCCTTTTCTATCCCTATAAGATGTTTTTGCGCATACTCGTGGAATTCTCTTTCGTTACCTTTAAAGAATTCTCGCAATAATCGCATTGCACTGGTAAGAAACGGAGCATGACCGCACGCCGGCTCGAGGACAACTCGTTCCTCTTCTGGGATTTGCTCAATCCACGGCCAAAGTTGCCATACGATATAATCAACCAAATATGAAGGTGTTGCATGAATACCCAGGGCCGATCTTAGCTTTTCATCAACAAGGACGTTCTCATACATATAGGCAAAAGCTTCGGTAGTCAGATTGCTCAAACTGGCAAATTTCTTAACTTGCTCCGCCGCTTCTTTGAGAGCTTGAGCTTGTTGTTTGGTTTGAACAACTACGAGTTCTTTCGGATTTGCATGGTAATGATTTTGGACCGCCTTAAGCACATCATTAACATCACTCAGATCTAACCGGATAAACCCGCTCACCCCCCCTTTATCCTTGAGAATCTTCGCGCAAAGAAGCCAGAATCCTGCTCGGAAAATCCATCGTTGATTTTGGGCATTCTCCGCTTGCTTACCCACAAAACCCTTACGAAGTTGACCGATGACTCTATTCATCAGTTCGCCAAGACGCACCCCCATCTCGTGCTCCAATAAGGGCATCAACCCAATGTCAACGAATTTTAACTGTTGACTTGTATCGACACGTCCAAGATTTTTGGCACGCCAAATTCTATCAGGTGAAAACTCCTTCTTATGTACGGAAAAAAAACCATTAACTTCGTCTTTTGAAACTGTTTTTTCGCACTTTGCTCCTTGTGTTCCCACATTCCACCATTGAAGTGTTCCGTTGCAGCAGACAAATATAACAGGTGCCCCGAATCCTCGAAACTGATTCACATATTTTTCCGTTGCTCCCAGCGACTCGTCGCATCCGATTACCGAAATACAAGATGTGCGAGAATCATATACAGGCCTGGCAAATCCTGCTAATGCAACAGTATGTTTTCCTACACCATCTTCATAGACATAGTTTGGCTGCAACAGGCCATTTGCATACCCGCACCGCTCCAAATTCGTTTGAACCTGCGAAATCAATCTATTCTGTGCTACCAAAGAAACCTTCCATAGGCACAAGTCTCATATTTACACTTTATCACATATCGACATAGCTATGTCCAATTTATTGATTTTTTTCTCTTCCGGTATATTCAAAATCTGGTAACACATACTTCCATTACAATACAAAAGTTTGCCCGCCTTCTTTGTGGCGGGCCGCATCCCGGCCTTAGAAAAATAGTATATCGTTAAACCAGAAAGAAAAGCAAGTATTTTCGCAACTAAATGAATCAGTAAAATCTGTGAAATCCGCGTAATCCGTGGTTACTTTTCAAACTCAACCGAAAAATTGGAATCAGTTGCTGCCTTCGGTTCGGTAATCTTTTATTTTACTCCGTCGTTTCACTCCTGCGTAATTCTGTCCGTTCCCTTGCCCTGTGAGATGCCGCTTCGGCTATCTCATCGGGGTCATCGCAGCCCTCGACCGGCAACTGCAATTTGTTTTTATCCGCCTTCGGCGGCTCCACAATTTTTAAATTTTGATTTTTGGTTTTGCACTTTCAACTCCTGTCCTGAGCCTGCCGAAGGATTGAATTTTAAACTCTCGTTTCTCCCTGTCTTTGCTTGATAGTTATCAAGTAAGGTCTTTTAAAAATCCTGTCTTTAGCGATTCCACAAATATTAAATTTTAAATCTCAAATCTTCAATTCCTTAATCACTATACTCGTATGCAGTATACTGCAATGCAGCATAGTGGCAACGTTCATTTGCTTTAAGGCGCGGTCGCGCAGCGGTAAAAAATTCGATTATAGACCCGTTGAAGTTTAACTTCAAAAAGGGGCTGTTTGAATTTTATAGTGCGTTTATGCACTGCCTTAAAGCAAAATGCTCTGTGTTCTCTGTGAGCTCTGTGGCTCACAAAAAACAGTGTAAATCCGTGTCTAATTTTTCTTCGTGTTTCTTCGGGTCTTCGTGGTGAAAAAAATCGGTGAAAGCCGCAGGAATTTTTAAGGTTCGGTTTATACATTATTAAGCACTGCAAACTCTCCGTGATACTTTCGCGCAGCCTGGTCGTATGCCTTTGCGGCACCTTCTTCTGTATCGAAATACCCCAAATAGTAACGTATGCCGTTATTATGTATTTGTGCTTTCCATCTTTTTGTTTTCGGGGTAAAACTGACTCCCTTATATTTGGAAGTCCCGTTTTTTTTGGTTCGTTTTACATTGCAGTTATTCTCCTGACGCGTGGCAAATCGCAAATTCCTTTTGGTATTATTCAGCCCGTTTCTGTCCTTATGGTCAACGATTTTGCCTTTAGGAGCGTTCATAATTACCCTGTGCATAGACACAATTTTTCTGCCTTCAAGCCGGACAGCGTAACAATTCCCACTTGTGCTTTCAGAAAGCAGCCAGGTATATTGGGACAACTGCTTATAATCGTCAGGGTCAACGGTTGCGTATTTGTGCTTGGTATCGACGTCTTCGTTTGTAATCAGTTTTATGCGTCTGAAAGGGTATCCGCAGTGTTTTTTCCTGTATCGCAGAACGAACCACAGGACAAGACTGGTAATAATTTTCGGAATCGGGATAGATAAAGTAATTTTCTCCATAATCAATTTCTCCGCCTTTAGCGAATTCCTCATATTTTCAATCTTCAATCTTCATTTTTCAATTCTTTCCGCCTTTCTATGTTGCCTTTTTTCGACTTCAAATTCTTCATTTTTCAATCTTCAATTTCTTCGTGTCTTGGTGCCTTCTCCGTAAGGAGTCCCAAGGACGTGGCTACATTTCTCTTTTTTGAAAATCGACAATCGAAATTTGACCGCAATCAAGAATTCTGGATTTCAATTCTCGACTTTCGATTCTCGATTGCTCTATTGGCCAGGGGCCAAATCGTTATTCTGGATTTCAATTCTCGACTTTCGATTCTCGATTTTCTATGTTGCCTCCGGCAACATACTCCCCCCGTATTACCTGAAAAGTTGCGCGTTTTTGCAAAAAAATCGGGTAAAATTCCGGGTCGATTTTTCATAACCCCTTGTCAAATAAGGATGCAATTTTTTTTAGATTTTCAAAACGCGCACGTTTTTTTTTGCGCGTTTTGAAAAAAAATTGAGGTCACAGAGGATATAAAAAGTATGGTTTTAGATTTTCTCGTCAGTGTGTATTAGCAGCTACTTATTGATAATATCGACGAGTTTTTTGTGGGTTTTTTTATTTGCAGCGAGGGTCTTTATAGGCTGGCCGGTATAGTTTTGCATATCGACAGGCCAAAGAGGTTTGCCGGACCAATCGCTGACTATTGCGCCTGCGGACTGGGCCAAAACGGCACCAGCCGCGATGTCCCAAATCTTGGGCTTGTCCATTATAGCGGCAATAAAGGAGCCTTTGGCAACATAGGCAAGGTGCAATGCCGTTGAGCCGAGGCTTCTACATCGCAGGGTTTTCAAAAGAAAGGTTACCCAGTTAGGAGCGCCATTGGTATATAAACTTTCAACGCCGATGGTTTCAAATACGGTAAGGTCGCTATCGTTTGCTTCAATTCTCCTTGTGTTACACTGAGGCGGCCCATCGCCTGCTGCTGTGAACATTGAGTCGGTGGCAGGCTCATAAATTACGCCGAGCACAGGCCGGCCATCGCTGACGACTGCTATACTGACGGTGAAACTTAAAATTTTATGTGCAAAATTATTTGTGCCGTCGATTGGGTCGATGGCCCACCATACATTTTGGCCATTACGGGGCGGCTGTTTGAAAAGGCCGCCGTTTTTGCCTTCCTCGGCTACAAAGCCGTGGTCGCTGTAATTCTGCTTAATGGTATCTATTATAATCTGCTGGCAGCGAATATCTGCGTCCGTTACAAGCTCAGTGTCGTTTTTGAGGACAGCCTTTACGTAGTTTATCTCCTCCATAGCCCGCTGGCCTGCAAGGCGGGCGGCTACTATGGCTGTTTCCAGTAAAAAACCTAAATCCTTATTATCAAGAGCCATTAAATCCTTTCCCTGCTTGACATAATATTCTATAAAAGTAACCTGATATTAAATGATAGAACGGAAAAAGTCAAAATGGTTTATTAAGTCCACGCGGCAGGACCGTATCACATTTTTTTGGGTTTTTGTGATAATCGCCTTTTTATTTGCGCTTTTTTACCTTATAAAGGCGGATTTGCTGCATTTGGGGCCTGCAGGCGGGTGCGCATTCGAGAGAAATACGGGGTTGCCCTGCCCTACATGCGGCTGGACAAGGGCTATAAGCGCATTTATGGATGGTAAAATAATAGAAGCTTTTTATATCCAGCCCGGTGCGGCAGGCGGGTGTATTATCCTCGCGGCAATCGGGTTTTTTTCTTTACTTAGCACCTGTTTAGGGGTAAACTTCGCTTTCCTGCCCCCGGCGAGATTATGGCGGTTAAAATATATACTGCTGGTAATTATAATAATCCTGGCAGGCGGCTGGGCGGTAACATTGGCGAGAGCAATAGCTAAAATGCAATAAAAAATAACCCCGTCATTTCTGGCAGGGCTAAATAAAGAGATGTCCATAACTAAGAAAAATATCTTCATAATGCTATCCATTACAGCGACGGCAGTATTCTGGACGGGATGCAAGACTGCAGGCTATGTCGGAGGAATCCTTTCAAGCGAAACAGACGCCGAAAAGGTAATACCTGCCGAATTCGACCTTGCCAAAACGGACGGCAACATTGTCATCGCAGTCAGCCAGCCGGCGTGGATAAAAACGCCGATAGACCTGCGGATAATACTTACAAACGCCATAAACACGACACTTGAAGAAAAGGCAAAAATCAAAAAAAGACGCCTGATACCATACGCGGACGTTCTGAAATGCCGGAGAGAACTGGCGGACGAAAAAAGAGACGACCCGTTTGCAATCACTTCAAAGCTCAATGCACAATATGTGCTGGCTATCCAGATAACGGATTTCGAATTAAGCACGTTCGCAGAAGAGGACCTTTTTAACGGAACGATGATTACTAAAAGCTGTCTGTTTGACGCCAACAGCAACAAGATATGGCCGCAGGACGCGAATGACACCAGCCGGCAGATAACAGTCGGCTTCGAAGATGAAAAAGCAACTGCAGAACTGGCAGTGGGAAAACTGGCTGCGGCAACGGCTCACTGCATTACAAGATACCTGTATAACTGTAAAAAAGAAAAGTTCCGCATCGCGGAAGAACAAAAAGAACTCGATTTTTACACGTGGTGAGTAAACCAAGGGAGCAGAGAAAGATGATTAAGATTCTCATTACCGACAAGCTTGCAAAAGAAGGAATTGAACTTTTAAAGTCGATGAAAGACGTCGAGCCGGTAGTAAAAGTCGGCATAGGCGAGGAAGAACTTGCCTCCATAATCGGCCAGCACGACGGTCTGATAGTAAGAAGCGGAACAAAAGTAACGGCCAAGGTGCTTGAAAATCCCGGTAATCTGCGAGGTATCGCACGGGCAGGCGTCGGCGTCGATAATATCGATGTGCCGACGGCAACACGAAAAGGAATCCTCGTAATGAACACGCCAGGCGGCAATACACTAAGCGCCGCAGAACATACAATGGCGCTTATGCTTGCTATGAGCAGAAATGTCGTGCCGGCATGCAACAGCCTTAAAGGCGGAGCATGGGACAGAAAAAGCTATATGGGCAACCAGCTTAACAACAAAACCATCGGCATAATCGGACTGGGACGAATCGGGACGGCAGTGGCGAAAATGGCAGGCGGATTTAATATGAAAATTATGGGCTTCGACCCGCTGGCCACGCCGCCGGACGCGGAAAAATACAGTATTCAAATCACCGACGACATCAATAAAATTTTCAAAGAGGCGGATTTCATCACACTGCACGTGCCGAGAAACGAACAGACTATGAATATGATAGGCGAAGCACAGCTTAAAATGATGAAACCTACAATGAGAATCGTAAACTGCTCGCGCGGCGGGATAATAAATGAAGATGCACTTTACGATGCTCTCGAGAAAAAGATTATCGCAGCAGCGGCATTGGACGTTTTTGCACAAGAGCCGCCGCAAAACAAGAGATATGAAAAAGTCGCCAACTGTCTGGTTACGCCGCACCTTGGAGCAAGCACCACAGAGGCACAGGTTGAGGTCGCTGTCGAAGCCGCACAAATTCTTGCCGATTTCCTGAAAACCGGAACAGTCAAAAACGCAATCAACGCACCTGCTACGGGCGGAGCTATGCTGCCTGTAGTAAATCTCTATGCAACACTGGCAAAAAGGATCGGGACGCTTGTGAGCGTTATATCAGGCGGACAAATCAAAAAGGTCGAATTACAATACAGAGGCTCTATTGCCGAGCATAACGTCGGTTTAATAACCACATCATTCCAAATTGGTTTGCTGCAGCCGTACTGCGAGGACCCTGTTAATATGGTAAACGCACCGTTCCTCGCAAAGGAAAAAGGGATAAGCATCGACGTAACAAAAAATACAGACGCGAAAAACGTCGCTTCGGGATTTGGCGTTAAAATTACCACGACAAAGGGCATCTGCTCCATTACCGGCACGGTCTTCAGCGATAAAATAATGCGGATTATCGAAATCAACGGTTTTGACGTGGAAATGACGCCGGCAGATACCACGATGATTATATTCAATGACGATAAGCCCGGCGTTATCGGGGCCGTCGGCACAGTCCTCGGCAAAGGCGGAATTAATATTCAGACAATGGGTGTGGGGCAAAAGGCGAAAGAAAAGAAGGCGGTTCTGGCCGTCAGCCTTGACGCAAAACCGGGCGAAAAAACAGTAAAGGAATTATCGGAACTTGATTTTGTAAACGAAGTTTATCTGTGCAAACTCGATTAAAAAAAACCCAGACGAATCAAATGAACTTCGATTTTGACGGGAAGTCGGAGTCTAAAACGAAAACCACAAAATCAAAATCACGAAAAACCAAGAAGGTGAAAACTACCGCTGTAGCGGCGACTGCTGAGTCCATAGCGGCAAAACAGCGGGATATCAGCGTAAGCGAATTCTTCTCCAAAAACAGACACCTGCTCGGTTTCGACAATCCGAGAAAGGCGCTGCTGACGGCAGTAAAGGAAGCAGTTGATAACTCTTTAGACGCCTGCGAAGAAGCGTATATTCTGCCGGAAGTCGCTGTTACCATAAAACAGATTTCCGAAAAGAAATTCACCATAACAATCAGAGACAACGGGCCGGGCATCGTCGATAAGCAGATTCCAAATATCTTCGCAAAACTCCTTTACGGCAGCAAATTTCACAGCTTAAAAATGTCCAGAGGCCAGCAAGGCATCGGCATATCGGCAGCGGGAATGTATGGATTGCTTACCACGGGGGAGCCAGTTCAGATAATCTCAAGGACGGATAAAAGAAAAAAGGCGTCCCATTATCACGTTCAAATCGATACGAGCAAAAACAAGCCTTTAGTTGTGCTTGACGAAGCCTGCGATTTTGAACTGCCGACAGGAACGCAGGTAACAATAACAATCGAAGGAAAATATCAGAAAGGCAAACAGTCCGTCGATGATTACCTTGCTCAAACCGCGATGGCCAATCCTCATGTTACAATCATTTATAATGCCCCCGACGGCGAAACATACAAATATGAACGGCAGACAAAAAAAATGCCGTTTATACCCGTTGAAATTAAACCGCATCCATACGGCGTCGAACTGGGACTGCTCTACAAAATGGCAAGAGAAAGCACGGCAAAGCGTCTGTCGGCATTTCTACATCAGGATTTTTCACGCGTAAGCACGCGACTTGCCGGCGAAATATGCAAAAAGGCAAAACTTTCAAAAAATATGCGGCCTGCAAGTATAACCATAAAAGAAGCGGAACCACTGCACGCCGTCATAAACGAGACAAAAATAATGGCTCCGCCTGTCAACTGCATCGGGCCAATCGGAGAAGCCGAACTTGAAAAGGGGATGAAGAGAACCGTCGATGCCGAATTTTACGCGGCCTGCACGAGAAAACCAACCGTTTACAGGGGAAATCCATTTCTTATCGAAGCGGCAATCGCTTACGGCTTCAAAGGCAAAGAGGACAATGGCAACGGCGATGCCGACAAACAGCCGCAAATGGAACTGAAACGCTCTGCAAACCGAGTGCCTTTGCTTTATCAGCAGGGAGCGTGCGCGATACATAAAGCCGTCATCGAGACAAACTGGCGCAACTATAATCTCTCACAATCAAAAGGCGCTTTGCCGATGGGAGCAGCAGTTCTGCTGGTTCATATCGCTTCGGTATGGGTGCCGTTTACATCAGAAAGCAAGGAAGCTATTGCCGGGTATCCTGAAATTATAAAGGAAATCAAACTCGCCATCCAGGAATGCGGCAGGCAGCTTGGAATGTATCTGCGAAGACAGAGACGGATTAAACAGGAAATGGTCAAAAGAGGCTATATCGAAACATACCTGCCGTACATCGGAGAGGCGCTGCAGGAAATACTCGAACTTAAGGACGGACAGGTCAGGACAGTGGTTTCCAGACTTAAAGAAGTGCTTGAAAAAACAAGACAAATATAAAGTAAGAAAGGGTGAAGGAAAAATGAAAAAGGCAAAAAAAATTAAACAGGATTTAATTATCTCAATCAGCGGACTGCGAGGGATAGTCGGCGAGAACCTGACCTTCTCAGCAGCAGCCGATTTTGCCTGCGCATTCGGGACATTTCTTAAAAAATCAAAGGGCAAAAATAAACTTTCCATCGCCATCGGCACAGACGGCAGAGCAACAGGAGATATGATAAAATCGGCGGTAGCAGCAGGATTATGCTCGGTCGGTGCAAATGTAACCGATTTAGGGATAGTAACTACGCCTACCATAGGAATTATGACCAGCCAGTTAGGATGCGACGGCGGCATGGTTATTACCGCTTCACACAACCCCATCGAATATAACGGAATCAAGCTGCTCACAAGCAAAGGAATGGCTCCGCCTGCGGCAATGGCTGAAAAAATAAAGGCTGTCTTTTCCAAAGGAGATTTCAGCTTCGTCCCTTATGCGGACTGCGGCAAAATTATCATAAACCACGGCGGCGATACAATTCATATCAAAAAGGTTCTGTCCCGCATAAGCAGAGGCCAGATAGCCTCAAAAAAATTCAGAGTGGCTCTCGACAGCGTAAACGGAGCAGGGGCAAGACCTACAAAAAGACTGCTATCGATATTCGGCTGCCGGGTAACGGCAATAAATGACACGCTGAGCGGCAGATTTGCACACAAACCGGAACCATTGGCGGAAAACCTGACACATCTGTGCGATACAGTCAAAAAAATCAAGGCTAATATCGGCTTTGCCCAGGACCCGGACGGCGACAGATTGGCCATCGTCGATGAAAACGGCAGATGTATCGGGGAAGAATATACGCTTGCTCTGGCCGCAAAATATGTTTTTGGCCATAGAAAAGGAACCGCTGCCACGAATCTTTCAACCTCACGAATGATTGACGACATAGCCGAAGAGGCAGGCTGCAAAGTCATCCGAACAGCGGTGGGCGAAGTGCACGTCGCCCAGGCAATGATAAAGAATAACTGCATAATCGGCGGCGAAGGCAACGGCGGAGTCATCGACCTGCAGGTCGGCCCTATTCGCGACAGCCTTGTAGCAATAGCATATATCCTGCAGCTTTGCGCCGAAACAGGCAAAAAAATAAGTCAGCTTGCAGATGAAATACCTGCTTATGAAATGACCAAGAAAAAATTCGATGCCGACAAAAAACAGGCTGCTAAAATCATCACACAGGCAAAAAAGACATTCAAAAAAGCCAAGGTCGATGAAAGCGACGGATGCAGATTCGATTTCAACAACGGCTGGATTCATCTGCGGGCAAGCAACACGGAACCTGTCATAAGACTTATCGCAGAATTTAAGAAAGGCGCCAAATCAAAAACTTATCTTGATAAAATAACAGCCGCAATACGAAAAGCGACAGGCTGATTAAATGGCCAGGCAAAACCAGAAAAATGACGAGGCTATAAACCAGATTCTCAAGGTTACCTGGCTGGGGGTGATTATCAATGCTGCCCTTTCTATTGTTAAAATTCTCACAGGTGTTCTGGTTTCTTCAATGGCTATGATAGCAGATGGTTTTCATTCGCTGGCGGACCTGGTAACAGACTTTGCAATTATCCTCGGTGTGCGCATAAGCAAAAAAGAACCGGACGAAGACCATCCCTACGGCCACGGCTGGGCCGAGAATTTCGTAACCATATTCACCGCCGGCCCGCTGGCCCTTGCAGGCGGCTATATGGTTTATAAGGCAATAATGAGCATCGTGGAACATAAAATCACAAAAATAGGTTACCCTGTTTTGACGGTCGCAGTCATAGCAATTATTCTCAAAGAATACTCATTTGTTATAACCAAACGGGCGGCTGTAAGACTATCCAGCTCAATGCTTTACGCCAATGCCTGGGACCACCGTTCCGATGCGTTAAGCTCACTGGCCGTAGCGATAGGAGCCATATCTTCAATGTTCGGTCTTGCTTATGCCGACCAGATAGCAGCGATTATCGTGGGACTAATGATTATCTGGGTGGCTGCAAAAATACTGGGTGGTTCGCTGGGACAATTTACCGCACGCGCGGTCGATACAAAAACAAACGAACAGATAAAAAAGATTATTTCTTCACAGCCGCAAATTCGCAACTGGCATAGACTGCGAACAAGAACTGTCGGCAGAGAGCTTTTTATGGACCTGCATATCCTCGTTGAGCCGACTCTATCGATAACAGAGGCGCATAAAATTTCGGAAATGCTCGAAGACGAAATGCATCGCCAGATTCCCCAGCCGGTAAATATTGTCATCCATATTGAGCCGAACGAATGACACTAACAAACCTTTACAGCCTGGGCAACTGAAAGAAAATATAAATACCCGCCTATCACTTCAACGCCAAGGATATCACCTGCCGCTCTGCAATACCACCTCAACTGCGGCTCATAATATTTGCTTCTCGACGCACTGCCGGTCTTGAAATCAACTACCATAATTCCCCTCGGCATCCTGATCAGCATATCAATTATGCCCTGAATGATAATTTTTTCATCTTTGCAGTTTTGCAAATCGGGATATAAATCCGCTGCCGCCGACGCATAAGTAAAAGGCCATTCCCTGGTTACCGTATTCTTATTATCCTGCACAAGCCCGCCCAAGTCGCTATTGAAGAATTCCAAAACAGACGAAACATCAATTTTTTCGGCAACCTGTTTCGTTATATAACCCTTTTTAAGCAAATTAGTTATCGTCAGGCTGATTTTGCTTTCATTAATCGGAGCAGTTAAATCTATATTCTGAATGACAAGATGTGTTGCGCTGCCGATGACAAGACTGTCGGTTTTGCCGGCAAGTCTTTCCAAAGATTCAAATGAGAAATTATAATCGGCCTCGGCAAACTGCTCGGCTGCCTGCACAAGAGATGTTACCGACTGTTTTGCCTTTATCGCGGTAACCTCCTTAAACGGATACTGCCAGCTTAAATTTCCTGTAATATCTTCAAGAAGCACCTTGTCCGGTATGGGCGATTTTATTTCTTCGTATCTGCTTATCGGGTGCTTTTTTAATAACTGTCTTTCAAGCTGCACAATTTCTCCAGGCAGATATATTTTCAAATCAAAAAGATTATCCTCCCTGGCGTCAACTTTCACCAGCGGCTTAAAATAAGTGTTCAATTTCCTGTATGGTGCAAGGGACAGTAAAATCCAGTCAAGTTCGCTCTTCGCATTCTCTATAAAGAAGTCAGGTAATTTTTCAGAATCACAAAGAGCCGCATTGCTCAATAACCGGCTGCAATTTGCCGACTCAACTGCGCCGGATAGAATCAACTTGTCCTTCGCTCGTGTCATTGCAACATATAAAATTCTCATCTCCTCAGACAGATTGCGTTTTTTCTGTTTTTCTTTAATTACCTGCCAGGTGAGCGAAGGAAGCTTTGAGCCGCTGTCTTTGTCGATTATCTTAAGGCCAACCCCTGCCTGATTATCAACAATGCAGTCGCCGGAATCTGAAGCAATTCGAAATTGCCTGTTGGTCTCCGCAAGGATTACAACTGGAAATTCCAGACCCTTGCTTTTGTGCACACTCATTACCCTTACAGCGTCTGCAGCAGAACTATCCGGTTCTGCGGGAGCCCAGTCACCACCGGCGTCAAGAAGCTTTTGCAGAAAACTAACAAACCGTGAAAGTGAAATTACATTAAGGCTGGAAGCGAAATTTTCAAACTGTATCGCACGATGATGAAGCTTTAGCAGATTGGCCTTTCTCTGTGAGCCGCCGGGCAGAGCTGAAACAAAAGACAAATAATGCGTTTCAGAATAAATTTTCCAGATTAAATCGGCAAGCGACCCGCGGCGGGCAAAGGTGCGCCAATCATCAAGCCGCTGCAAAATACCAGAAACCCTCTTCTGCAGGTCTTTAGCATCAGTCTCTGCCGCGACAGATTCAAGCACAGAATAAAAATCAGATTCGCTCTTCTGATGAGATTTTATTTTCGAAAGCTGCATATCAAAAATACCAAAAATCGGACTTCGCAATACAGAGGCAAGAGGAATGTCCTGCCGAGGATTGTCAAGAATCTGCAATAACGAAAGCATATCGTTAATTTCAGTGGTTGCAAAATAGCCGGCGGAACTGTCGCTGACAACAGGAATATTGGCACTGCGAAGTATCTGAACATAATTATTCGCACGCTGCTCAAATGCTCTGGTCAAAATTACGAAATCGCTCCAGCGGCAGGGCCTGTAACTATTGCTTGTCCTGTCATGAACTTTAAAGTTTTCAACTTCCACCAAAGCTTTTATTCTATGAGCAACCGCAAGAGCCCTGCGATTTATCGCTTCATAAGAAATAAGCCCTGCTTCGTCATTTTCATCATTCTGCTGCTCTTCAGCAGGGTCGTCGTCAACAATAATCAATTCAACATCCGGCTTATTTTCAATTTTAGCTATCGATGCGTTAAAAGGCTTTAGAGCGGCATTTTCGTCATAATCTACCGCTGAGACAGAAGAAGTCATAATCCGGGAAAAAACCTCGTTGACGAAATTCAGAATGCCGGGCCTTGAGCGGAAATTTTCATTTAAATCAATACGGGACTTCGACTCATCAATTCCAGCTTTGCCGAGCCGCTCGACAAACAGGCCGCAATCCGCCCCCCGCCAGGCATAAATACTCTGCTTGACATCGCCAACGACAAAAACCTTCGCCAAACCTGACAGGAGGTCAATTATCCTCTGCTGGACGGGATTTATATCCTGATACTCGTCGACAAAGATATATCTGTATTTTTTCTGCAACTGCTGCGCGATATCGGATGGTTTGCCGGTATCAACATCACCGTTTTCAGACAGCAGTCTCAACATATACCGCTCAAGGTCGGCGAAATCCACACAGCCAAGTTCCCGCTTAGCGGCCTGATAGGCGCGGTCGAATCTTTTGACAAGCTCAATCAAAACCTTTGTCTGAACAGAACAGGCGCCTGCAACGAGACGAGTGTAATCAGGATTCAAAATTGCAAACGACGAAAGATTTTTAAAATCGTCAATCGCTTTTCTCGCGGCAGCCTGGACAAGCTTCTTTATCTCGTCTTCAAGCTCTTTAGGTTTATTATTCCATTTAAATCCATTGAAACTGTTCAGCAGCTCTGAGAAGGATTTGAAATCATCCTTTTCCAGAAAGTCAATCGCAAGTAAAACAGTCGGCAGGCATTGTTCTTCTATCTGATGTTTCCAGTGGCCGGCGGCAATTTCTTCATCGAGCTTCAACGTCCATTCAAACTGCTTTTTGAAAGTCCGCAACTTGTCGAGAATAATCTGTTTCTGACTTTTAACAGCATCAGAAGAAGCGGTAATAAGTGCATCATTGAGAATAACCGCCCTGTCAAACCAGTTCTGACGTGATACAACCATATCAAGAAAATTGCTTACCCTGATAACACAGTTTAGAAAATCTCGCTCGCCGCCCGATACAACCCTGCCCTGTAAAAGCTGCTGCATACCCTGCGAAAGAGAAGAATCCTGCCAGGCCTCTTCGATAATATCTTCAAGAATTTCGGCTTTTATAAGTTTGCTCTCATCGGCATCCATCACCCTAAAGGAAGGGTCAAGGCCGAGACGGTGAAAATGCTGACTAATAACACGCTTGCAGAAAGAATGAACGGTACTTATGTCGGCACTGTCGAGCATAAGCAATTGTTTGCGAAGATGAGCATTTTTTGTCTGGCCGGCGGCCTGGCGTAATTTCTGCGCTATCCGCTGTTTCATTTCGCCTGCGGCGGCATCGGTAAACGTCAAAACGAGAATATCGCTAATCTCAGGACACAAATCAGGCAGGCCCAATATTCTGACCGCCCGCTGCGAAAGGACGGTCGTTTTACCTGTGCCTGCCGAGGCGGCTACTGTTATATCACCGTCGGGCGATTCTATCGCCTTCTTTTGACCTTTAGTCCAGTTCATTCAATCAATTCAAAAAATTCTGTTTTTGAAATTTTCTTAATTTCCGCATAATCGTTTATCTGCCAGTCAAACCGGCAAAGCGATTTATAAGGACAATACGTGCACGCGATCTTTTTGCCGTATTTGTAAGGCGTTATATCAATTGTGCCGGCAAGTATGCGGTCGCCAAGCTCTTTAAGCTTATCTTCCGCAAAAGATAAAACGGCTGAAAAATGCTCAGGATACAAAACTGAACTTCTTTCATAATTTCCAAAGGGTTGACCTTCCTTCGTTATATAGAAACTATACCAGGGACTATCCTTTTGGTTAGTTTTGCCATCAATGAGTTTGAAAAATCCGCCGTTAAAAACACCCTTTGGTTTCCTAACAATCTTTTGAGGTTTTTCCCCGATTTTGCCCAAATCCGCTGATTTGGAAAATACCTGAATATGAAAATAAAATCCGCCTAAAGGAATAACATTTTTATATCCATCGACAGTTTGGTTTCTTACGGCAAGCAGATAAATCGGCAACTGCAAATCGAGGCCTGCGGAAAATAACGACCAGTTAATCGCAGTTTCCGAGGTTTTGTAATCGACAACCAGACAATAATTATCGCCGGCCTGGGAAGCTACATCAATTCTGTCGATTTTGCCTTCGATATGAAGCTTTTTGTCATTTTCCAATTTTATCTCAACGGCAGGCAAAGGATATTTGTCTCCAAAGCCGATTTCAGAGGCAATCTGCGTAAAATCGCCGGCAGAAGCAACCTGAGAAAATTCCAGAACCGCATTCTTAATCATTTCTGCCGCTGAAAGAATAATAAAACTATTATGCTTAGTCTTTGCCTTAAAACTTTTCAGGAACGAATCCTCAATAAGAAGTTTTTCAACCGCCTTGTCCACAAGCTGATTAAGTAAATCCGGCCCAGCCGCTGAAAATGTGAGACTTCTATTCTTTAAGCTGTTAAATAATAACTCAAGAACCTTATGAAAGAATAAGCCGAGACTGAGAGGCTCCAACCGGAAAAACCGTCTTTCCTTGAGCTCTAAGATATGCTTTGCAAAATACTTAAAGGGACAACCTGCAAAAGACCTCAATTTCGTTGCAGTTGTGGATAGAGAATTTACCGCCGGCAAATTATCGAGCCGGGCGGTATTTTTATAATCAATCGCTGATTTAACTTTGCTAAGGTCAAAATCCTTTATCGCGGCATCGAGCAGCCATTTACATTTGGCATCCAAATCGTTCATAGGAGACAAATTATCCTTACCAAGTCTTGACGCTAAAAGAGCAGTCAAATCAGAACTGTTTACAACATCGCAGCTTCCGAAATATTTCTCCTCTTTAAGGTCGATAAACAGCAACTTTAACTGACTGATTAAAAAACTGGGCTGAACTTCTGAGCCTTTCTCATCTGTCAAAGGATATGTAATATACAGAAAACAAGATGGACGAGTAAAGGCGATATAAGCAAGGTATCTGCGCTCGATAAGCTGTGCCGAGCCGGTGCGAGCCAGTTCAAAACCCACATCAGAGGTAACTTTACGGTCAGTGTCACTTAGAATATTGTCATAATATACAGGAATGGGAAACTGCTGCTGCGTTGCGCCGATTAAAAAGACTGCTTTCAAATCAGGATGACGACTTCGCTCAATCGAGCCAACCAAAACCTGGTCGAGCGCAGGAGGAATCAAAGCTACCGTCATACCGGAAAACGCAGAACTGATAATCGAGGCGTATTGCTTTGCTGAGAAAGAGGCGTTTTTGAAAATGTAAACAAAATCGTCCATCAACTGGGTAAACTGTGCAAAAAACTGCTGGTGCAATTGTGCCTCATCAAGTCTGCCCGTCTCAAACGCCGCCTTTGTCCAGTCCGTAAGCTGCTGCCTCACTTTTAAACTATCTAAAAAGGTAAAAAGTGCGGTACAAAACTTATCGGCATTGATTTCGCTGCCGCTTTGCAGCAAAATTATGAACTGTAAAAGATGCTCTGTCGCCTTATGGCGTATTTCTTCTATTCTCCGATTATCAAAATCGCTGTCTCCTTCAGCGGAAAAATCCCAGGCCTCTGCTCTAATCCAATCATCCGCTTCAACACCAAAGGCTAAACAATAATTTTCAAGCAGGTCAACCTCTGCCCTGCTTACAGGCACAAGGTCGCTTTTTAGATAATTTATTACATCATTCGTTGTAAAACGGCCCGTTGCAATCCGCAGCGCACTGGTAAGCAACTCAACAGCAGGATACTGCTGAAGGTCTCGCCTGCGGTCAATAAAAAAAGGAATCCCAAAATCGCTGAATATGGCCTGTATGTAATGGCGATACTGGTCAATATCAGAGGCGATAACGGCTATATCCCGCCAGCGAAAGCCCCTGTCCCTGACAAGAGCACAAATCTGCCGGGCAACGAAATCGACTTCAAGTCTTGTCTTCGCACAAGCTGTAATCCTTATACTATCGCCGCAGGAAACGGGGCTAACCTCGTCAAAACTGAAAATATTTTTTTCAAGATGAATTAAAGCCTTCGAATCCCTGAAACGATTCGGCTCTTTCAAAACAACAGGCTTTTCAACAGGCAATTTTAATGTTTTTATAAGGGAAAGCAGGCCATCATAAGTTTTTCCAGTAGTTTCAAAAATACCTGTCCAATCAGGGTTAGCCCCGCCAGCACTTTGGCGGGGTTCGACATCGCCAAGACATAATGCAATCTTTGATGAGCCAGCAACCTTTAAAAGCTCCGTCAGCAAAAGTAATTCCGAAGTAGTAAAGCCCGCAAAACCATCGACCCATAATTGGCAGCCTTTTAAAAACGGCGTATGTGCGACTGCATCTCTTGCAAGATTTAACTGATTGTCATTATTTAAGAAATTGCCTTCGACAAAGGCGAGATATTTATCATAAATAAGCCTAATATCGGCAAGTTTGCCAGCCGTTAATTCCGATGCACCTTTAAGCTGCTCAATAAGTTTATTAACATCATCAGGAGTTTTGCCATATTCCTGCAGCTCGGTTATAGCGTTTGCGATGCCGGCGGCCGCGACGGAGGAAAAGATTGACAATTTTTCAGCATTTTCACTAAGCAATCTATAGACAATCATATCTCGCCCCCGCTGCGTAAGAGGTCTTGCGGCAAGATTTTTGCCAAAAACCCTGTAACAAAGCCGCTGAAAAGACAAGATATGCAGCCTGCTGTAACCTTTAATTCGATTATCAGATAGAATCGCCCTTTCAGCCTGGTATGTAGCCTGCTCAGGAACAAGAAAAACAAGATTTTTTTTGTTTTTCTCATCGAGCAGGGATTCTATTATCTGCCCTTTACAAAGCGTCGTCTTACCTGAGCCGCTTCTGCCAAGTATAAATTGAACAGCCATAAATTAACCACGAATGAACACGAATAAAAATTTAAAAATTCCTAATAGTTAAGTTGTCCCTGCTTATTAATTATTGTCACCGGATGCGTTTTGGCATAATTTTCGTTTATCCTTAACACTTTTTCAATTATCTCTTTAGACTTGCTGAGGCAGACAAACATAAGAAAATTCCAATAAATGGCTGTCACACAACAAATCGAAAACTCCGACAAACAATCTCTTATATGCTCGAAATCTTCTGCAAATCGCCTGCGACGAAAATGCTGAAAAACTGAAATAACAGAACCATCTGATATTTGCTTCAGCAAACAATCTACCTCGGAATATAACAAATGTTTTTCATCGAACTTTCCATCTGGCTGAAAACCATTGTCTGGATCTAAAAAAACCACTTGGTCTTTTTCTGCGGTAATGCCGGAAAAATATGATATTCTATTCTGATTGGTGATATAAGTATTTGGTTTATGTAATTTTACGATATATTCTGCTCCGGTTCTACTGGGAAGTTTAGTAACTAAGTCAAGATTACGGTTTTTCCTTAGCTCTTTACAAAAATCTATTATTTCGATTCTCGCGGGAAAATCTGAAGGGGGTGTCTTGCCGTCATTGCCTTTATCATCTGGTGTCATCATCAAAACGATATTAAAAAATGAATAGCCTAACTTACTTGTGAGATAATCATGGTAATCCCATTTGAAACTATCCTTGGAATCCCCAAGATATTGTAATTTCATTCTCTTCCTCGCTTAATATAAATAAATTTGTATCAATTCGTGTTCATTCGTGGTTAATTTTTACTTTCCGGTACCGGCAGGCCGAGTTCGGTTAAGACCGTTTTCATATCTTCCCAGACCTTCATACGAGTTTCGTGTGAGTAATTTCTCAAGAGATATGCAGGATGAAAGGTCGGCATAAGTTTTATCGGAGACGAAAAATCCTCGAGGTAATAATCCTGAAATTTGCCGCGAAGCTGGCCTATGGGCTTATTTGTTGATAGAAGCGTCTTTGCAGCAGGCGCTCCGAGCGCAACAATAATTTTTGGCCTTATTAGCTCAAGCTGCCTTTTCAAAAAAGGCAGGCAGCTTATAATCTCCTCAGGTCTTGGGTCGCGATTCCCGGGCGGTCTGCATTTTATAATATTGCAGATATAAACATCGCCGCGTTTTAATCCCATAGCGGCAATAATTCTGTCTAAAAGCTGGCCTGCCCTGCCGACAAAGGGACGACCCTGCAAGTCTTCATTTTCACCCGGCCCTTCGCCGACAAAGACTATTTGCGCATGGGGATTGCCTTCGCCGGAAACTGAATGTGTGCGGAGAGAGCCAAGGTCGCACTTACGACAGGCATCAACCTCTTTTGCTATCTCGTCAAGCTGCTTTTGAACATCATTATTTTGCGGCTGCAGTTGTTGAGCGGGCTTGTCTTTTTTTATGGAAAAGCCTGTAAAAAAATCCTCCAGCTCGACGTGCTGGTCAAAAACCTTTTTCAAATCCCTCTGTTTTTCTGCCATAAGAGAAGATTTTAACCGCAATTCGCTCTTCAGGCAACAAAAAAGGGCGTTTGCCATAAGGTAAACGCCCTTTGGAACTTAAGACATTTTTAATTTTATACAACGCCCTGGGCGAGCATTGAATCGGCAACCTTGATAAAGCCGGCAACATTAGCACCGATGATATAGTTACCTTTTGCGCCATATTTTTCAGAAGCTTCATTGATGTTTTTATAGATATTAACCATAATATTCTTCAATTCGGCATCGGCACGCTCGAACGTCCAGGCATAACGCTGACTGTTTTGAGCCATTTCAAGGCCCGACACTGCAACGCCGCCTGCATTAGCCGCTTTGCCGGGCAGGAATGCGACCTTGCTTTCAATAAGCAAATCTGCTGCTTCAGGAGTGGTCGGCATATTTGCGCCTTCGGCGACGACCTTGCAGCCGTTCTTAACCAGGGCTTTTGCGCCTGTTACATCAAGCTCATTTTGCGTCGCGCTTGGCAGGGCTATATCGCACTTTACGTTCCAGATGCCGCTGCAGCCTTCGGTATATTTTGCGCTTTTGTGAATTACAGCATATTCCTTGATTCTTTTTCTCTCGACTTCCTTAAGCTGTTTTACTGTATCGAGCTTTATACCCTGCGGGTCGTAAATAAAACCGTTAGAGTCGCTCATAGCAATGACTTTGCCGCCAAGTTGCTGGACTTTCTCAACCGCGTAAATGGCCACGTTGCCGGAACCGCTGACTGTAACAGTTTTGCCATTGAAACTATCGCCTCTTTCCTTGAGCAGTTCATCAACGATATAAACAAGGCCGTATCCGGTTGCCTCGGTCCTTACAAGACTGCCGCCCCAGTTGAGTCCCTTGCCTGTCAGCACGCCGGTAAATTCATTGCGAATCCTCTTGTACTGGCCAAACATAAAACCAATCTCACGACCGCCGACACCAATATCACCAGCCGGAACGTCGGTATCGGGACCAACATGCCTGCATAGCTCGGTCATAAAACTCTGGCAGAAACGCATAACTTCGTTGTCGCTCTTGCCTTTGGGGTCAAAATCGCTGCCGCCCTTGCCGCCGCCCATCATCAGGCCGGTAAGAGAATTCTTGAAAACCTGCTCAAAACCCAAAAACTTGATAATACCGAGATACACGCTTGGGTGAAAACGAATACCGCCTTTATAAGGGCCGATAGCACTGTTGAACTGGACACGGAAGCCTCTGTTGACCTGGACCTTGCCATTATCGTCAATCCAAGGAACTCTAAACATCAATACTCTCTCCGGCTCAACAATCCTTTCGAGAATGCGGGCATCGATATACTCAGGATTTTCTTCGAGTACCGGAGGCAAACTGTCCAATACTTCCTTCACTGCCTGATGAAATTCATTTTCGCCTGGATTTCGTTTGAGAACAAGCTCATAAACGCTTTCTATTACTTGTCTTGAAGACATTTTTAAACCTCCATAAAAAATTAAGTTTTTTATTGCTAAATCTATAAAATTTGTTAATAATAAGTACCAAACGAATAATACGTAATAAGTGATAATTATACCTTATTTTAGCTGTAAAAACGGATAAATCAAATTTTTACTGATAATACATATTATAAGTTTTACTTATAATACGAACAAAAATTAGGTTTTTTGAGCCAAAATAATGGTTTATTAAGAAAGAGGCAAAAAATGAAACCGAATGAAAGATTAAGCACAGGTCTGCCCGGGTTCGACAAGATAATCAAACAGGTTCTGCCGGGTGATAACATCGTCTGGCAGGTAGATAGCCTTGATGACTTTTGGCCCTTCGTCGAGCCTTATTGTAAAAATGCAATCGGCAGCGGCTGGGAACTCGTATATTTCCGATTCGCAAAACATAAACCATTTATTACCAAAGAGGCGGGAGCAAACATAATTGAGCTTGACCCGCAGCAGGGATTTGAAACATTCACCACAAAAGTTCACAGCGTAATAAACCGGTTCGGAAAGGGACATTATTATCTTTTTGACTGTCTGAGCGAACTTGCGCCGGCGTGGTGCAATGACAGGATGCTGGGAAATTTCTTTATGCAGGTCTGCCCGTATCTGTATTATGCCCAGACTGTAACTACATTCACACTTCTGCGAAACTATCACTCTTATCATGCTGCAAGACCAATACTTGAGACCGCACAGGTTGTTTCCAACGTTTACAAATACAAGGGAGATATCTACATACATCCCCTGAAAGTTGACGGCAGATACTCGACTACCATGAATACGATACACCTATGGAAAGGCGATGATTTTCTGCCGGTGCGTGACAGCGGAGCGATAACCGAAATACTTTCCAAAGTCGGGGGACTGGAACTGGATGTCGCCAACGAAAGGCTCGGGTTCTGGGCAAGGACTTTCCTCGAAGCCGAGCAGCTTTTAAAGGATTATGACAAAGGGCTTCGTACAAATGAGACTATTGATAATAGATTTCGCCAGATTGTAAGAATGGTCATATCCCGGGACGAAAGAATCCTGAAAATAGCCCAAAAATATCTCGGCCTGACCGACATTATAAAAATAAGAAAAAGAATGATAGGCACAGGCCTTATAGGCGGAAAAAGCGTCGGAATGCTTCTGGCAAGGGCAATACTCAAAAAGGCAAACGGCAGATTCAAAAAACTCCTCGAGCCGCATGATTCATTTTTCATCGGTTCAGATGTTTTCTACACATATCTTGTAAAAAACAAAATATGGTGGATAAGGCAGAAACAACGGGCAAGCAAAAATTTCCTCGACGGCGCTGCGGAAGGCAGACAGCGAATTCTTCAGGGCGACTTTCCGGAATATATCATAAAACAGTTCAGTGACATGCTCGATTATTTCGGCCAGAGCCCCATCATCGTCCGCTCAAGTTCACTGCTCGAAGATAATTACGGAAACGCCTTCGCAGGAAAATACGAGAGTTTTTTCTGCACAAACCAGGGAACAAGACAGCAAAGACTGGCGGAATTTACCGACGCTGTAAGAAAAATATACGCAAGCAGTATGGGCAATGATGCACTTATGTACCGCGCAAAATGGCAACTGCTGGAAAAAGACGAGCCGATGGGGCTGCTTGTCCAGCGGGTTTCAGGTGCACCGCACGGAAGATACTTTTTCCCGCAGACGGCCGGTGTGGCTCTTTCGTTTAATCCTTACGTGTGGAGCGAGGACATCGACCCGAAGGCAGGAATGATAAGGCTTGTTTTCGGGCTGGGCACAAGAGCTGTTGACAGAAACGACGATGATTACGTAAGAATTGTCGCACTAAACGCACCAACAAGAATACCTCAGGCCAATATCGACCAGGCAAGAAAATACACACAACAGAAAGTTGACTGCCTCGACCTTGAGGCGAGAGAATTCGTCTCAAAACAATTTGCAGAAACTGTTTGCGACAACGGCAATCTGCTGCTGGAGCTCTTCGCATCACGAGACAGGGAAATGGAAAAACGGGCCGCAAGACTGGGACAAAAGGAAATTTTCAGCTGGGCAATAACATTTGAAAATCTGCTGACAAAGACCGACTTTGCAAAGAATATGAGAGAGATACTGAAAATTGCCGAAGACGTTTACGGCTGTCCGGTTGATATTGAGTTTACCGTCAATTTTCTCAGCGAGACAGAATATAAAATAAACCTTCTGCAGTGCAGGCCGCTCGAAATGAAGGGTGGCGGAGCGATTACAGACCCTACAACAACAATAAAACCACAGGATATTCTAATCGAGGCATCAGGACCTGTTGTCGGACAGAGTAGACAGGAAATCGCCGAGCGGATTATTTACGTCTCGCCGGACGAATATCTCAAACTGAAAATCTCGGACAAATACGAACTCGCAAGGCTTATCGGAAAATTGAGCCATATCGACTCGGAAAGAGGGAAAACCATTATGCTGCTTGGCCCCGGCAGATGGGGAACAAGCACTCCTTCGCTGGGCGTGCCGGTCTCATATCCGGAAATAAATACCATCAGCATACTTGTCGAAATAGCACTGCTGAACAAGAAAATGTCGGCGGATGTATCGCTGGGCACTCATTTCTTCAACGACCTGATAGAAAGCGATACGTTGTATTTGGGGCTTTTGCCGCACAGACAGGGTAATAAAATCAGAACTGAATTTTTTGAAAATTCGCCGAATATACTATCTGAGCTTTTCCCGGATGCGGGACAGTGGACAACCGTCCTTAAGGTAATCGACCCGAAAAAGGTATGCGAAGGACGAACTATCAATCTTTATGCCAATGCCATAGAACAGAAATTTATTTGCTATTGTAAATAATATGCAGACTGAAACCTTACAAATTTTCTGTGATGTAGCGGAAATGAAAAGTTTTTCTCGTGCGGCAGAGAAAAACATGATAAGCCAGTCTGCG
The DNA here is from genome assembly GCA_964619675.1 of uncultured Planctomycetaceae bacterium. Classification (GTDB taxonomy): domain Bacteria; phylum Planctomycetota; class Phycisphaerae; order Sedimentisphaerales; family UBA12454; genus JAPLMW01. The sequence goes on along the minus strand of CAZUEO010000002.1, from coordinate 26,224 downwards.
GTCTCCCAGCAGCTCGGACAGCTTGAAAGGGCTTTCAATACGCCTTTAATCAACCGCCACAAAAAATCGTTCGGCCTGACTGCCACAGGAGAGCTGTTTTACAACACCTGCAAGGACATTATAACGAGATTCGAGAGTTTTCAGAGCAGTCTTAACTATCTGAAAAATTCGGCAAAGAGCAGAATCAGCGTTGCCGCCATTTACAGTATCGGTATGCACAGCCTGCAGGAATATATAAAAAAATTTATAGCCCTTCATCCCAACGTTCATCTTGATGTGGAATATTTAAACGCTGATGAAATATACAAAAGACTGCTGCTGGGCAAAATCGACGTGGGACTCGTTGCAATACCAAGAAATAATCCCGATATACAGGTATTCGATTTTGTCGCGGAGCCGCTGGTTTTTGTGTGCAGCCCCGGCCACCAATTTGCAAAAAAAAGCTCCATCGATATTTGTATGATGCAGTATCAGCAGTTTATAGCCTTTACACGAAACCTGCCGACACGAAACTGGATAGACCAGCTTCTGCTGAGATATAATGTAGTGGTAAAACCAGCAATGGAGTTCGACAATGTTGAAACGATAAAACGGGTAGTGGAAATAAACGCAGGGGTTAGTATAATGCCGCAGACAACTATACAAAATGAAGCTGCCAACGGGACTTTAAAAGCGATACCGTTTTCAAATGAAAAATTTGAAAGGCCGACCGGCATAATAATAAGAAAGAGCCGTGTGATGAACGATAATTTGAAAGCATTTATCGAGCTGCTTCGCAGAAAAACAATTAAACAGACATTAGCTAAATGAAAATTAAAGCAGTCATATTTGATCTGGACGGGACAATAACCAAGCCATATCTGGATTTCGACAGGATAAGGAAAGAAATCAGCCTTGAGCCGGATGCGGGACCGTTGCTGGAGGCAATGGAAAAAATGACACCTTCAGAAAGAAAAAAAGCCGAAGAAATCCTGTATAAACATGAGCGGGCGGCAATCGAACATTCCTCGCTGAATACGGGCGCTGATGAAATACTCAAACAGCTTCGCAAGATGGGAATACAAATCGGCGTTATGACGAGAAACACCCGCTCAAACACCTGGGCGGTAGCTAAAAAACACAATATCGAATTCGATGCAGTAGTTGACCGCAACGATGGGCCTGTAAAACCAGACCCTTTCGGAGTAAAAATGCTCTGCAAACACTTCAAGGTTCAGCCGCAGGAGACAATCGTTGTGGGAGACTACCTGTTTGACCTGCAAAGTGCAAAAGCAGCAGGCGCGACAGCAGTTTTAATCAAAACCGGAAAAAATGTAGAACAATTTGCAAAATCGGCAGATTATATGATTGACAGCCTGTCTCAAATCCTCGATATAATTAACTCAAATGGAAAATAAAGTCAAAATTTTAACACTCAGTTGTGCTTTGCTCTTCTTTCAGCAAAACTGCAGGGCTGGTGAACCCAATGACCAGGCACAAATCAACAGTATTATCGAAAAACTAAATCAAACAGCAAATAATCTGGCAAATCTCTCTGCTAAAATCGAATATATACACGCCCAGCCTTTATTTGAGACACAGACCATCAGATACGGCAGGCTCTTTTACGCCAAAGACGCCAACAGCTCTGTGCTGAGAATAAATTTCCTGAAAATCAAACAGGATGAGTCTGCCGAGCAAAATTACAGAGAAGATTATATCTTCGACGGAATAAAGATGACGAAAATTGACTACCAGGCTAAATCAGTCATCTCAGAGCAGCTTGCAAAAGATAAACCCATTGAGCCTTTTGAGCTTGTACAGGATTATTTTCCAATCATCGGATTTGCAAAGTGCGACGAACTTGCCGAACAGTTTGATATAAAACTTCAACAAAAAACAGGTAAGAGAAATTTTGACGCTTTGCTCCTGATACCGAGAGAAACCAGCGGATTTTTCAAAACATACAAACAAGTGGAGATAAAAATAGATTCCAAAAACTTTCTGCCGAATGATTTTCTGGCACTAACCTGTGAAGATGAGAAGATAACAATAAGATTAACTCAAATAGACATTTCCACGGCGATTAAAAGGGATGTCTTTGATATTGTCATACCTGCTGATTTTGTACAGACGCAAAAATAAAACATCAGTCTGATTCGGGGCACATCATTATATATTCCCGGACCGCATCTATATCGGCCATCGCTACTGCTATCTTGTCATCTGCAGCGCCATAGTAAAGATACAACATATTGTTTTCCTTGTTTACCGTAGCTCCGGTGACAAAGACAACATCGCTGACATCGCCAATTCGCTCATAATCCATCCGCGGACCGAGAAGCCATTCCTCACTTCTGCGAAGAACTTTCCAAGGCTGCTCAAGGTCGAGCAAAGCAGCACCAATCCGGTAAATCTGGCCGGCGACGGTAAACCTTACGCCATGATAGAAAACCAGCCAGCCTTCAGGTATCTCTATCGGCTGACAGGCAAGACCTATACGCTGGCCGTCCCAGAAACCGCTGCGGGTTTGCATTAAAATCCTGTGGTCGCCCCAATGCTTCAAATCGGGCGATAAACTAATCCAGATATGAGCTTCGCCCCGCACTATGGGACGATGAATCAGGGCGAATCTGCCGTTAAACCTTCGCGGGAAAAGACAGGCGTCTTTGTCTTCCGGCGGCAACATAGCACCCATTCTGGCAAATGTGTGAAAATTTTTGGTTATCGCCAGTGAAATCAGGGGACCGCCTTCACTGAAGGAAACGTAAGTAATCGCAAACTGACCCTGCTCTTCAAGCCATACAATTCGCGGGTCTTCCAGCCCCCATCGCTCCTCACGCGAACTGTGGTCGGCCTCCATAGTAGGTTTATCATCTATCTGCCAGTTCGTAAGACCATCCTTGCTCTTGCACAAAGTCAAATGAGAAAAACCGCGCAAATCCTCCACCCGTGCGAGCAAAAGCGTACCATCAGGAAGTCTTGTCGCAGCAGGATTAAAAACAGAACTGACAGGGTATGGCCAGTCCTTCGCTTGGAGTATCGGATTGTCTTCATACCTTTTGAAAAGGTCATGGGCAAGATGTTCACGAGTATTGTCAGCCATTATTCAATCCCTAAACCGATAGACGCTTACAGGCAGGCGCACTATACGCCTGCGCCTGTAAAAATCAACTCGGCAAAAAAACGCTATTACTAAAGCCTGATTTGGCGGTTTTCAAGGAAAAATTACCGGACTAACACCAAATTATTCTGTGTCCTATAAAAATGCAGAAATTGACAAAATCTTATGTCCTGCTATAGTTCCACTATTTAAGCGGGATTTGTGAAATGCAGATCGACAGACTGGTTTTAGGAGCTTATGAGAACAACTGCTACATAGTCCGAAGAGACGAAAAAACAACAAACTGTATCATAATCGATACGGGTTTAAGCACCAAACCATTGATGGATTTTCTAAGGAAAGAAAGCCTTAGCCCCGAGGCGCTAATACTTACTCACGGCCACATCGACCATATTGCGGGTATAACCGAGCTGCGAAAAAACTTTAATAAAATAAAGGTCTACATTCATAAAGCGGATTCGCACATGCTCAACGACGCAGCGAGTAATCTTTCATCCCTGGCAGGTGCGAAAATCACAACTGCGCCGGCAGATATTCTTTTCGACAAGGAAGAACAAATCGAATTTGCAAACCTCAGATTCCAGCTCATCCACACACCCGGCCACTCACCCGGAGGAATATGCCTCTACAACGAAAATGAAAAAATACTTTTCACAGGCGATACACTTTTTTCAGGCTCCATAGGTAGGACTGATTTTTCAGGATATGATGCAGACAAGTGCCTCGAGCAGCTTATTAATAATATCAGGAAAAAATTGCTCATTCTGCCGGATGATACAACAGTTTTATCGGGGCACGGCGAAGAGACCACAATCAAACAGGAAAAATTATATAACCCCTATTTATGCTAAAATAAACTTTTAAAGGCTTCATTGAAACTGTCGCAGACTTTTGCGCCGGTGGCCAAAAGCCTTTCCTTAGACTGATGTCCTGCCGGCAATAGAAGGCAAGCGGCGCCTAACATACACGCAACCTCGTAATCATGCGTTGTATCGCCTATGAGAAGTATCTCTTTTCCGTTAATAGAAATATCCTTAAGAAGTTTCCTGGCGGCATCAATCTTGCTGTGGGCATAATAATCATCAAGGCCTGCGATATTTTCAAAAAAATTCTTCAAGTCGAACAATTCAAGAGCCTTGATTAAGGAAGACCGTTGTGAGGCGGAAAGAACCGACTGGGAAAATCCTGCAGCTTTGAATTGTTTTATAATATCAATAACTCCCTGACGAAGACGACATCTGCGGTACTGGGATTCGTAAGCACGGATATATTCCCGTGCAACATCATCGAAAGATTCTTTTTCAAAATCAAAACCGAGCTTTATATAATAATTGATTACAGGAAAATCAAAAAATTGTTGATATTCAGAAAGTGTGGTTGTTTTCATCCCGCGGCGATGAAGCATCCGGTTGAGTATTTCGACACACAGCCAGGCATCGTCCAGTATTGTACCATTCCAGTCCCAGATAATATGCTTGTATTTTGCCGGACTAAGACTCATCAGACAGGAATTTCTACAAGCGGGGAATATTCGGCTCTGCAGGAATGTTTGGCTCTGCAGAAACATTCGGCTCTACCGGAGCATCCGGCGTGATTTTTACAAGTGGTCTCCAGTTTTCAAGCTGTCTGGACCATAACGGACGAGGGTTCTGGTCAGAAATTTTTATCGAGACAAGCGTCAGAAAAACCTGGCCGGCCTGGTGGGAATTTTGATTCGCTGCGAAATAATTATTAAGAATGCCGGTGATACCCTCATCCGGTGATAAATCCTTTGACAGCAGGAAATTAGCAACAAGCTGTTTGACGGACTCGATTTGGCCGGAACGCAAGTTGACCTCGAGAAGCTTGGGTGTCAGATGTGATATCTGATTAGGGTCTAAGCTCGATTGCAAAAGCATGCCATAATATTTCGCTGCCAGGCCATATAAACCGACGTCGGCAAAATACTGGGCCATAGCGTTCCGCACGGAAAACAAAAGTTTTGTATCCTGCTCGGCTTCCGCTTTTTTTTCGGCAGTCTCAAACAGGGCTCGCGTCCTTGTCCGGAGAAACTCGTCATTCTTCGCTTCGGACTGGCGAGCAAATTTCTGCGCCCAGTCAAGTACAACACCCGCCTTGCAGTACTGAAAGATATTCATCCTGGCGTCTGCGGCTTGTCTTCTTTCCTCTTCCGACTCAGCAGATATTACTATAGAACCAAGCCATTCAAGGTCATCCTGCGTGCCTATCTGGCCGGCCGCTGAGATAAGTTCACTGCGAATTTTGGCGCTTGGATGACTCATAAAACCCTTCTGCCTGAGCAATTCGAAGGCACCTGCCTGGTCAATTCGGAGAAGACCAATCGCGGCAGGCGTCGCAATCTGATAATTCCCGTCGTCAACAACGGCTCGGAAAATCCCTTCGAAAACCTCACCTGCCGCCGTTCTGTAGAAACTGTCGCTGCCGCAAAGACGAGCCATCTCCTCAAGAAGACTCCCCTTTATCTGTTCATCGGGCGCCTTGCCAAAACAGTAAGCTATAAGCTCAAAGTAAGGCTTTACCCGTGAAACTTCGAGGCCGTTCTGCAAAAGAAGATTTCGAATCACTTCGGCTGCCGCGACCGGATTTGAGTCTTTAAAAAACTCCGAAGCAATCCGCAAGGTCTGAATACGAATCGCCGGATTAATCTTGACCTCGGCGCCGGGCGAGAGGGCAAAATTACAGACATGAGCAAGGGCAATCAGGATTTCAGTCTTCACCTCAGGTTTGGCTTCTACCTTCAGCTGGGTAAAAAGCGCTTCAGCCGAGGTTATATTTGTAAGTACTCCCAACAGTTTCGCTGTCGCAAGCCTTACGGCAGGGTCAGGATCAGAAATCAGGCTAACAAGAGGTTTTTGAAGAACATCAAGAGGCAACGACTTGCCGCTTTTGCGCCACATATTGATTTTTTCGATCGCCCACAGTTTTACCGAACCCTGGTCAAATGCAAGATTTTCCGCAATAAACTTTGCCCGGGCATTATCATCAGTGGTAGCCTGATAAACGACATCCAGAGAAGCAATATATCTTTTCTGCCATTTGGCAATTTCATCAGAAAGCCGCCGGGCTTTCTGTTCCTGAGCAAGCAGCCTTGTACGAAGGATATCGGTCCGGCCTTTACCCTCGAGGTCTTTAAGGGCTTTTCGCCACTGTTTTTCGTCCCTGGTCGCCGGCAGCCATTCCTGCAGTGCATCAGCGGCAGCAGAAGCAACTTCCGAGCTATCGCTATCGAGAAGCTCTATCAGCTTCGAAAGAGCTTCCTTGTCCGGCCGAATCGCAAGGGCATAAATCGCATTTTTCTTCGCAGCAGCCGAAAGAGCTTTGCCATCCAGTATATCCTCAAGGTAATTTTTAACCTGCCTGTATGAAAAAACAAGCGATGCCCGGGCAGCAAGCCGGGCAACCTCAGGATTCTGACCTTTTAGAATATTCATCAGCGGAGCAATAAAATCCCGGTTATCCGGAATAAGCTGGGAAAAACTCCTGAACCGGCTGATGGCTCTGCATATAGACGCCTGGGCGGCAGTATTATCCCCTGCGGAAAGGGCTTCAAGCAAAACCTGCCTTGTTTCGGGCGAATCGCTCTTGAGCAGCTCAACCGCTGTATCAATACGAATCTGCTCATCAGTCGAGTTAAGCAATGCCCATCGATTGATTTTTAACTGACCGTTTAAATTCGCATCTGCAGTACCTGACTCTGCAAAAAGCGCAGGTGTAAAGTAAAAAAACGCCAAAAGCGCCGCAGCAAGATTTATCTTCGAGATTATAGGGCTAAAACAACTCATATCTAAATTTTAACTCGGTTATTTCATTATATACACTTTAATACTATTCTATGTTCGGACGATAAGATTTCAAATAAAAAGAATAACAAAGTCGGCTAATAACTTAATAACTTTTCTGCGATTTGCGCCGCTGCATCCGGCCGGGTAATTTTGCCGCAGTCAGCCGTCATCTGCCCAAGTCTTTCGTCCGAACTCATAAGGCTGGAAAGGACGGACCATAAAAGCGTTGCAGTTTTCTCCGTATCGCATAAATCATCAACTAAACAGGCGCAACCGGCATCCACAAGATACCGGGCGTTGAGTTTCTGATGCTTGTCATGATGATAAGGATATGGCAGGCAAACCGCGGGTGTGCCTGAAGCGGCAAATTCCGCAACGCTCATTGCTCCAGCCCTGCCGATTACAAGGTCTGCTGCGGCAAGGAGATTCGGCATATCGTCAAAATAGTCCAGAACCCTGTGATTTATCTTTGCCTGCCTGTAAAAGGTCTTTACAGCATCAAAATGTGCTATACCAGCCAGATGAATTATCTGCCAATCGGCAGCAAAGGCCTCCAAACGGTCAAGAAGATAACCTATGACATTGTTTATATTCGCTGCCCCGCTTGAAGCACCGGTAACAAGCAAAATCTTTTTTTTCTGACTTAGATTCAGGGCTGCAATAACGGCGTTTTTGTCGGGATTGAAAAATCCGTTCCGCAGCGGACAGCCTGTTACCATAACCTTGCGACGACTGCGGCCGAAACTGCGGCCGGTCTTTTCAAACTGGACAAAAATATCCCTCGCGCAGCGGGCAAATAACTTATTCGCTTTGCCCGGCACTGCATCAATATTCAGCATCGCTATGGGAGTCTTCAAGTCCTTTGCAGCGAAAACGGCTGGTGCAGAAACAAAACCGCCCACGCTGAAAAGAACCTTTTTATCAGAACTGTCGGCAGCGATTGTCTGCTTAACAATTTTTTTCGCCGCCCTAAGTGACTTTAAAAACAGAAATGCTTTATAAGGATTCTTTGAAAAACCCCTGACCGACAGAGAAATAAAACGAAAGCCTGTGCCTTCAAGAATACGGGCATCTATAGGCCTGTTGCTGCAGAAAAAAGTTATCTTACAACTCGGGTCTGCCTTTAAAAGCTCCTGCGCAACCGCAAGGGCCGGATAAATATGGCCGCCGGTACCGCCGCCTGCAAAATAAACATGCCTCATACGTCACCGGCCCTTCTGGATATGTTTACAAGGACGCCGACCGCAGCAGCAGTAAGAAAAAGATGAGTCCCGCCGGCGCTTATAAAGGGAAGCGCAATGCCCTTTGTCGGCAAAAGCCGGGTAACTACACCAAGATTCATTGCTGCCTGAGACGTTATTGTAAAAATAATGGCAAAGGCAAGTAATTTGCCGAAGTTATCGTTACACCTATGAATTATGACAATTCCAAGAATAAGGAACGATATAAAAAGCCCCAATATAAAACAAATGCCTACAAAGCCAAGTTCTTCGGCGATTATCGCAAATATAAAATCGGTGGTATCCTCAGGCAAATGGCCGTACTTGCTGATTCCCCTACCCAGACCTTTGCCCAGTAATCGGCCTGTCGATATCGCGATAAGAGACTGCCTGACCTGATAGCCCGAAGTCTGAGCCGTGTCGGAATCAGGATTCACAAAGGTCTTAATTCTTTCAAGCCGTTCCGGAGAAGATAATATCGCTAATGTAAAACCAATCGCCAGAATCGGCAGAGGTGTTAAAAAGTGCCACCAGCGGGCGCCGGCTATAAACAAAATAACAAGACTGACAAAGGCAACAAAAGCGGCCGTCCCAAAATCCTCAATAACTATAAGGCCGACAATTAGTCCAATAAGAACACACAACGCCGCAAAAATTCTGAACTTTTTTATCTTTTCGCCAAGCATAACAGAGACGGCAGAAATAAGCAAAACCAGCGACCACTTGGCCAGCTCCGACGGCTGAAAGTTTATTGTCACAGGCCCCAACGGTATCCTCAACCAGCGGCGGGCATAATTAATTTCCGTTCCAAGGCCGGGGATAAGAACTATCACAAGCAAAATAATACTTACAAAGACGAACCAAACAGCTGGGTTTAAAATCCAGCCCTTCCAATCACTGCTCCTGAAGGCTAAAATCCTGTAATTAATCAGGGCAACTGCGAATAAAATCAGAATCGAGGTAAGGAAAAAAACAGGCTGGCGAAATTCAGGATAAGAATAGAATTTGGCAAGGTCATATTCAGCGTCGATCCTGGCCCCCGCGCTGAAAACAAAAACAACTCCTATTGCCATAAGCGTAACGGCTATACAGGCCGTTATATTTCCTATAGTTCTACCGCTTAGTTTCCACTTCATAATAAAGGATTATCAGACAAACAGGACAAATAATCAATTATAAAAGTATCCTGCTGAAATCCTGGGCTGTTACGCCGATTTTTTCGAGCATCTTAATATGCGGCCAAAGCTCACCCATCTCATACATATTGTGACTATCGCTGGAAAGGCAGAGTTTTACGCCTGAGTTTATACATTTTTCAAAAAATTCAATCTCATTTTCCTGGCTGTGAAAGTTCACCTCAGCAGCAACGTTGCTATCCTTTAGAAGTCTGACTATCTTTTCAAATAAATCCGTCGGCGGCCTGCTGCCTGCACGATAAAAAGGCCGAAATGGATGGGCCAGAATATCAATGCCGCTTTTTGCCGCTGCTTCAGTCCGGCAGCCAAACTCCTGTGCGGCTTTTTTGAAGTCGGGGCTTTCTTTTTGCAGCTCGATAAGCCTGTGAACCGACCCAATGAAAAACCTCGCCCCGGCCTTGTCAGCATCGGCAACCATCGGATGATTCTGAAAATCAAAATCAATTTCAAGACCGATTGACTCAGCGGGAATGTTATTCAGCTTCATTAGTTCAAAATATTGCCGCATCCGATTGTTCTTTTTCTTTGCTCCGCCAAGACCGCAAATGCAGCAGGAGCCGCTGAAATAGGAGTCCTTATCGAAATAAAGCTGGCCTGTATGTTCGGTGAAAACCACACCCGCCAAACCAAAATCCCTGTAAAGATTCATTACCGAAGCGACATCCATATTTTCCGAGCAGTACGCAAGCTGCGTATGAATGTGCCGGTCAACAAGACCAAGAGCAGGCGGCATCTGGAAACAATCCTTTGAAACGGACAGATTTTCATTCTCCGCGTCAATTATCATATAACTAAACGGCGATTCACAAACTGCCGGCGCTGTAATAAAGTTTATCCCTTCAGACTGTATAAGCCCAACCCCTTTATGATAATGCCCTGAAACCGATAGAAAAACCTTGTGCTTTTTCATTTCAGCAATTATCTGCCCGGCGTTTGTGTAATTGTAAGGACAATCCGACATCCCCTGCGGGAAAAGCGAGGTATGCTGAACGCTGATTACAGGGCCGCTGTGGTCGGCTCGTGCAAATCTGAAATGCTGCAAGTCGGCATCTGTTCTGCTCGCACAATAATTGGGTTCCTGGGGGTCGTCAAAAACAACAAAACGATAGCCTTTAACATCGAGCCGGTCAATTTTGTCAAAAACTTTATAAAAATAATCAGCCGATGGGTCGTGATTGCCGCGAACGACAATGTAAGGGCAAGCCAGCTTGTCTAAAAGCTGACGGATTTTTGCCAGACAATCGCGGGCGGTTTCGCTATCGCCGTCATTGACAATATCACCTCCGATAATCGTAATATCCGGCTTTATCCAACGGTTAAAGCGATTGACAACGCGAAGTAGCAGGTTTTCAGCAAGTTCGCCTCGCCGCTCAGGATACCTGTCGCTGCCGGGAGCGTGAATATCAGTAACTATCGCTATTCGTATCTTCATTGTAAATAAGTGGAAAAAAATAATAAAATATAGTATAATTCTTTCAAACAACTTTTAAAGGTTTAAAAAATATATCAAATGCCGGTTACACCTTATCATTTTGGGCCTGCTGCACTATTAGGATATATCTTTCGCAAATGGATAGACCTGCCGGTCTTTGTGCTTGCAAATGTGATAGTGGACATCGAAGTGCTGCTGGTCAGTTTTATGGACTTAGGACGGCCACATCACAGGTACAGTCATACATTTCTAATAGGCGCTGCTGTCGGTGCTGTCTGGGGACTGGTTGCATATCTCGGGCTGCCGGTTTTGAAATGGTCTATGAAAATAATAAGGATACCTTATCAAACAAACGCCTTTAAAATGATTATTTCAGGTATTCTCGGCATATGGTTTCACGTATTGATTGATGGAATTTACCACTATGATATTAAGCCGTTCTGGCCGATGCGGAAAAACTGTCTCTGCCGATTGCTTAGCCACAGCGAGGTAAAATGGATTTGCATTATTTGCGGGGTCGTGTTTTTGTTATTATATGTTCTGTCTCTGATAAGGAAAAACCCCGGTAAAGCCAGAGGCTAAACATTTCTGAGCTTTTATTTTTCAGGCTTTATAAAGATTTTTCGCTGAGTATCTTCGTAGATTACCTGCTCTGTGCCGTCATAAACAATTTTCTTTTTGCTTGTGCCGACAGCATTTTCTCCGGCAGGAAACGTTATAGTAAAATGATATACGTCAGCCTGTTTTTCCCTGCCTGCAAACAGCCAGCTTAACCTGACAGGCTCCTGACCTTTCGACTCACAAGCCATATTCATTATAACAGCGGGAAATTGCTCCTCCGATTCATCAACCATAAATAATATGTTTTCGCAATTCCTGCCGGGAGCGGATTTGTCCTCAATACAAACCAAACCTTTAATATCCGGTCTCTCTGATGTCTGCGCAGTTTCCGTAAAACCATCATACATCTTAAACTTTTTGTGCAGGGAAAATGTCGTCGCAGAATTAACGAATAAAAGGACCCCGATAATCGTCAGGATAAGTGCAAACCCCACAGCGGAAGTTACAATTCCTGTGATTGCAAAACCTTTGCCCTTGATTTGACCGCCGGCCTTGCCAATTTTGTTAATCGCCAGTATTCCAAATACAAGACCGATTATCCAGGTGATACCGAATACGCCGAACATCGAAAAACCGCTTATGCCCAGTATCATTGAAGTTATCGCCATACCGCTTGTCCTTGTCGGCTTACTATAAACAAACACCCCGCCGCACTGCTGGCATATCGTAGCGTTTTCGAGATTCTCAGCTCCACATTTCTGACAATACATATTTACACCTCGCTTAAAAATATATCACAACTATTCTAATATGGCGACGAAAGATATTCAACACTAATAAAACTATTGTTTCTTTAAAAAGTCTTTTATTTCATTGAGCAGATTTATGGCCTGGATTGGTGTAAGATTATTAACGTCAAGACCTTTGAGTTTTTCGAGCACATCTTTTTCCTTCTGGTCAAAAAGAGGGATTGCAGGCGGTTCTTTTGTCCTCTGTTTAGTGAGTTTCTCGCCGCAAGTTTCCTTCTGAAAGGTACTTTCAAGCTCGGCAAGAATCTCCCTGCTGCGTTCGAGAATTGCTTTGGGAATGCCGGCAAGTTTTGCAACGTGTATGCCGTAGCTTTTGTCAGTGCCGCCTGGCAGGATTTTATGCAGAAATACCACCTCGTCCATCCACTCGCGAACGGCAACATTATAGTTTTTGACATTGACAAGAAGCTCGGCAAGAGCCGTAAGCTCATGATAATGCGTTGCAAAAAGCGTTCTGCATTTTATTTTATTTGCGATGTGCTCGGTTATCGCCCAGGCCAGAGACAGGCCGTCGTAAGTGCTTGTGCCTCTGCCGACCTCGTCAAGAATGACAAGCGATTTTTCAGAAGCGTTGTTGATGATGTTTGCCGTCTCAGTCATTTCCACCATAAAAGTTGACTGACCCCTGACAAGCTCATCGGAAGCGCCGACACGTGTAAATATCCTGTCAACCAGCCCTATTGTCGCCTGCTTTGCAGGAATAAAACTTCCCGTCTGAGCCAGCAGAACCAAAAGAGCTGTCTGCCTGATATAAGTGCTTTTGCCGCTCATATTAGGGCCTGTAATTATCATTACATCTTCATTGTTTGCACCGAGTTCGACGTCGTTAGGCACAAATTCGCTGCCGAGCGTTTCAGCAAGAACAGGATGTTTGCCGTCGCCGATTTTAAGCTCGCCGCTGCCGGTTATCTGCGGCCTTGTATAGTTCCTGGCCGCTGCAAGATGAGAAAAGCCGCAAAGACAATCGCAGGTTGCGACAGCCTCGCCAAGAGCCTGGATTCTATCAATATAACCTGCACATTGACTGCGAAGCTGCTCAAACAGCCGCTGCTCAAGCTCAAGACCTTTCTCGCCTGCAGTAAGGATTTTTTCTTCATATTTCTTTAGTTCATCGGTTATGTAGCGCTCGGCATTTTTTATCGTCTGCTTGCGAACATAATCAGCAGGCACTCGGTCGGCGTAAGAATTGGTAATTTCAATATAATAACCGAAGACCTGGTTAAAGCCAACTTTCAGATTCGGTATGCCTGTTCGCTGAACCTCTTTTTGCTGATATTGAGCCAGCCAGCTTCTTGCGTCCCTTGAGATGCTGCGCAGTTCGTCAAACTCAGAATTAAAACCTGCTTTTATCACGCCGCCATCGCGAAGATGATTGGGACAGGTAGGCTCAATCGCAGATTCGAGAACCTGCGAAAGCTCCGGCAGGCAATCACACCTCTGCGCAAGTTTAACAAGATTGTCGGCGGCAAAACCTGAAAGCAGTTGTTTTAACGGCTCTGCCTTTTTCAAGCTCTGTGAAAGTGCAAGAAGATCCCTCGGGCCTGCTCTTAAAGTGCTTATCCTTGCGACAATTCTTTCAAGGTCGGCAAAGTTCTTTAAAATGCCGCGTATCTGTTCAAGTTCTTTCCTTTTCTCAACAAATTCCTCGACAGCATCCTGCCTCAATTCAATCGAACCGACATCACACAAGGGCATACATAACCAATAACGAAACATCCTGCCGCCCATACCGGTCAGGGTCTGGTCGATACTTTCAATTAGCGAACCCTGCGCAGTGCCGCCGCGAATGGTTGAAAGAACCTCAAGACTTCGCAGCGTCGTCTGGTCTATCTGAAGAAATTTTTTCTGCTCGACAAGTTTTATACTCGAAATATGGCCTAAAGCCGTTTTCTGCGTTTCTTTTAAATATTCGATTATCGCACCGGCAGGACTTACAACACCACTGCCATCTTTTATGCCGAAACCTTCAAGCGTCTTTGTGCCAAATTGCTCAATAAGCCGCTTATATGCATCGTAAGGCTCAAAATACCACCCAGGCCGAAATGTTACTGATACATTGCCTGCCTGTTCAATCTGCGCTGCGAGTTTCTTGATTTCAGCTCCGAAAAGCTCGCCTCGCGTCTCAGGCAATATACACTCCGCGGGAGAAATTCTTAAAATTTCATCAGTCACTCCCTGCTCACCAATAACACGAGCGAAAAAATGCCCCGTTGAAATATCAACCCAACTTATCGCGGCATTTTTTGCATTAAGACTGACGGCACAAAGAAAATTATCCTGCTTTTCCTCCAACAAAAAACCATCGGTAAGCGTGCCGGGAGTAATAATCCTAATTACATCGCGTTTTACAACGCCCTGGGCAAGCTTAGGGTTCTCGACTTGCTCGCAGACAGCGACTTTATAACCTGCCTTTATCATCTTTTTGAGATAACCGTCAACAGCATGATAAGGCACACCCGCAAGCGGCACGGGATTTTCCCCTTTGCTTCTGCTGGTAAGTGTCAGGCCGCAGACCTGCGAGCAGATTTGCGCATCCTTATAAAAGGTTTCATAGAAATCGCCCATACGGAAAAACAGTATGCAGTCAGGGTGTTTTTTCTTGAAGCTGTCATACTGCTTCATCGCGGGCGTCAATTTGTCCTGCTGTTGCGTCATCTTTTTTCAGAATAATTTTTGCTGTTGAGGTTTTTCCCTTAATTGTCTTAATATGTATTGTGCAAGCAAAGGAACGGCAAAAGAATACTTGCCGTATCTATTCTTGTAAACAAGACCGGAATTCGTCAACGATACTAGCATCTGACTAACGTGACTTGCGCTAAAGGGTCTCTCCGACTTTTTAGCTTCTTCAACTACATCCTGCACCGTAAATTCATCATCTGCATTAGGTAATCCGGCAATTATCGTAAGTAAATCCCGTTGTCTATCCGTTGCCCTTGCCCATCTGCCGGCAAAAAAATCGTTATCAAGCTTCCGCGTTATTTCATCAAGAGGCGCCCTTAAATTCTGTCCACCCGTATGCTGCTGCACAAAAATATCATAAACTTCTTTGCAGATAAATTGTATAAAATATGGATAGCCCCCTGATGTATCTATTATAAGCTTGATTGATTCTTCCGAAAGTATCACAGTACAGCTCTCGTCCTGGATAGGCTTGACAATAGCATCTCTGCTGTCCCGTTCATTCAATTTGTCAAGAAAAACCACTCTAAACATTCTTTCTGAAAATGTCCGTGCTTCAACCAATTTTGGAAATAATGTCGGCAGCCCGACCATCACCAGCATAAATGGAATTTCTTTTTTCTGTAATGACTGGAATACATCCAGCAAAAGTGAAAGCGGGTATTGTTCCTTTTCGGTGTGGTCGGCCATTGTCTGCGCTTCATCATAAGCAAATATCAACCCTCTGACATTCTGACGCTTTAGACAATCCCATACAAATTCGAGAACACCTTTCAGCTTATCTGAAATAAGACCGGGAATATCTTTAAAAAGATTTACCAAAATTTCATAATTCAAAGTTGTATCAATAAGAGTTTCATCGCCCTTAAATCCAAAAGCACGTACTATTTTTCTATCAAACACAATATTTGATGTAACTACTGATAAGTCCGTAATCAAACGCAATGCCACCGTTTCTTCGCTAATACTTGTCGATTCGGATAAATCCGTGCCGGCCCAAAGCCATCCAGCCTTCACCGCTATCGGTTTGAGAGTATCCAGTAAAACTGTCTTTCCAACTCCTCGCAGACCTGTCAGCACAAGATTCTTTATCACAATGGTTTGCTCAAGAAGTTTTTGAAATTCCTGTGTTTGTTTAGTTCTGCCTGCCAAATGCGGCGGCATATGCCCCGCACCCGGTCTGAACGGATTTGTAAATAATTTCTTCTCCATATTTAGCTCCTATTACCTTGCAGGCTAAATTTAGTTATAAGTATAAATTTAGCCAATAGCCTAAAATTGTCAATATAAATTATGAAATTTTTATAAGTGATTATAAAATAATACTTTAAGATATAACAAAACTACCTTTTAGTAACTCTGTAATCAGCCGCTCAATTTGCTGTTTTCTCTTTGCAGCAATAATCTGCTCTAAAACCTTTCTCTGTCTGTCCGTAAAACAGACCGTTTTTTTCATATCAAAATCCCAAACGCCAAGTGCCTGCTCTATTTTCTCAATAAGCACATTTATCCCGCTGCCGGTCTTTGCGCTGATTTTCAAACCTTCAAAAGACAAGTCTTTTACCAAATCACATTTATTAAAAACGACAAGTTCGTTTATCCGTCGGTGGTTAGCCCCGCCAACACTTTGGCGGGGTTTGTCATTCCCGCGAAAGCGGGAATCCAGAACAAACAGAACCAAATCAGCAATTTCTATAAGCAGAGCGGCCTGTTTTTGTGATTCAGCGTCAACTGCATCTTTGCCGCTGAGGGTTTCATCCATGCCGGCAGTATCAAAAAATTCCACTATGATTTTTTTAAGGCGAATTTTTGCGCTGAGCCAGTCCCGCGTTGTGCCTGCGATATCAGTTACTATCGCCTTTTCTTTTCCGCACAAATAATTAAACAGCGTGCTTTTGCCGCTGTTGGGCGGGCCTGCAATTACAATCTTAGCTCCTTTTATAAACAATTCTGCAATTTTGCTGTCATTTAAAATCCGCTCTGCACCGGCTTTAATATCATCAAGCTCTAAAACATTCAGATTTTTCAACCACCACTGCAGAGTCTGTAAAAGCCCCATTTTTGTCTGGTAAGCAATTATTTTTACGCCGTCAAGCGTTGCTGATTCTGTAATTGCCGAATAGGCTTCAATTGCTATTGTGTTATCTTCATATTTCTGCCTGCTCAGATATGTTAAAATCTCCTGCGGGGCTGTAATTCTTGCCTTATGCTTTTTAAGCAGCTCAAGAATATTTTCAACTATAAGCGGATTGCCGTGACAATTAATACTGAAACTGCCTTTGCCTTCACAACCGATTACAACCTCGTCAATATCCCGCTCACCGTCAGAGATAAAACCGTGCAGTATCTGCTCCTCTGAAATATCAATGCTTTTTTTGTCTATAGGCCTGAAAATGCTTTTTATAATATCTGCTGAATTTTCCCCGACAATTTGTATGCTTGATATCGCGGCAACTGATTTTGCCGTGGTTAGCCCTGCCAACACTTTGGCAGGGTTCTGAGTAAATGAGCGGTATTCCATAAACATTTTTTTTGAATTTGTGTCAGTTCGTGGTTATTCGTGGTTATTCGTGGTTAATTTCAATCTACAATTTTTCGCCAAGATATTTTTTATACGCAAGGACAACGCCCTTTACTGCAAGGTCCGTAACGAACGAATCCACAAAATCACAGCCGCTTCTGATGATTTCCATATTCCCACCTGTAACAACCGTCTGCGGCCATTTACCGAGCTGTTCGGAATAGACTCTTATAATCATCTCAAGAGCCCCTATCGCCGAGTAATACAGGCCGTTATTAATTGCCTCAGCCGTATTTCTGCCGAATGGTTTGGCGGGAATCATGACCTTATCAATTTTCGGCAAAGCCGCTGTTTGCCTGTGCAGTGCATCAGCCGAAATATCGAAGCCCGGCAGTATCGTCCCGCCCAAAAAAACGCCATTTTCATCAACAAGGTCGATAGTTACGGCAGTACCGAAATCGGCAATCACAGCCGCATCGCCGACGACACTGTGCGCTGCGAATGCGCACAATACCCTGTCAACACCGACCTTGGCAGGCTCATCAACATCAAGCTCCATCGGCAGCGGTATATCTTTACCTGAGCCTATCTCAAGAATTTTCTCGTTCAGCGCATTTTTAGCAACCTCCCTGATTTTTTCCGTCCGGTCGGGCCTTACGCTTGCGATAACAATACGGGCATCTCGTTTTTTATCTTTGTCCTTGCCTGCCTTCACAAAAGGAATCTTCTGCCAGAATGATTTCAGACAGGCTGCAAGCTCATCGCCATTGCCGCCGTCGATTTTCTCCATCATTATCTCGGTATTATCGATAAACAGCCCCGCCGTTATATTTGTATTACCTACGTCTATTGCTATAATGTTCACTTGTGTTCCTTTCTAATGCCAAGAGCTTATCGAAAAACAGATAAATAATCAATTAAAAAGCAACGCCGTTAGCCCGTCAGCTACGAAGACCCCTGCCCCGATAATTATTCCTTCGCCCCGGCCTTTTCAAGCAGTTGAACAATATCTAATTGTACATTCTTTTGTGCGATTTTTAGAGCAGATGTCCCGTCGAAAGCCTTGGCGTTTACATCAGCGCCATTTTGCAAAAGTATCTTGACAACCTCTGTATGACCGAGCTGCGACGCCATCCACAGTGCTGTTATGCCGTCTGTAATTCTCTTAGCATTTACGTCAGCTCCATTTTCCAAAAGAAGTTTTACGACCTCAGTATAGTTTTTACGCGATGCTGCCATCAGTGAAGACGTGCCATTGAAAGCCCTTATGTTTACATCAACGCCCTTTTGCAAAATTATCTTGATAATCTCTGTATGACCGAGTTGTGACGCCATCAACAGTGCTGTTACTCCATCTGTGGTTCTCTTGGCAGTTATATCAGCGCCCTTTTCCAAAAGGAGCTTGGCGACCGCCGTATGGTTGCACCACAATGCCCTCATCAGAGCAGTTCCGCCATCTATGGTTGTTTTTGCATTTACATCAGCGCCTTTTTCCAAAAGAAGTTTGACGATCTCGGTATAGCCTTCCTGCGATGCTATCCACAGAACTGTACAGCCGTCTGTGGTTTGTTTCGTATTTATATCGGCGCCGCTTTCCAAAAGAAGCTTGACGACCTCCGTATGGTTGCCCCACGTTGCCTTCGTCAGGGCAGTTGAGCCGTCTACGGTTGTTTTTGCGTTTACATCAGCGCCTTTTTCCAAAAGAAGTTTTACAATCTCCGTATAATTTGTATCCGATGCTATAATAAGGGCAGTACAGCCGTCTGTGGTTCTATTTACATTCACATCCGCGCCTTTTCCCAAAAGAAGCTTGACGACCTCCGTATGGTTGCCCCACGTTGCCCTCGTCAGGGCAGTTTCGCCGTCTAAAGTTCTCTTTACATTTACATCTGCGCCCTTTTCCAAAAGCAGCTTGACGATTTCCGTATGCCCTTCCTGTGACGCCATCCACAGGGCAGTTATGTCGTCTGTGGTTTGTTTCATATTTACATCGGCGCCACTTTCCAAAAGAAGTTTGACGGCCTCCGTATGCCCCTTATATGACATCTGAATCAGGGCAGTTGCACCATCTATGGTGCTCTTTGCATTTACATCCGCGCCTTTTTCCAAAAGCATCTTGATTATCTCTGTATGGCCTTTCTCTGATGCTACCATCAGGGCAGTTGCGCCACTGCTGGTTATCTTTACATTTACATCAGCGCCCTTCTCCAGAAGCAGCTTGACGATTTCCGTATCGCCTTTCTGTGATGCCATAATCAGGGCAGTCCCACCGTCTATGGTCGTTTTTGCGTTTACATCAGCACCCTTTTCCAGAAGCAGCTTGACGATTTCCATATGCCCGCCCTGCGATGCCACAAACAAAGCAGTTGTGCCGTTTGTGGTTTCCTTCGCACTCACATCGGCGCCTTTTTCCAAAAGAAGCCTGACTACCTCTGTACGGCCTGTCTCCGATGCTACTATCAGGGCAGTTATGCCGTCAAATGTCTTCTCATTTGGATCGGCGCCCTTTTCCCAAAGAAGTCTAACAACCTCCGTATGACCTTCCTGTGCCGCCATCCACAGGGCAGTTGTGCCGGTCTCGGATTTCTTTGCATTTATATCAGCGTCATTTTCCAAAAGCAGCCTGACGACATCTATATACCCTTGACATGATGCTGTATATAGGGCAGTTGTGCCATCGTCTGTTCTCTTCACATTTGCATCAGCGCCTTTTTCTAAAAGCAGCTTGACTATCTCAGTATAACCTTTATCCGATGCTATCCACAAAGCAGTTAGACCATAGTCGGTTGTCTTCGCATTTACGTCCTCGCCCTTTTCCAGGAGCAATTTGACGATTTCTATATGACTGTTGAATGATGCCGCCATCAGGGCAGTTGCACCATCTGTGGTTCTCTTGACGTTTACATCTGCGCCTTTTTCTAAAAGCAGCTTGACTATCTCTATATCACCTGTCTCCGATACTACCAACAAAGCAGTTGCGCCATTATCGGTTCTCTTCACGTTTACATCGGCGCCTTTTTCCAAAAGCAGCCTGACTATCTCCGCATAGCCCTGATACGATGCCATCATCAGGGCGGTTGTGCCATTGTCAGTTGTCTTCGCATTTACATCCTCGCCCTTTTCCAGGAGCAATTTGACGATTTCTATATGACTGTTGAATGATGCCGCCATCAGGGCAGTTGCACCATCTGTGGTTCTCTTGACGTTTACATCTGCGCCTTTTTCTAAAAGCAGCTTGACTATCTCTATATCACCTGTCTCCGATACTACCAACAAAGCAGTTGCGCCATTATCGGTTCTCTTCACGTTTACATCGGCGCCTTTTTCCAAAAGCAGCTTGACTATCTCAGTATAACCTTTATCCAATGCTATCCACAAAGCAGTTAGACCATAGTCGGTTGTCTTCGCATTTACATCCGCCCCTTTTTCCAAAAGCAGCCTGACCATCTCTATATCCCCTTTCTCCGATACTATCAACAAAGCAGTTGCACCATTATCTGTTGTCTTTGCATTTATATCCGCCTTTTCTTCCAGAAGCAGCTTGACTATCTCCGCATAGCCCTGATACGATGCTATCATCAGGGCGGTTGTGGCATTGTCGGTTGTCTTTGCATTTACATGAGCGCCATTTGCCAGCAGGAGTTTTGCAATCTGCGTATAGCCTTTGTGCAATGCTACCATCAGGGCGGTCGTATCATCCGTGGTTCTCTTCATGTTTACATCGGCGCCTTTTTCTAAAAGCAGCTTGACTATCTCTATATTGCCCTTCTCCGATACTGCCCACAAAGCGGTTACGCCATTATCGGTTGTCTTTGCATTTATATCCGCCCCTTCTTCCAGAAGCAGCTTGACTATCTCCGTATATCCCTCATACGATGCCACCATCAGGGCGGTTGCGCCGTTGTCAATTGTCTTCGTATTTACATTAGCACCTTCGGATAAAGCAGCTTTCACTGCCGGCAGATTGCCGTCTCTTACGGCCTGGTAAAATTCAGCATTTCTTTCAGGTGAACCCTTTTTAGCGCATCCTGCCAATGTTAGAGAAACACAAATGATGGGAACCAGAACTTGCTTCACAAAATGCTCCTTATCCCTGCTTTTCATTGTTCTTTCGATTCTTTAAAAAAATATGAATAATACCTCGAATATTCAGAAGGTGCGGGATTCATTCCGCTACACCTTATTTTAATCTGCTTTATATACCCTTTTTGAGGTCGCAAATTGCGACCTCATTCGCATATATTTAACCTATTTTGCCAAATCTTTCACTATTTTTCTTATGGCTACGGCTTCCCTGCCATATCATTCTCCTCCTCTGCCACTCTACTATTCTCCGCTTCGGCGATACCTCATCGGAGTCCGCCTCTGGTGGATACAACACTCCACATTCAACGTTCGATGCTTGTCTCGCCATAGCCTCGGCACCTGCACCCTCTTGTTGGAGTTAGTTTTTCAGGTTGATCTTGTCCTTATTGCGTTTGATGAACTCCAAAAGAGGTACCGAAAGATCTCCGGCGACGGCATAGTATCGCTCATCACATTCGTTCAGTTTCTCATCGCGTCTCTCACTTTCCTCCTCGAACACCGCACTGTCGATTGCCTCAACTGTTATGGGCCCCTGGATACCAAGCGCACTTATGGCATCCTGGGTTATCACTGCGGCCTCAGTACAGCCAATTCGTTTAAGCGAGTTAATTATGATTGGGACGAACTTCTTGGAGGAATTGGTGAAGAACTGATTGTATCCTCCGTTATTCACCTCGCGTTCGAGTGCCTCTATCGCGAGAATGACACGCTCTTGTTCTGTTAAGTTCTCTGGACTAACGCGAGCAGCCTTCTGTTCGATGGCCTGCTCAAAAGCAACTACCAGTGAGTCCGTTCGATATTTTCCTTCTAATTCGAGCAGTTCATCGGTTGATTGGCCTGAATATCCGTCGAGCCACGCAAGCTTTTCCATATCGTTCTCTTTTTCCAGGTAAATAAGGGATGTTTATCTGTTTTTAAATTTTGCTTTAGTAGGTGTATTACTGTCCGTCTGACCGGACTCATTGCCATCGGCTGCATTTTTCGGTTCCCTGACATTGGGATTTGACAGGAATATTTTTGACTTTGAGGCCAACATACTGCCATACTTCGCATGCAGAGGGTTATTATGATCAGCGTTCGGGACCAATCTGAATAACCATTTAAAGGTTGTCCGGCGTTTTAGAGCTTCGGCTTTAGCTGTTTTATAGAAACGCCTGGCCTTCCATACTCTGTCATATTCATGGAACTGACCTTCTTTCGGCATAGTCTTGGACATCAGGTCTTTAGCGCCCATAAGAATTACCATCCCTTTCGCAAACGATTTTCTAAGTGACTCTTCTGTAACACAGGTATATTGAAGCCCATCGCTGAATATTTTATTAAAAACAGGTGCGGTATAATCGCCTGCCCCGTTAGCGATAGCCAGCGAGAATCTCGCCTCCGGCATAAACAGCACCATTCTTTGTACAAATTGTGCGCCTGCCGAATGTCCGAATATGCAGTAAGCCTCAGCTTTCAGTTCTCTGTCCTGTTTAACAAAATCGAACAAGCCCTCGATAACATTAAAAGTCCAATCGGCTCTTTCGTTGTATTTCTTCTGCTCGTAATCGTAGATATTGCCGCCATTATATTTTCCCCAGCCGCCAAACTCGCCTTCCGAAAATTCCGGACAAAGGACGATGAAGTTATACCTGTTGGCATATTTTTGCCACTCATCGCGATATACCCTGCCGTTTCGACCGGCTCCATGCAGAACAAAAACTACTCGTGACAGTGACGACAGTTCTCGAGGACAGTAGTAATATACAGAAATTTTTTTAACCTGACCTGCAATTTTGTGCTCAAAAACAAAGTCCCCGGCCCCATCGCCGATAACCTGTTTCCCATAGCAGCAGCTCGATAGAAAACAAATAATCAAAAGCAGGCAAAGACCGTTTTCAAAAACTTTCATGATGACCAAAATCATCCAACATTAAGAGTTCGACGTTCAACGTTAAATCTTAAATTTTAAATTAACTTTGTGCCTTGGCGGCTACTTTCCTTCTCTTCCTGCATAAGCTTATGCAAAGCTTCGCAAAGCTCTTTTACTCCTTTGCCGGTTACCGCTGATATTGTAAAGACTTTTTTGCGAAACTTCTTTTTGATTTTTTTCAAAATTTCGCCTGCCGGGTCAAGGTCGATTTTATTTAAAACTATAACCTCTTTCTTTTTGCCAAGCTCTTTACTGTAACTGAGCAGCTCATTTCGTATAACCTTATAATTATCGGCAGGGTTGCTCTCATCCAGCGGCATAATATCTAATATATGTACGATGATTCTGGTTCTTTCTATATGTTTTAAAAAATCGATGCCCAATCCTGTCCCATTATGGGCACCTTCAATCAGGCCAGGCAAATCCGCCATTACAAATCTGCGATAATCACTAAGTTCTACAATGCCAAGCACCGGTTCAAGCGTGGTGAATGGGTAAGAGGCGATTTTAGGTCTCGCTGCCGAGCATCGGGAAAGCAGCGTGCTTTTGCCCGCGTTTGGCAGGCCGACAAGACCTATGTCGGCAATTAATTTTAGCACAAGTCTCAGATTTCTTTCCCTGCCGCCTTTGCCTTTCTGGGCAAAGCGGGGTGTTTGTCTTGTCGAGGTTGCGAATGCCTTATTGCCTTTGCCGCCTCTGCCGGCGCGGCAGATTCTTACTTTCATACCCGCTTCGCTGAGGTCCATAAGCAATAGTTCGCCCAAGTCTTCATCATAGATTTGTGTACCTGCCGGCACTTTAATAATAAGGTCCTGCCCATCCAAACCGGCACAGTTTGCACCGCTGCCGCCCTGGCCGTCCTGGGCCCGCCAGTGGTGCCTGCCAGCAAAGTCCAGCAGGGTATCCACATCAGCCGACGCCTCAAGCCAAACATCGCCACCATCCCCGCCATCACCGCCGTCCGGGCCGCCTTTGGGGATAAATTTTTCCCGCCTGAAGCTTACACAGCCATCGCCGCCATCGCCGGCTTTTACCCAGATTTTCGCCTCATCTATAAACATTTGTTAGGGTATAAATTATAGGGTTTAAGGTTTAGGTCAAATACAAAACTATATAAAAAAAGGATGGCATACCACCATCCTTATTCGTTCGAAAAATAAAACACGCTACGCGTCTATATGCACCTTCTTGCCCTTAAATCGAACTGTGCCAGGCTTTAAAGCAAAAAGCGTGTCGTCCCTGCCGATGCCAACGTTAAAGCCGGGATGCCAAACAGTGCCCTTCTGACGAACTAAAATAGCACCAGCCTTTGCAACCTGGCCTGCATATAACTTAACACCCAAATACTGCGGATTGCTGTCCCTTCCGTTACGAGTAGAGCCTTGTCCCTTCTTATGTGCCATTGTAAGCGCCTTTAAATAAAGAATTTATATTTCACTGAAAATCCAGAATATCGCCTTATAACAAAAAACAATTTTTTTGTCAAAAGAAAATGACGCTTTCTGCTGAAAAACAGGTGTTTTTGTTCAATCAATGGGCTTTTGACTTGATTTTAAGCAGATTAAGGTGTATAATCAGGTATTGTTTAACCTATATTAACAGGTAGGGAAGGGTTAGGAAACCATATAGCCAAGGTTCTTGTCATTTCATATTAACACAGATTTTGGCGCCTTGTTTCCTCGCAGCAATCACAGGAAATTAATTTTTCTTAGAAAGCTAAAAAATGAAAAAGCAATCAATCATTGTGTCAGCATTAGTAATTCTGTTTGTAACTGTTTCATCATCTTTGGCCGGTGAAGTTTTGGTCTGGGGAGATACCGGCTACGCCGAATACAATATACCAGAGCCCAATACAGGCTTTGTGGCCATTTCGGCCGGCGGGTATTCGGATTCTCACTCACTTGGCTTGAAAACCGACCGTTCGATTATGGCCTGGGGAAGCAATTATTTCGGTCAGTGCGATGTACCGCAACCCAATATTGGATTTGTGGCCATAGCAGCCGGCTCTGAGCATTCGCTGGGGTTGAAGACCGATGGCTCAATAGTAGCCTGGGGAAAAAACTTCACTAATCAATGCGATGTGCCACAGCCCAATACCGAATTTGTGGCTATCGCGTGCGGCGAGAACCACTCATTGGGCCTGAAAGCCGACGGCTCAATTGCGAGCTGGGGATATGGTGTCTACGATGAATCCGTTGTGCCGGAGCCCAATACCGGATTTATTGCTATTGCGGCCAGCGCAGGTCACTCGCTCGGCTTGAAGTCCGATGGCTCAATAGTAGCCTGGGGAAACAACAACGAGGGTCAGTGCGATGTACCGACGCCCAATACGGGATTTGTTGCTATCGCGACCAGCGGGTTCCACGCATTGGGCCTGAAAGCCGACGGCTCAATCGTCGGCTGGGGCCGCAATAATTATGGTCAGGCGACGGGCCCTGCAGGAAACGACTTTTTAGCCATCGCGGCAGGAGGTTACCACTCTCTTGCCCTGAAGCCCAACGGCTCAATAGTAGCCTGGGGAAACAACTACCTGGGTCAATGTAATGTGCCACAGCCCAATACAAATTTTGCGGCCATATCAGCAGGTCCTTATTATAGTCTCGGGCTGAAAGGTTGTCTGTCGTTTGATTTGGCAGGCGATGTCAATGATGACTGCGAGGTGAATTTTAGCGACTTTGCAACTATGGCCGAAAACTGGTTGATAAACTGTCGGGCAAATCCTTCGGCGGCCGGCTGCGTGCCTAAATAATAATAGAACAAAGAATTTTCGGCAAAAATTTGCGCAATAAAAAAGTTATTGTACAGGCTTTTCTTAAAGCCGGGATGCCAGACCGTGCCCTTTCTGCGGAAAAACAGGTGTTTTTGTTCAATCAATGGGCTTTTGACTTGATTTTAAGCAGAT
>CAZUEO010000001.1:152992-189508 GCA_964619675.1 uncultured Planctomycetaceae bacterium | reverse complement strand
ATTCGGTTTTAGTCAACATCTTCGAAGGAAGTCATACCTTTAAGTGGCGCCTCACTGCCCCGAGGGACTTTAATCTCTCTTACTTTGTGTTTGAATATAAAGGTCCTATTGATATATCCGACTGCAACGACATATACAAATATCACTTTAACTACACAGGCGATTTAAACGGTGACTGCCATGTTGACTTTAATGACCTCGATATTATGGCGGAGCAGTGGCTCATTTGCTATGACCCTGACCCGAACGTTTGCCCGTGACGCCTTGGCCTATGTTCTGTAGAGCGGAGTGTTTCCCGCTACGATGGACAAAAGGGCTTGCTTACAGCAAGCCCTTTTTTTGTTTGCAGATTTGCTTTAGGCAATTTTCCCCGCCGCGCGGCATCTAATTTTTGATTTTTAATATGTCATTTTTATTTTTGATATTTGATTTTTGATATTACAGCGTTCTCTGCTGCTCTGTGGTAAAAGTAATCCGTTAAATCTGCGGTTAAAAAATTTCGTGTCTTGGTGCCCCCCGCTTTCGCGAGGGCAGGCTTTGTGGCTACCCCTTTTCGGGCAAAAAACAGCCTTTTTGAGGCATATTTTTTTATGGTCCTATAATATTTTTTCCTTGCAATTTGCCTCTTAATGAGGTATAATATTGCCTCAAATTGGGGAAGAGAAAACACACTATAAAACAAAATAATAGGTTTTTTGTTAGTTTAGAACGTCTGGCATAATGAAAAAGACTCAAATTAACACTGTTTACGTCTCTCTATGTATAATCCTGCTGCTGTTGTGCTGTTTTTCAGCCCTTACAGCGGCCGGTGAGCCTGTAAGAATAATGCCCTTAGGCGATTCCATAACAAGAGGCTGGTATGGCTCGCCAAACTCGCACGGCTACCGCAAGCCGCTATACGACAGACTGACAAACGCAGGCCACAGCTTCGATTTCGTGGGCAGCCAGACCGACGGCAATTTTGCCGACCCCCATCACGAGGGCCGCGACGGCTGGCATGCCGATACCACGGGAACAAACGATATCTTAGGGCAGGTATATAACTGGCTCACGGCCAATCCTGCAGATATCGTTCTGCTGCATATCGGAACAAACGATATCACTGCCGGCGGGCAGAATGCCGGCGAAGTAAACGCCATACTCGACGAAATTGACAGGTTCAGCACCGATATCAAGGTTATCCTTGCTCTTATAATTAATCGGCAAACCTACAACTCGGCAACGACGCAATACAACATCGATGTCAATAATATGGCCCAGAGCCGTATCGCCGCAGGCGACGATATACTGGTCGTGAATATGGAGCCTGCGCTGAACTACGCAACGGATATGGCTGACAACCTGCATCCTAATGACGCCGGCTATGCAAAAATGGCCGACGTCTGGTTCAACGCTCTGGACAATCTTTTAAACGAATCTGTTTTCGCTATTTCGGGATATGTGTTCGAAGCCGACGGCAGCGCGGCGGTTGAAGGTGTGCTGATACAGACCGACGATAATGACATCAATTCCATAACCGATGCCAACGGCTTCTATGAGCTGTGGGTGGATTACGGCCGCTCGAGCATCGTAACACCGCAAAAAGATGGGTACTTCTTCGACCCGAACAGCACATACATCAATGTTACGCATGATTACAACGATGTGAATTATGCAGCGACGCTGATGACGTTTGTCATTTGTGGGTATGTGATTGAAAACAACGCTGCGCCGATAAGCGATGTTAATGTATCGGCTCAAAACGGCGGCGGCCCCTGGACAAGCAAATATGGCGGAGGGTCAGCACTTACGGATGCCACCGGCTATTACGAGATTTCGGCGGACTATAACTGGTCCGGCACAGTAACGCCGGGTAAATTCCGTTATTCTTTCGGACCCGCCGGCAGGTATTATGAGGATGTCAACGAGAACTGGACCGCAAACCAGGATTACACAGGGACTTTGCTTATCTTCAGAATCACCGGCTGCGTCAAAAATGTATGTAACACGCCTATAAGCGGCGTTCTGGTCAGCGCCGACAACGGCGCAAGCCAGAGCCTGACCGATGCCAATGGCTGCTATGAGGTGTGGGTCAGCGATAACTGGTCAGGCACGGTAACGCTAAGTAAAGCCCATTATACCTTCAGCCCGCCAGGCAGAGTATATACTGATGTTCTCGAAGACAAAACAGGGCAGGACTATTCAGCAGACAATATTTACGACCTCGATTGTGACGGCTCCATCGGCTATGGCGATGTCGCGGTAATACATCAAAACTGGCTCGAGATCGGTTCGAATGTTCCGGGCGATATCCACAAGGATGAGGATAACATTGTGAACTTAGCGGACTTCGCTGATTTTGCCGGCGTATGGCTGGACTAACAAAATTTTTCATCGCAAAAAAAGCCCGCTGTTGTACAGCGGACTTTTCCCCACATAGATAAAAAACGCAAAAAAGCTGTCAGTTTATTCATTCGGACTGTCTAAAGCCGATGCGGCAAGCTGCTTTCGTTTCCGCTGATTGATTGTTCTTACAGGACTACATTTTGTCTGATTTTCATCGCCGGCAAGCCGGACCGCTTCCAGGGCGTTTTCCGCGAAAAGGTCGGCGCCAATTTCCTCCCATAAGCCTTCGGCCCTGCCGAACACACCGCCTGCAAGCATTATCTTCATATCAGGCCGAGCATTTATTTCCCTTATGCGGTCGATTATACTGCGAACTTGAGCCGTCTCGGACGGCTCTACGCCGTATATGACCAGTATATCCGGGCAGAACTGATGAACGAATGAAAGTATATCATCGCTGGTCAGGCCGCCGCCGAGAAATCTTACATCCCAGCCTGCGCTTTCAAACATATCCGCTATCATCTGGCCGCCAAGCTCGCTGGTTTCGTGCACAGAACTGCAAATAACGACTTTCTTTTCTGTCTGAGGCTGGCGGGGCAGCTTATTCTGGAGCTGGTCGATAATCGTTCGGTTGATACGGTTCGCAAGATGCTCCTGCGGCAAAGTAATTCTTTCGCTGCGGTAAAGCGTGTCAATCTCCATCATTATCGGCCAAACGACGTCGCTATATACACCAGCTATAGAAGCGCTGTTGTGGTGAAGAATATCCTCAATTATGTTCCTGCACTGCCTTCTGTCGCCAGTTAAAAGAGCGTCAAGATACTGCTGTAAAAAAACCTCATCCATCATCGGCTAATCTCCAAATTTAAGGCTCAATGTTAATTTAGGTAATCTATAATCTGTATCGGGAGACAGGCAGAAAAATCTTTAGTTAAAATAGGCAAATTTAGAAAGCTTGGTAAAATAGCTTTGTCGGTAAGCAGTTTTTATATATAACTTCTTATTTTATAGGGTGTTATATAAAAATACAAGTGCAACTGCCACTGTTCTTACGGCTGGTTTGTTATTCCTCAAGTCCTACCTTCTTACTTATCTGGCCCCAGAACCGACAGGACTTTTTGAATCCTTCATTATTACGGGACGTCTCCAATCGGCCAGAATCTTTTCCATCTGATTATCAATTGCCATCGGACTTGGCTGAAGAGAAATATCGTGAACAAAGCTACAGGTACCGAGCACAACTCCGTTAATGCGGTCAGGAGCTTGTCTGCCCTGTGCAAAAAACCCGACAGCTGAAGAATCAGACAATGGAGTTATCGTTATAAGAAAAATTAAAAACCCTGCTGCTGTCATACCGGCCAGAAAACCAAGCACGGCTGCACCCGCACGATTCAAAATATTCGGAAAAGAAATAACATAAACGGCCGTGAAAAACTTAAAGGTCAGAAGCTGCAGCATTATGAAAATAATAACGGCTACCATAAAAATAAGGAACGCATAAGAAAAATTGCCGAGGTAATTTCTAATCACCGCAAACCTGTCAACAATCTGCGGCGCCGTCATTACACCCGTGTAAACAGAGATAAGCACGTTAAATAAAAGAGGCCAGGTCGGATACCAGGTTTTTCTGTAACCGATAAAGGCAAAAACCAGAGCAACTGCTATTATTATCAATTTCGGCATTTTTTAACTATCCAAGATTCGAAGTTGTCCTTTTTACTTCCTCAAGACTCGTAATGCCTGCGAGGGCAAGTTTCATTCCCTGCTTTCTCAGGTTCGTCCTATACTGCTCATCACCGATGTTTTTGAATTTGCTCACTGAAAAATCAGGCGAAAGAATCTGACTCTTGATTTCGTCGTCAATACGCATAATGTCAAAGATTGCCGTTCTGCCCTTGTATCCCGTATCGCCGCAATGACGGCAGCCTGTCGGGCGCATTATTCTGCCGATATCAACGTTCTTGTCCCTGAACTTTTCAAGCTGAGCATCGGTAAGATCGGCGGGAGCTTTGCATTTCGGGCACAATTTGCGAACAAGCCTTTGCGAGATTATCAAATCAATCGCGGACGAAACGAGAAGCGGTTTTACACCTAAATCCATCAGACGAACGACTGCCGCTGCGTTGCTGCTGCTGTGCAGCGTCGCAAAAACAAGATGACCCGTTTGAGAAGAACCGAGGGCCATTGAGGCGGTTTCCTCGTCCCTGATTTCTCCGACGAATATTACATCGGGGTTCTGACGAAGAATGTTTCGCAAGGCGCCGCCAAAAGTTATGCCGGCTCTGGGATTGACTTCTATCTGGCTGGCCTGCGGCAGGACGTACTCTATGGGGTCCTCAATGGTTATTACGTTGCGAGTATAAAAATCTATCTCCCGAAGCATCGCCTGCATTGAGGTGCTTTTTCCGCTGCCGGTCGGGCCGCAGACAAGAATCATCCCCGACTGGTGGGTAACCGCATCCTTTACGAGCTGCTGATACTTTTCATCCATACCAAGGTCGGTAAGAGTAAACTGCATACCGGCCTGATTGAGAATTCTTATCGAAAGTTTCTCGCCATTCAGAACGCCCGCGCTTGCCACACGAAAGGAAATATCGCTGTCAGCAGCCTTAGCAACAAAAGCCCCGTCCTGCGGACGGCGCTTTTCAGAAATATCCATACCGGAAACAGCCTTGATACTGTTGACTACCGCAACACATTGCTTGAAGGGGACTTGCTCGGCAGTTCTCAGCATACCGTCAATTCGATACCGCACTACATAATTATCGCTGCTGACAGGGTCTATCAGAATATCGCTGGCAAGCTGCTCGACGGCGGTTGATATTATACGATGTGTGTGCTCAAGTATGTTTTTGTCGTCCTTGCTGTTTTTGGCGTTGCCATAAACCTCAAAAAGATTCCTGCCCAACGAGTCGAGCAGAATAATGGAGCTTTTGCCGCGTGCACCGGCAAAATGACTGAAGTCCACAACTTGAACAGCTTTGCCAAGAGCCCTTTTGACGGCTTCAAAAAAAGATATGCTGTGGTCCTGAACCCGCTGGAGCGCTTCAGCTATAACAAAAACCAAGAGAACAAACGGACCGAAAAGCAGCATCAATACATTCATTGGGCCTTTTAATCTTTTGGGGATTATCGGACTAAACTCGAAACGCTGAATCAGATACATACACAGATAGAACCAGAAAATCAGAAAAACGATTCTCAAAGGACTGAAAAGCAATTTTACAGGCAGTATTTGCATAAATTCCGTATCCCGTATCACACTTTCACACTCTACGATAATAAATATATCGGCAGTTTGGAACATTAGCAAATAAAAAAAGCCCCCGATAATCGGGGGCTTTGCACGGCTCAGGGCAGGGTTATCAGCCTATAAATTCGTTGCCGACCTTTCTGGCCCGCTGCGGTTTATCGAGATTTATGCCCAGCGAAACGCCCGTCTCGACAAGTATGTTCCAGCCGGCAGCGAGGTAAACATACCCTGTCAGTTCGCCGATATCGGGAACCTTTATCGTCGGGAAAATCGTATCCTCATCGCAGACGGCAAAGACTTTCAGACCGACCCCGTCAACAAGTACCTGTTTTATCTTTTCAAACTCGCTCTTGAACGGGTCAATGAAAATCACCACATCGTCAGGGTTCATCACTTCTTCAACTCCGTGAACAGCGTAAGTGCCTTCGAGATAGTCGCTCTTTTTGCGGGTGATTTCGTTGGTCTTGAGGGTAAGCTCTTCAGCGACGCCGTCATTTCGGCCTGCAAAATATATTGTGCCTGCCGATGCTATCGCATCCGTGATTTTTTTGTCTATCGGCATTGTAAGAGCCTGGTTAAACGCATCGGCAAGCTGCGCAAGCTTGTTCTGGAGACTTGCACCCTGCTGGGCCGCAAGAAGAATTTGATAAAACAGGGCCTGCTCGGCAACGCTCTTTGTCGCGGCAACGGCATCTTCCTTGCCGCAGCTTAATATGAATGTCTGTTTGGCGAGAGATTCGAGTTTTGTATTTTGATTTGCGGTAAGCGCGTAAAGATGCTGATGCCCGGCACTTTTCAACCTGTCAAACAAACGAATAACCTCCTTTGTCTGGCCGCTGTTGGAAGCACCGAAAACGACAAAGTCGGACAGGTCATAACAGCAGGCCTGCAGGCCGCCTTCGGTGGCAAGATTTAATTTGTATCCTGCCCTTCTCGCACAGTACATTGCGTTTTTTGCGGGGAAAATTCTGCTTGAACCTTCGCCTGCAAAAAACAGTTTGGCCTGCTGTTTGACAGCAGCGGCTGCTTTGTCGGCATTTTTCAGGACAAAACGGCGAAGAATCTCGGGCGTTTCCATCATTTCACGAACAAGGGCAAATTGAGAGTACTTTTTGTCGCTGTTCATTTTTTCCTCTGTTATCCTGGGTTAAATTGTTTCAATCTTTTTTAAATCTTATCCTGACACTGTTTGCGTGAGCGTCAAGACCTTCTGCCTGTGCGAGACGAATAATGTCATCTTTACTTTTCTTCAACATATCCTCACTGTATTCAATAATACTGGTTGATTTTATAAAGTCATTGCAGGTAAGACCGCTGAAAGTGCGGGATCCCATTCCGGTCGGTAATGTATGGCTCGGTCCTGCCCAGTAATCGCCTACAGCAACCGGACTATACTGACCGATGAAAACTGCTCCTGCATTTTTAATCTTTTCAGCAATTTCCTTGCTTTTATCCCCACATTGTATCTGAAGATGTTCGGAGGCAAATTCGTTTGCATGGAAAATACATTTACTTACATTGTCAAAAACGAATATACCGCCAAAGTTATTTAAGCATTCAATTGTTTCTTCTTTTCTTCCCAGTTTTTGAATTTGCTCGTGGATTTCTCTTAAAACATTCTGAGCGAGTTTTTGCGAGACAGTAAACAAGATTGCACTGCCAGGGGCATGTTCGGCCTGACTGAGCATATCAGCAGCAATTAATCCGGGCTTTGCAGAATCATCAGCAATAATAAGAACCTCACTTGGGCCAGCAAGCGAATCAACATCAACAATACCAAACATTTCACGTTTGGCCATCTGTACCCACGCACTGCCGGGACCAACAATCTTATATACTCTTCCTGTTATCCCAGTTCCATGTGCTAAAGCAGCAATAGCCTGAGCACCACCAATACGATAAACTTCTGTAATTTCAAGCTCATAACAAACCGCAAGAATCACAGGATGAATACTGCCTTTATAACGAGGCGGTGAAACAACAACGATTTCCTTTACTCCTGCAACCTGAGCGGGAACGGCAGTCATAATTACTGTAGAAGGCAACGGTGCTGATGCACCGGGGACACAAATACCGATTCTTTCCAATGGAGTGTATTTTATTCCTGTCCCATTAGAGCAGGTTTTATTTTTACCAATGAAAACTTCTTCCTGATATTTTCTGACATTTGAAATTGATTTTTTAATCGAACTTAAAAGGTCTTTGCCGATTTCCGCATGAGCTTTTTGCAGATCCTCGACAGGAACACGAAACTGCTGCGGGGTTAATTTTACGCCGTCAAATTCTTCAGTATATTCTGCGACAGCCGCATCTCCGTTTTTATATACATTTCCAATAATTTCCATAAGACTTTCATATTTACCGTCTCCCGCTTGGAAATAAGTGGCAAGGTGCAGCTTATTGCGAATTTCCTTTAATTTTTCGGTAAAATCCGGACTATTTGAGTCAATCAAATTTAATTTAAGTTTTTCGCTCAAATTATTTGTCCCTTATCTTACGAAATTACCGTGGCCGTAGGTCCTTGTTGCCCGCTGGAGCAGCATATAATTTTTGCCCTTATAGTTTGTTACAATAGCGGAAATTTGAAACCGCATAGGAATCGTGGAAACAGACTGCTGCTCGGCCATAACTTCAAGCGCTTCGCACTTAAGCAGCGGCAGTGAAAGCGAGTCGATGTTCCTGCCAATAGCGTCAAAATCAAAATAAAAATCATTCGCATCCTTTCTCAGAAAACCTGTCCGGTCGGCAATTATGGCGTCAGATTCGGTCGAGAGCGGTTTTCTAAGCTCGGCAAGGTTTATCGTCCGCTTGGGCCTAAGCAAAGCAAGCACATCATCGGGAATGATTTTTTCCTCATTTGCATCGGCAATGGCGGGTTCCACATCCAGCTGATTGACCTCGGCGACCGGGAGAAAATACGAAAGGTAAATAAAATTTTTATTGCGGTATTTTGTGAATTTGCCCCAGATGCGAAAATCTCTGCTTTCGGCGCTTACGGCAGCGGCGAGTTTTACGAGCATACTCGAAGGAAGAATCCGAACGCCGCTGCCGGCCGCCAGAACGCCCTGGCCGTCGGTCAACGGCTCAAATACGGCAAAATACCAATTGTCGTGCTGCGCGGAGACTTTACCATCAAGACCATCAATGACAAAACCATCCCTAAGGGCAACCTGCCTTGGCGGCGGGCTTTTGCCGATTGCGGCAACAGCAACTGAAGAAAATAAAACCAAGATTACTGCTGCAATTCGTTTCATAATCAAATACGTCCCTTCAAAACTTCCACAGCTTCCGCAGGTGTCCGGACAACTGTTATAAATCCGATGCTTTTTTTGTCATCGGCAGCGATAATATCGAGCAGCGGCCTGTAAAAATCGGTCAATAGTATAATCGGTTTTGGCGGATTTATAAAGCCTTTGTTTGTAAGCTCCCATATATCGGCAAGCTCAAGCAGCGTGCCGGTCCCGCCTGGCAAAACCACGTAAGAATCGCCAAGCTCGATAAGTTTTGCGATTCTTTGGCTGAGATTATCTGTTTCAACTTCTTGTGTTACAAATTCATTAGGCCCTTTTCTGCCAAAGGCTTTGCAGGTAACACCGATAGTCTTTCCGCCTGCCTGTTTTACGCCTTTTGCCGCTGCGAGCATCGTCCCGCCATAGCCGCCGTTGGCGATTGTAAAGCCCGCCTGTGCACACAACCTGCCGAGCTCACAGGCAAGATTGAAAACTTTATCGCCTTCTTTGGCGCTGCTTGTGCCGAAGATTGTTACGATTCTTTTTTTCATTTATCTTTTGTAAACTGGAGCAGGCCGCCTGCAAGAAGAATCCGGCGGTCTCTTTGCGAAAGATTAAGTCTGCATTTGAAATCAAAGCCGCCGGTCTTGTCTTTTATGGTAACTGCATCTGCTGACTTTATCGCGTCATTAACATTTTTCACTTCAAGCTCGTCATCGGCATTAATTTTTTCATAATCAGCAGGGTTTTCAAACTCAGCAGGCAAAACGGAAAAATTTATCAGATTGGCCTTGTGAATCCGCTCAATGCTCTTTGCGATTATCATTCGCACGCCCAGATACATCGGGCACAGCGCCGCATGTTCCCGGCTTGAACCCTGGCCGTAACTTTCTGATGCGATTACAATGCCGCCAATGCCTTTTTTCTTCAGCTCAAGAGCCTTTTGAGCAAAGGTCTCTTTGCCGGGCTTGTTAAAGCTGTTAAAAACATAGTTCGAATACTCAGGCACATTCGAACGATACTTTAAAAGCGCCCCTGCCGGTATAATATGGTCGGTAGTGATTTTATCGCCGCATTTAAGAAGCACTTCGCCCTGCAAAGTATCCGGCAGCTTCGCTGCCGGCTGGGGAACAACAATGGTCGGGCCCCGCAGGACGCTTACTTTTTCTGCCTCCGCAGGCGAGAGGGGTTTTTGAATCATACTATCATCAACGAGAAATTTATCAGGCATCTCTATTTTCGGATATTCAATTCCGCTTTCGCGGGGGTCGATAATTTCGCCTTTCAGGGCCGCCACTGCCGCAACTTCGGGGCTTGTCAGAAGAACATTATCATTTTTTGTGCCTGTCCTGCCGGCAAAGTTTCTGTTAAAAGTCCGCACTGTAACCGTGCCGTCGGCAGGAGAAAGTCCAAGGCCTATGCAGGGCCCGCAGGCCGTTTCGAGAATCCTTGCGCCTGCGGCAATAATGTCGGCCAGTGCGCCATTGGCTGCGAGCATATCCAAGACCTGCCTGCTGCCCGGCGCGATTGCAAATTCGACTGCCGGGTGTATGGTTTTACCCCTGAGAATTTTCGCCACAATCATCAGGTCGGTGTAACTCGAATTCGTGCAGCTTCCGATGATAACCTGATTTACCTTTGTTCCTTCGAGAGATTTTACAGTCTTTATATTGTCAGGCGAAGGTGAACAGGCAGCCAAAGGCTCAAGATTAGCCAGGTCAATTTCTATGAGCCGGTCATATTGACAATCGTCATCGGCAGCAAGAGGCTGATAGTCTTTTTGTCTGCTTTGGGCAGCGAGGAATTTTTCAGTCTGCTCGTCCGATGGAAAAATACTTGCAGTTACGCCGAGTTCTGCGCCCATATTCGTAACGGTCGCTCTTTGCGGCACAGTAAGCGTGATAGCACCGGGACCAAAATACTCCAAGACACTCCCGACGTTGCCTTTTGTGGTAAGTATGCTCAGCAATTTCAGGATTATATCCTTGCTCGCGACCCAAGGCGGCAGTTTGCCGTTAAGTTTTACGCCAATGACTTTCGGGCAGGCAAGATAAAACGCTCCGCCTCCCATCGCGACCGCAACGTCAAGACCGCCTGCACCGATGGCAAGTGCCCCGATACCGCCGCAGGTCGGTGTATGGGAGTCGCTGCCAAGGAGCGTTGCGCCGGGCCTGCCGAAACGTTCGAGATGAACCTGATGACAGATTCCGTTGCCCGGCCGGGAGAAGTACGCGCCGGTCTTTGCGGCAATGCTCTGAAGGTAAAGATGGTCGTTGTGGTTTTCCGGACCGAACTGGCTCATATTGTGGTCAATGTAACTTACTGAAAGCCCGGTTTTTACCATGCCGGCATCCATAGATTCAAAAAGCAAAAACGCGGTTGTGCCGGTGGCATCCTGCGTGAGGGCCTGGTCTATCTTTATGCCTATGGGCTGTCCAACCTGAAGCTTGCCGTCAATAAGGTGCTTTTCGAGGATTTTGTAAGTAAGCGTTTTTGCCAATTTTTTAACTCCGGTTATACAAAGGAAGCACAATTCTAATAACAAATGCAGGGTTTTGCAATAAGATTAAGAGAGAGGATAGAAGTCAGAAGGTAAAAAAAACCGGCCTTTCACCGCTAAAGCAAAAGGCCGGTAACGACTGCAGCCTGATTACAGTCTGTTTTTTTTATTATCACTCTCCGGTGTAATCGCTAACAAGGAAATTATCCTTTCGATCCAAAGGATAATTCGTCACCGTCGCGCCAGCGTCTGTGCCGGGCATAGTGGTACTACCACCACACTGTCTTACCTGTGCTTTTCCGTTAGCCACACAGATGTCTCCAGTAGGAAGATCGCCGCTGGATACCTCCCAAGTGGTATAAATATTATCCATCTCTAAACCGCAATTTGCACTTTTTTCAAATCTAACATGCTGGTCAACAAAAAGTACATTCTGGCCCTCTTTCTGGTGATATGCATTGTTTCCCTTCTCAATAGTGTCAGGATCTATTGTACAACTGGCCTCATCCCATCCATATAACGCTACATTGCCGGGTTCGACAAGAGTATAATCCCAGTATGGACTTCTGTCGGCAATAATTGCCATTGCCGGGTTTGAAGTACCCGACATAGGATAAGCATTCGCATTCAAAGTTTTAGGAGATAATGGCAAGTGATAACTGTAACTGCAATGTCCGAGACCGCGCTTGCCGCTTGATTCTTCATCATCTTTGCTGCCAAAATCCCAAACTTCTGTAAAACCCTGCCCGTACTCGGCGCTAGTTGGAATAGTATATAGACGCAACTGAAATTTCTTTTCCTCACTGCCGGGACAGACAAACTGCTCAGGCGATACATCAGCAAACTTCACCAGAAGATAAAGACACGCGCTGATTGTGGATGTAGGTGAGAGGCCTGCTGGATTATCCGTAGTGCCTGGAACAGCTTTCTTATGCCATTTCCATGTACATTCACCTTCACTCGAGCCATAATCCCACTTTGTTATGTTAATGGGACCGGCTACCGGATATGATTCATATTTGTCATCCGTAGCATAGGCCAGCATTGCCTTGCCGATACCGCCTATGTTTGTGCTGCAAATAACACGCTGAGCAAGCTGCTTGACCTTACCAAGAGCCGGCATCAGAATCGCCAGCAACATAGCAATAATCGCGATAACCACTAACAATTCAACAAGCGTAAAACCTTTCTTTTTCATAATTTTCCCTTTCAAAACTTGTCCGCTTAAGGCGGAGCTACCGAGAGATTCGCAAAAGCGCTGTTCCCGGCAACAAACTTAAATTTATAAGAACATCTAACTGCACAAT
Organism: uncultured Planctomycetaceae bacterium; assembly: GCA_964619675.1. Lineage (GTDB taxonomy): Bacteria > Planctomycetota > Phycisphaerae > Sedimentisphaerales > UBA12454 > JAPLMW01. The sequence goes on along the minus strand of CAZUEO010000001.1, from coordinate 176,893 downwards.
TCGGTTTTAGGTCGGCCCTGCGAAAATCTCTCTGTTAACAATTCAGTTCAGCCGAAATGCAGCGCTTTTTACACATTTTCATTAAATTGCCACAGAAACCGTCAAACCATCCCGGATGCACATCCAAATTAACATCGAAAAAACGATGCTTTAACTTTAAAACTATGTCAAAAGAGGGCTTAAAAAAGGTGGGCTTAAAAGATATGATTAAAAGTTAAAAATTATAATGACATTCTTAAATTATAATACTTGCCCAGTCCTTTCAAGACCTTCTACTTTATTATACGTACGGTACCGCAGAACGGACAATATGTCAAGAGAAAAAATCAGAAATAATAAAAATATTCACTAAACAAGGCAGAAGACGATTTGCAGACCTGAAATATCTGCAATTGGGTAATTTGTCCCTTCAAAAATGGACGGTTTTGCCGATTTAGCCCAATTTTGAAGACTTGTTACCGGATCTGATTGACCCTGATAAAAAATATTATCACAAAATGTTTGACTTTCGCACCCAAAATTTTTAACATTTGGCGGTTTTTGTGCACCCCGAAGAAATATTGCAGGCAAAAACCATAAAATAATCCTCATTTGAAAAAGAGAACAGGAGGCACTATGGCTGTCCAAAACGCCAGACAGTTTCTGCGGGAAAAATTAGACAAGGATAATTTTAACAAACTGGCGGCTATCGAAAACGATAAGCTTTATCAGTTTATCGCTGATGCTATCGAACTGACAAAGCCTGCCGGCGTTTTTGTCTCCACAGATGAGCCGACAGATATCGAATATACCCGCAGGCAGGCAATAGAAACAGGCGAAGAAAGACCTCTGAAAATAAAGGGACATACAATTCACTTCGATGGAATGGAAGATCAGGGCCGCGACAGAAAAGTTACAAAATACCTTGTTCCAAAAAATGATACGTTCAGCAAGGCACTCAATCAGATAGAAAGACAAGAGGGTCTGGCTGAAATTCGCGGCCTGCTGGCAGGCTCAATGAAAGACCGAACAATGATTGTCCGCTTTATGACACTGGGGCCCAATAATTCAGATTTCAGTATCCCCTGCGTCGAATGTACCGATTCATTTTATATCTCACACAGTCTGAACCTGCTGTACCGTTTGGGATACGAAGAGTTCAAAAGACTGGGGGCAAAAGCAAAATTCTTCGCTACGCTGCATTCCTGCGGAAAAATGGACGACCGTATGGTAAGTGTCGAAACCGACAAGAGACGTATCTACATCGATTACACTACTGATACAGTTTACAGCGCTAACACACAATATGGCGGAAATACGATAGGACTGAAAAAGCTCGCGCTGCGACTGACCATCCGCAAAGCCGACCGCGAAGGCTGGCTGGTTGAGCATATGTTCCTGATGGGCGTCAAAGGCAAAAACGGGCGGAAGACCTATTTTTCAGGCGCATTCCCAAGCGCCTGCGGCAAAACCTCGACGGCTATGCTGCCCGGCGAAGCCATCCTCGGCGACGACATCGCATACTTCAGAGCGGCAGGCGGCAAATGTATGGCCGCCAACGCCGAGTCCGGAATCTTCGGAATCATCCAGAACGTTACCGCAAAAGACGACCCTGCAATATGGCAGGTGCTGACAACGCCCGGCGAAGTTATATTCTCCAACGTGCTGGTTAGAGACAGCATTCCTTACTGGCTCGGTATGGAAATCGAGACGCCTGCCGACGGCGAAAACTATTGCGGCGCCTGGCATAAAGGCAAAAAAGACGCCAAAGGCAATGAAATCCCATTAGCCCACAAGAACGCACGATATGCTGTGGCTCTGCACGCACTTAAAAACTGTGACCCCCAGTTAGAGAATCCCAATGGAGTAGAACTGGCCGGCATTATGTATGGCGGACGCGATGCGAAATCCTATGTGCCCTGCCAGCAGGGTTTTGACTGGGAGCATGGGATTATCGCCTACGGCGCATCGCTTGAGACAGAAACAACCTTTGCAACTGTCGGCAAGGAAGGCATGCCAGAGATTAATTTGATGAGCATTCAGGATTTTATTGCTATCTCGCTCGGCAAGTATGTGAGAAATAATCTTGATTTCGGCAGGAAACTCAAAAAACCACCTTTGGTTTTTGGCGTAAATTATTTCCTGCGCGATAGTGCCGGCAAATTCGTTAATGGCGTTCGCGACAAACACGTATGGGTAAAGTGGATGGAGCTGCGGGTTCACAATGAAGCCGGCTGTATGACGGCCCCTACAGGCTATATCCCGAAATTTGAAGACCTCCGGAAATTGTTTAAAGAGACGCTCAATAAAGATTATTCAAAGGACGATTATATCAATCAGTTTACAATCCGTATAAAGGAGAACCTTGCGAAAATAGACCGCGTTGAGAAATTTCATCGTGAAAACGTTGCCGAATCGCCGGCTGAGGTATTTAAGGTCCTTGCTGAGCAGCGCAAGCGGCTCGAAGCGACAGGCAAGAAGTTCGGCGACTACGTCTCGCCGCTCGACCTGGAGAGTTGCTGACCACGAATTAAAAATATTCAGCCCCTGTCCCTGCAACAGGGGCTTTTTTATTCTCCAAGAAAATCTTTTATTTGCGAAAAAACCATCGCTCGTATTTCGGCAGATTCATTGAACAACTCGTGTCTGCCGTTTTCAATCAGCTCAATTTCAGCTTTGCTAAACTTTGATTGAATGAATTTCAGATTATACTTCCAAGCTACTATATTATCGCTTGTGCCCTGAATGACTTTTACCGGCCTGTTAATGCTTTTTGCATTTGTGATTTTTCTGTTCCATTTGAAAAGGGCATCAATCCACCTGCAGGAAACCTTTTTGGCCTGCAGAGGGTCTTCGCATCTGACAAATCTTAGAAAATCCTTATCGGAAGAGACTTTGCGAAAGAGCCTGGGAATATTTTTTGTAAAAGGCTGATACATCCTGTAAACGAATTTCGACAAAAACCATAAATCGCTTCGCACCAAAGGCGCAGTTAAAATTATTTTATCGAAATCATCTCGGCCCGTAAGAAGATAATCAATTATAACTGCTGAGCCTGTACTGTGTCCGATTATGTAATACGGGCCGTGCAGAATTGGCCTTATAACACTCATAAAATCGCCGAGCGAATCGCTATACTGCGAGAAATCTTCAATCATAGTCGGCTCACCGCTCGACAAACCATGGCCAGGCAGGTCATATACGGCAACTGCAAAACCGGCTTCAACTAAATATCTGGTGATTTTACTCAACAGGCCGCTATGGCTCAGGTAACCGTGAAGAACAACAACCGTTGCTTTGTAATTAATGGGTTTGAATCCCTTTAGAGACAAGGCGTCATTGACGCCTGACGGCCGCTGCAAGCGGCCTGTCTCTAACGGGATGAAGATATGCCCTGCCAATACAAAACCATTGCTCTGGAATGTGCCGAACCGATGTTCGATTGTTTCATTCGCCAAATCCAAACCATAAAAGCGAAGATATGAATTAGCCACCGAACAATCAGCCGTTTTTTCACCTATTGCCCGCAATTGTTCTTTTAGTTCGTTAATATTCATTGTGAGGAGGAATACTCTAATATAACAGCTTTATTGTCACGCTCGGCCCCCAATAATAATTTTTCGCCTTCAGTTTCACTTTCGGGCACAACAGCAATAGCTGCATTAGATACTCCATACTTGAACACATCGGTTCTTTGATATACCAATTTCCCATTATGGTTATAGACATACATAACTAAAAGGTCGGGATGCAGGCCTTTTCTAACTACAAGGTATGGCGGCTGTAGTTTTTTAAATTTAACCGCTGCTGCCTTTACATTCCCGAATTCTCTGCAGCCCGGCGCATCGAGCGAAATAACAGTATCACCTTTCAAATCAACAAGTCTGATTTTATTGTTTTCAGTCAGCAGTATATTCGGTTTAAGTTCGGCATTGGGCCATTTAATCAAAGCAAATTCGTATGATGTTGTCGCAATTTCTAGTTTTTTTATCACTGTACCGGTCACATTCAGCATCTCAAAATAAGTTTTCCCGCTTGCATTATTGGAATTGTCATAAATGATTTCTGCTCTGCCGTCGTCATCAACATCTGCCATTTCCAAATGTCCCAGAGCATCTACAGGATGTGTCCATTTAGTATTGCCGTTGCAGTCCAGAAGCTGTATCCCCTGCGTGTATCGGTAGAAAACAGCAATTTCAGTTTTTCCATCGCCATCCACATCTCCAAAACTTGCTCCGTCAATGCCGCCGGTTTTATTATCCGATGGAGTGAACTTCCAGACTTTTTTCCCCTGGTGGTCAAAAACATATACGCCTTTGCCATATCTATACCCAAGAAATCTGCAGGAATCGGCGGCATCGGAATTTAACGGCCGTATCGTATTGAATCCCAAACCGCCAAAACCCAGCCGACTCTGCTCCTGATATTTGTCGTTGAGAAACACAACCTCGCTTCGCAAGGCCGCCATAACCTGCCCATCATTGCCGGCGCTGCAGTTTATCCGGTAGATGCCGTTTATTATTGGTATGTCCGTACCATTACTGAAAACAACCCTTTCGGTAACAAAATCTGACGAAGCTTTATTCAGCGATTTTTTCAGTTCAACAGGTCTTTTCTGTTTAATTAAATGTCTTATGGCAAAATGGCTCAAATGTTTAAAACTAAATAATATCACCGGAATAGCTGCAATTATTATTATTGCCCTTACTAATTTTATTACATTAGGAAAAGTATATGTAAATATTCTATCTATCAGATATGGAATAAGAAACCAAAGCGCTGACCCGAGAACGCCGTATTCAATCAATGGCCTAATTTCACCGAATATGCTGAATATAGACCTTGGTATTAATAAAAGCGGAGCATCCAGAAAAAAGAAAGTAATAAATACAAGTCCTGCAGTGCTTGATTTGCAATTGATATACGCAGAAAAAGCATATATTGCCAAACCAAGATGCAATACTGCCAATACAATACCAATTTTAAATCCTATTGATGTCCGTCTCATAATTATGTCTCCTGTATTAGATTCTTATCGTGTTTATTTGTGCCTGCCCTCCGTAGCCGGTTTCTTCGTAGCTTCAGCAAAGAAAAAAAACAGCTGTTAAGCATCTTTGGCCTTATTTTTCATTTCAAATACACGGGCGATAACATAGGCCACAAGCGCAAAAATAAAGAAAACCAGAAGCATCTATGCAATGCCCTGAAGTGTCGCGATTAAAAGTGTAATAAACATTTTTTTCTCCCTTCAATAATTCGTTAATATTATTGTATCATCCGACATTTTTCTTTAAAGTCCTTTTTAAATACCAGCAAATCAAATTAAGATTCTTTTTTTCGACCTGGCTGACATGAGAAGCACAATGCTTCCCAGCGACCCGACGACAAACAACGCCGGCATGACAAAAACAGCCAGGATGAAAAAGACGGCTTCATCCCCTCCTTTTCCCCAAAAGTTCCTGCCAAACCACATAATACACAAAGCATAGATGAGATTATGCAACATGATGCAGCTCGTAATACCTGCAGCGGAAGCGCCTGTCAATATGAAGAAGAATTTTCGTATGCCCTGCTCTTTAAGTTTTACCGTCAGCACTACAAGCACCACCGCCAATATGAGGAAGATGCCGGCAATGTAAATAATCGTGCAGGAAGGCAACTTAGGCCCCCACTGTCTGCCCAGGCCCGAGATGGTAGCGAACATTGCGGCAAAAATTGCGATGAGAATCCAGAAAATAGCATTTCTTATTCGAAGCGCTTTCGCTTTCATATTTTTCTCCTTCAATGCCTAAATATATATTGTTAATATATTAACTATTCTGTTAAAAAAATATGCGGTTTTTATACCGATTTATTTATATTAGCTCTTACCTTTTCGAGAGCTGCTATCAGTTTTTTCTGTTCTGATGCGGCAACGCCTGACATTACCTGCTGTACCTGCTTCGCATATAAAGGCTCGGCCTTTGCAAAAAGCCTTTTGCCCTTGCCGGTCAGCTTAATTATATTTGTTCGTCTGTCGCCGAAAGCGGATGTTCGCATAACAAGCAAGGATTTTTCCATCCTGTCTATCAGTGTGGTAATATTAGCGCGGTTGACGAGCATCATATCACTCAATTGTGCCTGACTCAGGCCGCCTTGGGTGCCGCTGTGATAATGCAAAAGCATCATAACGTTAAACTGAACATCGGTCAGACCCAAAGTCCTGAAAAATGCATCGGCACGTTTTTTGAGCATACTTGCCGTATAATAGACATTCAGCAGGGCTTCGTGTTCGACTATGTCGAATCCCTTTTTTAACTTTAATTCTTCTTTGAGCGACATAGTAATCTTTCCGCAATTAAATTGTTAATATATAAACTATATATATGCTAATTATCTGTCAAGAGAAATCCTTAAAAATTTTCATCGGCTTTTACATAATCAAAAAAGACCTGTAGAATCGCGGTTTTTGGCATAAAAATTCATTAAATGGCTGAAAAATCAGATTTTTAAATTGCTTTAAACAATCACTGCATACTATAATAGCGCATCGTTTTTATCTTGCAACCAATTCAACAGATACCTAAAATTATCCGTTTTTAATTCTGGTGATAATTTATACGGGCAAAGCCATGGCAACGATACTTGAAAATTTTCAGACGTTCGACATTCATCATCTGAACATGCTTTTAATGATCGGGATAGCGATATTTTTTGCTACCGCCGGCGCGCATATATTCCAGAAACTGCACATCCCGCAGGTCGTGGGTTACGTCGCGATGGGAATAGTTTTAGGGCCGATACTGAAGGTCATTCCGCACCAGGTTGTAGAATCCTTCCGCCCGCTGAATATGTTCGCCCTGGGCATAATCGGTTTTCTCATCGGCGGCGAACTAAAAAAAGACATATTCGTCAAATACGGCAAACAGGTTCTTTATATCCTGCTGTATGAAGGAGCCGCAGCAGCCTTATTCGCAGGGCTGCTGTGTTTCTTCGCGTTGCTGCTGTTCTTCGACTGGAAGATAGCGGCAGCGGCGGCAATCGTGTTCGGGGCGATTTGTTCGGCGACTGACCCGGCTTCGACTATGGCGGTGCTGTGGGAATATAAGTGCCGCGGCCCATTGACGACAATGGTCATTACAATCGTTGCTCTCGATGATGCCCTGGCGGCTCTGCTGTATATAATCAGCGTCGCTGTTTCCGAAATACTGATCGGTTCAGCACACCAAACAAGTTTCGGCATTCTGCTTTTGAATGCCCTTTACGAAGCCGGCGGGTCGCTGATAATGGGGTTTATGGTGGGAATGTTTCTTAAGTGGCTTATGACCCGAATCGAAGACGCTGAAAAACTGTTTATCGCTACAGTAGGAATCCTCATAGTAATAGTAGGGCTATCCATATCTCTCGGTTTTGACGTTATTTTATCGTCGATGGCCTGCGGAGCTACACTGATAAATGCCGCTCCAAGGCGAAGTGAATCGAGTTTTGAGACCATTCGCAGATTTTCTCCGCCGTTATATGTACTGTTCTTCGTTATTATCGGTGCGTCTCTTGACCTTTCCGGCACAAGCAAAATTATGCTGCCTGTACTGGCGGCGTATGTCTTTGGCACAGTTGTCGGCAAAACCGTAGGCTCCCGGCTTGGCGCCATTTTTTCCGGAGCCTGCCCTTCGATTCGCAAATATCTGGGATTCAGTCTTTACCAGCAGGGAACGGTAGCGATTGCCCTGCTTATAGTAGCAAGTTCCAGATTCGAAGGCGAGGTTCGTGCACTAATGCTGGCAGTGATAATCGCAGGCATATTTATCTTCCAGATATTCGGCCCGATCTGCGTAAAAATCAGTGTTAAAAAAGCCGGTGAGGCAGGCCTTGATGTTACGGAAGAAGACCTTATCAAACAATACTCCGTAAAGGAAGTTATGGACTCAAATCCCGTTACGCTCAGGGAAGATTTGCCTCTCGATGCGATTCTCGAGACGTTAAGCAAAAGTGACAGCTTTTATTATCCGGTTGTGGATAACCAGTTCAAACTCAAGGGAATCGTTACACTGGCCGGCATCAAGCAGACTTTCTCACATCAGACAGCGGCAAAATGGCTTTTAGCCTGCGATATCGCTCAATCCGCAGACGATAAAACAACCTGGAATACACCGCTGGCCAAAGCAATGGAGCATATGAAACGATTCGATCTTGAATATATGCCTGTGGTATCAGGCAGTGATGATAAACTCGTCGGTGCGATTAATGCAAAAACAGTGAACCGGAAAATCAGTGCTGAGGTCGTGAAAAAACACAAGCAGGCCGACGAAATGGCGACAATGACTACATAACCTTTATAGCCGAATGCCAAAATATAAATTTCCAAAATCTGCAAAGCTGACCTCAAAATCCGATTTCAGAACGGTTTTGAAATATAAGCTATCCGTAAAAAATAAATTAATGACGCTGTACATCGCCCCCAACAATGCCTCAACGGCAAGGTTTGCCGTTTCTGTAAGCTCAAAAACTGCTCCTGCAGTCGTCAGAAACAGGCTAAAAAGACTCGCCAGAGAAGCCTTCCGATTAAACCAGCATACAATCCCTGATAACTTCGATTACCTTATAATTTTTTCCGGCCTATTGTCTAAAGATAAGTCTTGTGATATAAAAAGATTAAGTCTCCGTCAGGTCAGAGACTCATTTTTGGAACTCGTAAGTCAGGGACAAAAGCTTCTTGAAAAAAGACAGGATAAAAATTGAATATGTCTCTTTTCTGGTGGCCGAGAGTCTTGTTTGGGTCATAAGGCTCTATCAATCTGTTTTGAGCCCTGTTTTTGGAACTCAATGCAGATTTGTTCCGAGCTGCAGTAATTACGCTATTGAGGCTATCAGGCTGTTCGGCCCGGCCAAGGGTGTTTTTCTTGCGGTAAAGCGGCTTTTGCGATGTCATCCTTTCGGTCCGCAAGGCTACGACCCGCCGCCGGAGCAGACAAAAAATTATTGACTATGAAGGCAAAAGTAAAGTTAATGTCTATAGGTCAGGCTGCCCGCCAGGCAGGTATTTCGACACAGTCGCTGCAATATTATATAATGGTAGGGCTTATAAAGCCGACACTGGTAAGCAAGACAAACAGAAGGCTTTTCGACGGACGGGCCGTCGACAGAATAAAACTTATAAAAAAACTCAATAAGTCGGGCTATCCGCTTCGTGCGATACGGGAACTCTTTCTCGAAGGCAGACAGGACATTTAAGGAATAACCTAATGAGTGATTATGATTACCTACAGAACAGACGGAATATGATTGTTGGTGCCTTTGTAATAGTCGGTGTCCTCGTTTTTGCCTATATGGTTTTCCTCTTCGGCGAACTGCCGGTAACGGTAACCAAGCTAACATCCTACTCCATAAAAGTCGGACTTCCATTTGCGCCCGGGGTCCAGGAAAACACACCTGTAAGATACTGCGGCTACCAGGTAGGCAGAGTAACGTATGTTGGACCACCGATGCCCTTTGAGGATGAAGATGACAAATTTACCCACCAGGTAACGGTGGATATGTCAATAGACCGAAAATATTCAACCATTCCCAGTAACGCGAAAGCCAGGCTCGGCAAACGCGGGATGGGCAGCAGCTATATCGACCTGATAACAGAACCGATGACGGCAGAAGAACTTGACAAGCTCGAACCGAAATTCCTGCAGCAGGGAATGCTTATCCAGGCATTAGACGGCTCGGCAGGCGAATTCGAACTGATACCGCCGGAATTGCAGAATAAAATAGATACATTTTTCGTAAAGGTTACAACACTGACCGATAACCTCAATACCATAGTCGGTGATATCAACAACCAGCAGAACCTTAAAAAAACGCTTGCAAATCTCTCAAAAGCTACGGAAGAATCCGTCACAACGCTTCAGCAGATAAAAGAGTTTTCCCAGACAGGTAAAGAAAAAATGGCTTCTGTCTCAGAATCGGTTACGCAGACCAGTGAAGAGCTGGGCGAAACGCTTATCGAGCTTCGCAGGACGCTTAACAAAATCAACAGCGGCCAGGGCACCGTGGGAAAACTTATCAACGACGATAAACTTTATGAAAACCTCGTTGATAGCAGCGAAGAATTGAAGGCAGCACTTGAGAAAATGAAAAAGACCTTCAACAAAACCAGCAAAAAAGGCATTAAGGTCAGCGTTTTCTAAAATTTAATCTGCCTGAAGTATAAATCCTCGCTAAACAAACTCAACATAAGAGCTTATTCGTAAAGAAGTTAAAACATCTCTAAAAAATTATTTAAAAAAGGCTTGACAAATTAGTCAAAGTGTATTATATATACTAATACATTTTAAAGGAAGCCTAAAATGGCAATTTGGATACAAATATTATCCGGTTCGAATGAGCCGATTTATTCTCAAATCGTTGAGCAAATCAGACAGGCAATCGCTAAAAGAGAACTTCGCACAGGTGAAAAAATGCCGGCAGTTCGCAAACTTGCCTCAGAACTCGTTGTTAACCCAAATACCGTTGCAAAAGCTTACGGCATCCTTGAGCAGGCCGGGCTTGTAATCACAAAAACAGGTTCGGGAACTTTTGTCAGCGACCCGAAATTTCGCAGCCGAGATGCAGCGGATTTGAATATCCTCTCTGAGAGAATGGATACAGTTATCACACGGGGTTTAAATCTTGGCATAAATAGTGAAGATTTAATCAGTATGTTTAAAACAAGAGTAAATACGTTTGTAAAAAACAATAATAGCGAGAAGAAAAATGGGTGAAATAATTTTACAAACCGACAAACTGACAAAATATTTTGCCGACAAAGCAGCAGTTGACAACCTGAACCTGAAAATTCCCAAAGGCTGCGTCTGCGGCTTTCTTGGAAGAAACGGAGCAGGAAAAACAACCGCTATCAGGATGATGATGGGGTTGTTAAAACCGACACGAGGCTGTTCAACGCTTCTTGGATGCGACAGCCAATCGCTTACGCCGCAAATTCGTCAGCAAATCGGATACGTTACCGAAGGACACAGGCTTTATAAATGGATAAGAATTGGCGAAGTAGAAAAATTCCAAAAGGCTTTTTTCCCTGGTCTTTGGGATAATCAGCTTTTCGACGATATGATTGAATATTTCGAGCTGTCGAAAAAGCAAAAGATAAAGACTCTTTCCATCGGTCAGCGGGCGCAGGTTTCTTTGGCACTGACTTTAGCGCCCAATCCGCAGCTTTTGATAATGGATGACCCGACGCTTGGTCTTGATGCGGCGGTGCGAAGAGAATTTCTCGAAGGAATCATCCATTTGATAACCCGTCAGGGCAGAACTATTCTCTTTTCAAGCCATATTCTCGCTGATGTCGAACGAGTTGCTGAACGGATAGTTGTAATCGACAAAGGTATATTGAAAGCGGACTGCACAATAGAACAATTCCGCAGCGCAGTTAAAAAATTCATAATAGAATTTGACACGAAAATAACTTCTGAGATTAATATTGAAGGACTGCTCCATTATCGCAGCGACAATAATATTCTGGAGATAACCGTAATTAATACATCCGAGCAGATTATTGAGCAATGGGCTAAAACGTTAGGCGCAAAATATTGCAGGCAGGTGCAATTAAATCTGGAAGACCAGTTTATAGAATTTACCGCTCCTGTAAAAAAAGGAAGACTTTTCGATTGGGAGTATAAATAAAATGAAATTCATCGCTTTGTTATATAAAGAACTTCGCGAATGCCTGCCGTTTGTTTTGGCGGCATCGGTCCTTCTAATCGGATGCGGATTCATAGGCCTCTGGATGGAGGTTAGCCCTCAAACACTTGATTATCATTATCGTACATTTGCAGCCGATTCTGATATCGACGTGTATAGTCCCTCTGATATTAGCTACGGCCCGTTTATTTCTCCTGCAGGCGGTCTTCTGTTTGTCTTTACTATCGGGCTGGGCCTGGCGCTGGGAGTTCGTCAGCACTGGATAGAGTTTTTTACCAGAACCTGGGGTTTTCTGCTTCATCGTTCCGTCAAACGCAGCGCAGTTCTTTCGGCAAAACTGTCAGCAGGGCTGATAAGCTTTATTCCTATGGCAGTTATATGGGCCGTCTTTTATATTTACGGCTTTAATAAAAAATATTTTCCAATTCCGCCGTCAGCAAGAACGTTTATAGAAGGCTTAATCTTCATCGCATTCGGTTATGTGGTTTATCTGGCTGCTGCCCTGGCCGGATTAAGCGCGACAAGATGGTACACAACAAAGATGATTAGCCTTGCTTTTGCGATATGGGTGTTTGCAACGCTTACGGCACAATGGCAATTCGGCTGGGCGTGGTTTACGATAATCGTTTCGGTAATAATTCTGCTGATACAGATTATAGACGTATTTTTAAACCGTGAATTCGAATAGAGAGATAATTATGAAGGCTAAAGATTTTTTCAGATATGCAGCAAAACCCTTTAATATTTTTATTGCGCTGTCGATACTAATCTTTATCATTATATTTTTTGAGATGATTTTTATCGAGACGGCAAGAACATTTGGTCTTGAAGATACTTCGTGTCTTAAACCACAGGGGCGTGCGTGGGATATTTCCAGAAGCGAAAAACGTTTTATGCCGAATGGCAGGGTTCTTTTAGTTGACAAAGACTATTATACCGACCGAAATACCGAAAAAATTTATGATTCCAATTACACCAAACTTTGGGAAGGACAGAAAAAAGACAGGCCGCCCGAATATGATTATCTGACATGGGCAGAAGCTAAATATAGACGGTACCTTAATGAGATGCAGAAAATCACACCAGAAATGTCCAAAGCGTTGGAAATCCCGGTAAGACAAGATTCGAAAATCAGGGAAATCTGGCGTTATCAGCCGAGGGAAGATAATTTCATCGGTTATGAGTTCAAGAACGGAATAATCGGCTACATCGGAGCAAACGGCTTTGGCAAGTCGCAAACAGATATTCAGCCGTTCGGACGGTTTATGACCTTAAACGGCACAGTACCGCCGGATTCTGAAAATCCTGTACTACTGTGGCAGACAGACAACCGACTTTTTACCGTTGACTTTGAAAACCGCAAAACGGAAATTCTGATTGACACCGGCAATAAAAAAATATCAAAAATCGCATTTAAGGAGTTTCCCTTCAGCCATAAAAATTCAACACCAAAAAAAAATGAAAAAGAATATAGGCCGATGATTGAATACCGCACTGATGACGACAATATAAATCTGATTCTTTACCAGCCGGATGAAAAAATATTGCTGAAACTGCCTCAACAGTGGAAGAAATATTTTGGAAACAATATTCGTACTGTTGCAACAAAGGATGCAATTTTTGTTTACCATTCTACGGGTGATATTTTAAAGCCGGAAAGTTTTGACCGGTCACGTAAAGAACGAGAGGAATTTTTAAAAACCGGCGTCTTTGAAAAGGCTGTTAATTATTCTGCGGAGCTTTACAAAGTCGACAAAGAAGGGAATCCGGACCTGATTAACAAGTTTACGTGGGTTAAACCTGAATATATTTCTCCCAAAAAGCAAGACCCGCGAGAATATGCCACTGTCGTTTCACCGCCGGTGTTTTGGCTTTTTAATGAGATAATCGAAAGCCTTCCCCCAGATATATTCAAAGATTATCAAAACACTATGGCAGGAAATTATCTGTTTGTGTTGATGGAAATATACCCGCGGAAGCTGACAGTTAACCTAGCCTTGAGTATTTTGATGATGTTGATTGCCCTGCTGCACGGCTGGGCGAGACGGAAAAACGAGATTTGGCTTGTCTTCTGGCTTATTTTTGTCGGCATGTTTAACCTGGCAGGACTGCTCACATATTTAGCCTTGAATCATACGCCGTTGATTAAATGTCCGCTTTGCGGAAAATGGCGAGGTTTGGAAAGAACGAATTGCATCCGCTGCGGAGCTGAATTTCCAGTTCCAAGCAGTTTACCAATTATAAATCTTCCAATAACATAAACAAAAAACCCTGCCGTAACGGCAAGGTTTAAATATTTTCAATTTATGTCAACATTCCCGCTTAGTGCATATCGAAGAGGGACTGCGTTTTTATAATCGTTACCTGGTCGGGATACGCGTGGAACGCGTGAATGTGCAGTTCATCGCGTCTGGCCTCGAAGTCGATATAACTGAAAGGCTCAAGACCGCTAACGGCAAGTTTCGGGAATTTTACAAACAGGCCGCGGTTGCGAGCGAACCTCTCAAGGTCGATATGACTTTGACGATAGAGATTTGGACTCATCTTCTCAACCTGAAAATCAGTCATATAACTAAGGCCGCGGGCAAGCGTGCACTTATGATTCCGCCGGCCGGTGAATCTGAATCTCTCAATCAGGCCGCGACGCGGCAGAAGCTGTGTCGGGGCACTTATCAGTTCAGAAAGACAAAGGTCATTTGCAAAGACACTTACCACGTGCGAGCCGCCGGTCGCCCAAATCAACGCTTCATACTTGTCGGTCTTTATAGTACGCTTTTCATAAATGTTGAAAAGCTCCGGATGAAGCGGCCTTTGATAAAGGGTGAAGGTCAACTCGCTGACAACAACATTTGTATTCGGAAGTTCCATTGCAAAGTCCACTTAAGATTCAAAAAACTGACTGCTTCTTATGCTGTTATTTTACCAAAAACAGCCCGTTAATTCAAGGCTGTTATCAATACTGAAAATGCGGTTTTACTACATTATAGGACAATGAAAACATAAGTCCAGAAGTAGACAGAGCTAAAGATTTTAAAAAAAATTATTTTTTCCGAAAAAAGCACAAAATTGGAAATAATTTTTGAATTTTTTTACTGCTGTCCAAACAGCCAGGCGTTGAGCAGTGTGGCAATTATATCGTAGAAGGAATGAGTTCCGGCGGCTATGCCGAAGCCGCGAGCGGCAAAAATTACGGCAAAGAAAACCCCTGCAACAGTTCGAAAAGCAAAGCGAGTCATAGTAAAAATTTCCGCTTTTGCAAATTGCCCGTTGAGGAACACAAAATGATGATGCAGACTGAAAAGAACGGAAGATATAATCACCGATATAATCACGGCCTTGAATCTGCTTATGCCGAGAACCGTTTCAAAAAAAACAAGCGAAAGACTTATGAGAATAAGCCTGAAAATCAGCTCTTCGTAAATTCCCGCACCGATGCCGGTCAGCAGGTCCATCGCGATGTTACGGCCGGCGGTGTCATATTGAGCAGCTTGAGCAGCCATACTGTCGGCAGGAACATCTGTCGTCCTGTTAAGGACAAGTGCAAGAACGATAAGAGGTATCGCCAAAATCAGACATTCGGCGGCCATCATCAAAAAATCACCCGCTCTGATTTTCCAGCTTTGTCTTGAGATAAGCTGAATTGCCAAAAGAGTCAGAATTACGACAACAGGTGCAAAAATCCAGGAATTTTTTGTGTTCATACCGAGATAGTTCAGAAAGTTCTGCACCCAGACAAAAGACACCACCGCCCCGCGGACATTGCTTACAGACTCAGTCAAAAGCTGGGGATTGACCAAAAGGACAAGAATTTCATAAAGGACGATGAATGGAAGAAGAAAAACGAGTGCATAAACAGGCCGGCTGGTCCTGGCAAAATATCCCGTCTCTGCCACGATTGCGATGCGCGATTCTTTATCCGTTCCATCCGATTTCTCTGCTGCCATTGCGGCAGGAGTTTAACTTAAAAAGATAAAAAATACAAAACAAAAACTTTGAATATAGAATGCAGAATCCCTCGACCAATGCTCGGGACAGGTGTAGAATGTAGAAGCATTATGACAGGACAAAAGTTACAACAGATATTTGAGCTGCTATTTGAGCGTTTTGGCCCGCAGCACTGGTGGCCTGGCGAAACAAAGGATGAGATTATCGCAGGGGCCATCCTGACGCAGAACACAAACTGGCAGAATGTCGAAAAGGCCATATTGAACTTAAAAAAAGCCTCTGTAATGAGTCTTGAAAAATTGTATTCAATCGAACAATCACAACTGGCGGAGCTTATCAGGCCTGCCGGCTATTACAATATCAAGGCGAAAAGACTGAAGGCCTTTTTGAAATGGCTTTTTGAGCAGCATAACGGACAGCTTGGCGAAATAGAGTCAATTCATACCGAAAATCTTCGGCAGGAGCTTTTGCAGATAAACGGCATCGGGCCGGAAACAGCAGATTCGATTTTGCTTTATGCTTTCGGCAGACCGGTTTTTGTAGTCGATGCCTATACATACAGGGTCGCAACGAGACATCAGTTAATCGAACCGCAGTGCGATTATGAACAATTGCGGGGTCTGTTCGAAGACAATCTCGAAGACGATGTAAAGCTGTTCAACGAATATCACGCTTTGCTTGTCCGCGTGGGCAAGGAATTCTGCAGGCCAAAGGCCCGATGCGCAGGCTGTCCGCTTGAAAAACTGCCGCACCAGACTGAAATAGATTAGTTAAATGCATATTATAAGAAAAAAAATAACGGTTCAGGGACAGGTACAGGGCATAGGGTTTCGGCCTTTTGTTTACAGGCTCGCAGCAGAGCTAAACCTGACAGGCCTTGTTTATAATTATACAGAGGGAGTAATAATAGAGACCCAGGGCGACAGCGGAAAAATAGAAACATTTATCAGCAGATTAAAACAGGGCGGCAGCCGGATACCTCTGCTTAAAATTACCTCAATAAATATTACTGAAACTGCCCCGATTACCGGAGAAAAGTCATTCGAAATAAGACAAAGCACAACAATTGGAACAATAAGCGCCGAAGTTACCGCTGATATCGCAACCTGCCGGGGTTGCCTTGCCGAACTATTCGATAAAAATGATTTCAGATATCATTATCCATTCATTAACTGCACCAACTGCGGCCCGCGGTACTCAATAATAAAATCGATACCGTATGACAGGCCGAACACCACAATGTCGGATTTCGCAATGTGTGACAAATGCAAAGAGCAATATGAAAACGTCGAAGACAGGCGATTTCATGCCCAGCCTGTGGCCTGTCCCGCCTGCGGGCCAAAAATAAAACTTTGCGAAAGAAATGGCAGAGAAATTGAAGGCGATTCGGACAAAGCCGTTTTAGAAACTATTAACCTTCTGCTGGCGGGAAAAATCGTCGCAATCAAGGGTCTTGGCGGTTTTCACCTTGCCTGCGACGGCGAAAATGACGAAGCGGTAAAATTACTTCGGCAACGAAAGATGCGCGATTATAAGCCCTTTGCGATGATGGCAGCCGATGTAGATAAAATCCGGCGGTTCGCTTACATAGATAAAACCGCAGAGATAATTTTAAAAAGCCCGCAGTCACCAATCGTTCTTTTGCTGAAGAAAGAGCCAAATATGATTGCACCATCAGTCGCTGAGGGTGTAAACACGTTCGGATTTATGCTGCCTTACACGCCTTTGCACCATCTTATACTCGCTGGAAAAAAGCTGAACGTGCTTGTGATGACCAGCGGTAATATCGCAGATGAGCCTTTGACTTGCAAAGACAGCCAGGCTCTTGAAAAACTTGGGGGCGTTGCTGATGCGTTTCTAATGCACAACAGAGAAATTTATCGTCAGGTTGACGATTCTGTAATGCATATTATTCAAAACGAACCTGTTCTGCTTCGCCGCTCAAGAGGTTTTGTGCCGCAGGCTTTCGTTTTAAAAACTTCAGCGTCTGCCGATATACTCGCAGCAGGTGCGGATTTGAAAAATACCTTTTGTTTCGCAAAGCAGAACCGTTTCATACTCAGCGAGCACATAGGCGATATGGCCGATGCGAGCGTCTATAAGCACTGGCTGGGCTCGATTGAACACCTGAAAAAACTTCTCGAAGTCAATCCTGTCGTCATCGCCTGTGATATGCATCCGGGCTATTTGTCAAGCCAACACGCAAGAAGTTTAAAGAAAGGCAATCTCATCGAAGTTCAGCATCACTGGGCCCACATAGCTTCAGTCCTTGCCGAGCACAACATTGATGA
Source organism: uncultured Planctomycetaceae bacterium (assembly GCA_964619675.1). Classification (GTDB taxonomy): domain Bacteria; phylum Planctomycetota; class Phycisphaerae; order Sedimentisphaerales; family UBA12454; genus JAPLMW01. Next base: position 159,017 of record CAZUEO010000001.1, on the reverse strand, counting down.
AAAAGTAATTGGTATCGTCGCAGACGGCACTGGCTGGGGCACTGACGGTGCAATCTGGGGCTGCGAGTGCATAGTCGCCTCGCTTGATGATTTTGTGCGTTTTGGCCATTTGAGCTACTGGCCGCTTGCAGGCGGCGACCTGGCAGCCAAACAGGCCATCAGGCCGGTAATGGGTCTTATGAAAAAATACAACCTTATTATTGCTGAAAAAATACTCGACCAAATCGAACCGGATAAAGAAAAAATAAATGCAGTTGAAAAACAGATTGAAAAAAACATCAATACCATTGCGACATCGAGTCTGGGAAGATTGTTTGACGCGGCCGCCGCCCTTTGCGGCCTTGGAAGTTATAATCACTTTGAGGCACAACTACCAATGGCCCTTGAGGCAATTGCAGATAAACGAATAATTGAATATTACCCATTCGAGCTGAAAGAAGAAAGCGGAGTTACCACAGTCGAAATTGGTAATTTTCTAAAAGGTATAATAACAGACAGAATGGCCGGCGCTGATAAAAGGATTATCTCGGCAAAATTTCATAACACCGTAACCGAGTTTTTACTTGCCCTGGCCAAACAGGCACGAGACGCGACCGGCATACAGACCGCTGCCGTAAGCGGCGGTGTGTTCTGCAACAGATTTCTTTCGGAAAAACTGATTGAACTGTTGAAAAATAATGGTTTTACTGTATTATTTAACCGGCTTGTTCCCGCCAACGACGGCGGAATTTCACTGGGTCAGGCTGCAATAGCGGCAAAATCGGTGACTCGTGGCTCGTGACCCGTAACTTGTAAAACAGGGAAAAGTCTGAAGAATTATGAAAGTAAAAGATTATAAAAATTTAACTGTTTGGCAAAAGGGAATTGAAATAGCGTATCAGGTCTATACAATTACAGACAATTTTCCGGCTTCTGAATTATATGGATTGACAAGCCAAATGAGACGAGCATCTGTTTCCACTTCATCTAATATCGCAGAAGGATTTGCGAGAAATTCCGGCAAAGAATACAGGCAATTTCTATATATATCATTAGGGTCTTGTGCAGAATTGGACACACAGCTTATAATAGCCCATAAGCTAAATTACATCACGAAAGCTAAAATGGAAAAATTAGCAGAAGATATAAATCACGAAAGTCGAATGCTTACGAGCCTTATTGGCAAAATTCGAAAGGTCACGAGCAACGAGCGACAAGAAACGAGCGACGAGCGATGTGTTTAGCGGTACCCGCAAGAATAATTGAGTTAAAAGGCGATGAGGCAATCGCCGACTGCATCGGCAATCGCATCGAGGCCAAGACCACGCTCATACCACAGGTAAAGGTCGGCGATATTGTCCTTATCCACGCAGGCTTTGCCATCACAGTTCTCGATGAAGACGAGGCCAAAAAGACCTGGCAGCTCCTGGCCGACCTGGACAACTTTAATAAAACCGATAAAAGGGTTTCAGGATAAAAAATGCTCGAGAGAATTAACAGAGCTTATACGCAAATAGCAAGGGCGCAGAGGGCTCTTGGCAGAACTGTAAACCTGATGGAAGTATGCGGCACTCATACGGTAACTATTTTCCGTGCCGGCCTGAAGACCGCTTTCCCGGAGGGACTGAAACTGTTAAGCGGCCCAGGCTGTCCGGTGTGCATCACCGACCAGGGATATATCGATGCCGTTCTGACGCTGGCAGACAAGGACGACATTGTAATTGCCACTTACGGCGATATGATTCGCGTGCCCGGCAAAAGCAGCTCGCTTGAGCAGAAAACAAACAAGGGCAATATAAAAACAATATTAAGCGCCGAAGATGTCTTAAAACTTGCAAAACAGAACCCTGACAAAAAAATTCTCTTTGTCGCGGTCGGCTTTGAAACGACTGCCCCTGCAACTGCGGTCCTGGCAAATGAAGCTCTGCAGCAGGGTATCAAAAACATCTTAATCTTCAGCAATCACAAGCTCGTTGTGCCGGCAATGGAGGCGCTGCTTGGCAGCAAAAACCACAGAATCGACGGCTTTTTATGCCCCGGCCACGTTAGCGTTATAATCGGTTCGGATGCCTACAAGCCGATTGTTGAGCAGTTCAAAAAACCCTGTGTCGTTGCGGGCTTTGAGCCGATGCAGATAATCATGGCGATTTCAGAAATCTGCCAGCAGATTGCGGATGAAAAGCCACAGGTCGGGTCGGTTTATCACGCTGCTGTCACACCCGAAGGCAACAGAACGGCACAGAAAATAATAGATGAATCCTTTGATATCGCTGCCGGCCGCTGGCGAGGCCTGGGCATCATCGACAAAAGCACCCTGAAACTGAAGGAAAAATTCAGCAGTCTTGATGCTGAAAAACAGCTCGGCATCAAATTCATACCCGAAGAGGACATTACCGGCTGCTGCTGCGGCGAGGTTCTCTGCGGCCTGATGGACCCGCCTGACTGCGGTCTGTTTGCAACAAACTGCACTCCCGACACGCCCGTCGGCCCCTGCATGGTAAGCAGTGAAGGAGCCTGTGCTGCGTGGTTCAAATATACCCGCAAGAATCCGCCTAAAGGCGAGACTTCGCCAAAGGCGAGAAGGCAAAACTGATGGCAGAGCACGATAAGATATTGCTCGCGCACGGCGGAGGCGGCAGACTGACCGATGAACTTATCCGCAGCGTAATTCTTCCCGCATTTGACAACGAAACTCTCAGCAAACTGACTGACTCTGCCGAAATACAATTCGGCAAAAACAGTCTTTGCTTTACAACAGACAGCCACGTGATAAAACCGTTGTTTTTTAACGGCGGGGATATCGGCAAACTCGCCGTATGCGGCACCATAAACGACCTTGCAGTAAGCGGAGCAAAACCGCTTGCCCTGAGCCTTTCACTGATAATCGAGGAAGGCCTGCAAATCGAGGTATTGAAAAAAATCATCGACAGCGCTGCCGCTGCCGCAAAAGAGGAAAATATATCAATCGTCTGCGGCGATACGAAGGTTGTCGAGGCAGGCTCTGCAGACAAAATTTTCATAAATACCTCAGGAATAGGAATAAAACTGCCGAAGGCCGATGTCGGCTTTGAAAGAATTACTGCAGGCGACAAAATTATCATAACCGGCTGCATAGGCAACCACGGTATGACGATTATGTCGCAAAGAGAAGGAATGAAATTTGAAACCGATCTCAAGAGTGACTGCGGTTCCGTCACCCAAATCTGTGAGAAAGCAATCGATGGGCTCGGCGACAATATAAAATTTATGCGCGACCCGACCCGCGGCGGCATTGCTGCAACCTTGAATGAAATTGCCAATCAAATAAACTGCGGCATTGAAATAAACGAAGAAAGCATCCCTGTAAACCCAACCGCAAAAGCGGCTGCAGATATGCTGGGCCTTGATATTTTAAACGTCGCCAACGAGGGAAAGATCGTAATCGTGGTTTCACCGCAAAAGGCTCAGGCCTGTCTCGATATTTGCCGAAGCTGCAATGCCGGCAGGCAAGCCGCAATAATAGGCCAGGTCATTGCAGGAGGCCAGCCGCTTGTCGAGCTTGTAACGACCATAAAAGGCAGACGCATTGTGCAGATGCCCTATGGCAGCGAGCTGCCGAGGATTTGCTGATGCACGAAGCCGCAGTTGCCCAAAATATACTCGATGCCATTATTTCACAGCTGACCGGCCGGGTAGGAAAAGTCATCGGAGTCGTAATAAGCTGCGGCCAGATGAATATGCTTAATGATGAGGCAATGCAGTTTGCCTTTCAGGCGGCAGCCGAAGATACAATATGCCGGGGCACAAAACTTGAAATAAAACATATTCCGTTAAAAGGTATCTGCAGAAGCTGCGGCAGCGAATTTGAATTTGATTTGTACGACCCAAACTGTCCAAAGTGCGGCAAAAGCGATTTTTCAATCGGCGACGATGCCCCCCTGCTGCTGGAAGAAATAGAATTTGAGGAAGAACAATGAATCCCGCACCTTCTAAACATTCAATATATTATTTATACTTTTCAATGAATCGAAAACACAATAGAATTGTAAAAGGATTAAAGAAGACTGAATCAAAAGAAGGTGCGGGATGAAAATTTCGGTAAATAAAAAAATTCTCGCAAAAAACGAAGATTTTGCTTCTGCAAACCGTAAATTCTTCGAAAAGGAAAATATCCTGTGCATCAATATGATTTCATCGCCCGGGTCAGGCAAAACAACCGTACTCGAACAGACAGCCAAAAATCTCAAAGATAAAATCAGAATCGGCGTAATCGAAGGCGACCTCTATACAAAGCTCGATTCCCAAAGAATCAATGCAACCGGCATCCAGGCCGTGCAGATTGAGACAAAAGGCGCCTGCCACCTGACCGCAGAGCAGGTTACAAAGGCCCTGCACCGGTTGAACACAGATGAGCTTGACATTATCGTGATAGAAAACGTGGGTAATCTCGTATGCCCATCCGATTTTGACCTTGGCGAAACGGCAAGAGCAGTGGTGCTTTCCATCGCCGAAGGCGACGATAAATGCGCAAAATACCCAAAGGCCTTCGCACAGGCCGACGTCCTTTTAATAAATAAAACCGACCTTATGCCTCACCTGGATTTTGACACCAAACGGGTCAGAAAGGACGCCCTGAAGCTAAAGAAAGATTTGAAAATCTTCGAAATATCTGCTAAAACTGCTGCCGGTATGGAAAGCTGGTACAAATGGCTTATAACGAAATTAAAAGTGAAGAATCAAGGAATGCCTTCGGCATAAAAATTTATATTTAGGTGTTCTATGGACTATTTCAGTTATAAAAATGGCACATTGTTCGCCGAAGATACGGACGTTACAAAGATTACTGAGGCGGTCGGCACACCCGTTTATGTTTACAGCAAGGCAACGATACTCGACCATTTCGAAAAAATCAAAAATGCCTTCGGCGAACTTGACACAACCGTCTGTTATTCCATCAAGGCCTGCAGTAACATAAATATCCTTAAAATACTCGCCGCCGCGGGCAGCGGCTTTGACATCGTAAGCGGCGGAGAGCTCTACCGTGCTCAGCAGGCTGGCGCAGATATGAAAAAAATCGTCTTTGCAGGCGTAGGCAAAACCGATGAAGAAATTACCGCAGCGCTCAAGGCGGGCATCGGCTATTTCAACATCGAATCAGAGGCAGAATTTGAAAATCTAAGTTACTTGGCCAAACAGGCCGGCACAAAAACAAACGCTGCCCTGCGGGTCAATCCCGACGTTGACCCCAAGACCCACAAGCACATTACCACCGGGAAAAAAGAAACAAAATTCGGTGTTGATATTGAGCGGGCGCAAAAGGTCTTCCAGCGGTATGGCAAAGATGATTTCGTAAATTTATGCGCCATTCATGTTCATCTCGGCTCAGGCGGAAAGACTATAGACCCTTACCGGCAGGCGGTCGAAAAAGTCCTGCCGCTTGTTGAAACTCTTAGAAAAAAAGGTTTTCAAATTGATACTCTCGATTTAGGTGGCGGATACGGTGCAGATTATCAAACCGACACGGTACCAACCGCTGCGGATTATGCACAGGGAATTGTGCCGTTATTGGTTGGCAAAAATTTGAAACTCATTTTAGAGCCCGGTAAAAGTATCGTCGCAAACGCGGGAATTTTGCTAACGAAGGTTTTGTATCTTAAACAAGGCGGCAGCAAAAAATTCGTCATTGTCGATGCGGGTATGAATGATTTAATCAGGCCGTGCCTTTATGAGGCTTTTCACTTCATTTGGCCTGCAAAAGTTGAGGAAAAATTTACTCACTTAAAGAGAACTGAAAAGCTCGATATAAAAGGGCTTGAGTTTGTTGATATTGTCGGGCCGGTCTGCGAAACCGCCGACTTTTTCGCCAAAGACAGAGCCGTTCCGCCTGTAAATCGCGGCGACTTAATAGCCGTTTTTACCGCAGGCGCCTATGGCTTTACGATGGCCAGCAACTATAACGCAAGAAGATTGCCCGCAGAAGTCCTCGTTGATGGCAAAAACTTTAAAATCATCCGCAAACGCCAAAGCTACGAAGATCTAACTGCACTGGAAAAATAGAAAAGCAGCG
>CAZUEO010000001.1:0-152982 GCA_964619675.1 uncultured Planctomycetaceae bacterium | reverse complement strand
GCGGCTTTTCAGACAATGTACTGTTCGATGAAGCTCGTATCGACCTTGTTTTGAAGATACAGGCTGTGCGATAGGATTTTCTCGCAGGCAGGAATTGTTGTCGGAATCGGCTCAATCTTAAATTCCCGAAGTGCCCGTTTCATTGTCGTAATCGCCTCGTCTCTTGTCGGCCTGTGTACAATCAGTTTTGCAATCATCGAATCATAATAAGGCGTAACCATTGCGCCCTGAAAAATATGCGTATCGACTCTTACGCCCATTCCGCCTGGCAGGATAAATCTTTCAATTTTGCCCGGGCAGGGTACGAAATTGCGGGCGGGGTCCTCGGCATTGATTCGGCACTCTATTGCAACACCGGTATGAACAATATCTTTCTGTTTTAAGGTAATATTCTGGCCGCTTGCGACCTGAAGCTGCATCTTTATCAAATCTCTGCCGGTAACCATTTCCGTTACCGGATGCTCGACCTGTATCCTCGTATTGACTTCGATAAAATAGAATTTCTTGTTTTTATCGAGCAGAAACTCGACCGTCGCAGCATTTTCATACTTGGCCTGTTTTATTACCTTAAGAGCCGCTTTGCACAACTCCTCACGAGTATGCTCATCGAGCACCGGGCAGGGAGATTCCTCAATAAGCTTCTGATGACGTCTCTGTATGGAACAGTCTCGTTCAAAAAAATGTAATGCATTGCCTGCCTTGTCGGCAATTATCTGCACTTCAACGTGACGGGGTTCAACGATATATTTTTCCAGATAAATTGTGCCGTCCTTGAACACCACCTCGGCCTCGGCCCTTGCTGTGGTCAGCGAGTTTCGCAGTGTGATATCGTTATGCGCAACACGCATCCCTCTGCCGCCGCCGCCCGCTGCGGCCTTTACTATTACCGGATAGCCGATTTTATTGGCGAGCTTTATTGCCTCGTTCTCGTCTTTAAGCCGGCCGTCAGAGCCCGGCACAACAGGCACATGAGCTTCCTTTGCAAGCTCCCTTGCTGCAACCTTGTCGCCGAGCATTTTCATCGACTCCGGCCGCGGGCCGATAAAGGTTATGCCGCAGTCCGCACATATCTCCGCAAAGTGAGCGTTCTCCGCCAGAAAGCCGTAGCCCGGATGAATCGCCTCGACATCGGCAACCTCAGCGGCGCTGATGATGGCGGGGACATTAAGATAACTTTGTGCAGGCGATGCCGGGCCGATGCATATCGCCTCATCGGCAAGCTCCAGATAAAAAGACCCCCTGTCTGCTTCGGAATAGACAACCACCGCCCCGATGCCGAGCTCGCGACATGCCCTGATTATCCTTAGAGCTATTTCACCTCTGTTTGCGATGAGTATTTTTGAGAACATCAAATACCTGCGGCAAAAAATTGACAGCCCTTTTTCAGTCCGGCCTTATCTTGAAAAGCACCTGGCCGAACTCAACCGCCTGGCCGTTTGAAACCATAACTTTCTCGATTGTGCCGGCAGCTTCAGCCTTTATCTCGTTCATAACCTTCATTGCCTCAACGATACAGACCACCGTATCAGGCGTTACATGGTCGCCGACCTTTACATAAGGTTCCGAATCCGGGCTCGGCGCTGTATAGAATGTGCCGACTATCGGCGAAGTTATATTGACAAGATTATCTTCAGTTTGTACCTGCGTCGGCTGTTGTACAGGAACTGCACCTGCGGCCGGCACCGCCGCGGCAGGCGAAACGACAGGTATCGGCGCAACGGCCGGCACCTGCGAATGCCCGGGACGCTTCAAATGTATTTTACTGTCGCCGTCGGCAATCTCGACCTCCACAAGGTCGTTTTCAATCATAATCGCTATGAGTTCCCTGACCTTCTTCAAATCGTTCTTTTTCTCGTCGCCCATTTATAAATCCTTCATAATGATCCCTGTCCAACCGGCAGATAAGTATATTAGAAACGGATAATTTTGCAAATGAATTATCGCATTCCCATAAATATATATTATAATCCGGCAAATGAATGATAACAAATTGGAACTGCGGAAAATCAAAATTAAACTCTCGGCAGCAGTGCTCATTGTGCTCGCAATTCTCGGCTGGGTGCCGGGCCCCATCATCATCAAATACCTGGCAAATTACGTGGACTTCTGGACGCAAAACCTCCTGCGGTACACAATCGCAATGGTAATACTTCTACCGATACTGGTATCAGCGATAAAGACCCGCAAGGTGGATTCGTCAATATGGAGCAAGGCTCTTCTGCCTGCCATCCCCAATATCTCGGCGCAGTGTCTTTGGGCAGCGGCATTTTATTATATCAACCCTGCCTTTATGAGTTTGCTGAGCCAGTCGCAGATTTTATGGACGATGGTAATTTCAATGATTGTTTTTGCAGATGAACGGCCGCTGCTGCACAGTAAGAAATTTATTGCAGGCTCGTTGGCGGCAATAGTTGGTCTCGTCGGCATAATCGTATTGAAGCAGGATTTTACCGCCAGGGCTTCTATCGTCGGCATTGTGATTACACTGGCATGGGCTGTCAACTGGAGCCTGTACTCAATTGCCGCAAAGGTGGCGTTCAAAAAAATCGATTCTGCCGCGGGTTTTGCCGTCGTATCATTATATACGGTCCCGCCTCTTGCAATACTCGCATTTATTTTCGGACGGCCCGGCCAGTGTTTGTCGATGAGTTCTTCTGCGTGGATTTACCTGCTCATCTCAGCGGTATTGAGCATCGCAATTTCGCACAGTTGTTATTACGCCGCCATAAAAAGGATAGGTGCAACTATCCCATCGCTTGCCATTCTCGTACTGCCGTTTTTAATCCTGCTCGTCTCAAGGGTCATATTTAACGAAAGGCTCACTGCCGCACAGTGGTTTTTCGGACTATTGCTTATCGGCGGAGCCGCACTGGCCGTCAGGGCCCGGCAGTATCGCCTCGATTGAGCCCTTACGAGCATATCAAGGCAGGCTCGCCGAAGTGTGAAAAAATAAGCCGGATAAAAATTTTTATTGACCTTTCCGAACAAATTCAGTACTATGTGAGTATATAATCACATAGTAATATAAGGGTGGAGTATGAACAGTAAACTGCGCAAAATTATCTATGACAGACAGGCCGGGATTCTAAAGGCCCTGGCCCATCCGCTGCGAATCGCGATTATCGACTATTTAAAAAACGGCGAGCAGTGCGTCTGCGATATTGCAAAACATGTCGGCTCAAAGCGCTCCAACGTATCACGCCACCTGGCCGTTATGGTTTCCTGCGGCGTACTTGAGTACCGCAAAGAAGGACTGAAGGTAATTTACCGCCTGAAAACCAGATGCGTCCTGGACTTTTTCAAATGCACAACGGCCTGTCTTAAACTGCAGGCAAAAGAAAGTACTAAATTGATGAGAGCAATCCGATGAGCTTTAAAACCGAAGGCAAAAAACTGCTTTTAATCATCGGCGTTTTTTTATTCCTTTATTTTTTGCCTGTCGGCAAAGGGCGATTCGATAATGCCATCGTGCAGTCTTTGCTCCTGGCCAAATGGTACGCTCGTGAGCATGTCCTTTTATGCCTTATCCCCGCATTTTTCATAGCGGGAGCTATTTCGGTCTTCGTAAGTCAGGCCTCCGTGATAAAATATCTTGGCGCAAAAGCGAATAAAATTCTCGCTTATGGCGTAGCTTCCGTTTCCGGCGCAATCCTTGCTGTCTGTTCCTGCACGGTCCTGCCGCTCTTTGCGGGCATCTACAAAATGGGCGCCGGATTAGGTCCTGCCTGCGCATTTTTATATTCCGGCCCCGCCATAAATGTTCTTGCGATTATCCTGACCGCAAGGATTCTCGGCTTTCAGCTTGGTTTGGCAAGAGCAATTGGGGCAATTCTGTTTAGTGTCGTAATAGGTCTTTTGATGCACCTTATATATCGCAAAGAAGAAATCCAAAAGGCTGATAATGCGATGGCATTGCCTGAAGATGAAAAGAGCAGGCCGCTATGGCAGAATATTTTATATTTTGCCTCGATGGTTGCCGTCCTGGTCTTTGCGAACTGGGCAAAGCCGACCAACTCCGGCGGAGTATGGGCTGCGATTTATTCGGCAAAATGGATTATAACCGCTGTAAGTTTAGCAGCATTGATAGTATTTCTTGCGTTGTGGTTTAAGCTGAAAGACCTGGCAGAATGGACTGGCGCTACATGGACGTTTGCAAAGCAGATTTTGCCTTTGCTTTTTGCAGGCGTTCTTGCCGCAGGTTTCCTGCTCGGCACGCAGCAAGGCGAAGGCATTATCCCTTCGAAATGGGTCTCTGCCGTCGTCGGCGGAAATTCAATCAGGGCAAATCTTTTTGCCTCTATCGCGGGAGCGTTTATGTATTTTGCGACGCTAACGGAAGTACCGATAGTTCAGGGCCTTGTCGGCGCCGGCATGGGTAAAGGCCCCGCTCTTGCATTATTGCTCGCTGGCCCGGCATTGTCGCTGCCGAGTATGCTCGTTATTCGTTCTGTTATGGGCACGCAAAAAATGTTTGTCTTTGCATCGCTTGTAATTGCGATGGCGACAATCTCGGGAATAATTTTTGGCATAATTGCGAATTGAGAGGCAAAAAATGAAAAAATTACAGATTCTCGGAACAGGCTGTCCAAAGTGTAAAAAACTTGCCGCCCTTGCCGAGCAGGCAGCAAAAGAGCTCGGCATCGAATACGAACTTGAAAAAGTCACGAAGATTAATGATATAATGAAATTCGCTGTTTTAGTAACACCCGCCCTTGCCGTTGACGGAAATGTAAAAATCGCAGGCAAAGTGCCTTCAATCGAACAATTAAAGGAAATGCTGAGATGAGGAACCTGTGGAAAGTAATTATCATTTTGCTGCTTGTCGCATCCATAGCAGCCGTTATCGTTCTCAAAAACAAAGAAAACCGCTCCCGCCGGCCGCAACCGGCTGTCGATAGCATTACCGTGTCTCCTGCGGAAGTAATACAGCCCCAAACAAACGATTCCAACAACAGCCCGCTTGTTATGACTATCGAAGTGGTTGAACCGAAAAAACTGCCGCGGCTGGTCGAGCTGGGCGCCGACCGGTGCATTCCCTGCAAACTGATGAAGCCGATTCTTAGAGAACTTGACAGAGAATACAAAGGCAAATTGCAGGTCGAACTTTACGATGTCTGGAAAAATCCTGCTCACGGCAGGCAGCACGGCATAAGAGTAATACCGACACAGATTTTTCTGGACGCCGACGGCAGAGAGCTTTACCGCCACGAAGGCTATTATTCTAAAAAAGATATCCTGACAAAATGGAAAAAACTCGGCTTTGACTTTTCAAAATGATATCGCAATTATTTGAAAAATTGACGTACGCCGTTGAAGGCATGGCTTTAATTGCTATAGCCGCTTCATTTATCTGGGGCGTTTTGAGCATCTTATTAAGCCCCTGCCATCTGGCGAGTATCCCGCTTATTGTCGGTTTTATTGATAAGCAGGGAAAAATCTCAACTAAAAGGGCTTTTTGGATTTCATTTCTTTTCGCAGCGGGAATTTTAATTACGATTGGTTTAATCGGTCTTATTACCGCTGCTGCCGGAAGAATGATGGGCGATGTCGGCAGATACGGCAATTACTTTGTCGCTGCAATCTTCTTTATTGTCGGCCTTCACCTGCTTGACGTGATACCTATGCCGTTTGCGTCAGCGGGCACTGCCGGTATGAAACGAAAAGGCCTGCTGGCCGCCTTTCTTTTAGGCCTTGTTTTCGGTATTGCCCTCGGCCCCTGCACGTTTGCCTATATGGCGCCGATATTGGCGATTACCTTTAAACTTGCGGCAACAAATATTATTTACGGCATTTTGCTTTTGTTCTTTTACGGGTTGGGACATTGTTCGGTAATTGTTTTTGCAGGCACGTTTACTGAACTTGTTGAGCACTATCTTAACTGGAATGAAAAATCGAAAGGGGCTGGTTACCTGAAGAAAATCTGCGGCGCAGCCGTTCTTGCGGCCGGGCTGTATATGATTTACACTGTTCCATATGGAAAATAATCATAAACCTGCAATGCGGTTTATCGTGCTTCTGGGTTTTGTCAGCCTCCTTGCAGATATAACTTACGAATCGGCACGGAGCCTGGCAGGGCCTTATCTTGCAATTCTCGGCGCAACCGGCGCGGTCGTCGGTTTCACGGCAGGGTTAGGCGAACTGCTCGGATACGGACTTAGGCTTATCTCAGGCCTGCTCAGCGATAAAACCCGCCGGTACTGGACGTTCACCATTGTCGGCTATGTAATAAACCTGCTGGCTGTTCCATTGCTGGCATTAGCTAATCACTGGCCGCTGGCCGCCGCCCTGATGATAACGGAAAGAATCGGTAAATCAATCCGCACTCCCGCCCGCGATGTGATGCTTTCACACGCAGCCGCGACGGTAGGCAGAGGCTGGGGCTTTGCGATTCACGAAGCGATGGACCAGATTGGCGCTATGACGGGGCCGGTTATCGTTATGCTCGTCCTCGCGATTAAAGGCTCTTACAAATACGCCTTTGCGGTCCTCACCATACCGGCAGTTCTGGCGATTACCGTGCTTGTCATTGCCCGATTTATTTACCCGCATCCTCAAAAACTTGAAACCGAAACCCCCGCCCAAAAAGACAATAAATTACCGCCTTTTTTCTGGTTTTATCTCGCGGCTGTAGGCCTTGTAGCCGCAGGTTTTGCCGATTATCCGCTGATTGCGTTTCATATTAAGCAGCACAGCATTTTTGCTGATAAATGGATCCCATTGCTTTACGCCTTCGCTATGGGCGTTGATGCTATCGCAGCGCTTTTGTTCGGCAAATGGTATGACAAGGCGGGTATGCTGTCGCTGGCGGCAGCGGTTGCCCTTTCCTCATTTTTTGCCGTTTTTGCCTTTGCCTCCACCGCATCGTTAATAATCACAGGCGTTACTTTATGGGGCATTGGCATGGGCGCACAGGAGTCGATTACTCGTGCGGTGGTAGCCGATATTGTCCCGATGCAAAAACGCGGCACAGGTTACGGGCTATTCAACGCAGGCTTCGGCTTATGCTGGTTTTTGGGCAGCGCGCTGATGGGCATCCTTTATGATTTCTCACTGCCTGCTCTTATTACCTTTTCAATTCTTTCTCAGCTTGCCTCCCTGCCTTTGTTTATTTATATCCGCCGCCGGCTCAGCATAAAATCTTCTGGTTAAATCGCTCTTGTTCTGGTAAAATACCCTGTACTGATAAATTTTGTTTAAGGACAAGTAATGAAACTGACTTTTCACGGGGCTGCGCGCGAGGTTACCGGCTCGGCTCACATAGTTACAATTAACGGCAAAAACATCCTGCTTGACTGCGGTCTGTTTCAGGGCAAACGAAAAGAGGCATTTGAGAAGAACCGCAATTTTCTCGTTGACCCCGACAAAATTGACGTGATGCTGCTGTCGCACGCCCATATGGACCACAGCGGCAACATCCCCACGCTTATTAAGAAAGGCTACAAAGGCAAAATTTACTGCACCGATGCCACCGCCGATTTATGTAAAATCATGTTCAGGGATTGTGCCTATATCCAGATGCGCGACATCGAATACGTCAACAAAAAACGCGCCAGGCAGGGCAAGAACCCGTTTGAGCCGTTATATACGATTGAAGACGCTGACATCGCATCACAGCGGCTTGAGCCTATCGGTTATTCAAAGCCATTCAAACTATTTGATAACGTCCAGGTTGCCTTTCACGATGCAGGCCATATTTTAGGCTCGGCATTTACGGAAATAATCTTCAGGGAAAACGGCCAAACAAAAAAACTGATGTTTACCGGCGACATAGGCAGACGCGATATCCCGATTCTCAAGGACCCTGTCATCATCAAGGACATTGATTATCTTATTACCGAGAGTACCTATGGCGACCGCAGACACCCGCCTGCAGCGGATGTCAAAAATACGCTTAAAAAAGTAATCGGCCAGATATGCCAAACCAAAGGAAAGCTGATTATCCCCGCCTTTAGCATCGGCAGAACGCAGTATATTGTTTACATGCTCAACAAGTTATACAGCGAAGGGCAAATCAGTGCATTGCCGATTTTTGTCGACTCGCCGCTGTCCGGTGCTGCCACCGAAATTTACGCAAAGCACAGGGAATGCTGGGACTCGGCGGCGGTGGAATTTCTGATTAACGGCCACAAGCCCTTTGATTTCAAAACGCTGCGGTATACCGAAAATGTCGACGAGTCCAAGGCCCTTAACGATATGCCCGGCCCTATGATTATCATCTCGGCATCGGGAATGTGTGAAGCAGGCAGAATAGTTCATCATTTAAAGAACAACATAACCAACTCCAGAAATATTGTCCTGATTGTCGGCTATATGGCCGAAAACACTCTCGGCCGCAGAATTGCCGAGCAGCACAAAAATGTCAAGATATTTGGCACGCCCCTGCCGCTTAAGGCTGAAGTCGAGGAAATCGCAGCCTTAAGCGCCCACGCCGATGAGTTTGAGATGCTCGATTATTTCAGCAGGTGCGGCGCCTCACATATTGAGCACGTCTTTTGTGTTCATGGCGAGCAGAACGCACTTGAGTTTTTCTCCGAAAAACTGCGCCAAGCGGGCATGAAAAACGCCCACATCCCATCGCCAGGCCAAGTTTTTGAGCTGTAAGATTATACGATTTGACTTGCAAAAAAAGCGGCTTTTCTATAAACTTGCTTATCCAATTGCCAACGTAGCTCAATGGTAGAGCTCCGGTTTTGTAAACCGGGGGTTATCGGTTCGAATCCGATCGTTGGCTTTGCCTTTTCTCTTGACCCCCACAGCCATAAATATATATAATCCTCTTTTTCCATTCGGCAGGCTTTATGGAGTCCAAAGGTGAAAAAAGCTATTGAAAAGGCAAAAGCGCTCGTTGACGCGATGGAGTATATCCGCTTATTCCGCGGCAAAATCGTCGTCATTAAGCTCGGCGGCAGTGTCCTTGACGACCTGCAGATGCAGAAAAAACTGCTGACTGACATTGTCTTCATGGCCGCTGTCGGCATCAGACCTGTTCTCGTTCACGGCGGCGGCAAGGCTATAACCAAGGCAATGAACGAATCGGGCATAGAACCCCAATGGGTCAGCGGCAGACGATATACCGATGAGCGGACTATGACCATCGTTGAGCACATGCTTGTTCACGATATAAACGCCTCCATTTGCGAAACGATAAAGCAGCTCGGCTGCGAGACAATGGGGCTGCATTCGCTCAGCAGCTGCGTTCTGTTTGCCGAGCCGCTGCAAATGACGGATTCAGAAGGCAAAAAGATAGACCTCGGCCTGGTCGGCGAAGTCAAAACAGTCAACAGCGTATTGCTGAAGACCCTCTGCGCCAACGAAACGATTCCCGTAATCGCACCAATTGCAATCGACCGGGCAGGCGGAAAACTGAACGTCAATGCCGACAGCGCCGCAGGAAAGGTCGCAGCAGCAATCGAAGCGGAAAAATTTGTCTGCGTAAGCGATACCCATGGCATCCTCAAGGACGTAAACGACCCTGAAAGCAATATCTCAAGCGCAACCGAAGATGAAATAAAACAGATGATTGCATCAGGCGTAATAACCGAGGGTATGCTGCCGAAAGTCGATGCGTGCCTGATTGCGATTGACGGAGGTGTAAAAAAGGCGCACATAATCGACGGCAGAATACGCCATTCACTGCTTCTGGAAATCTATACCGAAGAAGGTATCGGCACACAGATAATAAAATAAGAAATCAGAATACAGAACTCAGAACACAGAAGAAAAAAAATGAATACACAAGAAGTAATAAATTTATTCGACAATTACGTAATCGCCAACTACGGCAGGCTGCCGAGGGTCATTACCCGCGGCCGGGGCTGCTATATATATGATAGCGACGGCAATAAGATACTCGATATGTTTCCCGGCTGGGCGGTCAGCGGCATAGGCCATTGCCACCCGAAGGTTGTAAAGGCCATACAGACGCAGGCCGAAATCCTGCTGCATATGGACAATACCTTTTACACCGAGCCGCAGGGCCGGCTTGCGAAACTGCTGGCCGAGCGGGCATTCGGCGGCAAGAGCTTTTTCTGCAACAGCGGCGCCGAGGCAAACGAGGCGGCATTGAAGCTTGCAAGAATTCACACCGCAAAAGGAAAATACAAATTCATCACGGCCGTCGGCAGCTTTCACGGCAGAACATTCGCAGCAATGACGGCAACAGCCCAGCCGAAAAAACACGCAGGCTTCGAACCTGTGCTGCCAGGCTTTGTTTATGTGCCGTTTAACGACATTGATGCACTGCAAAAGGCCTTTACCGACGATGTCGCAGCCGTGATGATTGAGCCCATACAGGGCGAAGGTGGAATAAACGTCGCGACTCAGGAATATATGTCGGCGGTAAGGGAGCTTTGCGATAAAAATCACGCCGTGATGATACTCGATGAAGTGCAAACCGGCATAGGCCGGACAGGCAAATGGTTTGGCTATCAGCATTATGACATTGTGCCTGATATAATCACAATGGCAAAGGCCCTTGGCGGCGGTATTGCAATCGGTGCAATAATGGCAAAGCCGGATATTGCAGCTTCGCTTGTGCCGGGCACGCATGCATCAACCTTTGGCGGAAACTGCATCGCCTGCGCCGCTGCAATCGCGGTAATCGAGGCAATCGAAGAGGAAAATATGCTTGAAAACGCCGCTAAAATCGGCCGACACACAGCCGACAAGCTCAATCAGTTAAAGGCCAGACACAGCATCATCGACCACACCCGCGGCAAAGGCCTTATGCTCGGCATCCAGCTCAAAAAAGGCGGCGCTGAAATAGTAAATAATTGCCTCAGCGCCGGCATGCGGATAAACTGTACTCAGGAAACCGTACTGCGCTTTATGCCACCGATGAATGTTACCGCAGAGCAGATTGACGAGGCAGTTAAAATTTTAGATAATGTTCTCGACCGGATGAATCTGTAATGAAGGATTTTTTATCCATAAGTACCTGCTCGACAGAAGAGCTGCTTGAGCTTCTCGACTTGAGCGACAAGCTCAAAAAGCTTTACAAAAAAGGCAAGTGGGACAATTGTCTCGCCGGTAAAAATCTGGTTATGCTCTTTGAAAAGCCGAGCCTGCGGACGCGTATGAGCTTTGAAATCGCGATGACCCAGCTCAGCGGCGATGCAATTTACGTAAAGCCTGAGGATATCGGCGGCATCGGCAAGCGCGAGCCGGTTAAGGATATGGCCCGTGTACTGTCGCGTTACGCCGATGGCATAATGGCAAGAACATTTGCTCACGAAACTATTTTGGAGCTTGCAAAATACGCTGAAATTCCCGTTATAAACGCCCTTACAGACTGGTCGCATCCCTGCCAGGCGATGGCCGATATACAAACAATCCGCGAGCACCTCGGGAAACTTTCAGGCGTTAAAATTGCCTTTATCGGCGACGGCAACAATGTTGCGCGCTCGCTTGCCTTTGGCTGTGCGAAGCTCGGTATGAAAATAGTAATAGCATCGCCGAAAGATTATGAGCTTGATGAAAAATCAATTGCCCGCACAAACCAAATAGTGCCCGGCACAACGATTCAGACAAATAATCCTCACGAGGCCGTAAAAGGTGCGGATGTAATTTACACCGACACCTGGGTAAGTATGGGGCAGGAGGATGAGAAACAGAAACGCATCGCTGATTTTCAGGGCTTTGTGGTTGACCCCAGACTGGTTTCCCACTCGCCGAATGCGAAGATTATGCACTGTTTGCCTGCCTACCGGGGTTATGAGATAACTGATGATGTTATGGAATCGGCCAACTCGGTTGTCTTTGACGAGGCCGAAAACCGCCTTCACTTCCAACGAGCACTTTTGAAAAAACTCCTGAGTTAAAATTATGACAAAACACAGAGTCATTATCGGCGATTCAAGACAAATGACTGAACTGGATGATAAGTCCATTCAGCTTGTTATCACATCGCCACCCTATTGGCAGTTAAAAGATTATGGCAACGGCAGCCAACTAGGCTTTGATGACAATTACGAGGATTATATAAACAATCTTAATCTCGTATGGAATGAATGTTATAGAGTACTTGAAAACGGCTGTCGGCTATGTATCAATATAGGAGACCAGTTCGCAAGATCGGTTTATTATGGTAGATACAAAATAATTCCAATACGCACGGAGATTATCAAATTCTGCGAAACAATCGGTTTTGATTATATGGGGGCGATCATTTGGCAAAAGGTAACTACTTGTAATACCACAGGCGGAGCAACGATTATGGGTTCTTTTCCTTGCCCGCGAAATGGAATTATCAAAATTGACTATGAATTCATTTTGATTTTTAAAAAGCCGGGTATCAGCGGGGCAGTATCAAGAAATGTTAAGGAAAAGTCAAAACTTACTATTGATGAATGGAATCAATATTTTGCAGGTCACTGGAATATCCCCGGCGAAAAACAAAATGGTCATCTTGCAATGTTTCCCGAAGAAATTCCTAAACGTCTTATTAAAATGTTCAGTTTTGTTGGGGATACGGCATTAGACCCGTTTCTCGGTAGTGGAACAACATCACTTGCTGCAAAAAATCTCGAACGAAATTCGATAGGGTATGAAATAAACGCTGATTTTATGTCTGTCATCAAGGAAAAACTCGGTTTGAAAGAAAAAGGATTCTTTGACAAGCTTAGTTTTGAACTCGCGCAGAACAGGGAAGACGAAATCGACTGGAAAGAGGAAATAAGGAAACTGCCTTATATTTTCAAAGACCCTGTAAAATTTGACAAAAAAACAGACCCTCGAAAATTGCAGTTCGGCTCCAAAATCAACGGCGATAGTCAAAAAAGACAGGACTATCATAGTGTAAAAAAAGTTATTTCTCCCACCGAACTTGAACTCGATGACGGCCTGAAAATACGCCTTCTTGGTATAAAGGAAAAGGCCGAAAAAAAAGATCAGGCCGTTGAATTTTTGCGGTCGAAAACAAAAGGCCAGAAAGTTTTTATAAAATTCGGTCAGGATAAACACGACAGTCAAAATAGTTTATTATGCTATTTATACCTGCAAAATAAAACCTTTATAAACCAGCACCTGCTTAAGCAGGGTCTTGTGGAAGCAGATAAACTTAACTGATTTAGAGAGGAATGAAAGTGGCCAAAGAATGGATAACAGGAGTGGAAGGCAAAAATCTTAAATTCAAGCGAGAGACCTTGCTTAACTATGGGATGAACCGTTGGGGTTTAAACAAGGCGCATAGCGTAGGCCCAACATCACAGCTTATTAGAAACTGTTCCCCTAAGACGTTTCAAGAATGGGAAAAATTTTACTTCGGAAATGCCATTCAAAAAAAGAAGAAAAATGCCATCCGGATTACTCGGGAATATATTACAGAACTGGGTCAAAAACTATATATAAAACTTTCTGAAGTTGTGCAGAACGAACTGGAGGCAGTTAAGGAAGAAGAATGCATTGATTATGCCTATAATTTAGTGTTGAACCGGACATTCGAGGGTTATATGACAGAAATCAATACTGTTTACGGCTTTCTCGAATCAGCATTGGGTGTGAAAATAGAGGCTGCACCGGATGAATGGGACCGAACTTATAATGTTGATTTTTACATTCAAGTTGGACAAAAATATATTGGGCTGCAAATTAAGTCCGTCTCGGGTATGGCACTAAACCACTACCAATGGGAAGAAATGCACGCAATTAATCATGAGAAATTTATGAAAAAGTTTGGCGGAAAAGTCTTTTTCGTCTATTCGCGAAAGGTTGAAAAAAAATCAAAAGTTGACAATATAGAAATCGTTGAACAAATACGTGATGAAATTGCGAAACTTTCAGGTTAAAAAAATGATTTTTCTATCTCTGTGAGCTCTGTGGCTAAAAAAATTCTTCTTGCGACAACCAATCCCGGCAAACTTGCCGAAATATCGGCAATGCTGGATTTGAATATCGAATGGTCAAGTCTCACTGATTTTCCAAATATAAAAGAAATAAAGGAGGATGGCAAGACCTTTGCCGAAAACGCCCGCAAAAAGGCGCTCGGCTACGCGAAACAAACAAATCTTTTGACACTTGCCGATGATTCAGGTCTGGTAATTGACGCTCTCGGCGGCCTGCCGGGTGTAACATCGGCAAGATTCAGCGGTGAAAAGGGGAAAAATCGCCAGCTTCTCGACCATAAAAATATGCAAAAGGTCTTAAAATTATTACAAGGTATCCCGGCAGAAAAAAGAACTGCAAGGTTTGTCTGCTGCCTGTGTTTAGCCTCTCCCGAAAAAATTTTGTTTGAAACAGAAGGAAAACTCGAAGGCATCATTGCTGAAAAAGAAATCGGCTATAACGGTTTTGGCTATGACCCCGTATTTTTTGTTCCCGCTCTGGATAAAACTGTAGCGCAATTATCTTCTAAAGAAAAAAATGCTGTCTCTCATCGTGGCTTAGCCATAAAAAAACTCAAATCTCCGCTCGAAAAGCTATTAAAGACATCCTAAAACCATTTTTTTGTCCTTGACATCATATTCGATTATCTGTATTTGTCCTTATCTTATGGCAAAAACGACCCGTTCAAAAAATTCACCTGCTCCCAGGGAGGGCGGAAAAAATCTTGTTATAGTAGAATCTCCCGCCAAGGCAAAGACCATAAACAAATACCTCGGCTCTGATTTCAATGTCCAGGCCTCGATGGGACACGTGCGGGACCTGCCTTCAAAAGGATTGAATGTCGATATTGAAAATAATTTTGAGCCGACTTATGACATTACGCCAGGCAGAAAAAAAATCGTCGGCTCATTAAAGTCATACGCGAAAGACTGCAAACGGCTTTACCTGGCGACAGACCTTGACAGGGAAGGCGAGGCAATCGCATGGCACCTGTCGCAGGTGCTTGGCGTGCCGGACAAAAATACAAATCGTGTCATCTTCAACGAAATAACAAAAAGGGCCATCGAGCAGGCCTTTGCTCATCCCGGCAAAATCGATATGGACAAAGTCATGGCCCAGCAGGCAAGAAGAATCCTCGACCGCATTGTCGGCTATAAGATTAGTCCCCTGCTGTGGAAGAAGGTTGCACGGGGTTTGTCTGCAGGCAGGGTCCAGTCGGTCGCGGTAAAGATGATTGTCGAGCGGGAAAAACAGATACGCGCATTTAAGCCCATCGAATACTGGCTCATACCCGCCGTTTTTACAAATCAGACTGACAAACAAAATGAGTACTCACGGCAATGGCAGCAGTTCATAAATACCAAAGACGCAAAGGACAAGGCCCCTGCCTTAGCCGAGCAGCACGACTGGCTCACCGCACACAGCGCGTTTAAGGCCGAGCTTTCCACGACAGCCGGCAAAACATTTTCAGCAGGCAATGCCGCGGAAGCTCAAAAAATATACCAGGCCCTGCAAAACGCCGAATTTATTATAAGCGCTATTAAGGTCAAGGATTCCACATCTCGTCCAGCCCCGCCATTTATTACTTCGACGCTTCAGCAGGCCGCCGCTAATCGTCTCGGCTTTACGGCAAAACGCACGATGCGCGTCGCTCAGCAATTGTATGAAGGCATTGACCTCGGCTCAATGGGCACGCTTGGCCTGATAACCTATATGCGAACCGACAGTACTCACCTGGCACCTGAAGCACTCGCCGATGTCCGCAGATATGTCGCAAATAATATAGGACAAAACTATCTGCCGCCAAAAGCAAATGTTTATTCATCAAATAAAAACGCTCAGCAGGCTCACGAAGCCATCAGGCCTACCGATGTTGACATAACGCCCCAGCAGATAAAAGAACTGCTCACCGATGAGCAGTATAAACTTTACCAGCTTGTCTGGCGAAGATTTGTCGCATCGCAGATGGCCGCAGCACAATGGAAGACGACAACACTCGAAATATCAGCCGATACCGCTGTTGGAAAATGTTGTTACAAAGCACAGGGAAGAACGCTTGTATTTGACGGCTTTACCAAAATCTGGCCGACGAGCTCGTCTGAGCAGCGGCTGCCGCAATTAAATCAGGGTGATAAATTAGCCGCGATTGACATAAAAGCCGAGCAGCATTTTACAAAGCCTCCTGCCCGTTACAATGAGGCCTCGCTCGTAAAAGCCCTCGAAAAGGAAGGCATCGGCAGGCCGAGCACTTATGCCTCGATTATCAGCACCATTCAGGACAGAGGTTACGCCCGGCAGCTCGACAGGCAGTTCCATTCCACTGATACAGGCGAGGTTGTAACCGAAAAACTCGACGAATTTTTCCCGCGGATTATGGATATGGCCTTTACAAGGCATATGGAACAGCAGCTTGACAAAATTGAGGAGCAGCACCTTGATTGGCTGGCTGTCCTAAATGAATTTTACGGCCCATTCAGGCAGAATCTCGAAAAAGCCGCTGAGGAAATGAAGCACGCCAAAGCCGAAACCAAACCAAGCGAATATACCTGTCCCGATTGCGGCAAGAATCTCGTTTATCGCTTCGGCAAAAACGGCAGATTCCTGAGCTGCTCGGGCTATCCCGAATGTAAATTTACATCCCCCTGCGACGCAGACGGCAAGATGCTCGTCGATGAAGTTACCGAGCACAAATGCCCGAATTGCGGCAAGCCTATGGTAAAAAAGCGAGGCCGGTTTGGCGTCTTTTTAGGCTGTTCGGATTATCCCAATTGTAAAACGACCTTAAGAATTGACAAGGCCGGCAACATTGTCCCGCCCAAGGCGCCGCCGCAGCCAACAGGGATAAAATGTTATAAATGCTCTGATGGCCAGCTCGTAATAAGGCAGAGCAAAAAGGGGCCGTTTCTGGGCTGCGATAAATTCCCGAAATGCAGAACGATAGTCAGTTTCAAGAAGCTGGATGAGTTAAAAGACCTTCAGGCCAAAGGCGCCTGGCCGCCGGAAAGTCCAGAAAAGGCGGACCTGCTGCTCGGCAGACATAAAAAAACCTCAAAAAAAGCCAATAAATAAAAAAGTGCCGCAAACCCCCGCAGCAGAACAATAAAGCGAATAACAAAAATAAAAAAACGAGCAGTTGCGCCCGGTGAAGAACGCGACAACTGCTCGCAGGAGGAGGAAGAAGAAGATTACAGTCTTATAATTTATTTACTAAATATATCGGCAGGATGTTCGGAATTTCCTTAAATTTATTAACAAATTGTCAGCGAAATCAAGAGAGAACAGCCTTTTTGTGCAAAACAGCTGTTAAAAGAGGAAGATTTAGGCTGGACAAACCTTCTTGAAGAATATATCATATTGTAATAAAAGAAGTTACGAGAACTACAAAAGATGGTTATTTAGGCAAAAATTGCTGGCGATAACGACTACAAAAAATGGATATATAACAAAAAACCTGTTAACAAAAAGGAATTGCAGATAGAAGATGTCCGCCTCAAATGAGTAAATTTGATTTTAATGAGACTTTTATGGGACTAAATAAAGAAACAAAAAACGTAAAACCAAAGCCAATAGAAACGGTAGAACCCGTCGGCAAAAGAATACTCATCCGCAAAGATGAAGATAAAAAAGAAACCAAGGGCGGTATCAAACTGCCGGATAATATAGAAATCCCTACTATCACCGGTCGCATAGTCGCAGTCTCGGCAGAAGTGGAAAATATGCCGGAAATACCGCTGAAAAAATACGACAAAGTCCTGTTCAACCCCAAAGGAGCAATACCGGTAGACTTCGAAGGCGATAACCGCCTGTTCGTCGTAGAAGTGGAAAATATTGTGGCAGTGTTCCGAAGAGCGTAGTTGACAGTTGCTTCAGCCGAAGGCTGACAAGAATCGACAGTTATTACGACATCGCGGCAAAAAGTGTGGTAGTTGTATACTATGTTTACTTTCAAAATGAAGCTGTTGCTTATGACAATCCTGCCTCCGGTGATTCTTTGCGGATGTGCCCCTTCATCGCTGGTAAGTCGCATAAAGATACAGGGTGTCACCCATCTGAACACAGGCAAGATAGTCTTGTATGGTTCGGAGGCAGACTTCGGCCGCGATGTAAGAGTAGAAGTGGAAGAGCACTTTCTTATTCAGGAGATATGGGATACTATTTACCAATCCCGCCCTGCGCGCATCTGGTACGCATGCGGATACCGACGCGCTGATTTTTACGCTGACACTAATCTTGAGAATCCGGCATTGACGTTATGGATCAACGCATCCGATGCATGCCACATAGGGACACAAAAGGAACGGTTTCGATGTCCAAAGCTAAATGCGCTGGTTATGAACTTGCTTCAGGATGCCTACGAGAAACAAAAGAAAAGCAATCAAGGGGGCGAAGTTTACCATCGCTAATTTCACCAGAAACTCACTTCGACACCTGCCCAACTGAAGGGCAATAAAATATTATATGGCAAGGATTGTTGTCATTAGTGTGAAGGCGGGATAAAAACGGACGAACCCGCCGGCAGGCCGGGGGGCTAAACAACACGTGAGGCGGCCCGTCTTCGCTAAAGCTACGATGCGGTGCGATGCGGGATAAACGTTTGCCGTTTCGCCGTAAGAGCAAAAAAGGAGGATGGCCGGCGGAGAAGGCTTCCTTTGCGCTGGCCCAAACCGGCTCATTCCTCCTCGTCACTGTGTTCGTCCGCTATCCTTCTGCGGCAAATACTTACTTGCAAAATATATCTCTTCGCAACAAACAAGAACGCTGCGTTTGTTTTTCACCGGGCTTGCCGGTCAGCTAATCATCGCTGACCGTCAAACCCAGCTCGCAGAGAAGAAAATGTAAAAAATAGATGGCTTCATTTTCATCTTAACTTCTCACCAAATCATATTTTTTCATAACGGCCGAAACGCTCCGTTTATTTTTCGCCGGGCCTGCCGTAGCCGCCGCAAGCGCCAACTGTCAAACCCGGCATAAGAAAGGAGGGGGGTAGATTCTCACACATTAATTAAAAGCCTATAACAAAAAATTCAGCCACGGAGACTGCAAAGATATTTCATTATGCCCTTCTAAAATACATCTTAACATCTTACAACTTTCATAATTTTACAGTTGATTCCACCTTCAAGCCTGCCTGTATTTATTAGTATTACAAATAAACTTTATTTTTGCAACTCGTCAATTATGATTAATTAATTATGACTAATTAATTATAACTAATCATCGGGATGGTTGTTATTTGCACTGCCGGAGTTGCGAAAGTGGTAGAAAATATGGGTAACAAGCTCCGTCCTGTCATGAACACCAAATCTGGCAAACAGGCATCTCAGATGGACTCGGACCGTCGACACAGCCAATCCCACATCCCGGGCAATTTGTTTGTCAGACTTGCCGACAAGCAAATAACGAACAACCTGTCCCTGCCTGGGCGTTAACGACAGCTCGTTAATCAGCACCTGCCACTCTTTTTCGTCAAAGATGAATTTTTCTCCAGCCAGCACCTCTGCCTTCCCCTCTAAATTTTACTTTTTCGGATACTCGTATTGCATAATACCTAAATATTCTCAATTACATTGAGTGACTAATCAATTTCGACTAATCAATATTGACTAATTATTTTCAACTAATCAATTTACACGTAAGCGTTTCCAAATATATACATAGAACTATCGGCACAATCAAGACTGAAAATAAAATATTTAATAATTTGTCAATTAAAGTTTTTTCGAGTTTCGTTGAAGTTTTTGTTTTGACTGACAATTTCGCTGCGTTTTTTGTCACTGACCCTGAAATTTTTTTGTGCAGAGTTTCTGTCTTGTCTATTTAGCCGCGTATTTGGTAAATCAGGCTGAGTAAATTTTTTTAACCACGAAGGCAGTAAGACACAAAAAAAGACATTTAGCCCGCCATCTAAACGTATTTAATCGCTGCTTTCGTGGAAAAGCCCGCCCTCGACGTCCTTTTGGCCGTGGCGCTCGGCCATTCGCCGATAAAAGACGGTTTCAAAACCGCCGGCTTTGAGCATATCCTGATAATCATCGCCTGTGGCGATAATCCAGGCGCCACTGTCGTATTTCCTGCGAATCATTTCAATGTCGTTCAATTCGGCAATGCTTCTGCCGGCATACTGGATTGTGCGGGCTGAGAGATAATTGAAAGCAATGAGCCGGTCATCAGCAGGAACAATTTTCCCTATTTCAGTTGAAAAACTCCTCGAAGGATTATTGTAATCGAGAGGATTGAAAAAATAGACGTAAGTAGCCAAAAGGACGCTGCAGTAGCCTGCAAAAAGAAATACTGTCGCCGTAACTTTTCGTTTCTGTAAAAACAGGAATATAACAATCGCCACGGCAATAACCAGTATCATTACGATATGAACGGCCGGCCAGGTGAACGACGGCATTTTTGTAAACACCCAGTACAGAAGTCCGGCTGAAGCCGCAACGGCTGTGATGACATGGCCGATAAATAATGTCTTTACTTCTTTTGGCTTAAAAATCTTAAGCTCAAAAATCATATCATACAGGCAGATTCCTGCGAGAATGCTGAATGCGCCAAAGGCGGGCAGGATATAATGCTGACGTTTTCCGCCTGAAATTGTCATCACCACAATCTGAACGACAAACCATAGCCACAGATACCACATCACAGGTCTTTTTTTCTGCCAGATTGAATAAAAAGGCGCGGCAATTACGTAAGGCACAAGCGCTGAAAACGGCGCAGCAAATAAAAAAACGAGCGGCAGATAATACCAAATCGGCTTGTGGCCTGCGGCGTAATCACCCATAAAACGGTCGATAAACTCACGCTTCCAGAATGCCCAGCCTTCGGGAGCTCTTGCGGCAACCATTATCGGCCAGGGCAGGACGATGAGCAAAAATAAAATCGCCCCTACTGTCGGCAGAGTGTCTTTTAATCTTTTCCATTGCTTAAAAACAATAAAGTAAACAAACAGCGGCGGCAGGACCAGCGCAAGCGGCGCAGGGCCTTTGGCCAGCATTGCAAAAGCGAAGGCCAGCCAGAAGACAAGCATATATAAAATTCGTCGCCGTTTTGATTGCGTCTGCATCGCTGAATAAAAACTGAGCATCGATATGGTAATCAGCGAACAGAGCACCATTTCAGGCCTTGCCGAGTGAGAGTGCCGCACAAACGCAAGCGTGGAAATCCATACCGCAGCCGACATCGCTGCGATGCCAATACCGAGCTGCTGCGAGACAAAATAAAGAATCGCTATAACGGAAATAATTGCAAAAAATACACTCGGCAGACGCGAGGAAAATTCATCGACTCTGCCGGTAAGTTTTGCTGCGGATGCGACAAGCCAGTAACACAGCGGCGTTTTCTGCAGGCGGATTTCGCCGTTGAACCTCGGCAAAATCCAGTCGCCTGTCTGAAGCATTTCCCTGGCAGTTACCGATACGAGACACTCGTGATTATTCAATGCGCCGGCTGAAAGCGTCCAGGACGCGATAACCACCGCAAATGCCAAACAAGCAATTATCATTAAAATCTTATTACTTTGTTGCGTCATATTATTTTCCTAAATCTCTTTTCGCTGCGAGGACTGCGGCAAACGCTATGGCCGCTGTTTCAATTCTCAATATCGTATCTGTAAGTCTGACAGACTGCGCATTTATTTTTTTAAGCAGATTTTCTTCTGTTTCCGCCAGCCCGCCCTCGGGGCCGACAAAGGCGAGACAATCATTTGTGCCTAAATCGAGATTTATAATCGACTCGGCACCAGCAGCCAAAGAGCCAAATACAATCTTCGCTTTTGGATACTGCGCCCGCAGGTTTTCAAGTGCTTTTTGGAAATCGGCCGGCCTGTCTATTGCCGGCAGGAAAATCCTGCCGCACTGCTTTGCCGATTCGACGGCGATAGATTCGAGCCGGTGATGCTGCAGTTGCTGTTTTACGGTTCTTTCGAAAATAACCGGCGCAATTCCGTCAATTCCAAGCTCTGTGCATTTGGCCACAAGCATTTCAAATCTCTGACCTTTTGCGATGCTCGGTGCGATAACAATTTTCCGCCTGCCTGCGGTATCAAATATCTTTCTGTTCTGCACTTTCAGCAGAGCCTCGTCTTTAGTGATTTTTTCTATAACTGCCTGCGCAACCGTACCTTTGCCGTCAAATAACTGGACAATGTCGCCGGTTTTAAGTCTCAATACCTTTGTAAGGTGCCGCAGCTGAATATCAGAAATAACAGCATTGTCCTGACCGATTGCGCCGCAGAAAACTCTTGCCGTTCTCATAGTTTAAACTGCATCGCCGCCGGCCTTGCCGTTCAGATGCTGTGCAATCAGGCGGTAATCTTCCGCACCATGGCAGGCAGGCTCGTATTCGAAAATTGTCTTGCCATAGCTTGGGGCCTCTGCAAGCTTAATGTTCCTGCGGACAAAGACAGGTATAATCTGCGCCCCGCTCCAGGGACAATCGGATTGGCGGGCGTTTTCGAGAAACTTGTTGATATCGCTTTTAATCTCTTCCGACAGCGATGTTCTGCTGTCAAACATACACATAAGTATGCCGGTTACCTTAAGCTGCGGGTTAATTCTCCTGCTGACAAGCGTAACGGTCTGAAGCAGTTTGCCGAGCCCCTGCAGCGCAAGAAAGTGCGGCTGAAGAGGGATAATTACTTCCTCTGCAGCCGCCAAAGCGTTAAGCGCCAATAGGCCGAGCGACGGCGGGCAATCTATCAGCAGGTAATCGAAGTTCTGTTTTGTTTTCGCAATTGCCTCGCGGAAGATAGTTTCCCTGCCGACAACGCTGACAAGCTCACTTTCAGCGCCGACAAGATGAATATTTGCGCCGAGCAGAAACAGGTTCGGCCTTGCTTCGATAAGGGCCTCGTCAAACTGCGCTGAGCCTGTCATCAGTTTATATGTGCCTGACTGGACCTTGTCGGGCTCAACGCCAAGATGTATGGTAAGATGAGCCTGCGGGTCAAAGTCGGCAACGATGACTTTTGCGCCGCCTTGCGCAAGAGCCGCAGCGATATTGACAACCGAAGTCGTCTTGCCGACGCCCCCTTTCTGGTTGAGCATTGCTATTTTACGCATCCAGAATCCGTTTCTGCTTTTAGAGTTCTGTAGATTGCATCAAGCACGCCATTGACGAATCCGGGCGACGATTCGCCGCTGAACTTTTTGGCCAGCTCGATAGCCTCATTTATAGTCACCTTTGCAGGTATATCGCTGCAGTATTTTAACTGGTACGTTCCGAGCCGCAGGATGCTCCTGTCAACCTGGCTCAATCTTGAAAGTTCCCATTTCGCAGCGGCTGCGACAATCAGGCTGTCACACTGGGCCATTGTCTGCCACAGGCCCTGTACCCACTTTGCCGCAAGTTTTCGCACTGTCTGGTCATCGGTGTTTTCCGCAAAAAACCTGTCGAGCACTTCAAGTGCGTCTTTGCCCTGCACGTCAAGCTGGCAGGCAGCCTGCATCACGAGTTCTCTTGCCCTGCTTCTTTTATCCATCGAGTTAACTTTTAAAAAAGCTGCCGGCCAAATTATAATTGACCGAGCACATCGACCATTTCCATAGCGCTGACGGCCGCAGCGGCGCCCGCGTTGCCTGCCTTTGTGCCGGCCCTTTCGATTGCCTGCTCTATCGTTTCGCAGGTCAGAACGCCAAAAATTGTCGGCACACCGGTATCGTAGTTAATCTGACTGACTCCCCTGCTTACCTGCTGGCAGACGTACTCATAATGGCCTGTTCCGCCGCGAATTACCGCGCCGAGGCAGATTACTGCGTCAAATTTTCCGCCTGCAGCAACTTTTTTAGCCGCCGGGACTATCTCAATCGAGCCGCTGACCCATACGACGGTTATCTGTTCATCAGCCGCTCCGTGCCGCTGCAAAGCGTCAATCGCACCGTCGAGAAGTTTTGAAGTAATAAAGTCGTTGAACCTGCTCACGACTATCGCAAACTTCGCTTTGCCCGCATTTAACTTTCCTTTTATCTGCTTAATCATAACCTTTTACTCCTTATTATTTGCTCAACATTATAAGACCAAAAGCGGCTCTTTTCCAGAAAAACGCCTCACGTTTGGATTTTGCCGGTTATAACAAATAAACGCTGTTTTTGTAACTGTCTTTATTTTAAGGGTTTAAAAACGATATTTCCACATAAATTCCGGCCTGCTTTAACTTTTTTGTTTATCCGGTTTTATGCCAAACTGCCTCCTTTTTTATACCGACTTCTGGGACTGGGACGCTGTTACTTAGCGGAAAAACTATGAATTTTGACAGTGAATTTGAGCCGTTTGAACAGGATGAACACCCGTGGGGCCGTGCCGAGCAAAAGGCATTCAAGGCCTTTGAGCTCTACGAGACCGGTCTGATGAACGAAGCGCTTGTCGCAATGAACGAAGCGCTGGATATGAACCCTGCCAACGACAGATGGCACTTCAACAAGGCTCTTACCCTCGACGCGATGGAAAGATTCGACGAGGCGATTGAAGAATTCAAGCTGGCGCTCGAGCCGAACCCCAACGACGTTGAGATTCTTAACTGCCTTGCCGTCGATTATACACGCACAGGCCATTACGACCTTTCACTGAGCGTATTCGAGCAGATAGAAAGACTGCAGCACGATTTCGAGCCGTGCTACTGCAACCGGATAATTACTTATACCGAGATGGGCGAGCACGAAAAGGCCGAGCAGATGTTTTACCTGGCCCAGCAGATAAATGAAAATTGTCCGTTATGTTTTTACAATATCGGCAATTCATTTTTCATCCGCGCTAATTTCCGAAAAGCGGTCTGGTGCTGGGAGAAGACAGCGCTGCTGGAGCCGAATCATCCGCAGATAAACTACCGCATCGCCCAGGCATACTGGAATCTGGGCAGCAAAGACCGTGCCCGGCGTTATTTCATCGAGGAGCTGAAGAACAATCCCGGCGACAAAGACGTTATTTTCGATTTCGGCATTTTTCTTCTCCACAACGGCGACGTCATTCCTGCCGCCGAGAAGTTCAACCGGATACTCGAAACATCGCCCGATTACGCCGCCGCAGTGTTCTATTTAGGCGAAATAGAACTGAATCGCAACAATGCCGAAATGGCTGAAAAATATTACTGCAAGGCGATGCAACTGGATCGCAGACTGGCAGGTCCGAGGTTCCGGCTCGGACGGCTGGCTTTGCAGCAGGGCCGAAAAGACGAGGCGTTCGGTTTGCTTGCCGGTGAGCTCGAGCTTGATATTCAACAGAGCGATATTTTACTGTCAATCGGCCAAATAATGACAGAACTCGGTCGGCTCGATTACGCCATACACTGCTTTTTAAGAGTCGCAGAGCTTGAGCCGCCAAAAGCCGTCAATTACCTGTACATGGCAAAGACACTCGTTCTTCGAGGCGAGTTTGACGATGCTGAGCAGTTTCTGGATTACGCTATCGAGCTTGAGCAGCAAAATTCCGAAATTGTCGGCCAGGCCGCAAAAACTTATCTTTCGATGAAAAAATTACACAAAGCCCTTCTGGTTCTGACAACCGCTCGGCAGAAAAATAAAGACTGCGGTTTCGGCCTGCTTGAATATACAATCAGGGTTAAAATATTCTTTGCTTCAACAGGAAAAAGGCTGGCATACCTGTTGAAAACCAAAAGGTAATTGTTACTTTTGCTTTTTCATCCTTCGGCTTCGCTCAGGACAGGCTTTTTTCTTTGATTTTCTATCCCCAAAGCACGCAAAACAGACCACCACAAGTCCGGCTCCTGCCGCAAAGAGTATAATCCGGTTGCGGCCGATGGTGCACCTGACGAGCCATTGCGGCACCTGGGAGCCGTCTGAATCATCCTGCCTCTGCTGCCGAAGTATGGCTTTTGCCCTGGCGAGGGTATCGGCTGTTATTTTGGCGACAGGCTGGTTGGCATCATCGGGCTGCTGACCGAGCGTAACAGGAGCAATGCGCTTGAGGATATTTGCATCGCCGGTAATTTGCTCTGAAAGTATCTGGTGGTCTTTTATAATCTCTTCGATTTTCCGGTTGTTCTGCTCCGTTTGTTTTACCGCGGCCTTTAACTGGTAAAGGCTTTTCCATTCAGGCCCGAGCACCGCCAGTGCGACAGCACAAGTCCCCGCAGCAAAAAAAATCAGAAATACAATCAGTCTAAAAATATCTTCCAGCTTCTTCATTTACCGGCTCTGCAGAATCAAATGAATTCGGACAATAAAAAAGGCTGCCTTGTGGATGAGCAAATGACTTTTGCCCCTAAAGCAACCTTTTAAATTTCCTATTCTTGTAATTATCTTAACGCCTTCGAAAATTCTGTCAACAGCAATTTATTGTCATGTCAGCCGATTTTTTATCTTTTTTTTGACCGTTCTTTACTATATTATTTAAACATAAAAAGTCAGGTTGTCAATAATCCGTTAAGGTATAAAAAATCAATGAATAAAATACATCCGAACAGAGCTTATCTTGAAGCTTACAGGAAAAAGCGGCACAGGTATGCGCGAGACAGCCTTCTGGGCAATCTCAAACGCATTCGCACATGGTCGTCGCTGATACATTTTATCCTGAAAATGACGGGTTTTGCGCAGCGAGGCCTTGCCAACGCACTGGATTTAAGGCTTAACGAGATAACACTCGAACCGGAGGGCCTGCCGGCAGAGTTTGACAACTGCCGTATCCTTTTTATAGCAGATTTGCATATCGAGGGCCTGGATAGCCTGGCCGACAAGGTTATCGAGCTGATTAAAAATCTTCAGTACGATTACTGCCTGCTCGGCGGCGATTACAGCCTCTACGACAGGTATGATTTCGCCAAAACAAAACAACGAATGCAACGGATTATCGAGCATATCAAGCCCGGCCGGGCTTACGGCATCCTCGGCAATCATGATTATTATGAAATTGCGGTCTTTCTGCAAAGCATCGGCGTAACGATGCTTATAAATGAAAACGCCGTGCTCGAGCGCAATGGAGCAGCGATTTACCTTGCGGGCGTGGATGACTGCTACCTTTTTGACTGTGCCGACACAGGCCGGGCAAGCCAAGGCATACCTGCCGGCTCATTTAAAATACTTTTTTCTCACTCTCCGGAGCTTTACAGGCAGGGGCACAAGTATGGCTTTAATCTTTTTGTCGCGGGCCATACTCACGGCGGCCAGATATGCCTGCCCGGCTCTATCGCCCTGATTAAAGGCGCCAGGATTCCGCAAAAACTTATAAAAGGCCGCTGGCGGTATAAAAATATGACCGGTTACACGACCAGTGGCGCCGGCTCTTCCGGCAACGTGATAGCAAGATTCAACTGCCCGCCGGAAATTGCCCTGCTGACGCTCAAAACCAAAAAATCACGGCCGGTACAATGACAATAAAAGAAGGTTTTCACAGAGCTGGTGCTTTGTTATAATATCCATCTGTATTTTTGAAAGGTTAAAGCTTGGTAGATATGACTCTTCTCGAAACGCACGGCCTGGTAAAGAAATATTCCGGCAGAACAGTTGTTAATCAGGTATCAATTACAGTAGAGCAGCGGACAATAGTGGGCTTGTTGGGCAGAAACGGCGCCGGCAAAACCACAACATTCAGAATGGTAATGGGTATGATTACGCCCAATGCAGGCAGCGTAGTCTTCGAGGGAATTGACATTACAAACCTGCCGATGTACAAACGAGCCCGGCTGGGTGTGGGCTATCTTTCACAGGAGCCGAGCGTTTTTCAGCGGCTAAGTGTTCGCGACAATCTGCTGGCCATTCTCGAAACAATGTCGATTACGCCGCAGGAGCGGCATAAAAGAGCCGATGAGCTGATACAGAGATTTGCTCTCGACGAAGTAACCGACAGTCAGGCGAGATTCCTGTCAGGCGGCGAACGCAGGAAGCTTGAAATCGCACGCGCTATGATTACAAATCCTTCGCTTATCCTGCTTGATGAGCCTTTCAGCGGTGTTGACCCCATTACGGTCGAAGAGCTTCAGGGTGAGGTCCGCAGGCTTGTCTCGTCGGGTGTAAGTATCCTCATAACGGACCATAATGTCGAAAGAACTCTCGAAGTTTCCGACAAAGCCTATATTATCGATCACGGCAAAGTTATCGCTGCGGGAACACCCGCAGAAATCGTCAAGAATGAACTTGTCAAAAAGAGTTATCTCGGCCATACATTCGAAGGCGACGAATTTGACGAAAAACCGACGGGAGCTAAAAATGTTTGACGTTGATAAATGTTGCATAACCCGTTTCCCGACGCCGGTGCTCGGGCAAAAGGCAAAACCCATCGAGAAAATCGACGATTCCATTCGTGCTCTTGCCGACAAGATGCTGGACATTATGGTTCAGTATAAAGGTGTCGGCCTTGCAGGACCGCAGGCAGGAGTATCCTTGAGAATCTTCGTCGCCTCGCCCGACGGCACTAAAAAGAACGCAAAGGTCTATATAAATCCTGTAATTACTCCTTCAGGCAAACTCGGAGCTGCCGAGGAAGGCTGTCTGTCTTTGCCGGGCATTTACGGCAACATCCGCAGATACTCAAAATGCTCAATTAATGCCCAGGGTCTTGACGGCAAAGAGTTCAGCCAGGAAGCCGAAGGACTGCTCGCGAGGATATTTCAGCACGAATGCGACCATCTCGACGGCACACTTGTCGCAGACAGACTCTCGACAGTTGCGAAAATCGGCGCCAAAAAAAAGCTCAAACAGCTTCGCGAAAATTACGAGCAGCAGAAAAAATGAAAATAATTTATTGTGGTTGCGGCCGGTTTGGAATTGAAGCCTTAAATGCCCTAAAGACATCGAATCATGAACTTTTGCATATCATTACTCATCCCGAAAAACAGGCAGGCAGAGGCAGAAAACTGCAAGCCAACGATGTCGAGCAATGGGCACAGCAAAATGCCGTGCCGTTTACCACCTTTGACGACATAAACGGCTTGCAGGGTGTGCAACTTATCAAAAATTTTGCCCCCGATTTGCTTGTCGTTATCGCATTCGGCCAGAAAATTTCTGCTGAAATTATAAATATACCCTCCAAAGGCGCGATAAACGTTCACGGCTCACTACTTCCCAAATACCGCGGCGCAGCGCCTATAAACTGGGCGATTATGAACGGCGAAACCCAAACAGGCATAAGCATTATCACGCTTGCCGAGAAAATGGACGCAGGCCAGATACTTGCGCAGGCCGAACTGAAAATCGCCGCTGACGACAGGGCCGATGCAATTGGTGATGCTCTTGCAAAACTTGCAGCGCCGCTGCTTGTTGAGACAATTGATAAAATAGCGGCTGGTACTGCAACATACACAAAGCAGGACGACTCAAAAGCAACCAAGGCCCCAAAACTTAAAAAAAGCGATGGCATTATTGACTTTACACTATCTGCACAGCAGATTCACAACAGGGTGCGAGGCCTCTGGCCCTGGCCGGGCGCGGCTGCCTGTTTTGTCAACGCGCGAACCGAAAAAAAATATCCCGTTACAATCGCAAAAACTCAAGTCGCCGGTCTGACCGGCAAAAACGATACGCCTGGCGTAATCGATGAAAACCTTTATTGTCTGTGCGGAACCGGCAGCCTGAAAATTCTGGAGCTTAAACCGCACGGCAGTAAGCTGATGGACTTTAAATCCTTTCTCAACGGCAGAGGCAAAGGCAGTGGCGATTATTTTATTGCGTTAGAGGAACAATCCTGATGTCTTCTTTGCCTCCGCTAAGGGATGCCTTACGGCAGGCAGACTATCGCTATGCAGCGTGGCTTGTCTTAAAAAATTTTAAACCTGATAAACATGATACAGCCGAGCTTATCGAAAAATTCGGCGCTAAAACCCAAAACCGCTCAGGTCTCATTGATATTGTATTGGGCATAATAAGAAATCTGGTGTTCATTGACGGCCTCATTTCACAAATCTCTGCTCAGCCGATAAACAAAATCTCGGTAAAGACTCTTAATTGTCTCAGAATTGCCTTTTATGAAATAATTTTTTCCAACAGGGAACATTACGCCGTTGTCAGCGAAGCCGTCAACCTGGCAAAAAAAACAGGTTCAAAAAAATCGGCAGGTTTTGTAAATGCGGTCCTGAGAAAAGTCTGCTCGCATATAAAAAACAAAAACGCGAATTTGAAAATTGCCGAACCGCAAAAAATCCTGCCGTTGAATCCCCGCACCGGCTGCCAGTTCGATATCGATGTCCTGCCCGACCCTGCCGAAAGCCTTGCCGAATATCTCAGCAGCGCCTTTTCACTGCCTTTATGGCTCATCGAACAATGGCTTACTCAGTTCAGTGATGAAAAAACTACCAATATTTGTTTCGCTTCCAACCGCAGACCTGCCATTTACGCAAGAGCGAATAAACTGAAAATATCGCCTGCGGAACTTTTCGAAATCCTCAAAGCTCAGGATATAAATTGCGACTTTGTCGAAAAATATAAAATGGTTAGATTAAACAAGCCCGGCAATATTTCAGAGCTGAAAGCCTTTAAAGAAGGTCTCTTTACAATCCAGGACATTACCTCGTCTTTGGTTGTGCCTTTGCTTTCTCCGCAGAGCGGCTGGAAAATTTTTGATATTTGTGCAGCGCCCGGCACAAAAACAACACAAATTGCGGAACTCACTGGCGACAAAGGCCTTATAATCGCGACCGACAGGGATAATGCCAGACTTGCCAAACTTGATGAGAATATTCGAAGGCTCGACATAACATCTGTCAGGCCGGCAGATTATGAAACCTTTCTCAAAGATTCATCTCATAAGTCTTGCGCTGATGCTGTTTTGCTTGACGTTCCCTGCTCCAACAGCGGCGTACTTGCCCGCCGGCCGGAGGTAAGATACAGATTAACCGCTAAAGCCCTGGACTGGCTTGTAAAAACGCAGAGCGAACTTTTAAAACTGGCCGCAACTCTTGTAACAAAAGGCGGGAAAATCTGTTACAGCACCTGCAGCATTCTAAATCAGGAAAATAATGACATCGTAAGCAATTTTCTAACAAAACATCCTGAATTTTCATTAGAAAATGAAAATTTAATTCTTCCTTCAGCAGAAACCTGTGATTTTGACGGTGGTTACGCCGCAATTTTGGTCAAAAAATAATTATCAACCAAGTTATCGCTGCTCCGCAGCGATTCCAAAATTTTTATTTTTTATTTTTTATTTTCTTAACAATCCACATCTTTTCCACAAAAACACTTTTCGGCTGTGCAAAACCTGTTCAAAATAAAAATTTTTTTCCTGCAACATTTCATAAGCCAAAAATTTTCTGCTTGTGGGAAAGAATTTTTCCAAAACATTATTGATTTAATCTCTGTCTGTCCGTATATTCTACCTTGGTTTTTGTTTTTTGAAAAAGTTAATATCACCGACGCTCCACAGCTTTGGCGACGGAGCGACGAATCAGAAGTAAGAAAGCCTCATGACAGCGCAAACGATAATCACGGATGAAATCAGCGCAATCAACCAGAAGCTTACCGACAAAATCGGTCAGCAGAAATTCCGCATCTGGTTTAAGAATTCCACGAGGTTTACTCTTTCCGATGATTATCTGAAGGTAGGCGTACCGAACCCGTTCGTTGGAAACTGGATAGAGAATCATTTTCTTGTGGATATAACGGCGGCAGTTACAGCGGTTACCGGCTCTGCGAAGAAAATAACATTTAATATTGAACCCGAGCTCAGCGGCAATCAGCGGCCGAACCTGCTTGACAACCAGGCTCAGCTCGTTCAAAAGGCCCAGAACAAGACTGTTCGCAGCAGGTTCACTGCCGACCAGCAGCAGCGGCCGGTAAAAATGACGCTTGATACGTTTGTCGTAGGCCCGCCGAACCAGCTGGCCTACAATGCCGCGATGAGTATGATATCTGATGAGGTAAGTCCGTTTAACCCGCTCTTTATACACGGAGGTTATGGCCTTGGCAAAACGCATCTGCTGCAAGGGATTTGCCGAATGATGTGCGATGTCAGGCCCGAAGCTCGTTGGCTTTACGTCTCAGCGGAGGATTTTACCAATCAGTTTGTGCTGGCCTTGAAGACCAAAAAGCTGGAGGCTTTTCGGAGGCGATACCGGCAAACGGATTTGTTGGCTATTGACGATATACACTTCCTGGCCAGCAAGCCTTCGACGCAGGAGGAATTCCTGCATACTTTTAATACGATAAATCTTGCAGGCAAAAAAGTAGTCCTCGCTTCCGATGCGCATCCGAAGATGATAGGCCAGCTTTGCGAAAGCCTCACAAACCGGTTTGTCTCCGGCATGGTCGTCAAGATAGAGCCGCCGGACTTCAAGACCCGCTGCAGGATTTGCTGCCGATGGGCACAGTCAATCAATCAGCAGTTCGATGAAAAAATCATAGCCTACATCGCCGAGAATATCCGTTCAAACGTCCGCGAACTTGAAGGCGCGATTTTAAAGCTCGTCGCCTACGCATCGCTGTGCAATGAAAAAACCTCCCTTGCGATGGCCCGGCAGGTCCTCGCAGAGCATATCTCCAGAACCGACCCGATAGTTCACATTTCAGATATCGAATCGGCAGTTACGACGTTTTTCGGCATAACTCCCGCCGATGTCCACTCTTCCAAAAAGGACAGGACCGTAAGTCTTGCCCGTTCGTTCAGTATGTACCTCGCCAGAAAGTACACGCAGATGTCGTATCCTGAGATTGGCAGGCTGATGGGCAATAAAAATCACGCAACGGTAATTCTCGCCTGCCGCAAAATTGATGGTATGCTGAAGAGCAACTCGAACGCCAACTGGCTCAGCCCCAACGGCAACAAAGTCGCCTCAAGCCGTGAAATACTCGCTAAGCTCGAAGAAACTATCGCTTAAACTCCGCCATTTCAAATTCTCTACTGTTTCCTGAGTTCTGTGTTCTGAATTCTTATTAGTACTATTTCACTTCTCGACCCGAGTCTCATTCTCGGCCCCCACGTGCCCGTTCCCGTCGTTACATAAAGCCGGCTCCCATCGGCCTTATAAAGCCCCTTCATATATTTATAGCCCAGCCTTAGAACATAATTAAATGGAAATATCTGCCCGCCGTGAAGATGGCCTGCGAGTGCGAGCTCGATTTCCATATCGGCAAGCGCTTTCGGACCTATCGGCCGATGAGACAAAAGAACACAGAATTTGGATTTATCCCTGCTTAATCGCTCAACTATCCAGCCCACATCACTCAGGACTGTGCTTTCATCGATTCCTATGATTTGAATCCCGGCAAAATCGGCAAGCTGATTGCGAAGCACTTTAACATTTGCCCTGCCGAGCGCCTCAATTACCTTTTCAGGCCCTGCGTACATCTCATGATTGCCGGTAACGAAAAAAGTTTCAGCTTTAAGGCCTTTTAGCCTCTGCAATGCCTTTTCCGTTTTTTCATTATAACCATCAACTAAGTCTCCCGTAATAACTACAATATTTGGCTCAAGTGAATTTGTCTTTTCAATTATTCTTTGAAGAAACTTCTCGCTTGTCGAGCCAAAATGAATATCGGAAAGCTGAACGATATTTATATTTACATTGCCCGGTATTACAAGTTCTTTAACACGAACCAATTGCGCGTTAATTATTGCGATTATAGTTGCCAGCCCGACGATTACCAGAATGGCGACACCCGCCGTGAAAGGCTCGATTTTAATAAATAATCTTACGATTTCATAAACGATTAGCGTTGAAAACAGCAGCCACATAATCCCCAGCCAGTGTGTGGCAATTACATAAATTATTTTGGTTATGGCATTATCGAAATGCCTGTGAAGCATTGAAGAGCCGACTAAGGATACAGAGCAGATGATGACTGCTGTCCAGAAGGCAATGCCCCTTTTGATTTTAAACAAACCGCTCAGCCGCCAGAGAACGTAAAAGTTGAGAGCGAAGGACAGTAGCAGGATAACGCTGAAAAAAATCGAAAATAATCTTTTCATAAACTTTCCTGAAAACTCAGTTCTTGGCAGGACATTATAACCCGACCCGCCTTAAATTGGAACAATCAAACAGAGGCGCCGATTATTTTTTACGTTCTATTTTGGAATCAGTTGCTGCCTTCGGTTCGGCAATCTTTTATTTTACTGCGGCGTTTTGCGCCTGCGTAATACTGCCTGTTCCCTTGCCCTGTGAGATGCCGTAGCTATCTCATCGGGGTCATCGCAGCCCTTGGCAGCAACTTAATTTTCTATTTTCTCGCCCTTGGCGCCGACTATCTCATCGGGGCATCTCTATCTGGCATTTTCAAAATCCTTATGCAGCTTTACAATTATCGCCCTTGCCCCGCCTGCCCTGTGAGATGTCTCTTAGACTATCTCATCGGGGTTAAGTATTCTTCTAATCGGCTTTTAATAAATCTTTTGCCCCACGTTGTCTTCAGTTTTTTCTCTCTTCTTATGGCATCATTTTGATTCAGGCATGCTTCGTAATAAATAAGTATTAAAGGAGTTCTGTTTCTGGTGGATGGCACTCTGCCTTTATTATGTTCACTCAGTCTTTTCTTTAAATCGTCGGTATAACCGATATAAAAGTTTCCGTCTTTTTTCGACAGCAAAACATACACATAGTAAAATTTATCCATAAAAGTATTTTACTGGATTATGCGATGAAATGTAACAGCAATTCCACCCAGTTAGACTTGCCCTGTAAGGTTTCGTTAAGCTGCTTCTTCGAAGATTCTTCAAAAATACCTTACCGGGGCCTGCCCTGTAAGGTTCGTTAAGACACTTCCTTTGGATATTCTTCAAGAAACCTTACGGGGTAGCCTTTGAAGTTTTCTTCTCTGGGTCGCTTCTAAGGCTATCTAACTGGAGGCCCTGATTTTCAATGGCGGATCGGCGATTTCTTCGTTTAGAATAGTACTGTCTTAGTTTACGTTCAAAAATTATCCATCCCATTTGTCTTTGAACTTCTGATATATCTGCTGTCAAGAGTTCAAATAGTAACTCTCCTATTTCTTCAAGATTTTGCCGGTTTGCCACTGGTTCTTTATGCATTTTATTGCCTCCAAAAAGTTAATAAGTTTTTTAACTATCTGAAGGCCAATATAGGACAGGTGGAGAAGACTGTATGTAATTATAGTGTATTTTTATTGTTAATGTCGTGTATAGAAGTGTGCAAAACTGTAAAACCTATAAATTTTCAGCGGAATCGTTTAGTAAGCGCATTATGTAACCGCTCTGTCTTCGGTTTTCTATTTTAATAGGAAGCATCTTCAACTTAGTTCGGAGATAACTAATTGCACCTCTCAATGCAACGTCTGCCTCAAAATCTGTACTTTGTACCACTAATTTCTTAAATGGTACAACAAAGCCAAAGTTATCCATGAGGATTTTTAATATATCTTGAACCATTCCAGTCTTAATGCCTAAATCTTTTCCAGCAAATAAAATCTGCCCTGGTCTGAATATAAAATTTTCCTTGATAGACGACTCATCAGGAACTGCAGAACATTTAAAAATATTATTGATTGCAATATTATCCATGACATGTGGTGGATTTTCAGGTGCGTAGCTTTTCTCTATATCAATAAACTCAATGGGATTCTCTGATAACATTAATGAATGTCTGAATTTCCCTTCTGCTAAATCGATAGCACTAAGCACAATATTAAATTTTGCTGTATTACCATATAATTTCCAAGAACCATCTGGATTTTGTTGACCCCAAAGCCAATCAGCCGCTTTTGTTACAGCCTTTTCCCATCCTTCGGGTTTCCACAACCCAAGTGCGTGCATTGCTACAATAGTAGCATAATTATCAGGTCGAAATTTAAAGGTGCTCGAACTCCAATAGCCTTCTTGCGTTTGGTTTTTTAGCAAGTATTGCAATGACTCTTTTTCCCACCGCCCCGAAAGATTACCTTGTTCAAGACTGCCCAATACAAAAAGAAAATGGGCGCATTTCTCTATATCGGGATTAGGAAAATAGTCATTTTCTCTGAAATCTGGATACCAAGGCGGTTCTCCATTTGTATTGTTCTGCGATTGATAAATCTTTTTTATTGCACTAATTAGTTCCTGCTTATTGCTGATACTTTCCGGTTCATAAAATAGATTTTTAAATAGTATTTGAAGTATTGATGCACAATCTTCTTCGTTTTCATGCCATTCGTTTAAATTATGTTGCAACACCTCCGCCTTGGTCAATGACCGAAATTTTTGTAATTTCTTTGAGTTTTCATGATTGGCCGTTAGCCAAGCTTCTGCCTTTTTGCGAGGGTCAATTCTTGTTCGACAGATTACAGTTTCCGCTCTTCCAGCAACTACTTTTGCGGCAATAGAAATGTACCTTCTTATGGGGTCGTTTTTCTGAGTCTTTTTAGATTGTCTTGTGGATGATTCTATGGCTTTAAGTAATTTACTAAAACCATATACATTGGTTATTTCAGGATAGTCAGTTGCAAAATCTCGAAAAACATCTAATGCTTCTTGTTTATATATAATTGCATCAGGCGTTGAGTCTAAGAGGCGAGATTTAAAAATAATTTCCCATAACCATACAAGTTCGATTTCTTTTTTCGAGGTCGAGCGTAAGCTTTTGACTCTGCCAAGGTTGCAAGGTGCAGAATTTGGTAGGTCAGAAATTTCATTCAAAACATCAAGCCAACTACGTATTATTTCAAAATCATCCCCCTTGCCCATTCCCCACCAGATTAAACCAGTTACAAGACTGGAGATTTTTTTAGAAACCATCACAGCAATTTCAGATTGCAGTTTTTCTGATGTAAGACCAATTAAATATACGTCTGAAGCACCCGCTAAGAATAACACATTATTTGTTAATGTTTCAAATGAATAGAGCGTACTAAAAAGCTCTTGACAACCATGCTCCATCCCAAAATCAAGTTTCGACTTGTAGTTTTTCTTATTAAGAGCTGATGAGAGTTTTTCATAGCAGGACGATGCATTTTCTAAACCAGTTATATAATTTTTTATGTTTACA
Organism: uncultured Planctomycetaceae bacterium; assembly: GCA_964619675.1. GTDB lineage: Bacteria > Planctomycetota > Phycisphaerae > Sedimentisphaerales > UBA12454 > JAPLMW01. Next base: position 116,312 of record CAZUEO010000001.1, on the reverse strand, counting down.
CTAAGTAGATTTAATTCATTCATACTACATCACTCCATTTGTCGATTACATTATCAATCTTATCCCAAATATTATTTGAAAAAGGATCGTCAAAGATTAATCTTACATACCCAGTGTCTGAATCACTGGCATATCTTGGCAATTCAACAAACTGATATCTGGTAATTGAATTTTCGCTTTTAACAAAACCCATTTTGGGTTGTAAAATATCATTGACAAAAGGAATAATATATCTTGCTAAATTATCTAAATCTATGTTTTGGATTTTTGGTGGGACATATAAAACTATTACTCCTAAGGGCACTCTGAAGGGGAATAAAAAATGAAATTGTAATTTAAATTTTTTTAGGGTAGTTCCAACATTACTTTTAAAAATTTTTGTTTGTCCATCTTTAATGGGGGCATGTTTTAAATCTAAAGTAAATGGTGGTGAAATTATAAAATTTCGATGCTCTTTCATAATTTCTTCTATTGTTTGTGATATATTAAATTGTGGCCGCTCTTTTAAAGATGGGGTGAGGAGAGCTATTAGCCCAAAAATTCTTAAATTACCGATTCGTAAATAATCTTTTTGAATATTTTGTAGGGCAAAATCTTCCATTACATTGTAAGCTTTAAAGCCAATTAATTTAATATAGGATTCTTTATCTTCTCGTAAATTTTCTAATTTTTCAAACGGATCAGGAAAAGATTTATTATTTTCTTGTTCAATTTCGTTTACGTCAAAAGAATTATAAGAATATCTGTCTCCTTCAAAATCATTATGAATTATTCTTTCTGCCAGCTTTACATCTTCAAAGAAATTTTTTAAACGGTCTGCTTTTATAAAGATTTCTGATTCAGAATCTAAATTATAATTGACTATTAAAATTTTTATTAGCCCGTCATCTTTATACAATAATCTTTTTCTTTTGATATTAGAACCTGAAACGGGAGAACTTAATAAATCCAAATAATTTTTGGCAAGAGTATGAATAGCAGGCGGGTTGTGTTGATTGCAACAAAAAGTTACTTCTAAAATTACAGGTGAGCGATAAGCTCTTTTTTTGAAATCTTGTAAAGTTTGTATTATTTGCTGCTGAAAAAGTTTTTCTTCTTCTTCGTCTATACCTTTTTTAGCTTTAGGTTCCTGCTTTATTTGACAATATAGACGTTTCAATCTCCTATGAAGTAGAAGATTTTTTTGCCCCTCTTGGGTCAGGATATAATCACCCCTATTCATTATTCTTAATTCCTCATTGCCAACCGCTTTTATCAAACTCAATCAATTTTTTGCATATATAAACCTGCAAAATCCGCATAATCAGCGATTAAAAATTCTATCCTCTTTTCTTTTCAAACTCAACCGAAATATTTTTATGGTTAGCCCCCGGACCCGTGCCGGGGGGTTAGCCCTGTCATCACAATGGCAGGGTTTGGCCGCCCTTTAGGCGGCGTTTTTTCTGAAAGTTTAACTTTCAAATTTAGATTCTCGATTTTCAATTCTCTCCGCCTTTGGCGGCCTCTCCCCCCTTTGCTTGATAATTATCAAGTATGGTTTTTTGTCACAATTTTTAATTTCAACTTTTTATTTTGGTTGCAGTTACTGCCTTCGGTTCGGCAATCTTTTATTTTACTGCGGCGTTTTTCGCCTGCGTAATACTGCCTGTTCCCTTGCCCTGTGAGATGTCCGCCCGCAGGCGAGACTTATCTCATCGGGGTCATCGCAGCCCTTGGCAGCAACTGTAATTTCCTTTTATCCGCCTTCGGCGGCCTCCTCAAATTTTCAATTTTCAATCTTAAATCTTCAATTTTTGAACTGACCCTGCTTTAGTACCCCCCGGCCCCGGGAGACTTGCCCCGTTAGATGTGTTAGTTAGCTGCTTGGCGACGCTTTAGCTATCTAACTGGGGTGTTTAACCCTAAAACTACCCCTTTTTTGGGGGGTTGGCGGGATTTTAAAATGACCTTATCATTGTTTATATCCCCACGCTTAGTTTTGCCTTGCAAAACTGTGGGGATCACTTTTTACTTCTTCTGTCTACTGTGTTCTGAGTTCTGTATTCTTTTCTAATTATGCAGTTGGTTCCAGCTTACGGACTGCCTGTCAAGCTCGAGGATTTCGGAGCCGTTAATCAGCCATCTTTTATCCGGCGTTTTTTTGAAGTTAAATCTTGCTTTTACGAGCAGCAGCGGCTTGCCCATCTGGGCGATTTGGCTGCTTTCTGAAAATTTTACAAGTGCCTCCGCGGTAAAGGTTGCCTTATCGTTTTCTATTTTTGTCTGTCTGCTGTAAAGTGTTATTCTATCAACAGTTGCGGTCTCAAATAACGCCTGGCAATACGCGATTATGAATTCTTTTGAGCTGTGTGCCGTATCACGGTAATCGTCGGCTATTATTTCTTTTATAGGCTGTATGTCTTGTGCCCGGAAGGCCTTAATGCCTTTATTTATCGCAGCCTGAATCTTTTCTTTATCTGTTTGGACGAGGTATGCGACAGCAAACGCCAGGCCTATGATTACAAAGGGTACGGCAAAATGCCATTTACGTTTTTTCTCCGGCCGAAACGCTCCGAAAATCCACAGGCCTATCATTGAGATGATTGCAATTCCAAAACCGACAAACGGATATTCAAAAATATTCCACATAAATTTTTAATTTCTTAACGCCTGTATTTGCGCGGGTATCCGGCCTTTGCGCCTTATAAAGTTTGGCGAAGCGATTTTTGAGACTTTCATAATCGGCGCCGAGCCCAAAAGCCCGCCGAAATGGACGATTTGCCCTGCCTTTTTGCCCGGCACAAGAATAATTCTCACGCTTGTGGTCTTGTTATTTACAACACCGATTGCAAGCTCATCGGCAATTATCGCGCTTATCACATCCGCAGGCGTATCTCCAGGCACCGCGAACATATCCAATCCGACTGAGCAGACGCTTGTCAGCGCTTCGAGTTTTTCAAGGCTAAGCGCACCTGAACGCACCGCTTTTACCATACCCACATCCTCGCTTACAGGAATAAATGTGCCCGACAGGCCGCCGACATTGCCCGAGGCCATACTGCCGCCTTTTTTCACCGCATCCATGAGCATCGCAAGGGCAGCAGTCGAGCCCGCCCTGCCCATACGGGAAACACCCATTGCCTCAATGATTTGCGCAACCGAGTCGCCCTTCCTGGGCGTCGAGGCAAGCGATATATCCACAATCCCAAAATCAACCTTCATCATTTGCGCAATTTCTCGGCCAATGAGCTCGCCTGCACGCGTAATTTTAAAAACCGTTCTTTTTATGACTTCCGAAAGCGCCGTTAAATCACATTTTGGATTATTGGCAACTACCTCCCTGACAACGCCCGGCCCTGATATTCCAATATTTAATGAATAATCCGGCTCTCCAATTCCATGATGGGCACCCGCCATAAAAGGATTATCCTCCGGCACATTCGCAAACACCGCAAGTTTCGCACAGCCGATGCCGTTTTTGCTTTTGGCAGCGAGGTCTTTAATTATATGCCCAACTTTTTCAATCGCAGTCATATTCATACCTGCCCTGGTCGATGCGAGATTAAGAAAGCCGCACAATCTTTGAGTCTGCGATATGGCCTGAGGTATTGAATCAATCAGCAATTCATCAGCGCCGGTCATACCCTTGTGAACAAGAGCGCCGAAGCCGCCGATAAAGTCAATGTCCGCTGCCCTTGCAGCCCTGTCGAGCGTTTTGGCAACCGACACTGCAGTTGAGATTTTTTTAGGCAGCGGCTCAATAAGCAGCGCAACAGGCGTAACACTTATTCTCCTGTTTGTTATAGGTATGCCGTATTTCTGCTCAAGCGCATCGGCGCATTTATTCAGGCGTCTGCCCATTTCCGACAGCCTTTTATAAATCCTTTTGTTGAAGGCTGAAAGGTTCCTGTCGATACAGTCCTTAAGATTGACGCCGAGCGTAACGGTCCTGATATCGAAATTCTGCTCGATAGTCATTTTGACCGTCTCAAAAACTTCCTCAACTGACATTCTCATATACCGTTCCTTTGCATTAATAAGGCCGAATCGAACTATTAATGTACCCAAAATCACCAGTGCGGCAACAATAATTTTGAGGAGGTTTTGTTTTTTAGGACCCCCAACATAAAGTTGGGGGCTTTCGGATGGCGGGAAATTCAAAACGGCAAATTCGCCATGATAAATTTTTGCGGCCTGGTCGTACGCCCTTGCGGCGTCTTGTTCGTTTTTGAAAGTTCCTAAATGCTTATGCACTCCTCTAAAGCATATACAGGCCTGCCACTTTCCATCCTTTTTATGGAAGCTTACCCCTCTATATTCAGATGTACCCTTTTTTGAACGTATTCTGTTACAGGAATTTTGAGAAGGCGTTGCGAAACGCAGGTTCTGTCTGGTATTGTTCAGGCCGTCGCGGTCTCTATGGTCAATCATTTTGTTTGCAGGAGCGTTCATAATAATTCTGTGCATATGCACAATTTTTCTATTGTCGAGCCGAGCGGCGTAACACTTCTTACTGTCGCTTTCAAAAAGCTGCCAATCATATTGGGCCAGTTTCTGATAATCCCGGGGGTCAACTTTCGCGTAAATGGGTTTTGCTCTGCGGTTTGCCTGAATTAATCTGATTTTCCGAAAAGGACAGCCGGAATGCTTTTTCCTGTAGCGCAGAACGAACCAAAGGACGATATTTGCGATTAATTTCGGCACTTTAATGCGAAGGTTTAAATACATTGTTATCTCCCGTAAAAGAAACTGAAAATTCAAAGTGTAAAGCTAAAAACCACAGCTCAAAATTCAAAATTACCCATCGAAGGAACTGCTGGCCAATACCCGCCGGTTTTAAGTTTTGGGTTTTGGTTTTGGGCTTTTAGTTTTAACTTTTAAGTTCTCTTTACTCACCTTTCTGCTCTCGATTCTCGATTGCTCTATGTTGGCCTTTCAGGCCAACATCTCCCCCCGTATTACCTGAAAAGTTGCGCGTTTTTGCAAAAAATTCGGTCAAAATTCCGAGGTCAAAATTCATAAGTCCTTGTCAGATAAGGGTGCAATTTTTTTTAGATTTTCAAAACGCGCACGTTTTTTTTTGCGCGATTTGAAAAAAATTGAGGCCACAGAGGATATAGAAAGTATGGTTTTTAACCACCCCGATGGGATAGGTCTCGCCTGCGGGCGGACATCCCACGGGGCAGGCAGAGAACATCCGCCTTCGCATAAAGCTATGGCGGGACAGACAGAGAACACAGAGAATTTTAACCACGGATTACACGGATTCCTCGGATTACTGTATTTCTAAAAGCCTTATTTTACGTTGTTTTTCGCCCGATTTAAGGCTACAGCAAACACAGAATTGAAGATTGAAAAATTAAAATTGAAGATTTGTGGAACGCCTTCGGCGGATGGTTTTTTAAAGACAATTTTGGTTGAGTTTGAAAAAAGCGGTGATATAATTTTGTGATGAGCACCGAGGACCGGCGGCAAGAGGCTACAAATAAATAGGTTGTCCCTGTTTATTAACGATGTAAAATATTTTCATGAGGAACAGACGGCATGATAGAAATCACGATAGAGGCTGGTGAAGCACGTTTTTCTGAAAAGGTCGACGCTCTCAAACTCTTGATGGAGGAGGCTGAAAGTAAAGGCAACCACTTGGATACACTAAGACAGGTGAATTTCTCAATGACCTTGTTTGTCTTTGCAGGTTTGACTGGCTTTGGGATAAATCAGAGCAATCTTGTTGTGCGATTGTGCATAATAGTTGTGCTTACCGCTTTTATGCTAATTCTGTCAGATTACGACCACAACCTACACAAGTACCTTCATGGATGGCGTAGAACCAAAGAGAAACATCTCCTTGCTCTTTCGAATCTTATCAACAATCCAGCTTCTGATGTGACCTTTCAAACATATTACAAGGATGGCGAAGAAAAAGCGGTAAAGGAAGATTGTCATTCTATTAAGAACCTGTTGTCATTCTTCGCAAAGCGAAAAGATGTAGGACAAAGAATCCCAAGTCGAATGAGGGTTGTTTATTATCTCTTGGTTCGAGGAGCCATTGCTAGCTTGATACCCTTTTTGTTCATGAAGATGACGTCATAGCAATGGGAAATGGAGAATATCGAATCGTTAAATTTTTTTGCATTGATTGTTTAAGGTGGGATTAAGAAATGATCTTATGTAAATACTTGGGTAGTGATGGGTTAGATATCATAAAAAACCAGCGACTTTTAGCTACAGACCCTATTATTCTTAATGATCCCTTTGAAATGTATCCGGGAATTATTGGCAAACCGGACAAAAATAAAACATTGCGGTACTTTTATAATGATTTATTGCCAAAAATTTCTTCTACCACCAAAGCAGCATTATCTGATTTTGACGACGATGCGGCATCGAAAAACGTAGAGCGAGACATGAAACCGGCCATAATGAAGGTAATTGAAGAAAATTTGATGATAGCGTCGAAAACTCTGCGAATAATCTGTTTTTGTGACCCTAGCAAAATAAAAGATGGAGACGATGTATTGCTTTGGTCCCATTACGGGGATAAACATAAAGGCGTAAGGATTTTTTTTGAAACAGATGATATTAAAATACTCAGCAATAATTTATTTCCGGTCAGTTATTCTTTTGAACGGGCGAGTATTGATATTACGGATACCGCAGAGTTTAAAACCGAAGATGCGTATCGAACTATTATTAAAACAAAAAATAAAAGCTGGGAATATGAACAAGAGGTTAGATGGATAGTTAGTTTACGAGAATGCAGACAGGAAGACGGGCGCTCATATATCCCACTTCTGCCTAATGCTATTCGGAGAATAGATTTTGGTTTTAGATACGAGGGGGATAAAATTATATCTATATTAGATAATAATGCTTATAGGCATGTTAAATTATACAGAGCATTAGTTCATGAGCATAAGTTTTCTTTGAATTATGAAGAAATAAAGAAACGAGAGACACCGGGCTGTTGAAAAAACATTTTTAATTTTGGTGTGTGGTTTTTATTTTTAATGTTTGATTTTTGATATTACAGCGTAATCAGTGTTTAAATAAACCCTGCCGAAGTGTCGGCAGGGCTAACCAAAATTTAAGGAAAATTACAGTTGCTGCCAAGGGCTGCGATGAGGAACGGGCAGAATTACGCAGGAGTGAAACGACGGAGTAAATAAAAAGATTACCGAACCGTAGGCAGCAACTGCAACCGCCGATGCGGAGAAAATCGAAAATTGAGCAGGGGGCAGAATTGAAGATTTAAAATTTAATATTGAAAATTTCAGGACTACCGGAGGCAGGTAAACTGGGGCAAATTTGTATTTGACATAACATTGTACAAATTTTAAACTTATGTCTATGACGAAAGAAGAAATCATTAAAATCCTTGCCAAAGACAAGCCTCAACTGCAAAAACAGTTTAAAGTCCGCAAACTTGCCCTGTTCGGCTCCTGGGCAAGAGGAGACCAGCGGCCTGACAGCGATATAGATATACTTATCGATGTTGACCCGTCAATTGGCCTTGAATTCGTAACCCTTGCCGAAGAACTCGAAAAATCGCTTAAGACATCTGTTGACCTCGTATCCAGCAGGGCGGTTACTCCCAAAGCGTTCAAATTCATCGAGCAGGAACTGATTTATGTCTAAAAGACCGGTTGACTTACTGCTGGATGATATTCTCCAGGCCATCGGCAGAATTGAGCAATATATCAAAGACCTGTCTTTCGACGCATTTTCCAAAGACCAGAAATCCGTTGATGCAGTTGTCAGGAATCTTGAGATTATAGGAGAGGCCGCAAACCGGCTGCCCGACGAATTCAAAGAAAAATATTGGGAAATAGAATGGCACAAGGTTGTTGGATTACGGCATAGAATCGTTCACGAATATTTCGGCATTGACCTTGAGATTATATGGCAAATTCTGCACAAAGACCTGCCGGAATTACGCGACGCACTGTCTCAAATCATTGGCTGATAAAGCCCACCGCCCCCGCATACGCGAGGGCAAGCTCCGCGTTGACGGGGCTAACCAATAATAACAAACCTCTTGCAAAAAAGTTTATCAAGACTACATTATCCAGTAATGGATAAATCACTTACAGAATTGATAAAAATCAGCAGGCAGGTGGGCAAAGACCCTAATTTAACCTGCGGGGCAAGCGGTAATACGAGCGTAAAGACAGCAGATGGCAGGTTTATGTTCGTAAAGGCAAGCGGTACTGCAATCAAAGATATGAGCATAAAAAAAGGCTGGTGCAAAATAGACCTTAAAAAAGTCCGCGGCATAATCAAAGATGAAAAACTTGCGAAACTATCTGTCCAAAAAAGAGAGGCCGCAATTGCCAGGCGGCTGCTTGCAGCCTGCGAGGGTAATACAAAAATAAACAGCCGGCCTTCAATTGAAAGCAATCTGCACGCCTTTTTAGACAGATATGTTATTCACCTTCACCCTGTCGCTATCGGCGCTTTTATAAATTCAAAAAACGGAAAAACAGAGCTTGAAAAGCTCTTTGCAGGCGAAAAATTTCCACTTCTATGGGTTTCTTATGCCAACCCGGGCTACTCGCTTGCGCAAAAAATTGCGAATCTGACCGCTCGATATCGAAAAAAATATAAACGTCTGCCGCAGGTTTTGTTTCTCGAAAAGCACGGGTTGTTTATCTCAGCTTCTACTGCCAAAAAGTCGCTGCAGTTGGTCCGGCAAGTAATAAAACGATGTGAAACGAAGGTTCTGAACCCTGCCCCCCGCCTGCGCGGGGGTAAACTCCGTGTTAGCGGGGCTAACCGACAGAAAACAATAAAAAAATCAAAACAGATTATCAGGGACGCATTTTTCAAGGCGAGCGGTAAAAAACAAGCGGTGCATTTTTTCCATAACAAAATAATATCAGCCTTTGCAAACAGGGCCGAGACAGGCCGATTGCTTAAGAGCGGGCCTTTGAATCCACAAGAGATTATTTACTGCAATGGGCCTGCAATCTGGCTGGAAAAGACGCAAAACAATAAAATTATGCCCCATCTTAAAAAACGAAGGCTGCCTGCCGCATTTTTAGTCAAAAATGTCGGCTTGTTTGTAATCGGCGGCGCCAAAGCCGCTTTAACAGCCAAGCAGGTCGTCTGCGGCTCACTGCCGGCCAGGTATAATGCACAAAGGTTTGGCGGTATTGTCGCTTTGACAAAATCCGAGCAGGCCTTTATCCGAAACTCTGGCGGATAAATTTGACGTAAAATTCATTTCTGCTATAATTTCCATATATTCCCAACTGAAAGGCGTGATATGGCAAAGAAATTTGTCAGAGCAGTTTTCCCGGGCTCGTTCGACCCAATAACAAACGGCCATTTAGACGTAATTAAGCGAGGTATAAACCTTTTCGATGAGCTTATTGTCGCAGTGGGCAACAGCCCGCTAAAGAATCCGCTGTTTACCCTGGCCGAGCGGGTCGAGATGATAAAGCCGCTCGTTGCAGACATTCCGGGCGTAAGTGTCCAGAGCTATGACTGCCTGACGGTTGAATATGCAGCGAGCGTCGGCGCAACGGCAATGCTGCGGGGCCTGCGGAACCTGACAGACGTTCAGTATGAATTTCAGCTTGCTATGACCAACCGCTCCGTTGCAGGCATCGAGACGGTTTTTGTTATGACCGGTGAACAGTACGGTTTTACAAGCTCGACAATTATAAGAGAAATAGCGGCGCTTGGCGGAAATGTATCAAACCTTATACCGCAAGAGGTATATGAAAAACTGCAAAAAAGACTTGCCGAAAAAGGCGCAGGACGGGGTTAGAAAATTGTTCACGATAACAGCAACAACAAATTTTCGCGCAGGTCATCAGCTTAAACTTGCTTCTGTGATGGAACCTTATCATTGTCATAACTGGATAGTCGAGGCCGCCATAGGCGGTCAAGCTCTCGAAAATAACGGATTGCTCTTCGATTTTAATAAATTAAAAAAAATACTCGAAAGCATTGTGTGCCGATTCGACGGCCGAAAATTAGACGATTTGGAGTGCTTTAAAAATATAAATACTTCCGCTGAGAATATCGCCAGGTATATATATGATAATATAAAAGATAAGCTGCCCAAACGCATCGGCCTTTTATACGTAGAAGTAACAGAAACGCCAGGCTGCAGGGCAAGATATTGCGAAAATCCGGCCGTTTAGTTTCTTTGCCATATTGCCGATATTAGTAATGGCAGGACGGCAAGTACTGAATATAAGTTGTTTTATAGAAAGCAGTTATGCAATGTGAAATATGTAAAACCAGGCCGGCTACGGTCCATTTGACCGAGATTGTCGACGGCCAGCGAACTGAAAGCCATTTGTGCCAGCATTGTGCACAAAAAGAGGGAGTAACTATAAAAAATCAGCTTTCACTGAACGAGCTTTTAAGCTCTCTGATTGCCGCACACCAACAGACCGATGAGCAAAGCGAGGCTGAAGGCCAAATAAGCTGCCCGGTTTGCGGTATGACAATGGAAATGTTCCGCAAACAGGCGCTTTTAGGCTGTCCAAAGGATTATGAAGTGTTTGAAAAGAGCCTGCAGCCGATTATTGAAAAATCGCACAACGGCAACCTGACGCATAAAGGCAAAATTCCGAGCGGCGCATCGCTTGCCCCGGCGAAGCCCGGGCTGAAAGACCGGCAGAAAATGAAAAAAGAAAACAAAATAGAAGAACTCAAAAAGCAGCTTGAAAAAGCGGTGCGCGACGAGGATTATGAACTCGCTGCGAAACTGCGAGATAAGTTAAAGGCACTGGAGCAATGAGACTTAACGAATTAAGCACGAGACTTTCACAGTGGTTCAGCCCGCAGGCACCACTGTCCGATATCGTGATATCGTCACGGATAAGACTCGCACGCAATATCGCAGGCCATAAATTTATCCCCCGCTGCAGTGAAGCGGAAAAGAGAAAAATCCTTGAAACGCTCAAGGAAACGATTCTGTCGCTGGGCGAGCTCGGCGATATCTTCTTCATAGACATCGAACGCGGCAGCGGCCTTGAAAGAGATTTGCTGATTGAAAGACAGCTTATCAGCCGTAACCTTGCGGCGGGCAAAGGCCCGCGAGGCGTCGTAATTGCAAAAAATGAGCTCTTCGCCGCTCAGATAAACGAGGAAGACCATTTAAGGCTGGCCGTTTTTGCCGCAGGCCTTAACCTTGACAAATGCTGGAAACGGGTTAACGAGATTGACGATATTATCGGCAAAAAAATCGCATACGCCTTCAGTCCGACTCTGGGCTTCTTAACGGCCTGTCCCACCAACCTCGGCACCGGTATCAGGGTCTCCGTGATGGTTCACCTGCCAGGCCTGAAAATGACCGACCAGCTTAAAAAACTGTTCGAATCGGCAAAGGATATGAACCTTGCGATTCGCGGCCTGTTCGGCGAAGGCACAGAAGCGGTAGGCGACTTCTTCCAGATTTCAAACCAGGTTACGCTCGGCATCAGCGAGGAAAAAACCGTTGAAGATTTTATGACGCTGATAATCCCGAAAATAGTCGAGTATGAAAGGATTGCCCGCGACAGACTGCTGGTAAAAGACGCTCCCGTTCTCGACGACAGGGTTTCACGGGCGCTGGCGGTACTGAAAAACGCAAAAATCATAAGCTCGCACGAGGCAATGTTCCTTTTGAGCAACCTGCGAATGGCAATCAATATGGGCAGACTGAAGGAAATATCCATCGATACGATAAATGAACTTTTTTTGCTTACGCAGCCGGCACATTTGCAAATTAACAAAGGCCAAAACCTCGACCCCGAGCAAAGAGATATCCTGCGTGCTGAAACCCTTAGAGCAAAGTTAAATTAAAACCACGGATTTCACGGATTACGCAGAGAAAAAAACAACCACTAATTTACACGAATCGACACAAATTTTTTAAACACGAATTTTTTAAACACTGATTAAACTGATTTTTAATTAATAGCATTCTGTTACTAAAGACCAGTAATTTTGCCAGTTAGCACCACTAATCGGTGTAGTATCCGTTGTTGAAGTATGCGGAATATTGCAAACATATTTTCCGCCATCAGAACCAATAACTATATCGCCTTCATTATAATCATAACTTAAAATCCAAACAGGATAGGAAGGCGGCGTAGCAATTGGCTGAACGGTAATTTTCACATCATTATAAGAGGGTATTTCCATATCATAACACCAATCACTTAAATAAAAATACTGCTGTGAAGATATTTGATGGCCATCAAATACAGAACAAATAGGAGTATTTTTTGGAGTAAACAATACTACTCGTGAATAAAACCATGACAACCCTCCGACTGTGCCACGTATATTATTATCTGAATCTTTTACATTCTCACCAATTTGCCATGTTCCCGAAACATGATAAAATAAACCTTCCCATCCTTCGCCACGTTCGCAGGTTATACCCTGTGCGCCGCTTGAATCACCATGAATCTCTTCCCCATCACCTTCAAGAGGAGGCGAACTGGGGTTATCAAGGCTCATTGCATAGGGAACATCTGCCCAACATAAAATTATATGTGACTCATCGCTGCATAAGGACATAGCTATACTTGGAGATTGCTCAATAGTAGGACAATCATTACCACAACCATAACAACAGTTTTTACCACCACTTAATATATATGTTCTGTTTATATGTGAACTAAAAGAAGGAATTCGAGTAGGACTCGGCCCTAAGTCGTCGCAATTTCCGGGGCTATAGTCGCAAGACGTTGCACAGGCCGCATTAAATAATTGTTGAGGTGATAATGTAGGTGCCCCACTTATCGTCAGACTTAAATATTTAGGAGATTTGCCTATTCCCCCAAACGGTGGATGGGCATTCCAGTTTTCATTGTCACAAGACACTGTGTTAGAAACCTTTGTCCACCAAGCAGGGTTATTATAAGGCTGGTGATTTATATTATTGTCGGCATTGCTTTTGTAAGTTGCATTCCAATATTCAACTAAATTTCCTATCCCATATACAGTATTGCTGTCCCATGTTGGGGTACTGGGGTCAAGAAAACAGCAACAATCGTTGGAAGCAAACGGGCAGCCGGGGTTAGTAATAATGGCAACAGCTAAAGCATCCGAGTCGTCAGTGTCCGGTTCAGCAGGATTTTGGCAGATATTGCCCTTGTAAACCAATATAAATTTTTCAACAGCACCTGCCGGCTTGGGGAATTCTGCCCTTATAGACTGGCCATAAGGCAATATGCAGCCTGATGACCATACGTCGTTATCCGCCGGGTCGTTGGAATCAAAGGCGATAAATTCTGCAACTTCAGTTCTGTTTCCGTTTGGGTCGTCCCAGTATAATTCAAATATACCGCCTTTGAGCGACTGGTTTATACCGGAATTCTGCGATAGATTGGTAATGTTTAATCTTATTTCTTCACAGGTTAAATAACTCAACTGGACGCTTAACCTGCCGCGGAAAAAATAGTTCAATAGTCCCGTCGTGTAGTCGACCGTTCTTGAGATGGTTCTCTTGGCGTAATCTTCGTAAACCTTCTTCTCTTCTGTGGTATCAGTATTCCAAAAGGCAAGGTCTCCTAAAAGGTACGCAGTATAAGTTGAACGAGTTAAGTGTGGAACGTCATAACCGATGCGATAATATTGTTTTGCGCCATTTGGGCCGCTTGCGTACCAGTCAACCCTCGTATGTTCTTTATCTGGATGAGGAAAATGTTGCACCGACAAGATATTTCTAAATATCGTGCTGTAAGAAAGAAATTGATAATTGGTACATTCAGCCAGTCCCCACGATTTCTCAGGCGGTGGATTGCCAAAGCCGGTGCCCGGCCAGCCTGGACTATCGCCTTGCCATTGCGGAATGCCGGATTCTACGCATATACCGGTATCCCAGTAATCCTCAAACTTGGCAAAAGCCGGCGGCGTATCCATCAGCCGAGCCAGATATACGCTCGGAATCTGGTCATCATTATTTTTAATCTGCTCTTCCATCCACGCCTCGAAAGGGTTTCCTCCTAATTTCCAGGGGTCTTTCACCCCCGTTTGTTTTTTATAATTATGTCCGACCAGGTGCCCCCATAAAAAATCATTCCTTGTATGTGCAGGCACGCCCATATCCTCTAATAAATGACATATATGGCCAAGCACAACAAACATTGCCCCCAGATTCGCATCTCTATCCTCCTTGTTTTCGGAGGTCAAGGCGATATAAAATAAATTTCGAGCCGTCGGCCAGTTATATTTGGTTGTAAGATACTCCGGCTCGGATTCCCAATCAGTACCCCAGTCGTCGGCGCAGCCAAGTGCTCTTTTGGCTGCCGAACCGCCCAGAAGATTGAATCCCCAGTAATCCGGATAAAACCACGTCGAACCATAATAAATCAAACCATGAATATCTGAAAACGGCTCTACAAGCACGTTGTTAAGACCTTCATTCCAGATCGGGTTATAAAAATGATGCCGCGCACGAGGATTCGGAATATCTTCAAACTCACTCCCAGCTTTCAACCAGTCTAATATGGATGATTCAGTTGTATTCCATACTTTTGGGGTCGGACGTTTTTGTCCTGCTCTCCTTACCAAGTTATTTTGATATTGTTCCGTCAATAAGAGCTTAGTGCCCAATTTCTCATTCATTCCTAACTGTGTCTGGAGATAATCTCCGCCTAACACAGATAGTTTTACGGCTTTATCTGTTATCGCTGGATGTGTCTTTTCATTTTCCCAAGCAACTGCATTCGAGGGTAATATTTCAAAAAGCAATAATATAGAAAATAACGCCAGCGTTATTGACTTGTTCATTTTTGCCTCCGTTTTTCGCGTTCTTGCTCGACTTGGTTTCTTTCAGCTTCAACATCCTTCATTAAGTCCTTTTCAGCACGCTTTTTTTCTGGTTCAAGCTCCTTACGTAATAATTCACCTTCTTCTGATAAATAGGAACCTCTTATCATATTCAAATGACGATAATGTGATTCACCCTCTTTCCATGGATATAGTTTTGCTATGTTATTTTTTTTGCGATATATCTGTTCAACATTAGGGTATCCAAGCGGTTTGCGTACCGGCGATTCAATACTTGTAAGGTCGGCAAAGTAAGCGGCGTAGC
Organism: uncultured Planctomycetaceae bacterium; assembly: GCA_964619675.1. Lineage (GTDB taxonomy): Bacteria > Planctomycetota > Phycisphaerae > Sedimentisphaerales > UBA12454 > JAPLMW01. The sequence continues at coordinate 101,284 of CAZUEO010000001.1, read as the reverse complement.
CATCCTTGTAGATTAATACATCATCTGGCCGCAAACCTAATTCCAATATACTTTTTCTTTTTATACGAAGATTGGGGATATAATATTTGCCTTCCTTGTCGGTGAGAGTTTCATACGTAACAGCAGGACCTCCACCGCCGCTACCCAAAGCCCCCTCTAAAAATAAGACGGTCCTCCAGGAATATTCAACAACAGCGCCTTCTATCGGTTTGCCTGTATTTGCGTCGATAACCTGGCCGCTTCGTGAGCCGGTATGGGTCTGCCAGTACCAGGAGTAAATTAAGAATCCGCCGCCTCCGAATCCGACAAGCACAATAATAAGAGCGGAAAGGATTATTCGCCGATTAATTTTAAGTGTGCCCGCTTCTTGATATTCAGTTGAATCCTGAGAACGAAAACCTTTAATAAAAAACCGAATCAGCAGAATAATTATTGTTATTCCAAGAAGAAAAATAAATACTTCACCTGCGGGGGTCGAGTCAATTAAAGACAAAGGAAATATTATCAGGAAAAGCCGTGAAATTATTCTCAAAGACAGCTCGGCAGGAAGATAGGGAAGCAAAAATAGAAACAATCCGATCCCGCCTAATATGCCCAATGTCCAAGCCATTCTCACCAGTCCTCTTTCGTAATCTATTTTTTTCATTTGCAATCCTTAAGTCAGAAACAATAAATCTTCCATCCACCCTGTTCATCTTTGCTGAAATAAACGGGAAAACTTGCCATTACTCCGCCGCCCTCATCGTGGAGCATTTCATAGTATGCCCTGTCGGAATCCATTGAATCTAATATTAAATCCCCCATACCATCAACCATACTCTGAAACTGCGGTCTAAGCTGAGTTAAAACAGCAGTGTATTTCTCCAATGCTGAATCTGCGATAAATGTTAACGCCTTATCGAGGTCATCGTTCCACAAGGCCGCTTTGAATTTTTCCCAGATGTCCTGCGGTGTTGCGCCTTTGAGCCAGCAATCGCAAAAGGCCTGCAAATCGTAAATGTCAACCATATTGCTGTCGTCAAAATCACATTCAGCTTTATAGTTTATATCATTACTCCTGCTCAGCCAGCAGTCAGCGAATTTTACAAAATCTGCAAAGTCAATCCTGCCGCTGGTATCTATGTCTATTTTACTACATTCCCATTGCTCCGTCAGCCAGTAATAAGACAAGTATGCCAAATCGTCGAGGTCAACTTTGCCGCTGCAGTCGAAATCTCCCCGGAGATTAGCCCCTGATTTTTGCCAGTTATTTGCAAATATCGCAAAATCGGCAAAATCAATCTGCCCGCTTTCGTCAAGGTCTATTCTTTCACATTCCCAGCGCTCCGTCAGCCAGTAAAAGGACAGATATGCCAAATCAGCTAAATCAACGGTATTGCTGTCATCGAAATCGCCTGCTAACTGCTCGCCGGTTTTCTGCCAGTTGGCGGCAAAGACTGCGAAATCGGCGAAATTTATAAAATCAGGCTCGCCTGCCAAATCGGGAAACGGATAAGGCTCTGCTGATGCAATTGCTGCGATGGTTAGTAAAATAAAGACAGACAGGAAGACCTGGAAAGTATCGAATGCCGGCTTATTCATTTTATCCCTCTCAGCCTCAATAATAATTTTTATTTATTCATATCTCCGGTATGAAATGTAAATGCCGGACCACCCTTTTGTCAACAGGATTTGCTAAAATTTTTCCCCTGCGGCCGATTTCCAATTGTCACTGCCCGCGTTTTTAATCTGAAAATAAAGCAAAACATGTTGAGTTATTTCAACATTTTGGCTTGAATTTAATGCAAGTATTTGTTTTTAAGGCAGGTTAAGAAAAGCGGCTCCAGTGACAATTAAGAAATTTGCTGAAAAGCGGATTGGTTGCGGTGGCGCAGCTCGTATCGTCTATCGTCTTACGTTTAACGTAACCGTGACGAGCAGCGCAACCATTGAACGAAACACGATATTACTGCTATCTCGCTTCAGGCGTAAGCTGGAAGGCCCTTACGGCAACTTTGTCGTTGGGGTCTTTTGGTTCGTTACAATCTATAGGCAATACAATGCTGTTGCTGTCGGAGACTATCAGGCGTCTTTTCTGCAGGCCGCCGCTGCGGTCGAGGATTGCGACATATCTTTTCTGCGGGCCTTTCGCTATAGGTTCATCGTCTTTATTTCTCCCAACCTCCGCGCCGATTCGCACTAATATATACGCTGTAAATACATCGCTGCGAACCGTAACAAGGTCGCTTATACGTGCAAAAATCAGCCCCTTTTCCTCAAGGTCATTGTCAATACCATCGGTCATACTCCAAATGTCAAATGTCAAATCGGGATAGCCGTACTGGTTACTGTCATCATAAGCGTAATAATCAATTCCAAAATTCGGGTCGCCTGTAAAGTTAACATCAAAAAGCCGGCCGATGCTTCTAAAGCCGCAAGGGTCGTTACACCTGTAATCGGGAAAATTAGCGTCGCCCTTCCGCACCTCGGTTTTATCCCTGTATGCAACGATTGCTTTGGCAAGACCGATATCGTTATAATCGTTTTGGCGAAGTGAAACCCACGGCAATTGCGCTATTACGTACGCAGGTGCGGTATTTATATTTATTCTGCCCTTTACTCTGTCTTCATTCTGATTGACATCGGGCGGAGGCCAAACAGTAATATAATTAAATATTTCCTGCATCGCAGGGTCGTTAATATCGAAGCGGGCCTCTCTTTCAGTATCAGTGGGCAAAATCCGATACGGCAAGTCGTTACCGCTTACGTCTTTAAGATATGTACTTCTAACTAACATCATAGCTGCATCGCCGACGTTATTAAATTGATAATACCACGGCTGAATAGGGTTGGCAGCGGCAAATGTGTTCTTATACGTGTTCCAATTGCCGAGCGTAGCATTATTAGCATCTGTCTGGTCGATGTTCCAGAGGCGTTTAAGGCGATTCGGCAGGTTAATATCGCGCTGCAAAGTTCTGACGCTGACGCCTAAATCATTGGCCTCCTGTTCGTCGTCGCGGAACCATGCCAGACACGGGTCGTCCAGAGCCACCCGGTCAACAAGAATCTCCGACGATGAAACGCCCTGGACCGGCCGATAAAGGCTTATAACAGTATTAACGTCAAATTTGAACGTGTCATAAAAAATTTCTTCATAAACCGAGTTCGGCTCGCTGGCCCAGGTCGTAAAACTCAGGACGGGGCCTTTGCGATAATACGTACCCTTTCTGCCATCAACTCGCCAGTAATATTCCACACCAAATCCCAGGTCGGGGTCATAACTTAGCCCCGGCTGGCCCGGGCTGAATTCAAACACGCTGGGGGGGCAATACGTTAGATTCGCATCCCTTACATCGCTTTCGACTGTTCCGACATACAAATCGTACCTGTCAGACAAGATAGGGTCGCCGCTGCTGTCATAACCCAAAAAGAATTGACTCCAGCTTAGTACGACATCCTGGTCAACGTTTGTGGCGCCGTTGGCGGGACTGTCGTAAAAATTAACGTCTTTGGACAAATTCGCATTCGGCTCTTCTTGGCTTTGGAAAATTATCACGTAAAACCTGCCGCCGCGGTCATTAAAATCGCTCGGATAGATATTTATGTCCTTAATAAAATAAGATGATGAAGAATTATCCTTAATGCCGGAAATTATCAGGTGCCACGGCTCGAAAACATCATCGGCTTCAAACTCCTTGTAAAGCTCGATTGCGTAAGAATGGTGAATAGCATCTGACGACGGGTCTGAGCCAGGCAGGATTCCTTTGGCGAACTTGCGAACAACTTCAGATATATAAATATACGGCTTTTCCATACCGTAAAATTCATTTGTGCCATCATTAACGATGGAGACATTCGCATCGGCATCGCTGCGGTCAACGACGTTGGCAGCAAACTGCGCAAGATGGGCATTGAAATCGGCTGGAGCGGCTGGATAATCTGCGTTAATACCGGTCGCCAGCCTGTCATAGAGAATCTGGGCGGTACAAGGGTCGTTATAATCGGTTATGATATTAAACATCCTGTCGCCGGCAGGGTCGATGAGCCTGTCGAGATTCAAGGTCGTCAATAAATGCCTGCGGTCAGTATTGGGGTCATTAGGGTCTGTAATTCTTATTTGCCACTGGGTCAGACCCCAATCGGTTCTACCATCGTAAAGATAGCCGGAATTGGGTGTCCCTTTACCACGATGAAGCGTTGCCGGCAGTACGTGCAGGGTTGGTTCATCCGCTTCAACTCGTGCTATAAATTTACTATCTATACAATATCTGTATCGCAGTTCAAGCTCATCGGACATATCAAAGGGCAGATAATTGCCGTCCGGCGGCAGGCCGGACTGCCAGATAACGTTTTTCTCGTAACCGCCCCAGTTATTTGCATCTCCACTGCCGCAGCGGGCTTCGTGCAAATCGTCAATGCTGTCGCCTGTCTTTAACAGGCCTGCAAGATTTATCTGCATCTGGCTTGAGCCGTCAATTTCATTCTCTGGGCCAACGGGATTAAATGTATGTGCGGTATTGATATTAATCATTGCGCTATTGTCAATTACCCGCACGGCTGCGTAAACCGGCTTGCCTTTGGACGTGCGTAAATTCTCTAATAAAAACCATTTCGAATCCGCTATGCCGTCGCCGTCGGCATCGGCTAACTGTTCATTCGGCTCGCCATTCGCATCTACTATGATGTCAGGATAATCCAGTATAACCTTTCTGTTGCCCGGCGGGTCAATATTAACACCCTGTGTTTCAAAGTTTCTGTTGTGCAGATAGCCCGTTATATCGCTGATTTGCCGCCAGTGATAAACATCATCATCCGGATGAGTTGGTGTGTCGTTATTGTCATAAAGATACGGTTCAAGATTTGCGAGCCAGGCGTCATTCGCATCTGGATAATCATAATATTCCTGCGTCGGTATTGCTGCGCCGGGCGTATCGAGCACAAGCTCTTTACTGATAATTGCGATGATGGATTCGGCTGCCGAATCGAGCATTTTATTGTCTGCGATATTACTCGTCGCGGCGCTGTCCATCCTCGCAACGAGCACAAACATCACGGCAACTATCGCAAGCAATACCGTCAAAACAACCGTCATTATAAGAGCAGAACCAATCCGGCCCGGCTTAAATCGTTCTATTAGTTTCTTTATCATTTCTCTGACCTTTTTTTAAGTTATCGGTTATCAGTTATCAGTTTCAATATGCCGATAACCGAATACCGATAACTGATAACTTACTTTCCTATATAAACAATATGTTCAAACCTTCTGCCGCCTTTGAAAATGCTTCTGGAGTCGTAAAGCGTAAATGTAAACTTAATCAATTCGGGATAACCTGAATAACTATTAATGCCCGCCTGTATATCCTGCGTTGTCGGCCACCAGTTTATGCTGTTCACATTAAAGCCCTTATTAATCATTATCGAGAAATCGTCAACGCCCTTTGCAAAATACATCGGGATTTGGTTGGCATCATTGGGGTCAACATCAGGATGCCAGAGCCACAGGTCATTGGCTTCATTAGGATTACTCCAGCAATAAGTTATTTGCTGTATAAGACTGTTAGGCTCATACTCGGCAGAATTCGGCTCAGCAGGGGCTATAATTACCTGCTTTCGCGCAAGAATCTTGCTTCTTCTGTCATTTCCATCGCGGGACAGCGGGTCAGGTTCGTTAGCCTGGCCGTAATAAATCCGGGCGGCATTACCTCTGACTCCGCCATCTGAACTCTGGAAATCGCCCGTTGCAAAAAGGACAATTGAATCAGCTCGCAAACCGTTGAAGTCGCTGAATCTTATTAACAGGGCATCCTTCTGAATGCCGGCAAAGTCGAGGTTAAGCTGGTCTGTAATTGCCCGCAGGGTTCGCATAATCTCGGCAGTAGCCGCTGCGGTTCTCATGGAATCTATTGAATAATGAAAAATCATTCCCGCCGCCGCAAGCACCACCGCAAGCAGGCCGACCGCAACTAACAACTCAGTTATTGTAAATGCTTTTTTCATATTGACACAGTAATTCCGTTATCAGTTATCGGTTATCGGTTCAATGAATTCATTAACGCCTGAAGCATTTTTGTAATGGCTTTCAATTCTTCAATAAATTTTTCTATGGATTCTTTTTTCAAAACACCTGTTTCAATCGCTATATACACCTGCGTTCTCAATTCAGCGGCAGAACCTTTTGCGATATTGATAAAACGTCTAAATTCCGCCTTGCTATTTCGTTCACATCCTTCCGCTATATTTGATGGTATTGATAATGCCGAACGCAGCATTTGCTCTTTTAACCAATACTCGTTACTATTTTTCAACAACTGCCATAACTGAACAGATAGCCGGCAGGACCTTTTCCAAACATCAAGATTTTCAAAATTCGAACTCATATTTATTACTGATAACTGATAACCGAGTTTCTGATAACTGCTTTAGAATCTTATTATTCTTTGAAAGACTTCAACGTCCGCATTTTTCCCGCCTGTATCAGGCGGCGGAATAATCCGAATATCATTCAGCAAAATGCCTACCCAATTTCTATCGAGCGTAACTATCGTCGGCGCACCAGTTCCAGGCTTATCCATTCTATCTATAACGCGGTATAATCTGCCTGAAAGAGGGTCGAGTATCGTTGTCGGCGGATTGACATATTTTTTATACCAAGTTGGTATTTCTAATTTGTCCGGTTCCCCGGCAACATTTACTGCTTCCACACTGACAGCAACAGGTCTTTTGCCATCATCTTTGCCGTTCAGATATGTAAGATTCGGGCTTGTCCTTCTGGCTACAAAAACCGTTACAAGACACTCCATACCCGCCGGCCCCATACTCAGTTTATTGCAGGATGCCGACCAGTAATACTGGCGGTTTGTTACGCAGGGGTCAACGGAAGGATACGAAAATTCATTCGGGTCAATCGTTCTTCCCGGTACATTTTCATACGAAAGGCAACTCTGAATATTCCACAACAATGATGAAGAATCGATACCATAAAGCCTTATTTTTGCAAATGCCTCATCTGCGACAATCGCAGCCATAGTCCTTTCGGATGCAAGGCCGGTAAGATATATCCCCACCGGAAACATCGTAGCTATAAGCATCATTCCTACAGAAAGTATGCCCACAGCCATCAGGACCTCAGTTAAAGAGAAACCGTTATTTTTCAATTTCTTAGCCACAAAGGCACCAAAGCTTGCCCTCGCGAAAGCGGGGGACACAAAGAAAATATTCAATTTTAAATCTTCACTTTTTAATAATATCGCCAGTATAAGCATTGACATGCATAGTATTTTTTTCTTTCAGGTCTTCTAAATAATTTTTATAACGCTTATTAGGGTCTAATTTGCTGAACTTTTCACAATCATAAATTACAAATTTACTGCGGCTTTGCTCCTTATTGAGGCCGATGGTAGAGCCAGAATCATCGTCCTGAATAAACATCCCTATCGGGGGATTTTTCTCAACATTATTTTCAGAGTTGATGACATCATCTTTACTATTGTCACCTGATTTGCCATCCTTGTTTATTGTCCGAACGTCATGAATTACAAGTTTGCCGGCGGGTGAAAAAATTATTGAAAAAGCAGTTGCATCAACTACACATGGGTCACTGCTAATATCACTATCTTTAGTAATCTTACTCATATCCATAACGCCCATATTTTCCGGTAATTTTATTGGTTTGTACCCTTCAATAGGACAAAAAGCACATGTTAAATTATTCTCGGTTTTTCTCTTCTCCAGATAGATTATAAAAATCATATATTGCTGGGCTTTTAATGGGTCTTCGGTCGGTTTCCAGGCTTTTTGGAATCTGACGCCTGTGTAATGGCCGCGGCTGATTGCAAGGGTCCTTGCGGTTGACAGTGCTGCGACAATCATTCCCTCTGCGCCGGTAGAGTCATAGGATTTCTGCATCGCTTTTATGCCGGGTATCGCAAGTACGACCAGCATTGCGATTATCGCAAGCACTACAAGCATCTCAATAATGGAAAAACCATTTTTCATATTAACACAGTAATTCAGTTATCCGTTATCGGTTATCGGTCATCAAACTCTATTACTGATAACAGAGTTGCTGATAACCGATAACATAGTTTTTATTTGCTGCTGATATTGTCGCCAGGCGTATTAAAATCCCTGTCGGGCCCGGGCGATTGTATAACCGGAAAATTATCGCCCTGCCTATACTTGTACCTCAACGGATATTCCCATGGGTCAATAATATGTATCAATGGATAACAGTTCGGGTCCAGGCCAAACATGAAAAAATATTCTATGCCTTCATAGCCTTTATTTGTAATAAGCGAGCGATTTATGGAACTGACGATTTTTTTGCCTGCCGGGAATTTATTTAAGAAATAATACAATGCCTCGCTTGATGCATATATATCGTTATAGTCCGGCGGATTTAAGGCATCGCCATCTTCATTTACAACGCTGCCACTAAGATTCGGCTCAAGCTCGGCCCGGCCATAATTTGCATCAGCCTGGAAAGGGAATTTGCCGTAAAAGTCGTGATACTGCTCAATAGCGGCAGCGAGGGTTTCGATGGTCGATTCGGCAAGTTTTTTCTGGGATTGAGTTTCAAGATAACTGCCGACGGAATACATTCCGACGGCGAGAATCGCTATTATCGCAACAGCGACCATAATCTCCACAAGCGTCAGGCCGTATTTGCTTAGTTTTGTCTTCATTGTCAAAATCAATCAAACACATTACTTAACCGGGCAGATTAGGCTCGAAATTACAGATATCGTCTGTTGTGCCGTACAAACCGTCGTCGCCTGCCGAAATCAAAAGATACGAATCAGGCCGAACAGGCTGCGTAAGCGTCCCCGTTATCTGCGGGTCTCCTATATAACCGTAGAAAATCTCTCTTCCTTTCCGGGAACCTTCCGTATAATTATAAAAGTCAAAATGATGTTCTTTCTGGTCTGTTATTCTTCCCAGACGAATCAGTTCTTCGTTATCCATACTTTTGTATATGCTTTTTTCCGGCTTGGTGTAATCCAAATCTCTGTTTTCAGAGGCGGGATTGGCCTTGTAGTAAAGAATCGGCGTTCCAACTTTACGCTTTTTGCCGCCGATTAGATTTTCGGTATTCTTAATCTCAAAGACATCGCAGATAATAAAGCGGCTCGGTTCAATCCTGGTGCCTAAAACAGTCTTCTCATATATGTCATTTGCCTCAAATACGCCGATATTTTCACGGGCAAGATACGGCCCTTTTCTCTTGTCAATATTCGGGTCGTCCGGTTTAAGATTATCAGGGTACAAATCATCCGTGCCATCCTTGTTTTTACCATCTGCTCTATAGACTGAATCCGGATGAAAGCCTAAAAGGTCCTGTCCGAACATCGCCTCGGCAAGCGTCTGGGCGCCGCAGTACGTATTGGCATCGCTGGCGGTAGGGTCCCAGCCGTGCGATGGCGGGTAATCGCCAAAGTCGTTTCTGTAGAGGTTTATGCCCATTTCAATGCTGACGAACTGGGCTTTTTGTTTGGTCTGTCTTGCAAACTTTTTCACCATAGACATAGCCGGCATTAGAATCCCAAGCATAATCGCGATTATCACAATTACGGTCAAAATCTCCGGCAGTGTGAACGCCTTAAATTTGTCGGTCTTCATTTTTGCACCCTTTTCAATTCTTAGCCGTCAATTAAGCTTAATTGAAGATTTAAGAATGAAGATTGAAATTTTGTGGAAACGGCTTCGCCGAATTATTTAAATCTTCAATTTTCAATGTTCAATCTTCCATTTCATTGGTGTCTTTGTGGCTATTTTCTTTTTTTACTGACTGAAATTGTAAATATCGTCAGGCGTACCGAAAATGCCGTCGAAGCCTGCCGACATAAGTATGTAGCCGGTCTGGTTGTAAGGCCTTACCTGAGTCGTTATCGTTGGATTCGTTATCATATCATAAAAAAGCTCTCGTCCAGTCAGTGTTCCTTCAAGGTAATTCTTGTCAAAATGATGCTTTATGTTCTGGTCCATTACTGTACAAAGCGCCAGCAATTCCTCATTATCCAGACTGTTATAGATGCTCGCTGCAGCATCGGTATCCAATATGGCTCCACCCGGAGCCGGCAATATAGAATTTTTAAACACCCTCGACGCAATGTTTGCCCTGTAATAAAGAATCGGTGTTCCTGCCTTTACCTGCTTGCCGCCCGGCAGGGATATTGCCTTAACCCGGTAGGAATCAGTAAGAACAGGTGCAGGAGACTCTCCTCCGACAATACCGCCGAATCTGTCAAGATTGCCGGGATAGACAGTGGTGGGTATGGGTTCATATAACTGAGCAATCTGGTAAGCCTCGACATTTTCAGGACTTAAATAGGGCCCTTTCCTGCGGTCAAGACTTTTAGTAACTTGCTCTGGAGAAGAACCCTTGGGGGAAGCCGGGTCATCGCTGGCATAAATGTCCGTGTTATCCTTGTCATCTTCCGCGTTCCAGGTTGTCCACGGGTCGAAGCCGAGCATATCCCTGCCGACAAGGGCCTCGGCCAAATGATGAGCGCCTACAGTCCAGGGGCCGCTGCCATTCGGTTCGCCACCCGCTGATGGGCGTATAGTAGAAGCCGGATACTGTTCCGTTTCGCCGGCGTAGGTCTCCAGCCCAACGTCAATACTGTGAAACTGCGCTTTTTGTCCTATATCCTTGGCAATCTTCTTGACCATACGAAGCGCAGGCGAAAGAATACTCAGCAAAAGCGCTATAATAGCCATAACCGTCAGAAGCTCAACGATTGTAAAACCAAATTTTTTCTTTTTTGTTTTCATTTTATGACCTTTCAATAATAACAACCACGGATTTCACAGATTACTCTGATTTATTTTATTTTTTAGTCCTGTCCTTCAAGCCAGTTTTCAGCAAAGACGGCAAAATCAAGGAAATCAACTATGCCGTCGCCGCCGGCAGGAGCAATATCTGCGCAACCTGCGCTAAACATTAGCCATTGGGAGGTAATATCCGCAAAATCATTCATATCGCCCTGCCAGTTATTCGCGATGGCTGCAAAATCCATAAAATTAACAATGCCGTCACCGCCGGCAGGGGCAATATCATGCGATAATTTTTCAAGGAGCCACTGGTCAACAAAAACAACCAAATCATAAAAATCAACACCATCCGGACAGACAAAATCACCTAACAGAGGTATTTGCCATGCTAATTTCGGGTAATTTGTGCCGCTGCATATTTTCCATATATCCTCAGTGCCGTTTACGGTTTCATCCACAAAATCCCATCCGGCAGTTAGAAAAGTATTTATATCCTGCATTTCGGCGGTGGTCTTACCGGTCCCGCCGGCACTGCTATTGCAATCGCTTGTTTCGACGTCCCAGAAACTATTATTAACGCTGCTTCCAGTCATATACCCTATCAAACCGCCGACATAACTGGTTCCGGCAACTATACCTGCGGAATAACAGGTAGCGATAGTGCCTCCGTTTTTATACCCTGCAAAACCGCCGACATAACTGTTTCCGCTAACATCACCCATAGCATAACAGGAGGTCATAGTGCCGGAATCCCTTCCCGTCAGACCGCCGACATTACTGTTTCCGCTGACCGAACCTGCAGCATAGCAGCGTTCTATCGTACTAAGATTATTTCCCGTCAAACCGCCGACATAACTGCTGCTGCCTGCGGCAACCGTTACTATCTCGTAACAATCAGTAATGGTTCCGGTATTTCTTCCTGTCAGGCCGCCGACATAATTGCTTTTTCCGGTAACTGTTCCGGTAACATAACAGTCGTTGATATCGCCATAATTATATCCCGCCAGGCCGCCGACATAATTGTTTCCGGTCATATTGACGTCTTCAACATCTAAGCTGCGAATCCGGCCGGCAGTGCCGACACGGCCAAACAAACCGATATTATCAGTGGTCGGCTTATTCATATCCGCGTTGTAAATGATATATTCATCGCCGTCAAAAACACCCGTAAAATTCGTAGTGGTATTGCCGACAGGCGTCAGCGAAATACCCTGCAGGTCTATATCGGCCGTCATAATAAAATACTTGCTCCAGTCTGACGAAGTACCCATTAACTGCTGCCAGTCGGAAACTGAAGCAATTTGATATGGGGCGGCCTCTGTGCCATTCCCATCGGAGTAGGCATAAACAACTGAAACCAGGCAGAGAATAAAGCCCGCCGCTGCCCACATTTTTCGATATACACTAAACATAACCAAGTCCTCCTATATCTTCCTTACTTCTTTCTTACATCAATCCTGTAATAACCTTTACCATCGGCAAAAAGATAGCCAGCACAATCGTGCCGACAATACCGCCGAGCACAATAATCATCACCGGCTCAAGCAAACTCATCAAAGAACCAACCAGCACGTCCACCTCTTCATCAAAATTGCCGGCAATCTTCAGGAGCATCTTGTCCATATCACCTGTTTCCTCGCCGACATCAATCATATTTACTACCAGGCTGTCGGCAGTCTTGGATTGTCTGAGCGGATTTGCGAACGTATCGCCCTGGCGTATCGCGTTGTGTACCTTGCGAAGCATGTTCGTATAAACCTCATTGCCGGCAGTTTCAGCAGTGATATTTATCGCTTCGAGTATCGGCACACCTGCACCGATAAGCGTACCCAGCGTTCGTGTCCATCGGCCGACAGAAGTCTTGTAAACAATCTGGCCGATAACCGGCATCTTGAGATTAGCCGTATCGAGAATCATCCTGCCGAGAGAAAACCGCCTTACGAACCGCAGCAGAAAAACAATTATAAATGGTATTGCAATCATCACCGCCCAGCCATATTTAAATGCGATCCAGTCACTGATAGCCATAAGAACGCGAGTAAGGTCAGGCAAATCGCCTCCGGTCATACTCTTGAGAACTTCGGTGAACTTCGGAATAACTCCAATCATCAATCCCATAACTATGGCGAACGCAGCTGTCAGAACCACAACCGGGTACACCATTGCACCTTTAATCTTGGATTTGAGCCGTTGAGCCTTTTCCATAAAGTCGGCAAGCCTTGCCAGAATAACGTCGAGCACACCGCCGACTTCGCCTGCGGCGACCATATTGACAAACAATTTGTTGAAGGCGCGCGGAAATTTGCCAAGTGCTTCCGACAAAGTCGCTCCGCCTTCTATATCATCCGCTACATAACCAATGACACGTTTGAAAGTGCCGGGCTTCTGCTGCTCTTCCAGAATACGCAGCGAGCGAAGAATCGGCAGGCCTGCATCCTGAAGCGTCGAAAGCTGCCGGGCAAACTGCGTAAGCTGCTTTACGCTTACACTGCCGCCCGCCCCGCGACGCGTCTTGGGCTTGGCCGCTGCGCCCTTTTTTCCACGAGCTCCGCCCTTCGGCTTGGGAGGCTTAACGGGAAAATAACCCATGTTGCGTATCTTGCTCAGCGCCTCTTCGCCGCTGAGAGCCTCTATCTGGCCCTTTACCTCCTGACCTTTCGAATCCAGCGCTTCATATTGAAAAACCGGCATATACCACCCCTTCTAATTTTAAATCGATTATACTTCTTCCGTAACCGTTTCCTTGACAACCTCTTCAATGGTCGTCAGACCGTTGTATACGGCGTTCAGACCTTTCTCACGAAGCATCCTCATACCGTTCTTTCTGGCAGCGTTACGCAAAACGTTTGTAGAGGCATGATTCATCACAAGCTCGCGCAGCTCATCGTTAAATATCATTATTTCAAATATCCCTATTCTGCCCCTGTAGCCGGTATTGTTGCATTGGTCGCAGCCGCGGCCGTAATAAAACGTCTTGCCTCGTACAGAATCAGGCGTCAGGCCAAGCTCCAAAAGCTGCTCTTCCGTCGGCTCATAAGGCTCTTTGCATATCTTGCAAATCTTGCGAACAAGCCTTTGAGCAACAATTCCTTCGAGAGTCGCCGTAATCAAAAACGGCTCCATACCAAGGTCAAGAAGCCTTGCAATGGCACTGGGAGCATCATTAGTGTGAAGCGTCGTAAAAACAAGGTGTCCCGTCAGAGACGCCTGTGCTGAAATCTGGGCTGTTTCAAGGTCACGAATCTCGCCGACAAGAATAATGTCCGGGTCCTGACGCAAAATAGACCTCAGGCACCTTGCAAATGTCAGACCTATATCAGGTTTCATCTGCACCTGAATAATGCCGTCAATGTCGTATTCGACAGGGTCTTCGGTGGTAATCAGCTTGCTGTCGATTGTATTGAGCTCCTTCATCGCTGAATAAAGCGTCGTGGTTTTGCCGCTGCCGGTTGGACCTGTTACAATCAGAATCCCGTTGGGCTTCTGTATCAATTGATGCGTCATCCCTAAATCGCCTGAATCCATACCAAGATTATCAAGCTTCAAATCGAGCTGCGATCTGTCAAGCACACGAAGCACGATACTTTCGCCGAACATCGTCGGCAGAACACTGACACGAAGGTCAACAGGGTTGCCCTGAACTGTCAGCGGAATTCTGCCGTCCTGCGGCATACGTCTTTCCGCTATATCGAGATTTGCCATAACCTTTATTCGCGAACTCAAAGCCACGGCAATATGCTTGGGAGGCGGAACCATTTCATAAAGCACACCATCAATACGATATCGCATCTTGAATTCGCTCTCGAAAGGCTCAAAGTGAATATCCGAGGCCTTGTCCCTGATGGCCTGAAGCAGAACAAGGTTAAGAAGCTTCTTTACAGGGTTGGACTCAGCCAGCTCCTTGAGCTCATCAAGGTCTATACTCTGGTCTCTGCCCTGAAACTCAGCCAGATAATCATCCTGCTCCAGTGCGCCTATAAGGTCGTTGATACTCTCATCTTCCTTCGAATAATACTTCTTGAGAACCTCATCAAGGTCAGACGGGGAAGCAACCTTCGCTTTGACTTTAAAACCCATCAGGGTACTCAAATCATCGGTAGCCTTGAAATTATCAGGACTGTCAATTGCCACGACCATGCTGTTTTGAGATTTGTCATACTCCAGAGGTACTACACGGTAGGCATTGGCCATCTGGGCAGGAATCTGTGCGACAACCTCATGGTTTATTTCTATACCAGCAAGGTCCACATATTCCATCCCCCGCTGAGCAGCCAATGCCCTGCGAAGCTGCTTGTCGTCTATCAGGCCAAGTTCGATCATCACCTGACCAAGCAATTTCCCTCCACCTTGTTTCTTCTGAACAGAAAGACACTCATGGACTTTCTCTCTTGTCAACATCCCCATTTTGACAAGGATTCGACCCAATGTACGGCCCCGTAACTGTTCTGTCGGAATGTCTTTAGCCATAACAGACCTCCGAAATCAAAAACAACCCATAAAAATTTTATCTAAACCTTATACCACTAACTATACGTTCATAACATCATAATAGCAAGAAAATTATATATATGACATATGGTTTATGAAAAATACAAGACTCAATAAATACAGTATTGTAATATCTGTCTTGTGTTTAAAATCGGCAAAATGAGCTATCTGGTATACTTATTTGTTATATAAACCCCGCAAATTCGGAAGGTTCAGACAGACTCAAAAAACGGCTAAATAATCAGGAATTATCCCGTCTTAATTACTATATAAGCAGGCTTGACTTTTTGAGAAAATTACTCAGCACCCCCAAGAATCGGTCCTAAATTGTCAAGTTCTCTTCTGATTTCTTCGGTTCGACCACCGTGTTTCTTTTCCGCTTTTTCGAGCATAGCACTCGGCTGCCTAGCTTTGTCAAGCAGTTCTTCGAGATCTATCTTATCCTTGTCGTAAAGTTCCCATAAATGGTCATCCAGCAGCTGCATCCCCAGTTTTTTACCTGTCTGGATACTCGATTCAATCCTGTAGGTTTTGTTCTCACGAATAAGATTTGCAACCGCAGATGTTACAACCATAAATTCATAAGCTGCCACCCTTCCTTTGCCGCTTTTTAACGGACATAGCTGCTGGCTGAGAACCGCAAGGAGATTGGTGCTCATCTGAACCCGTATCTGCTCCTGCTGGGCAACAGGAAAAGCATCAATTATTCGGTTAATCGTGCCCTGACAACCGGTGGTATGAACCGTGCTGAATACAAGGTGCCCTGTCTCAGCGGCACGAATGGCATTTTCCATTGTCTCAAGGTCGCGAAGCTCACCGACAAGAATTACATCCGGGTCCTGCCGTAAAACTCTTTTGAGTGCCTCGCCAAAAGTAGGAGTATCAACGCCGACTTCACGCTGATTCACAATTGATTTTTTATGCAGATGATAGTACTCAATCGGCTCCTCAACCGTAACTATATGCCTGTCGAGTGTCTCGTTTATATAGTTAATCATACTCGCAAGCGTTGTGGTTTTTCCGCTGCCTGTCGGTCCGGTTACAAGGAAAAGCCCTCTTGGCCGACGACAAAGAGCCGAACAAATCTTCGGCAGACCAATCTCATCAAAAGTCAACAGCTTATAAGGAATAAGCCTTAAAACGATTGTAACATTGCCTTTCTGTTTGAAGATAGCTGTTCTGAACCGAGCCATATCGCCAAATGCAAACCCAAAGTCTGTGCCGCCTCTTTCCTGCAATTCCTGCTGCTTTTTGTCCGGTGTGACACTCTTCATAAGTGCGGTTGTGTCTTCCGGCTCAAGTACCTTGGTCTCAAGCGACCTTAACCTGCCGTTAATCCTCAATGTCGGCTGCCTGCCGACCGTAAGATGCAAATCGGAAGCGCCCATTTTTACACATGCCTCAAGAAGCCTGTCTATATGTACCGTTGCCATATTCAAATCCTGTTAAAATTGTATTATTCAAGCATAATATCTTCCGCCTGAGCATGCCGAGCAACCTCAGCAGAGGTGGTTATGCCCTTGAATATTTTGTCTTTACCATCTTCAAGCAGAGATTTCATACCGCCTGCCTTGGCAGCTTTGCGAAGCTCCGACGCTGAAGAGGAGGCAAATGCCAGCTCCCTTAACTGAGTATTCATTTCAAGTATCTCAAAAATACCAATTCTGCCTTTATAGCCTGTGTCGTGGCACTTGTTGCAGCCGGCACCTTTGTACACCTGATGTTTTCTGATATCATCAGGCCCGATATTTAACAGCCGAAGATAACGCGGATCCGGATGCTCATCAATAACTTTGCAGTCGAGACATATCTTACGCACAAGTCTTTGCGCCATGATGGCCTGTATCGAACTGGCAACCAAAAAAGGTTTTACACCCATATCAATAAGACGCGTAACAGCGCTCGGAGCGTCATTGGTGTGAAGCGTGCTGAAAACCAAATGACCCGTAAGTGCGGCCTGTATCGCTATATCGGCAACTTCAGCGTCACGAATCTCACCTACAAGAATCACGTTGGGAGCCTGACGAAGCATTGACCTAAGTATCTTTGCAAATGTCAGCTCAATTTCCTCCTTAACCTGACATTGATTTATTCCCGCAACGTTATACTCGACAGGGTCCTCAGCCGTGATGATTTTTTTGTCCGGATGGTTGATTTCCTGAAGCGCCGAATAAAGCGTCGTGCTTTTACCGCTTCCTGTAGGACCCGTTACGAGGAATATACCGTTGGGCCTTTTGATTATCTTCATGAATTTCTGATAATCGTCTTCGCTAAGGCCGAGTGCCTGAATACCTACATTTATCGACTCCGGCTCAAGGATACGAAGGACTATACTTTCGCCGTGATAACCGGGGAGTGCTGAAACACGAAAATCTATCTTCCTGCTGTCTATGTCGCGCTGGATTCTACCGTCCTGCGGCAGACGCCGCTCGGATATGTCCATACCTGATAGAATCTTCAGACGAGTCGTTACGGAGGCCTGCATATTTTTGGGAATGTTGTCGCGTTCAGAGCAAACACCGTCAACACGGTAGCGTACCCTTACACGGTCTGTCATCGGTTCAATATGAATATCGCTTGCCCGCATATGAACCGCTTCATCAATAATCAGATTGACCAGCCGAATAATCGGCCCTTCATCATCCTCGCCTGCCTCCTCAGCGCGCCGAACCTCGGCTTCAATCGTATGTCCTTCTTCAGTAAGCTCCGCTGCCGTCGCATCAATACTGCTTCTGACATCGTCAACACTGCGGTCGATATAGGCTCTAATTTTCGCCGGACTTGCGATGCAACAGTCAATTTCACTGTTGAGTCTGAAACGCAGCGTGTCGAGCGTATCCAAATCCAGCGGATCGCTGATAATGAGCTTTAATCTGCCGTTCTCTTTGCTCAGCGGCAGAACGCCATACTTCTGAATAACCTCCTGCGGTACGAGATTTAAAGTGCTCTGTGAAATCGACTGCTTATCAAGGTCTATATAGTCAAGCCCAAACTGATGAGCAATTGCCTTGCTGATGTCATCTTCAGACACCAGGCCAAGCTCAATCAGCGTTTCGCCAAGCCGCTTGCTTTTTTCCTGCGAAGTTTTTATCGCCTTAATCAGCACATCTTTGCCGACTAACCCGCTTTTGTAGAGTATTTCGCCTAATTTTCTCCGGTTTTTCGCCATAAATACTGCTTAAAATGCTTTTATAGCTACTATACCAATATCGGCTTAATTGGTCAAATGCCCAAGTTCAATCTGAGCAAATTCAGGGCTGTTTGGGCAGCTCTTTGACGAATAAAACCTCTGTCTCTTGGTCCGAATAAACATTTTTCCGTATCAATGCCTGCCGATGTCACTATGGAAATATATACCAGTCCGACCGGTTTTTGTTCACTGCCGCCCTGCGGGCCGGCAATCCCCGTAACGGCTATGGCGTAATCTGCAGCCGCTTTTTGCCTGGCCCCGGCAGCCATCGCCGCTGCAACCTCGCCGCTGACAGCCCCGTATCGCTCAATCAACTCTTTTTCTACACCAAGTTCCGATATTTTCAATTCATTACTATATGTTACCCAGCCGCCAACAAAATATCTGCTCGAGCCCGGCACATCCGTAATCATTTTGGCTATAAGACCGCCGGTGCAGGATTCAGCTAATGCCAAAGTCTTCTTTCCCGCCAAAAGTTTTTGACCCACAACCTGGGGCAGGGTTTGCTCGTCCAGGCCATAAACAAGCTTGCCGAGAATACCGCAAAGTTTTTGAACATCCCGGTCTGCTAAAGATTCTGCCCGGTTTTTGTCTTTGTCACGCGCGACAACATAAAGCGTTATAATTCCACGATTCACCGTGCAATTTATCTGCGGATTTTTGTCACGGCTCATTAAATCGCCAAGCATCTCGGCGATTGTCGATTCACCCGTACCGATACATCTGACTTTTCTTACAACAATAAAATCGCCCCGGGCAATTTTTTCTATCCTCGGCAGAATAGACTTATCAAACATCTGCTTCATTTCGGAAGGCACGCCGGGAAATGCAGCAATTATTTTTTTATCGTTTTCGAAAAATATCCCCGGCGCAGTGCCGAGGTTATTTTCAATTTCACTTGTGCCGGCAGGAAGATACGCCTGAATTTTGCTCTTTTGTGGCATTACATAGCCCCTGGAGGCAAAGAAACACCTTACTTTATTCTCTATTTCTGAATGATATTCAAGCCCGACGGCTAAAAATTCCGCTATTCCATTTCTTGTCAGGTCATCATCGGTAGGGCCGAGCCCGCCGGTAATTAAAATAATATCCGCTTTGGCTGCCGCACACTCAATCGCACTTTTAATATCACTGATAACATCCCCAACAGTGCAGGTATAAACCACAGGTATTGATGCGGTAAGCAATCGGCCTGCAAGCCAATTGCTGTTTGTATCTACAGTCTGACCATTCAAAAGCTCATTGCCGATACATATTATCGCAGCATTTGCCATATCAAAACTCAACCATTGCTTTGATTACATCATCTCTGTAACCTGCGACAAGCTCAAAGGCCTTTATCGAATCCTCAAATTTAAATTTGTGCGTAATTAAAAAATCAACATTAACTTTGCCCGCTGCAAAAAGTTCAATTGTTTCTTTAGTAGATCGGTTTTGCCTGCGGATATTTATAATTGTAATTTCCTTTCTTCGGATTTTGTCGATGCTGAAGGAAATTCTGTCTTCGCGCGGGATACCGACAAGCACAAATTTTCCGCCGGGACGCAAGATTTCAATTGCCTGGTCAATCGTACTCTGCTGACCCGCACATTCATAGACAACATCAACGCCGAGCGACTGGAGTTTGTTTATTTCTTTGACAATATCGTTCTTGTCAGGATTACCTGTCCAGTCTGCACCATGCTTTTTTGCAACAGCAAGGCGATAGTCAAGTTTGTCCGTCATATAAATTTTTTTGGCGCCTTCCAGCCTGGCCGCCGTCATACAGCTTAAACCTATCGGCCCTGACCCAAGTATCGCTATCTTATCGCTATAAGGCCCCTGGCCCTGTTTTGCGGAGTAGAGGCCTATCGTAAAAGGCTCACACAACGCCGCCTGCACAAGCGTCAGCTTATCGTTGACCACAAGGCAATTATCTTCGGGCATAACTATATATTCACAAAAGCAGCCATCGGCCTGGTTGGGAGTGCCGAGAAATTTCAGATTTCTGCACGTATTTTCCCTGCCCATCCTGCACTGGTCGCAAGTTTTACAGGATACTGCCGGTTCAACAACAATTTTATCGCCGACTTTTATGCCTTTGACAGCTTTGCCGATTTGAGCCACCGTTGCGGAACATTCGTGACCGATTCTATATGGGTATGTTACAACCTGTGTGCCCACCCTGCCGGTCTCGTAATAATGAACATCGCTGCCGCATATTCCAACCGCGGCTATCTTGAGCAGTACATCCGTATCTTTTTTTATCTCAGGGGCCGGCACATCGATAAATTCCAGCCGTTTCAATCCTGTTAAAGCTAACGCTTTCATACCAAACCGCCGCTAATCTTATACATTAAACCTGAAACATATTATATCGCCGTCCTGAACGGTGTAGCTTTTGCCTTCAAGGTGCATTTTGCCTGCGGCTTTAACCGCTTTTTCGTCACCGAGTTTTTTCAAATCCTCAAAGTGCATCGTCTCGGCACGTATAAAACCACGCGCTATATCGCTGTGAACCTTGCCTGCCGCTTCAACTGCTGTTGTGCCTGTTTTTATCGGCCAGGCCCTCGTCTCGTCGTCACCCACCGTGAAAAAGTTAATCAGGCCCAGCGAAGAATAACAGCTTCTGACAAATTTATTGGCCGCAGGCTCAGCCAGACCCAAATCCTTCATAAACTCTGCTTTGCTTGATTCATCAAGCTGACTTATTTCGTATTCAATCTCCGCGCAAACAGAAATTACCGGTATCGCCGAATCAATAATGCCGGCAGTATCAAAGATTTGCGCAGGATTGCTCTCGGCGGTATTAAAAACAACCACTACAGGTTTCAAAGTCAGAAAGCTAAGCGATTTTACAAGTTCAATCTCCTGGGGCGTCTTGATTGCCGTCTTTATTGGTTTTTCAGCCTCGATAGTCTGGCGCAATTTCAGATGAAGCTCAAGCTCTGCCTTTTGTTTTATATGGTCCTGTGTTGGCTTACGAAGCTGTTTTTCAAGTTTTTCAATCCTTGTTTCAACAAGCCCGAGGTCTGCAAGAAGCAACTCGGTCATAAGCTGCGAAAGTTCCTTTAAAGGTTCCGCCTTGACGCCTGCGAGGTCAAACGCCCTTATCACCAGCACAAGCAGTTCGCTTGTTCGCACCTGCTCCAGCAATCTTTTGGCAGCGGCTCTCGAATGGTCATCGGCAAAAGACATACCCGGCAAATCAAGACAATCAATTGTCGCATTGACCTTCTTCTTGGGCTTATAATGGTTAAAAAGCCAGTCGAGCCTTTCATCAGGCACCTGTGCAATCACTTCTTCAATCTGCACGGAACCTGTATGGTTGATAGGCCTCCCACTTATCGCGGCAAGCAGCGTGCTTTTACCCGAACTGATTTGGCCGAGAAATGCGGCTCTCATCCGCCTGCCTCTTTGAAAACACTGCCGCCGTAAGAATCATACGCTACAATCGCAGGAAATTCCTTAAGCTCTAATTTCCTTATCGCCTCGGCACCCAAATCCTCATAAGCAACAACCTCCGCGGAAATTATATACTGACTCAAAAACGCCCCAGCCCCGCCAATCGTGGTGAAATGAACTGCACAGTATTTTTTCAGCGCATCCCTGACGGCGATGCTGCGATAACCCTTGCCAATCATTCCCCTAAGGCCGGCCGCTAAAAGTATCGGGCTGAAAGCATCCATCCTTGAGGATGTCGTCGGCCCTGCCGAGCCGATTACCCTGCCCGGGCGCTCGGGTGTGGGACCGACAAAATAAAAAACCTCGCCTTTCACCGGTATCGGCGGTTGCTTTCCCTGCTCAATAAGCCTGCAAAGTCTTTTGTGTGCCGCATCGCGTACGGCATAAACAATACCGCTGATAACAACTTCATCGCCGCTCTTGAGTGACTGGACAACATCATTCGTTAAAGGAGTCATTATCTTTTTCATACAGGCACATTTTACACAAAAAACCGTCTTTTTGCACGTCAAAAACACATGCTATCGTCCATTTTTTATTGTTGACTAAGAACTATAGCCTAAAATATAATCAAGGTGGACATATCACAGTAAATCCTTTTCGAGGAAAGGTGAGGTGAAATATGGGAAAAAAGAGAAAAATAGTTGTGGGAGCTATAATTGCAGCAATTGCAATGCTTGCGGCGGCATCCGTTTTACTTTTTGCTTCCACCAGAGAAAAAGGAGAATGGGTGGCTTACGATTCTTATAGACCCCCAGGAAAACCTTTTTCTGATTTAGGGCAATTCCTTGTTTGGGAGCAGGATGTAAACCAGGCAAATGTCTTTTATGTTCCTTTTTATCAGTATAAGCTTAGGAAAGAAGTTGAATCACCTGTGAGGATTTGTATTATGAGGAAAAAAGAGATTGTCAGTTTTGTTGATGCAAGAGTTTGGCATCAAATCCCCGGTTCACAACCAGAAACAGAACCAATTGTTTTTACCGGAAACCCCTCTCTCAATGGAAAGAGAATAGCGTGGAAACTATTTTTATATGTCCCGCCTTCCACCAAAGAGGACATTGAAAAACGTGTCAAAATGACACCGAAAGTTTTTACGAAAGGTGGCAAGCCATTATGAAAATATCCATATTAAAATGTTTGTTGTAAAGAAAGTAGAGCAAAGCTTTGTTTTGAGGAAAGGTGAGGTGAAGTATGAGAAAAAAGAAAAAAATAGCTGCAGGAGTTATAATAGCGGCAATTGTAACGCTTGCGGCGGCGTCTGTTTTGCTTTTTGCTTTCACCAGAGAAAAAGGAGAATGGGTATACTACGATTCTTATAGACCCCAAGGAAAACTCGTTTCTGAGTTAGGGCGATTCACTGTTTGGCCACAAGAAGTAAATGAAGAGACCATTTCTGATATTTTTTTCTATAGGTACAAATTCAGGAAAAAAATTGATGTGCCTGTTGTAAAAATTTGTATCGTGAAGATAAAAACAGGAGAGATTGTAAGTTCTGTTGACGCAGCGGTCAGCAGTCTTAGTCCTACAGAATCAGAAACAGAACCGATTATTTTTGCCGGATACC
This sequence comes from uncultured Planctomycetaceae bacterium, assembly GCA_964619675.1. GTDB lineage: Bacteria > Planctomycetota > Phycisphaerae > Sedimentisphaerales > UBA12454 > JAPLMW01. The sequence goes on along the minus strand of CAZUEO010000001.1, from coordinate 77,846 downwards.
CCTCTCTTAATGGAAAGAGGATGGGAGGGAAACTAATTATGTATGCGCCCCCTACTGAAGAAGCCATGAAAAAACGTGTCGAAATGGTACCGAAAGTTTTTACGAGAGAAGGAAAATCATTATGAGGACATTCATATTAAAATATGTTTTTGTGTCTGCGTGTTTTCTATGCGTTTATGGATGCGCACCAAGAGAGCTCCTTGAAGATATTTCTGTTCTAAGAATAACCCCGCTTAACGGCCCTGCATTAGACGGGTATTCATACAACCAAGCAAACGATAAAATGGCCAGCGGGATGATTTTTACTTACAAGGTTCAACCGATAGACCAACTTGGAGAAGATATTAATACACCCAATATCAAAGTTTGTATGTATCTTAACCGTGTGGATGATTACTATGGCTATGGTAGCTACAATCCGGGGATTATATGGAACGATATCGCCCCGATTGGCCAGCCTTATGGGAGATTCGGTTTCTTTGGCGATTCTATAGAACTCCCGACCGGAGGCTATAAAACCGGAACCGATGCCGATGGCGCTGCCTATTTTTATTTGTGCCTGGGAGAGCCTGCCTTGATTGACAGTAATGGCGGATACCAACCATACAATCCCGGCTGGCTTTTCAAGCCGGGAGGATATTTAGATGTTATGGATACTGCTGCAGAAGTTGAAGTTAAAATCTGGAGAGCCCCGGTACACGGCGGGCCTGTTTCTCAATATGCCTGGGGCAACTTTTTCCAGGGACAGTATATGGGGATGTTCTCAACAAGCCCATCCTGCTCGACGACAAGTTTTTCCGGAGAAGGACATCTTCCCGGGGGCTTAATGGAAGGCTTTCCGAACTTCGCAGCTTCTAATAGCGAGATTAAGCCGCTGACTTCTTTGAATTCAAAAATTTCCTTCAAGACCTCCGGCCTCAAAGGCATTCCAAAGATAAAAACTCTGCCGACTTTTATTCAAAAGAATAAAATCGCTTCTCTTCCAATAGAAGGAACATCATATACTTATATTATTGATTGGGATTCGTGGGGAAAGGTATGGGAGGATGCAAATGGAGTATGGTGGCAGGCTTATCCGCCGGGACAGGGAATGACGGTATATCCTGCTGAGGAAGTTAACGATGTTCTTGTTGCCCTTGCAAATGCGCATGCCGCAAGTATAACTTTCAACGAACCGATTTGCGTCGATACCAACAGCTATATTTCCCCAAGCACTTTTGTTTTGGAAGTTGTGAGTGATTCCAACATTGTATTTTCAAAAACACCTATTTCATACTATTTAACAGAGGTCTCCGGAGACAATAAAACTCAAATATGGATTTCAGAGAACATCGTCTGGATTGATAATCCGGATTTTGCCGGAAGATATGAAGACAGGATAGCCGTTTACTGCCCGCCTGGAAATTATTTTCCGGCAGTTACGCTTCCCGACAGCAACCTCTTTGGAGATTTTGATTTCAACAACGATGTTAATATTATCGACCTGGAACTTCTTGCTTCACACTGGCTTGATTCTGTGCCCGATTGCAACTATGCCGGTCCGACTTACTATGATCTGATGTACGATGCAGACCAAAACGGAAAAATTAATTTTTATGATTTTGCTGTTTTTGCCGAACACTGTACAGGCTTAGATATTATACGACCTGACATTGTGAATTTCCTCGATTTTGCTGTTTTTGGCCGATCGTGGATGAAATCTGACGGTCAGGAGGGATATAATCAGATTTGTGATTTTTATCACGATGGAATAATCAATTATAAGGATTTGGAGTTTCTCTGTGCTAATTGGCTGCAGTTGACCAGTTGGAGTTTGAACGGCCATTAAAGCAGGTTCTTCAGCGTGGAAACTTTTCCACATAATCATTGCTAAAAGATAAAAAGATGATATTATGCAGTTATGACAAAATTCCCCATATTCCTGAACCTGGCTTCAAGGCGTGCGATCGTAATCGGCGCCGGGGCTGTGGCCGCAAGAAAGGTGGCCTCGCTGCTCGAGGCCGGGGCACGGGTAACCGTTGTGGCTGAACACATAGACGAAGCCATCAAGGCAAAGTGCAATCAGCCTAACGCGGAAGTCATCGAGGCCAAATACTCAAAGGACTATCTTGTCGGCGCAACACTTGTCTTCGCGGCAACAAACGACGCCAAAACAAATGCGCAGATTTACAAGGACAGTCAGCAGCTTGAGGTGCTTTGCAACGTGGTTGATAATCCGGCACTCTGTGATTTTTTCACGCCGGCGGTTGTTAAAAGAGACGACCTTCAGATTGCAATATCAACCAACGGTAATTTTCCCGCTTATGCAGGCCATTTGAGACAGAAACTCGAAGAGATTATTACATTCGAACACGGCGGATTCGTAACAGAACTGGAAAAAATCAGGGACAAAGTCCTGACTGATATAAGTGATGAAAACAAAAGAAAGACTGTGCTCGGCACATTAGCAGGCGATGAAGCATTCGAAATATTCAGAAAAAAGGGCCCGGATGCCTTGCACATCTGGGCTGAAAAAATCATCGCTGAAACAAAGGACTAAGCTTTTATCTTTTCTATTGTAACTTCCATATATTTTTGACGGTGGCCTATTCGTTTCTTGCTGTTTTTGCGCCGTCTGAAATACGTCGGATATAACTTCTTGCCTTTCACTATTGACTGGGTCGCAGTGCCGGCAAATCGGCCTGTTACTTTCGCACCTTCGATATAAGGCGTGCCTACCTTAAACTTTTTGCCGTCAGATGAAAACAATACCTTGTCCATCTCTATTGTCTCGGTATCGGCAGCAATATCGGCCAGTTCGATTCGAAGACGGTCACCCTCGGTAACCTTATACTGCTTACCGCCCTGCTCTATTACTGCATACATCCTGTTTAACTCCTGAAAATATAAAAACTAATCTATCAGAAAGTGCGGTATTATAGTAATTCACACGATATATGTAAAGAAAAATGCTATTTAATTTCAGAGCTGCAAAGTCTCAAATTATCCGTATAAAGGGGTCTGGAATAATAATTTTATGGCTTTTGGAACTTTTGACAATATTATTATGCAATAAAATTCGATTGCCAAGCGTCTTTAACTGTGAAAAAGCGAAAAAATGAGCAGCTCAAATAATGTTACCCAAATAATAGAGCTTTGCCGCAAAGGCAGGCCGGAAGGTTTTTCGCAACTGGTTGACGGCTACTCAAATCGCTTATTCGGCTATTTTTACAGATTAACGGGCAACAGGGACGATTCAAATGAACTGCTCAGCGAGCTCTTTTTAAAAGTTGTTGAGAAAATCGGCATGTGCCGGCCCCAGACTTTTGACGCCTGGCTCTTCAAAACAGCCTCGAACCTTTTTGCAGATTACGTAAGAACAAAAAAACGCAGGGAAAAGATGCTTAATCAAATAACAAAAGACATCCAGACCAAAACACAACCTGACCGGGCCGACGACGCCATAACCGACAAATTGACCAGACAACTGCAAAGGCTTGACGGCGAAACTGCTGAAATTATTGTTATGCGGTATTATTCAGGCCTGAGCTTTGAAGAACTGGCAAAAGTCCGGAAAGAACCGCTCGGAACATGCCTTTCAAAAGTGCACCGCGGCCTGAAAAAGCTGCGACAGTTAATGGAAAATAGCAATGACTGAATTTAAAGACAAAAACGATAATATCGACGACCTGTTGAAAAAATTCTATACGCCTGACGAAACCAGGCACACAAAGAATGACTTTGCATCTGCCGACGCATTCTTTGAAAAATTTCCTGCTCCAGAACCATCACAGCAGACACTTACGGACATAAAACAAAAAATAGCTCAACAGCTTGAAAACAGAATGCGAACGAGCTGGACGGCCGTCTTCATAAAAACAGCGGCTGTTGCAGCAATCGTCGCTGTCGTCTCTGCCTTATTACTGGTGAATTACACAGGGGAAAACCCGATTAAAATCGCCAAAAACAAACAACAGCAGTTATGGCAAAGCGACGAGACAGGCTCCGACACGGACATATCAGCCTACGATGATGAGATAAAACAACTGAGAAGCGAACTACTGGCCATAAATCTCGGAGAAGAAAACGGCACAAATGAAATTCTTAGTGAGCAAATTGAACAGCTCGAACTCGAAATAGTTGTAAATGAAAACACATTTTGGAAAGGATGAAAAATGAAAGTAACACGAAAAATGGTATTACTGCCGATGTTTATCCTCTTTTCGGTTGCGGTCTTTGCTTTCGCTGAGGAAGCCAATCAGGCTGAGCCGCAGGCAGTGCCGCCTCCGCCGGAAATACAGGGCAAACCAAGATTCATGCTCGATGAAGGATACGTTGCAAACCTTCTTGAGAAACTCAAACAGGATAACCCGGATGAGGCACAAAGGCTTGAGGACCTCCGCCAGGAAAACCCGAGACTCTTCCATGTTGAAATAAGAAAGCTTGCCTGGCAGTACAAACAACCGCCAGAAGGTATGGGACCCCGTGGAGCGGTTACACCAAATCAGGAAGGTGGGCCCAGAAAATTAAGAAGAAAAGCAAAAGGCTACCAAAAAGTTCTTGAAAAGCAAACGGAATTCATAAGCTGGCTCGAAAAAAATGAGCCGCAAATCGCTAAAGAACTTGCTGACCTGAAGGAAAAAGACCCACTTGCCTACACAAAAAAACTGTCAATCGAAATGAAAAAATACCGCGGGATTATAACCACTGAGCGGACAAACCCCGCCCTTTCCGAGCTACTTAAAAAGGACCTCGAACTGAAAGAGAAACGCAATGAACTGCTCGAAAAAGTCAAAGGTACAACCGATAAAAAGGAAAAAGAAGAGCTGACAGCACAGCTAAAGGAAGTAATTGGTGAAAGATTTGATGTGATTGTGCAGAAAAAACAGCTTAAGTACGAGGAACTCAAAGAAAAACTGGAAAAGCTCCAGCAGGACGTGAACAAGAGTCAGATAGACCTTGAAAATTACAAAAATAACAAGGAAGACCTGATTAATCAGCACATGGACGAGATTGTCAATAAGGGCGGTCAGTTCAGCTGGAGATAGAAACACTCAAAGAAATTTATTTAAAAAAAGCCCCTTCACTCAAAGGGGCTTTTTTACATCCTGCTCTTCATCTGTTCAAGCTTAGTCGCATCGGCAAGTATCTTTTTTTCCTTCTTTGTAAGGCTTGAAATACCGTGTCTGTTGACCTTTTCCAGAATTCTATCAACTTCCTTCTGCAGCCGGTTATACGCCCTGAATTTATTTTCCCAATTATCGGTATGCGAAGCATTTCTGTATCTGTTCTTCCATCTCGGCCAAAGATATACATATCCCGCCCCGACCGCCATACCAGCAAGATGAGCCGCATCACCACCGGCATTGGCAGCTCCTGTAAATATGCTGACAACATAAATAATCGTCAGAACCACGGCAGCAACACGTATCGGCACCGGAAAGAAAAGGAAAAATACCACAAACTGCGGAAACAATATCGCACAGGCGGCAAGCATCCCAAGTATCGCCCCCGAAGCCCCGATAAGAATAGCTGGTACAGTTACGCCCAGCACCGTAAGCAACAGATAAAACACTCCGCCTGCCGCACCACAGACAAGATAAAAAGTAAGGAACTTTTTGCCCTGCCAGAACCGTTCAAGTGTCGGCCCTAAAAAATACAGGCCGAGCATATTAAAAATCAAATGCCATGGGTTTGCCGGGTCATGCAAAAACTGATAACTTATCAGCCGCCAGAATTGAAAATACCGCCAAAACGACGTAGAATCAACGCTGAACCACTCATAAATCAAACTACCCAAAGGCTTTATAATAATACATATCAAAAATATCCCGACGTTTAGCACCAAAAGCCGCTTAACGACAGGCGTTAACTGCGGCAGCCTGAACCGCAACTGCGGACTGCTGGATTGCTGGTCATAATCAGGCCGGTAATAATCCCTGTCATAAATGCCCATAAATTGTCCCAAAATTATTGTTTTATCGCCGCTTCTCTTATAATATCGGCAAAAATGCGATTTGTTCAACCAGAAAATTTGCTGGGGAATGCCTTACGGCACTTAAAATGGGTAATTTTGACTTTATAAACAAGCAGCTCGGCCTGCTTAAGCAGGAAAACCTCCTGCGAAAACTGCTCTGTATCGACTCTGCCGCAGGGCCTGTGATACTTATCGGCAATACTGAAAAAGTGCTTTTCTGCAGTAATAACTACCTAAATTTAGCGAACAATCCCCAAATTATCGCTGCTGCCAAAGACGCAATGGAAAAGTACGGCCTTGGCTCATCAGCATCAAGACTTGTCAGCGGCACTATAAGACCACATATAAAACTGGAAAAAACAATTGCCAAAATGCTCAATAAAGAATCTGCTCTCGTTTTTCCAACAGGATATATGACAAATCTTGCCGTTTTGCAGACAATCCCGCAAAAAGGCGACCTGCTCTTATTAGATAAACTCGACCACGCCTCAATTATCGATGCTGCCAAAGGCAGCGAAGCAGAATTTAGAACATATCATAGAACACAGTTCGACAGAATTGAAAAATTTCTCATATCCGACGAATACAACCGCAAGTTTATCGTTACCGAAACTGTTTTCTCAATGGACGGTAACCTGGCAGAATTGAAAAAGCTTGTCGAACTTAAAAAAAGATATGGTGCTTATTTGATTGTCGATGAAGCCCACGCCTTTGGATGCTTAGGTAAAACCGGCGCAGGATTGGCGGAAGAACTTGGTTTGCTTGATGATATCGATATTATTATTGCGACATTGAGCAAGGCCGCAGGCTGTATGGGCGGTTTTGTTGTCAGCAACAAATGTGTAATTGATTACCTTATCAATAAGGCAAGGCCGTTTATTTATACCACAGCCCCGCTGCCTGCAAATTCCGCCGCTGCGATTTGCGCAATTGAAATAATCAAAAATGCAAAAGACAAAAGAAAAAAACTAAAGGAAAACGCAGATTATTTAAGAGAAAAATTTAAAAACCTCGGTCTTGATACAGGCACAAGCACAAGCCACATAATTCCTGTGATTATAGGTGATAATAAAAAGACGCTTGAAATTTCGGAAAGACTTTTTGAAAAGGGATTTTTAATTGTAGCAATTCGCCCGCCGACAGTTGCGCCCGGTACGGCAAGACTGCGAATTTCTGTTCAGTGCGACCATACAAAAGAGCAGATAGATTCACTATGCAAAGCGTTAGAAGATTCGCTTAACGCAAAGCCATAATCACTGCGGCGGGTTACACTTAGTGCAGGGACTGTAACCGCGAGCCTGCGCATCCGACAGTTTCATAGGAACAGCACTTTTGCTCAGATAGCTGCAGCCGGCACGATGATATTTTTTGCCTGTCTTTGTTACATACACAATTACATCCCCTGCCTGCGTCGAGGTCTTTGGCAATATTATCGGCGCAGGTTGTGAAATGCTTTCCAAGCGGCTTACATCCCATAAGCCTTTGCTTCGCTCCTTGGCAAATTCTTCAAGCTGCTTAAACTCTGCCATATATTTAAAAGGGGTTGTAGTATCCGCCAGTCCATAACCCTGACGGATAATTTCTGCATTTACAAATAAGCCGTCGGGCACACGATACACATAATAATCGTATTTATTCGGCTCATTCTGGTCGGCGTCATTGACAATATAGACATCTTCTCCTTTTAGGAGATTTTTGACAAACAGAGCCAATTCTGCTCTATATTTCTCAGCAGGCTTTACGCCTGTCAGCCTGACCTTTATATCCTGATTGTTCATATCGACAACTATCGTATTGCCGTTGATAATTCGAATAACCTGACAGGAGGGCAGGTCGGTAAGTGAAATTTTCTCGAAAGCAGGAAGCTCAACACTGAATTTAACGGGCGCCGCTACACAAAACGACAGGATTGCCAATGCAATCAACAGAAGAAAATTTTTTTTGTTTCTCATAGCTCTCTCCTAATTTTTATAAAATAAATTTAAAGACCCGCAAGGTCCTGATGGTAAAAACTTTTCAGCTCATTATACAAACCCGGATGGACTTGTTTCAACTCCTTGGGTTTTTCAAAAAAGAATTCAGTAGCAACTGCGAAAAACTCAGCAGGGTTGGTTGCGCCGTATTTGTCCAGAAAAGCGGGGTGATTCTGCTTCGCTGCCATTTTGAGTTTTTCGTAATCTTTTTGCAGCACACGAGCCCAGGCAATGTAACTGGATGTGTTTTTAAGAACGCCGCTGCTGTCGCCTTTGCCGCCGGTGCTGTCGATTTGATGTGCAAATTCGTGAAATACAATGTTATGGCCGTCGTGAATATCTGCAGCACCGTGCCTGACATCATCCCACGAAAGAACAACTGAACCTCGATGCCAGGATTCGCCAAGTAAAACCTGCGGACCTTCAGCCACTACTCCACCGGACAAGTACTGTGCCCGATGAGCTATAAAGGTGTGAGGATATACGAGTATTGAAGAAAGGCCGGGATAATAATCGGTTTTTCGATGAAGAAGGAGCATACAGGCCTGTGCGGCGATAATGATTTTCATCTCGTCGGTTATTATCAGTCCGCCGCAACCTTCAAAACGCTTTTCAGCAATAAAAACAAGTATGTGTCGCTTTAACTCAGCCTTGTCTTCGGCCGGCAGGTGGTTATAGAGGAGCATATTCTCTTCAAGAATCTGTAGCCACTGGTCTGGAAATTGCCGAGCAGCAATTCTATTTCGCCGCCACTTCTTAAGCCAGAACATATCCTTTAACCTCTTTTCCTAATCAGGAAAGCCTGCCAGACTTCATTTTGGCGAAAAGCCTGACAAGTACCAGGCTTGCAGTAACAAGTATGATGCTTAAATTCTGTGAAATTGTAAGGCCGTCGGCCTGGAAGGGATTGTCGTCCCGCAAAAACTCGATAAAGAAACGCACCGAGCCGTAAATAATAAACATCAGGGCAAATGTAATGCCGGGATGGAACAAGGCCGGCACCTTTTTGCGCTGCTTTTTCAGTGCGATTCCTTTTCTGCGATGAAGATACAGCAAAACGCAGCCCACAAAAGCAGAAAAAGACTCATAAAGCTCTGTCGGATGAACCGGCAGAGGCCTAAATGGCCCTTCGGCAACCTCAAGCTTTTCCTGCGGCGTCAACAATCTGGCCGGCTTTAAATAATAGTCATATTTACGTTCCTCTGGAGCGGTCATCCATTCACCCGCTTCGTTAACGTAGCCGAAAAAATCTGCCGGCAAATCAATATACGGTTTTTCCCTGTACCTTGCAGGGTCGGGCCTTACCTGGCTCTGATATGACAAAGAATCATAAGGAAAACGCACCGAAATAAAGAAATTTGTCGGTTTGCCGAAACAGCAGCCGTTAAGAAAACAGCCGATGCGGCCAAAAGCAAGAGCCAGCATCAAACCCACACCAAGAATATCAAGATAGCGTCTGACAGGAAGTTTATTTATACGGAGATAGGCAGCTATAACAAATACCGCCAGCAGCACTCCGCCGAGAAGCTCCAGACCGCCCTTCCAGACGGCGAGCATCTCGACAATACCGTGGTCTTTAAACTGCTGCCAATAGTGAATAACATAAAAAATCCTCGCTCCCACAACACCGGCGATAAGCGAATAGAGCGCCGCAGTCGTTACATGCTCGGCATTTTCACCCATGCCGCGAGAAAGCCTGCGGATAACAAATATCGCTGCGACAAAGCCGCAGACCATCATCACGCCGTAACTTTTGACCGTAAGCTCGGTAAAGGGAATCCTGAAAAGTTCCGGATGCATATTAAAGCGTCTCTTTAATTTTGTTCCCGGCGTCCACTGCGACAAGTTTCGGCTTAGTATGCCTTGCATCGGCAGGTTCGAGGTATGCAAAACCCATCACAATCACTAAATCTCCCTTTTTCATAAGCTTGGCAGCAGCGCCGAGAATGGTTACTTTGCCGGAACCTGCCGGCTCAGACACAACATACGTCTCGAGACGGGTGCCGTTGTTTACATCGGCTACAAGCACAAGCTCATAAGGCACAATATCGGCAGCCTCCATCAGCGCCGAATCTATCCCGATACTGCCGGGATAATCTATCAGCGAATCCGTAACCGTCGCCCGATGAATCTTGCTCTTTAAGACCTTAATCAGCATAATTTCACCTGAAAATTAAGAAACAAAACTCGCTATATTTTAAACATCAATAACTATATTGTCAATCAGTCTTGCCTGACCGATTTTTACGGCAATAGCAATCAAAACCTTCCCTTTCAGCTCGTCAAGCCCGTCAAGCGCTTGCGCATCGACAATACTTATATAGTCAATTTTAATCAGCCTGCTGATTTTAAGAATTTTTTCCATTTCGCTGATTAACGTCTTACTTTTACGCTCACCAGCCGCGATGAAAACTTCGACCTCCTGCAGTGCAGCATAAACAAGAGCTGCATCTTTTCTCTGTGCGGCAGTTAAATATGCGTTTCTGCTGCTCATCGCAAGGCCGTCAATTTCACGAACAGTCGGACAAACAATAATTCTGGGCGGCATATTCAAATCAGCAGCCATTCGCTGCACAACAATCGCCTGCTGCGCATCTTTCCGGCCGAAAAAAACGATATCAGGTTGAACAATATTGAAAAGTTTGCAGCAAATCGTTGCAACACCTCTAAAATGCCCGGGGCGGCTTTTGCCGCACAAAGGCATGCTTAACTTCTCAACGTTGACCCACGTAAGATTTTCCCGGGGATACATCTGGATAGCTTCCGGTGCAAAAACAACATCAACGCCTTCAGTCTTACAGGCTTCAATATCCGCATCGAAAGGCCGGGGATATTTATCAATATCTTCGCCGGGGCCAAATTGAGTGGGATTTACAAAAATACTGACAACGACAAAACTGCATTGCTCTTTTGCAGCTCTTATTAGCGAAAAATGGCCTTCATGCAAAGCACCCATAGTAGGGACAAAACCGATTGCTCTGCCTGCCGATTTGGCTTTCAAGATAATCGCTCTTATTTTCTCTATCGTTTCAACAACTTCCATTTAATCCCGACCGATATAATAGTTAATTTTTTTGCCGAACTGTTTAATCTGCTGCTCCTGTCGAAAATCAACCGAATCGGCATCCAATATTATAACAGGACAACGATTAAATGTCTCAAAGAGTCTTTCATATCCGATATGAAGTTTTTCGAGAAAACTCAAATCGATGCTCTGCTCGAATGGCCGGCTGCGCTCCTTTATCCGCTCAAGAGCCTTCTGCGGCGGCAGTTTAAGATATATCGCTATCGAAGGGGCCGCAACCGTTTTGCTCACCATGGCATTGATTTTCCTGTATATCTCGAACTGCACCGCATCGAGCCAGATACGTGCGTAAATCATTTCCTTATCCATTATATAATCGCTCACCGCAACACCGGCCGGCACAAAACTATCAGGCCTTAACTGCTCACACCTGCTGAGCAGAAAATACAACTGGCTGTCAAGGGCAAGAGACTTTTGTCCCGCGTAAACCTTCGCCAAAAACGGGTTGCTGTCGTAAGCCTCTTTTATCAGCCTAAAGCCGAATACATCTCTTAAACCCTCGGCAAGTGTGGTTTTGCCGGCACCGATTACACCGGCAACCGAAACAGGCTGCGGCCTGTCAGTATCAAAATAAAAATCTCTTCCGCTCAGCCGGCTGTAAAGAACAGAGACGTTTTCCTTAAGCACCGGATGAATAAGCTGCCCGTCAAGCTCGCAAAGTCCTGCCAGGACAAACGACCTCAAATGCATCTGCCTGTGCGGTATAACAAGTTCTTTTTTTCGAACAATCTTGTTGCCGAATAAAAGTATGTCCAGGTCAATCGTCCTGCTTGACCATTTTTCTTTTGATTCTTTTCTGCCAAGCTTTGCTTCAATCTTTTTTAAAACTTTCAGGAGACTGACAGCTTTTAACTTTGTTTTAATCTGGGCAACGCAGTTGAGATAATTTCGATGTTTTTTCTCGGCCAGTGGTTTTGTCTCTGTAATGCTGCTGGTGCGAAAGAGTTTTATATGCTTGTCGGCGGCAATCGCCTCAAGAGCTTTGGTTATGTTCTTTTCTCTATTGCCAAGATCGCTGCCAAGGCCGATATATGCCGTCATCCCATCGGACATTTGTAATCCTTACAGTTTTTTAAAGCGTTCCATCGCCTCCGCAATGTTTGCAGGATTGCCGAATGCGCTTAATCTTACGAAACCCTCGCCTGCTGCACCAAAACCGCTGCCGGGCGTGCAGACAACATTTGCCCTTTCGAGCAGATAATCAAAAAATTGCCACGAAGTCATCTTGCTGGGCGTTTTTAGCCAGACGTAAGGAGCATTTATACCACCGTAAACTTCATAACCGATATCTTTAAGTGTGCCTACAATAATCGCGGCATTGGACATATAAAGCTCGATTATTTTGCGAACCTGTTTTTTGCCCTGCTCAGTATAAACTGCTGCCGCTGCGGCTTGCGAGATGTAACTTGCGCCGTTGAATTTTGTACAGTGCCTCCTGTGCCATATTGGATTTACCTCGACTGCTTCGCCGTCAGATGTCCAGGCTTTCAGCTCTTTCGGCACAACGGTAAATGCACATCTTAGTCCGGTAAAACCCGCCGTTTTACTGAAACTGCGAAATTCAACCGCTACCTGTTTTGCGCCCTCAACCTCATAAATCGAGTGAGGAATAACATTATCGGAAATAAACGCCTCATAAGCGGCATCGAATAAAATTACCGCTTTGTTTTCTTTGGCATAGTCAACCCATTTTTCGAGCTGCTCTTTTGTCGCAACAGCACCGGTTGGATTATTAGGGAAACAGAGATATATCAGGTCAACTTTTTCTTTTGGAAGCTGTGGCACAAAATTATTATCGGGCGTGCAAGGCATATAAACTATACCTTTATACCAGCCTTTGCCATCAGGTCCGATAGTCCTGCCAGCCATTACATTAGTATCTACATAAACAGGATACACGGGGTCTGTAACAGCTATGACATTATCTATTCCGAATATTTCCTGAAAATTTCCGGTGTCGCATTTAGAACCGTCACTGACAAAAACCTCTGTATTTTCGATATTTACGCCGCGGCTGGCATAATCATTGGCTATTACCGCCTCAATCAGAAAATCATAGCCCTGCTCCGGGCCATAACCCTTAAATTCATCCCTGTTGCCCATTCGGTCAACGGCATGGTGCATCGCTTCAATAATTGCCGGAGCTAAAGGCTCTGTTACATCGCCAATACCCAGTTTTATAACTTTTGCATCTGGATTTTTTGCGCCAAATACCCTGACACGTCGGGAAATTTCAGGAAAAAGATAGCCCGATTGCAACATTAAATAGTTTTCGTTAATTTTAATCATAGCCAACCTATTAAAGTCAACAACACAAACAGGTTATATAACGATAAAATCAGGCCGATATATCCTGCGAAACTATAAAAGCGTAGGCTCAAATTACAGGCAAGTTGAACAACTGTCAATAAATAACGGAACTTCTTTTACCAGAAAGGCTTGCTGAAAGAGCTAAATTGATGTTTTTGTCTTGCAATATGATTAAAAGCCTGATAAAATTTGTGAATTGTTTGGGGCTTAAGGAGGCGGGACACTCGGTTTCCACTGCCGGCAATTTTAGGCAGGCAGTGAGGAAGACAGAGTTCAATAAGGTTACGGACAGACCTAATAATGACTCAGCCTGAATTGTGTAATGCGCATAAAATATAAACTTTGGCAGGGTATTAAAAAATGACCGAGGTAAAAAAATTCAAAAAAGGCTATGTAAATTTGTCAGGATGGAGCAAATTTATGACTAAGAAATTTACATTTTGTTTAATCGTAACATTCCTTTTAAACACCTTTACAACAGCAGCAATTCTGAACGTGCCTTCCGGCCTGTATCCTACAATACAGGCAGCAATCAATGCCGCAAGCGGTAGTGACTTAATTGTCGTTGCCGATGGTACTTATACAGGGCCGGGCAATAGAGACCTCGACTTCGGCGGAAAAACAATCAGAATTTACAGCCTAAAGAAAAATCCCGCAACCTGTATCATTGACTGCAACGGACTCGGCAGGGCATTCTACTTTCATAGCGGTGAAATACCCGCTGCGGTTGTGGAAGGTTTTACAATCAAAAACGGCAGCGAGTATTATGGCGGCGCGATAGAATGTGAAATAAACTCTTCGCCCACAATCAATAACTGTATAATAACAAACAGTGTTGCCGCTTACGGCGGTGCAATAGACTGCTTCTACTCCTCACCTGTTATTAGAAACTGTATTATAACAAAAAACACCTCCTACCTTGACGGCAGTGCTATTGAAGCCAGTAGCGAATCGCACCCGACAATTAAAAACTGTCTTATTGCGGAAAACACGGCATACGGATATGGCGTTATCGACTGCTTTGACGGCTCCTCGCCTGTAATTACAAACTGTACAATCGCAGGGAACAACGGCGATGCAAACATCGGCGGCATCTACGCTACAGACATAAGCGTCCCAACAATAAGAAACTGTATCCTCTGGGACAACGGCGACGACATATACGGTGCAACAGCCACCTATTCCTGCATTCAGGATGGCGACGGCGGAACAGGAAACATAAGTTCTAACCCGATATTTAAAACAGGCCCTCTCGGTAATTATTATTTAACTCAGACAGCAGCAGGACAGTTTCCTCCCGACAGCAACTGTGTCAATGCAGGCATTGGCGTGGCTGACGACGGCAACGATGCAAACATGCCTGACACAGAATACAGCATCACAAGAACAGATAACGTCCCTGACACAAATACCGTCGATATGGGATTCCATTATCCCGATAGCGGCATTGATGCCAATTACGTGCTTATTATCGCTGTTGAACCCAACGAAAATCTCGGCACGATAACAATAGACTCAAACCTCCCCGGCAACGACCCGAATTTCATCAAGCAGTTTACAGAAGTGCTTCTTAGAGCAACTCCATCGGACCCGAATTACTACATTGAGAAATGGATTATTGATTCCAACGAAATCGACGACAACAATGAGACAAGAATTGTTATTATGGACGCCAATCACACTGTGGTCGTCAGGTTCAGCTCAATAGTAATGTGCGAACTTACAACCTTCACTATCGACCCCAATGGCTCAATCGACGACTATAATGCGCAGCCTTTCGTCCAACATAGTGTCATTGATATAAACGCCCATCCTAACCCCGGCTACGTAATAAAACGATGGCTAAAAGGCGACAGTGAAACATTCGACATCAACGATGCTAATACATACACCCAAAGTAATGATTCTAATACTCCATATAGTGTAACACTTCTGACAAATACTACCGTCGCCGTCGAATTTGAGCCTAATTCGATAAAACATCTGCTCAATACCAGCGTTACCGGCGGCAATGGCTTAATAAGCCCAAGACGCAGCTACTGGCCGGAAGGATCGATTGTCCCGCTTACAGCAACACCTGATGCCGGCTATAAAGTCAAGCTGTGGACAGGCACAAATGACAATAATTCAACGGCTCTTACAAACACCGTAACAATGAATACCGCCAAGACCGTTACAGTTGAATTTGAGGCCATACCACAATATCAGCTTGCCATCAGTGTCGCTCCCAACCCCGGTTGGGGTTCGGTAACACCCGCCAGCGGCATGTTCCCTGAAGGAACCCAGATAAAATTGACAGCGGAACCAAATGAGGGATATCGAGTCGCGGGATGGACAGAAGACGGCGTGCCAGTTGCGGGGACTTGGAATGTGAATACGTACACTGTTACAATGGGCGCCGCCAACAAGACAGTTACTGTAACGTTTGAGCTTAATTACAGCAGGGTGATACACGTCTTTGGCGATGTCAACGGCATACAGAACGCAATCAATCAGGCACAGAACGGCGATACGATAAGAATCCACGAGGGCACTTATATCGGGACAGGTTTTGTCATAAACAAAATTATTACTGTAGTCGGCGACCCTACACATCCCGAAAATGTTGTAATCGATTGCGGTGGCGAAGCACCTGCCAATCTTGGGTTCGTGCTTATCGGTGATCCTGGTAACCCGGCTAATCCTTGCACCCTTAACGGCGTTACTATAATAAACTCGTTGATTGGATATGGAACGATGGGCATGAACCCAATTCCCGGTGAGGACGGCTGGCCGACCCAAACCGACCACCAGAATAATCCATACAATGGCAATTCGCTATCGCTTTTTGGCGGAGCAATCACCATTCGTGGCAGCCATAATGTCAAGAATTGCATTATAAGAAATTGCGGAGTTTTTGGAGGCAATGCGGGCCCAGGTACCCCAGGCGGTGACCCAAATATCCTAGAGGATCCAGATGGCGGCGATGGCGGATGGGGCGGCAATGCCGGCGGCGCAGGTATTTATGTACAGTCCGGCAACCCAAACATTATGAATGTTCTGATTGAAGACTGCATTGCTGTTGCCGGAGATGGCGGCAACGGTGCAAGCGGATTTTCCAATCAGGCTAACTTGCTTGACCCAGGTGCCAATTATTTTCCACCAGGCACAAGCGGAATTGGTGGATACGGCGGAGATGTTATAGGTGCCGCCATTTGTATCAGACAAGAAAATGCACATCTTACGAATGTTACCGTCAGAAATTGCCTTGCTATATCTGGAATTGGCGGGAACGGCGGCACCGGTGCAGAAGACACCGATGGTGGCAATGGCGGACTCCCAGGAAAAGTAAAAGGTGCAGGAATATATTGCAGCAATTCAGTTCCGGTATTATCAGGCTGTCAAATTGAAAATTGCATAGGAGTCAGTGGAATTGGCGGAAACGGCGGAGACGGTGGTCCAATCTTTTTTGCGGGAGGATTTGGAGGTTACGGGGGACTTACCATTGAGCCGACTGTCGCTCCGGCTGATATAAAAATGTACACATCAACCGGCTGTGCTGCATTTTGTGATAATTCATCGGCAGCAGAATTTATAAACTGTAGCTTCACAGAAAATACGGTCTACGGCAGCATAAGCGGTGTTGGCGGTCGTTATGCCGGGTCTGGTTATCAAGAACAGCCTCGCAAAAATTACCGCATGGCAGGTCTCGGCGCAGGTGTATTCTGTTCAACCGCTTCATCTGTCAAATTCAATGGCTGTCATTTTGAGGACAACAGAACTGCATACAATCAGGATTTCGACGACCCCAATTACCGGGATTTAACAGGGATCGATATCACACCTTATGGGGGCGAATATACCGGCAGTGGCGGCGGGTTGTGTCTGTGGTATGCATTTACTGCCGATATCAACGAATGCAACTTTGTCCTCAACTCTGCACCTCTCGGCGGCAGCATATATAGTGAGGGAGTTGTTGATATGCATATCAGCGACTGCAATATATCGAATAATATCTCTATGGCCGGCGGCGGCGTTCTTGCTCTCGACAGCGTAGGAACAATAAGCAATTCAATAATCAAAGGAAATATTGCCGGCACACAAACAGGCTATTATACCGATGCCGGTTATGCTCTTTTCGGAACTGGCGGCGGTATATACGCACTCAACTCGCTGATAGACATCAACGACACTTTTGTAACCGAAAACTACGCAAGGCTCACAGGCGGAGGCATCTGTTTTGACGGCGACACGCCATTTATCCAAATACCCCAAATCAAAAACTGCCTGATTACCGCAAACAGGGCAATAGAAGAGGGTGGCGGTATTGCCGCAATATACTATGCGGAACCGAAAATCCAAAACTGCACAATAACAGAAAATATAGTATCTGATGTGAACAGCAATGGCGGCGGTTTGTTTGCTTCATATGCAGCCAACATAAACGTAAAAGATACTATATTCTGGGCAAACAGCGGTATTGATGGTTCACAAATCGCATTAACCAATGGCGGACCATTCACTGATATGCCCGCAAATGTTATTATTAAATACAGCGATATACAGGGGTCAAACCAAGCTGCCCCCCAAGCTATCGATGTGGTCTTCTGCATTGACACAACCGGCAGTATGGGCAGCGTACTGGATTCAATCAAGGCGGCAGCTTCCGATATCGTTGACAGAATCGCTGAAAATACCAAGGATTATAGAATCGCTGTCGTTGACTTCAAAGACTTTAATACATCGCCTTACGGCGGTGATACCGACTATCCTTATAAGGATGACTCATTATTCACCACTAACAAGATCGACATCCAGACGGCCCTTGACGGACTTACTCCTGCCGGCGGCGCAGATTGGCCGGAATCTGTCTATTCAGGCCTGATGCACTGCATCGACGGTAATTCGCTGGGTAATTGGCGAAGTAATACAAAGGTAAAGAAGATAATCATCCTTATGGGAGATGCTCCGCCGCATGACCCGGAGCCAACCACAGGCTACATACTGGAAGATGTTACGACAGTAGCCAATAATAAAAATATCAATATATTCTCGATACTTACAGGTGGCGGAGTCGGCGATCCTACCGCAACATATTATTTTGAAAGCCTTGCAGAAGACAGCGGCGGTATAATGTTTGAAACTCCCGACGGCAGCCAGGCCGGCAACGCAGTTATGCAGGCAATCGACCTGGCAACACGTGTAGGAACGCCGATTTATGCCGAACAGGGCTGCACAATAATCGGTCTTGAGCAGGATGCAAATGACACATGGATTGTTTCGCCTGACAGCAATAACATCGCAGAAGACCCGAATTTTGTGTTCGAATATTATTTAAGCCATATCGCAACAGGACAGGATATTGACAGCAATTGCATCGATGCCGGCAGCAGCCTGGCTTCAATCCTCGGCCTCGATACTTACACAACTCGAATCGATGGTGTGTTTGACAGCGCTATGGTCGATATGGGCTTCCACTATTGGAACGCTGTATCGGAGCACAACATCACCGTAAAGATACTCGCAGACCCCAATTATCCGGGAATTCACGGCACAATGACTGCCGAGCCAAACAGGCTTGTCTCCTACGATGCAAATACCGCAACATATAAATTCAAATTTTATGCAGGTACGGCTCCAACCTTAACGGCCACACCCGACGTAAACTATTTTGTAAAGGGCTGGTACGATAAAAACAACACAAAAGTCTCGGCCAACAACACATTCAGCTTTACTGTCGAGGCTAATGATACATACTTCCTCCGCTTCAAGCCCGAGAAGATAACTTCCGTCTCCGGCGGCGGCACTGCCCTGAGAAATGCGGTCGAACTGGCTGAAAACGGCGATACCCTGATTGTGGCGGCTGGAACATACAACGGCGGCATTAATATCGGCGGCAAACAGATTAAACTCTACGGCGTAAACCCGGACGACCCGAATGTCGTAGAAAAAATCATTATTGACTGCACCGGCACCATTCGCGGCTTTGTCTTCAGCGGCGATGAAACGGCTGAAACTGTTATCGACGGCTTTACAATCATCAACGGCGGCGGCGATACTATAGAAGGCGGCGCTATATTCATCGACACGGACAGCTCTCCTCTTATCGTCAATGTCGATATCAGTAACTGCAATGCCGGTAATGCTTCCGGCGGCGCTATCTATATCAGCACCGGCAGCAATCCGGAATTCAGGAATGTCAATATTACAAACTGCAGTGCCACGATAAACGGTGGCGGCGTTTATATCAGCACCGCCGGCAACCCGATATTCAAAAATTGCTCGATTACTGACTGCGACGCGGGTATAAACGGAGGTGCTGCATATTGCAGAACCTTAAGCAGTCCGCAATTTA
Organism: uncultured Planctomycetaceae bacterium; assembly: GCA_964619675.1. Lineage (GTDB taxonomy): Bacteria > Planctomycetota > Phycisphaerae > Sedimentisphaerales > UBA12454 > JAPLMW01. The sequence continues at coordinate 58,188 of CAZUEO010000001.1, read as the reverse complement.
TTAATTGCTCATTTAGCAACAACTCAGCAGATTCTGCGGGTGCAATCTTCTATGAAACGTTATGCAACGTAAACCTTCAAGGCTGTGAATTTACCAACAATTCCGCAAACCAAGATGCCGGTGCGATAATGTGCAGCTTGGCCTGTATTGTCGAAGTCAACGACTGCAACTTTGCCGGCAATAATGCCGACTACGCAGGCGGTATTTATATCGATGAAGACTGCGACGGTGTAATCGCCCAGACCAGCTTCAGCGGCAACGAGACAATTGAGGATGGTGGCGCAATTTATATAACCGACTCCAACGTTATTGAAATTACGGACTGCAATATTAACACAAACACAGCCCTTCGCGGCGGCGGCATCTTCACTTTTGCCTCACCGAAGGTTACTATCAACAACTGTAATATAAACTCTAACCAGGCTTATATACTTGCAACTTATCTCCTTGACCCAACCGACCCCTTTTCAGTTGTTGAAGATGACAGCCTCATAGGCGAAGGCGGCGGTATTTATGCCTTTGCAGGTCCCGCACGGATAGAAAACTGCCAAATCAAATTTAACAACGCCCGGACTTCAGGCGGCGGTATTTATCTCAGCGGTCCTATTGATACCAATGATGTAAACTCAACCTTAGTCAAAAACTGTCTTATTGCTCAAAACAGCTCAGGCCGTGATGGAGGCGGTGTAAGTGTAAACTGGTACGCCAACGCATCTCTTGAAAACTGCACGATAGCCTACAACAACCTGACTAAAAGAGGATATGAGTCCTCTTATGGAGGCGGCTTATATTGCTCATACGCAAGCCATACCAATGTAATCAACTGTCTTATCTGGGGCAATACCGCAGAAGATGGTACACAACTTGCCGTCGGAAGCGGCGATGTGGGTTATCCGCTGCCTGCAACTGTAAATGTAACATATTCTAATATCGGCCCACGGTTTGACCCCAACTACACACAAGAGGCGCTTGCTCCTTCACTCGAAATAACACTTACCGACAACGCGGTTACTCTGGCAAATGCTATTCTTGGCCCGGGCGTCACACTCGTCGGCTCTCCAGGATTCACCGGCTCAAATAATTCAGCCGGCTTATTCAAAGGCGGAATTGCTGCCGGCATCAAAATAGAATCCGGAATCATTCTCACCAACGGCGATGCCAATTTGGCTCTGCCGCCAAACAACAACGACGGCTCAACAGGCAATAATACTCTGGCGGGAGACCCCGATCTTGACACACTTGTGCCGGAAAGCAATACTTATGACGCTACTATACTTACCTTCCAGTTTACAACAACGGGAGGAGATTTGTACTTCAACTACATATTTGCTTCCGAAGAATACAATGAATTCGTTAACTCACCATACAATGACATATTTGCATTCTTTCTCGATGGACAGAATATTGCACTGATACCCGGTACAACTACGCCGGTTGCAATTAACAATGTAAACGGCGGCAACCCGCTGGGAACCAATGCTGCAAATCCATATTTATATAACAACAATGACCTGACTGACGGCGGTCCTTTTTACGATATTGAATATGACGGCTTCACAAATATGCTCACCGCACAGGCTCCCAGCCTTGGCGCAGGAATACATACGATAAAACTGGCCATTGCCGACACAAGTGATTACGTCCTCGATTCGGCAGTATTTATTCAGGCCGGTACTTTCTCCGATACGCCGACACTTGTAAACCTGGAACCGATTTATGTCGAGCAGGGCTGTACACTCAACTGGGATCCAAATGGCGGATGGCATACATTAAGTTACAATAGCGATGAAGACCCGCCGCTCTTCATAAAAGGCTACTACCTGAGTCAGGTGGAAGCCGGTCAGGAGGCCAACAGCCCCTGTGTTGACACCGGAAGCAACTTGGCCTCGATACTTGGTTTTGATACCTTAACTACTCGAATCGACGGAGTAAATGATGTAAATATCGTCGATATGGGATATCACTATTCTCATGGAATACCGCCTACCCCACAATATGACATAACCGTAAAAATACTCGAAGACCCCAACTATCCGTCAATTCACGGCACAATAACTGCCGAGCCGAACGGGCTTGTCTCTTACGATGCGAACACGGCAACTTATACCTATAGATTCGATGCAGGCACCATTCCGGTTTTCACAGCCATACCTGACGCAAATTATTTTGTGAGGGGCTGGTATGATGCAAATAGCACAAAAATTTCCGCCACGGAATCTACAACATTTATTGTTGATTCAAACAATACATACTTTGTCCGCTTCAAACCGGCACGTACAATTCAGGTTTCCGGCGGCGGCAGCGCACTGCGAAATGCGGTTGAACTGGCTGAGAACGGTGACAGTCTCATTGTAGCGGCAGGAACATACGACGGTGGTATCAACATCGGCGGCAAACAGATTAAATTATACGGCGTAAATCCGGACGACCCGTACATCGTTGCCAGAACCATAATTGACTGCAACGGCAGCGGCCGGGGCTTTATCTTCGCAGGCGGTGAAACAGCAGACACTATCGTCGACGGCCTTACAATCATTAACGGCGGCGGAGATGCCATTGCCGGCGGTGCTATCTTTATCGATATAAACAGCTCGCCTCTTATCGTAAACGTCGATATAAGTGACTGCGATGTTACCAACGCTTCCGGCGGCGCAATCTATATCAGCAACGGCAGCAATCCGGAATTCAGGAACGTCAACATAACAAACTGCAGTGCCACAATGAACGGCGGCGGCGTTTATATCAGCACCGCCAGCAATCCGATATTCAAAAATTGCTCGATTACCGATTGCGACACAGGTATAAACGGTGGCGCTGTATATTGCAGAACCCTAAGCAGTCCGCAATTTACCAATTGCTCATTTACCAACAACTATGCAGCAAATTCTGCGGGTGCTATCTTCTATGAAGCATTGTGCAATGTAAACCTTCAAGGCTGTGAATTTACCGGCAATACTTCACAGAACGATGCCGGTGCGGTAATGTGCGGTCCGACCTGCGCTATCGAAGTTAACGACTGCAACTTTGCCGGCAATGATGCCGACTATGCAGGCGGTATCTATATCAATGAAGGCTGCGACGGCGTGATTGCCCGGACAAGCTTCAGCGGCAATGAGGCAACAGAGGACGGCGGCGCGTTTTACATTACAGACTCAAACGCAATTAAAATTACGGACTGCAACATAACTGAAAACACAGCTCTTCGCGGCGGCGGCATCTTCGCCATTGCCTCACCGAAGGTTACCATCACCAACTGCCAAATCAACTCCAACCTGGCTTACAGACTCGAAACAAACATTTACTACACAGACCCCAATGACCCCAATACAGCGATTACTGAATACGACGATAACTTCATAGGCGAAGGCGGCGGTATTTATGCTTTTGCCAGCATCAACAAAACCGAAAACTGCCTGATTACATACAACCTAGCCCGGACAAGCGGCGGCGGTATCTACATCAGCGGCGAACAGTCCGACCAGAACTGCCCGCTCATCAAAAACTGTCTTATTGTAAGCAACAAATCAAGCAGGGACGGCGGCGGTATTTCTACCAACTGGTTTGCTGCCACAAATATCAAAAACTGCACTATTGCTCAGAACTTTGTTAACGGAAATGGTTATCAGAGAGCTTTAGGCGGCGGTATTTACGGCTCCTATGGAAGCAATACACAAATTATCGACTCTATCCTATGGAGCAATGCCGGAGCCGAGGCATCACAAATTGCTGTCGGCAGCGGCGATGCGAATAATCCTATACCTTCTATAATGAATGTTACATACAGCGATATAGCCCATCCTAATGATGTTGGTTATATTACTACAGGTCAGACAATAAGACCTGGCTTTAATACTTATACTCTCGCCAGGAACGACGACCTGTCAACAGAGCTTGTTGACTTCGGATTTACTATAAACTTCTTTGGCCTGCTGCGTTCGCAATGCTACGTTAACAACAACGGCAATATAACTTTCAATGCCCCACTGGTAACATTTACGCCGTTCGGCCTGACAACCAATATCGGGACACCCATTATCGCTCCATTCTTTGCCGATGTGGATACCAGAGCGGCAGGTTCTAATCTGGTAACATACGGCCACGGAACTGTAAATGGAAGACCGGCTTTTGGCGTTAACTGGCTTGATGTAGGTTATTTCAGCTATTACACCGACAAGCTGAACAGTTTCCAGCTTATCATAATTGACCACAGCGACAGAGCTCTCAATGATTTTGATATGGAGTTCAATTACCAAAAGATACAATGGGAAACCGGCGATGCGAGCGGCGGCACTAACGGCTTCGGCGGTTATTCCGCTCGTGCAGGATATTCCAACGGCACAGGCAGGGCGGGCACTTTCTACGAAGTTGAAGGCTCCGGAGCCAACGGCGCATTCCTCGACAGCAACCCCAACGGGCTTATTTACAGAGAATATCACAGTGGGCTGCAGGGAGGATTCTTATTCAGGGTCGAAGGCGGACAACCTGAAATGCCTATCATAGGCGCCGGTTTGCCGCTCGTTTACGCTGAACCAGGCTGCACAATCAACTGGGATCCGAACAGCGGATGGGCACCAGACAGCAATAATATTGAAGACGATCCGAATTTCGTATTCGGATATTATCTCGCTCAAGGACCTGCCGGCCAGGATTCAAACAGTCCCTGCATAGACATTGGCAGTGATACGGCAGAAGCGCTCGGCTTAAATACGCTTACGACAAGAGCTGATGGCGTAGTTGATGGCGTAAATGATGTTAATAATATTGTCGACCTTGGCTATCATTATTCTACAGATGTACGACGCTATGAATTAAGAATTGATATGAACAATCCGCCGGACGTTAACGGCACAATCGAGGCGCCCTGGTTGCCCGGCAACACCTACCAAGTCTATGAAAACATTATGGTAAGGCTGCATGCAATCCCGAATGTCAACTGCCGCGTGGCTATGTGGATTATCGACGACACAGTTTATGAAACGCACAACCAAAACTTCACCCTTATTATGGACAGCAACAAACATGTTATCGTCAGATTTGAATACTATACACCGAAAAACCTAATTGTGCCTGACGAATATGAAAATATTCAGGATGCAATCGACGCTGCTGAAAGCGGCGACACCATCTACGTTTACAGAAAAACCAACGGCCAGCCTCATTATATAACAGGCCCCAATGGTCTGGATTTCAAAGGCAAGGCTATAAAAATACGTTCTGAAGACCCCAACGACCCGAACGTCGTCACGCAGACCATTATTGACTGCAACAACGGAGGCCGCGCGTTTATCTTCCAAAATGGGGAAGACGCAAACAGTATTATTGAAGGCTTCACAATAACCAACTGTTCGGTAGCTGGTTCAATTGCCGAAGGTTATCAGCCGGAGATGATCTCGTACCCCGCCTCTCCTAATTATACTATTTATCACGGCGATAATGCTACAGGCAATGGTTACGGCGGCGCTATATACTGTGATGTAAATACATGCCCGATAATCCGCAACTGCATCTTTTCCAATTGCGAAGTTACCGGTGGACGTGGAAATAATGGTCGGGATGGTTATGGCTTGACTACAGATGAGTATACTCGCGACGAAGATCATCCACGTTATGGTGAGGGCGGCCGCGGCGGAAGCGGCTCCGGCAACGGCTACGGCGGCGTCTTCTTCTGCGGCCAGAACAGCAGCCCATTGATACTTAACTGCACAATCAGCAATTGCACCGCACGAGGCGGCATTGGCGGCGATGGCGGAAACGGCAGTGACGGAACAGCCAACAAAATCGGCGGCGATGGTGGAAACGGCGGAAACGGCTCAGGCCGCGGTTACGGCAGTGCTATTTACGCAGCAGCGGGCGCCAATCCAAAAATAATCAGATGCAATTTCCTTGAAAATACCGCTTCGCAGGGGCTCGGCGGACAAGGCGGCCTGCAGGGTGCAGGCCTGATACCGGATGACCCGCCATATCCGCAGGACGGCTCCGACGGCGCATCTATCGGCGCAGGTTTTGGAGGTGCAATCTATTATGAAACAGGTGCTACAGCCGACATAAACGATTGCAACTTTGCCAACAATACCACACAAGCAGATATCAGCAATATGTACGACACTGGTGGCGGTGCTATCTATTCCGAAAGAAATTGTGCCGGTATAACAATTTCCAAAAGCAATATGACCGGTAACAGTGCAACGCAGGGCAGCGGTGGTGCTATCTGGTCCGGTGCAAATAACAATATTAAATTAACAGACTGCTACTTCGGTGGAAATACCGCGACTGACTCAAACGGCGACGGCGGCGCCTTGGCAATAGGCGAAACCACAGACACTAATCTATGCGTCCTGGACTTTAACAACTGTGCCTTCACCGACAACATTGCAGGCAACATAGGCGGTGCGATTACCGCCAAGAACTTCAACGCCACGTTCGTTAACTGTTATATCAACAGAAATACCGCTTCTGCCGGAGGCGGTTTGTACCTCATTAGCGAAAGGTCAACCGCCAAAATTCACGGCGGCGCCATTATGTACAACAGAGCTATCGGCACAAACGCCGAAGGCGGCGGTGCCTTTATATCAAATCTGCCGCTTGAAATTATCAACTGCCAAATAATGAATAACACTTCGCTGTTTAGCGGCGGCGGTATTATGTTCAGGGGGCCTTCTACCACAACCTCCAGGATGCATAATTGTCTGTTTGCCAAAAATTCCGCCAATGCAAGAGGTGGTGCGGTGTTCATCGCGCTTAACTCCTCGCCGCAAATAACAAGCTGCAGCTTCAGCGAAAATGGAACCGAACCGGGCGGCTATGGCGGCGCAGTCCTCTGCGCATATAACAGTTCGCCGATTATAAAAGACTGCATCTTCGACCAAACAAAACGAATTGCAATCTACGAAAGCAGCGATGACAGCGACCCGAATATTTCATACTGTCTGTTCTATGATAACTACGATGGGGATTTCTATGACCGTGATTCCGGCATTACCTATAAGACACTTAATACAAGCGATCCGAATGTCAACATTGACGCGCTCAACAGTGCAACTGCCGGCAACAACGGGGCAGGTAGCAGGTCTAATCCGTTAAGCCCGCCGCTATTTGTAACAGGCGATTTGGGCGAATACTATCTCAGCCAGAAAATTCCTTCTGCCCCGGATGATACCGACAGCCTGGCTATCGACGCCGGCAGTGCGCTTGCCGCGAATGTCAGCGTTCTGCCTGATAATAATATGGCTGATTATACAACCAGAATTGACAGCGGCGATGCCAGTATAAACGCCGGCGATGCGGGCCAGCTTGATATCGGCTACCACTACATCGACATCGAGGCTAACAAACCCGGCCGATTCAATCTTACAACGGCCGCTGTCGGCGGTCATGGAAATATTGCGCCACCCAGCGGCCAATACTATGCCGGTACAACCGTTGAACTTACTGCCATACCCGATGCCGGCTGGCGAGTAAATCAATGGGCAGGCACAGATGATGACAGTTCAACCAATATAACAAACTACGTTGTTATGATTCGCGACAGGCAGGTTACAGTATCATTTGAACAACCGAAAAATCTATATGTACCAGGTGAATATACCTCTCTGCAGAATGCAGTAAATGACGCCAAAAGCGGAGACAAAATTATTCTTGCCAAGGGAATATATGCCGGCTCAGAGTCCAATTATGACCCTGCAAAAATCATCATCAACGGCAAGAACATCACGATTACCGGCACAAATCCGGATGACCCCTGCGTAGTAGCGGAGACTATCCTGCAGGGCAACGGTTTCCGGCTCGCGAATGTCGACAGAACTATGATTCTGGACGGAATATCCATCCAGGATGCTCATTATTATGGGGGCTATATTGACTGTAGCCCAGAAGAGGCTCACGGACCAACAGGTGACGGTCGTAACGGCGGAAGTATTTTCGGCGGCGCGATGAATCTATACAATGCTTCGCCCACAATTCGCAACTGCCAATTCATCGACTGTTCGGCACTTGCCAGCAATGGCTGCGACGGTACAGGCAACGAGGGAGACGGCGGCTGGGCAGGCTGGGCACGGGGTGGCGCCGTAGCCATTGATTCTGAAAGCAATCCGCTGTTTAAAAACTGCGCTTTCATAGACTGCTACGCTCAAGGCAGTAATGGTATGGATGGTGCCGGCCGACGCGGACACGGCGGAAACTGGGGCGACCCCAATGATAACGCATATCATACATGGGACTTCGGACCATACCAGGGATACTGGTACTACAGCGGCTACGGTGGCGCTATTTACTGTATGGGCGGCAGCAAACCGGAATTTGAGAAATGTCTATTCCAGGGCAACCGTGCTTACGGCGGTGTCTGCGGCATAAGCGGTACAGACAACATTGCCGGCTACCCGATGCAACATTATGCCATCGACTCGTTCGGCGGCGCCGTATATATGGCAGCCGGAAGCGAGGCCAATTTCACAGACTGTGACTTTGTTGACAACGAAGCTCATACCAGAGGCCAGATAGCAGGTTCTGACCCCAATGTACCCAATCCAGATACAGTAGGAGTAACAATAGAAGAAACCGTCCTGTACGACTCGGTGGTAAGCTACGGCGGCGCAGTCTGTGCAGAAGGCACTGCGATACCAGTCTTCAAAAATTGCGCCTTCATTAATAACCGGGCCTGCGCCGGCGGCGGAATGTACTGGGAAGATTCAATCGCCCACATAAGCAGATGCTATTTTGAAAACTGTACTTCAATGCTCGGCGGTGCTATGCTGCTTGCCGATAGCAACTCCATTGTCTTTGAATGCGATTTTAACGGCAATTTAGCTATTGACCCGGCAGGTCAGGGCGGTGCGATTTACTGCGCATCAAGCGATGCAAAATTCTACGACTGCGAAATCATCAATAATGAAGCTTCCACAAGCGGCGGCGGAGTTTACTTCTCTGGCGAGCTTGCGCCAAGCATGCACAACTGTCTTATCATACACAACAACGCCGGCAGGGACGGCGGCGGGATATCATCCAACTGGGATGCGCAGCTCACTCTTTCAAACTGTACTATAGCACACAACATTATAACAGGCGGCGGTTTTGCCACCGGCATGGGCGGCGGCCTGAGCTGTGCTTACGAAGCCGACACAAAAGTCATTAACAGTATAATCTGGAGCAACAACGCGGAATACGGCCCGCAAATCTCAGTAGGAAGTCCATCCTATGCCGCAGATAAATTAAGAGCCGAAGTAAGCGTCTGGTACAGCGATGTAGAGGACGGAGCAGCAAACGTATTTGTTGACACCGAGAATGGCTGCATACTCAACTGGGACGATGCAAACAACCTTACCGGCACAACATTAACAAGCCCGCTGTTTGTTACCGGCTACTGGGGAGACTATTATCTCAGCCAGATTATAACCGGCGAGCCTCTCCAGACAGTAGACAGCAACTGTGTCAACAGCGGTTCCAGCCCGGCAATCGACAATGATATGTACCGACACACTACAAGAACAGACCATGTAACAGTTAAAGGCATGGCAATTGATTCAGGTATTGTTGATATGGGGTACCATTATACGCTGACCGCTGATATACTCGGCGATTTTAACTTTGACGGTATTGTTGATGATATCGATGCCGGTCTCTTTTTCGAGTACTGGATGAGATCAGGCTGCATCTTCCCGTACTTCTGTCACGAACGAGACATAACCGAAGATGGTGAGGTTGACTTTGAAGACTTTGCAGCCTTTGCCGCAAACTACGGTGATACGGAAACCGTTCCGCCAAAACCGGACCCGATGACATGGGCTATAAGGCCTCACTCGGCAGATATAACTAAAATTACAATGACAGCGACCACCGCCAGAGATAATTCAGGTTCATCCATACAATATTACTTTGACTGCGTATATGGAAGCGGTCATGACCAACCCTGGGGTCCGAATTCAACCTACACCGACACCGGTCTTACCATTGGAGTACAATACGGTTACCGCGTCAAGGCAAAGGATGAACAAGGCAATGAGACCGACTGGAGCATTATCAGCTATGCGGTAGTAGGCCAGGATGACGCTCCGCCCCAGCCGGATCCAATGCTATGGGCAATAGCGCCTCACCCAACATCGTCGAACTCAATCAGTATGACGGCAGCGACCGCCACCGATGCCTGTGGACCACCTGAATACTATTTCGACTGTGTCAGCCCACCAGACTGCCATGATTGTGACTGGCAAGCCAGCGAAACTTACGAGGACCTCGGCCTCGAACCTAATACAACCTACACTTATCGGGTAAAGGCTCGCGATAAATCACCGGCACAAAACGAAACGGCTTACTCAATTCCTGCCTCAGCTACCACACCGCCCCCAGGCGAGGAGCCAAACGAGCCAAATGATACGACGCCGCCGCAACCAAACCCGAGCACATGGGCCTCTGTGCCTCAAGCCGTACAGGGTTTAGACCCTAACTATCCATTAGATTGGTGGTACCATATTATGACAGCTACTACCGCTACAGATGATAGCGGAGTTGTCTGGTATTACTTCGATTGCTACACCAGCAGCGGTACCGACAGCGGCTGGATTGATACCCCATACTACCGAGCAGGGCCGTACCCAAATACAAATCATTCCGGCTACAGAGTTTATACAAAAGACAAATACGGTAACACCACCGCTCCTTCGATAGATTGGCACACGTATTTTGATAATCAACCATGATTTTAACTCAGTTACCGGTTATATAAAAACTGCTGAATCGTGGATTGTCCAGACAACCCGATGCAGCTTAGTACGATGCTGACGGTTTCACCATAAACCATCTGCCGGAATTATTTATTCAGGTATGCAGGCCGGATTTTGCTGGGTCAGCCGGCAATCAATCAACCAGTTTTCTGCTACTGCCGCAAAATCCCCAAAGTCAACTCTGCAATCTTCGTTTAAGTCGCCAGCAAAGGCGGACCGGCTAATACAGACCGATAGAACGACAACTGCTGTAAACAATACCAGATTCTTCTTTAAACCATTACCGAATTGCATGTTTATTCTCCTTTCCTTTTAAACATACACAAATCAGCATCGATTGATACATTATATTATCTATAATAAAATCCACTGGTCTGCAAAGGCTTTTTTGCCTGTCCGGCGGAGGATGAAAAAATCTCCTATTGACGATTGACAACAGATTAAATAAAAGCTAACTTAACTGCCTCATAGTTTAGGAACTAAGAGGCAAAAAACCAGCCCAGATTAACATTCTTTGGAGATAACTCAGGATACATATATCTTTAATCGTATATTTATAAGGTATGGAGACAAAAAAAGCCAAAAAACCGCTACCGATAAGCAAAGCAACGGCGGAATTTGTAATAGCAATTTCTACTGCGGTGGTCTTGTTTTCAGCAGTAAATCTTTTGGGGATTTTTGGCTGGCTTTACAACTTGCCGGCTCAACAGCATAAAAAACTCCATGAGCTGCTGCTTTTGGCGGCATTTCTCTCAGCAGCAATGGCCGTCTTTGCATTCAGAAGATGGTTTGAACTACAAAAGGCACACAAAAAACTGGCTCAGTCCGAAGAAGAACTCCGCTTCCAGTCTATGCTTCTCGACGAAATAGGCGACGGCATTACGGCTACCAACCTTGAAGGAAAAATCACCTATGTCAATCAGACAGAAGGCAACTGGGCAAAAAGAAACAAGGATGAACTTGTCGGAAAATCAGTTGAAATCTTCGGTCAAGAACCTTCTTTAGGCGCAACTCAGCAGGAAATAATCCAGACTACCCTTCAAAAAGGCAGTTGGTCGGGGGAAATTGTCAACAAAGCTTCCGACGGCAGCATGGTCACAGTGGAGTGCCATACCTGGCTAATGAAAGATAAGGACGGCAAGCCGACAGGGATGTGCGGAGTATCGAGAAATATAACCGAAAGAAAAGAACACGAGCTGGAACTGCAGAAACACAAACGATATTTAGAAGCCCTTGGTGCCGCTACCAACATACTCTTGCACCCGATATCGGAAATACCATATGAGGAATTTGTCACTGCATTAGGATCCGCTTCAGGCACCGACAGAGTGCTCGTCATTCTCAAAAGAACCGATCAAAACGGCAGATTAACCCTCCCAATCCAGGCACAGTGGAATGCAAATAAAGACATAAAAGCCATCACAGAAAAAACTCATGATTTCTTTACGCAAAAAATCTGGCCGAATTGGGAAAAAAACTTCTCCTGTAACAAGCCTGTATGCTTACTGACTTCCAACAGCCTCGCTGATGAACAGGCCTTTTGGAACTCCCTGAATATAAAAGCTCTGCTTGCTCTGCCGATAATTATCGACGGCAAACTGGAAGGATTTATCAGCTTTGACAACTGCACCGAGCAGCGCCAATGGACGACATCTGAAATCGAATTTCTCCGCACCGCCACAAACGACCTGGCAAACGCAATGAAGCGTCTTGAAATCAAAAAAGAACTAAAGGAACAGAGAGACTTTGCACAAAGAGTAATCGAAACAGCCCAGACCATTGTTCTCGTCCTGGATAAGGACGCAAATATTGTAACATTCAACCCGTATTTTGAAAAATTGTCCGGCTGGCGCCTTGAAGAAGTAAAGGGCAAAAACTGGTTTGACACTTTTCTGCCTCAGGAAAACAGACAGAAAATCAAGCAGGTATCCTACAAAACTCTGGACGACATATACATAGAAGGTAATATAAACCCGATTGTTACGAAAGACGGCAGATTCATACAGATTGAATGGTATGGCAGAACTCTCAAAGACAGCCAGGGCGGAGTAATCGGCATTCTTTCGACCGGCCAGGATATTACAGAAAGATCAAAGGCTGAACAAGAACTAAAGGACTCCGAGACAAGATTAAAGACCATGTTTGATGATGCCAGGGACGGAATACTTGTGGCAGACGTAGAAACCAGAAGATTCCAAATATACAACAAAATGATATGTGAGATGTTAGGATACACCGAAGAAGAAATAAAACACCTTGGTGTTGACGACATCCATCCCGCCAAGGACCTGCCGCGAGTTATGGAGATGTTCGAGCGTCAGGCGCGAGGAGAAATCAAGCTTGCTGAGAGCCTGCCGGTAAAAAGGAAAGACGGCAGCGTTTTTTACGCAGATGTTAATACGTCGATAATTACCTTAGGCGGCAAAAAACGCATTATGGGCAGTTTTCGCGATATCACTGAGCGCAAGCAGGCCGAAGAAGAACTAAGAAAAGCGCATCTCGAACTGGAACAAAGAGTCGAACAGCGAACGGTGGAACTGCGGAAAACAAATACCCAACTATTAAAAACGATCGAGGAAAGAAACCGTATCCAGAAAATACTGCAGGAAACAGAAAAACTGGCCGGGGCAGGTAAACTTGCGGCACAGATTGCTCACGAAATCAACAACCCCCTTGCCGGCATAAAAAATTCTCTTCTTCTTATAAAGGACGCTGTCCCGCCGAACCACCGGTACTTTGAATACATAGGAAGAATCGAAAGAGAAATCAACAGGGTCTCACAGATTGTAAAACAGATGTTCAACCTTTACAGACCGGAAACGCGTTTGGCAGATAAATTCAGGGTCTATGAGAGTATTCGGGATATTGTCGAACTCCTGAAAATTGCCAGTCAGGAAAAACACATAAATATCGAAATAGACTGTAATGAAAAAACCATTATTACTCTTTCTGAAGCCTTGCTCCGACAGGTAATTTATAATATTGTTCAAAACGCAATACAGGCTTCCGGCCCCGATACGATGGTAAAGATACGCGCTTCTGCGGAGGACGGCAGGCTAAACATCTCGGTCAGCGACGAAGGACCTGGTATAGACGACGAGATAAAAGACAGAGTTTTTGAGCCGTTTTTTACAACAGGCCTCGGCGGCCCTAAAAGCGGACTGGGACTGGGACTCGCCATAACAAAAGATATTATCACCGCGATGGACGGAACCATCGATTTTACGAGTGAAAAAAACAAAGGAACCATTTTTAATATTTCCATTCCGATGAGAAATGAACCAACAGAATGACAATTTGTTCGGCAGAATTTTAATAGCAGACGACGAGCAGACATTCCTGATGGCAACGGCGCAATTATTACGCAACGCGGGCTTTGAATGTGACTGTGCCGAAACTGCGACAGAGGCACTGAAAAGATTGTCTGAAAAGACTTATGATTTACTTATTGCCGACATAAAAATGCAGGGCAATTCCGGCCTGGAACTCGTCAAACAACTATCCCGGACCACTACTGTGGTGAGTATCATTCTTATAACTGCATATCCTTCACAGCAGACAGCCGTAGATGCGATTCATTTACCTGTAATAGCATATCTCGTAAAACCTGTTGACTTTCCGCAACTTCTGCAAAAAACGAGGGACGCCATAAAAATAAGCCGACTTCGTAAGACCATCGCTGCAAACAGAAAAAGTCTTCAACAGTGGATGGGCGAACTGGAAACTATAGAACTTTCCCTGCAGAACGGTAAATGTGATGCATTTGAGACAGCGTTAAAAAGCTTTCTCGATGTCACAACCATTAAAATAGACGGCACTTTCAACAGCATCCATCAGGCAATCATTCTGCTCGACAGCTTAAAGCCTCGCATGGAAATATGCCGGCTTATACAATGCCCTGCACTTTTGGAACTTACCGAAGGCGTCAAACTGTCCATAGAATCTCTGAAAAAAAGCAGAAATTTGTATAAATCAAAACAACTCGCAAAAGTTCGAACAAAACTGGAAAAACTCCTGAAAAGCATCCAAAAAAGTTAATATTTTTTACTGGAATTGCCGATAATATCTGTAATAACTGGGCAATAACCTGGGTGCAATATTCGCTGCCGATAACGTATATTATCATTGAGGGTATATGATAGAAACATGCAGAAGACTCGACATCAAGAAGTGTGGACCGCAGAATTGAAAAATATATACTGCGCGACGGCTTGAACAAGCCAATCACCCCATATGATTTAGGGCACAGCTTTGCTCAAAAGCTTACAGTAAGCTGAATCGCTGACTTCGGCAACCTCTGCCTGCGCTGTGGCAAAAACCGGGTTAATCACAGCGAATCTTTAACGGGATTAGAAAAAAAGGAGATTGTCATGACTACCACCGGAAAAATCCTGCTGGCCGATGACGAACAGACTTTCCGCGAGTCAACAGGCGAACTGCTCCGCAAACAAGGCTATGAATGTGACTGCGTCGGCGATGCCAATACTGCCGTCGAAAAACTCAGACAACACTCCTACGATTTGCTCATTGCTGATATCAAGATGCCGGGAAATCCCGACCTTGAACTGATTAAAAAAATGCCGAAACTGGCAAAAGGAATACCGGCTATCCTTGTTACCGCATTTCCATCCCAGAAGTCCGCAATCGAAGCTGTCGGACTTTCTGTAGCCGCCTATATGGTTAAGCCCATTGACTTTGAAGAACTTAAGAAAAACGTCGCTGAAGCAATCCGGCGAAAGAACCTTTTCCAGACCGTCTCCGAGACAAAACAAAGGCTTGCAGCGTGGCAGAAACAAATGCAGGATATAGAAAAAGTGCTGAAAGATAAAAATCACGGAACATTTTCAGCTTCTGCAAGAAGTTTTCTGGACCTTACGCTTGGAAACATAAGTGCTGCTATGGGAAATGTCAAAAACCTTATATATATACTTACAGACGAACCGCCTGACTCGGCCGTCTGCAATCTTTTAAACTGTCCTCGATTGACGGAACTGACCGAAGCTCTTTTAGAGACCGTAAGAGCCATTGAAAGAACAAAAAGCTCCTTTAAATCAAAAGAACTGGGGCAGCTTAGAATCCGGCTCGAACATCTATTAAAAAAGGTGAAAAAAACTTAAAGGTTTTTCGCAATTTTTACTGTTCTGCTATTTCTATTCTGCACTTTTCAATAGCCGCTAAAAACTCTCTGCCGTAGCTTTTACGCATAATTCTGCTATCAAGTACAACCACAATTCCACTGTCTGTTTTGCTTCTTATAAGTCTTCCGAAGCCCTGCTTGAATTTTATAATCGCCATCGGAAGCTGATAATCCAAAAAAGGGTCGCGTCCGGCAGCCTTTATATATTCGATTCTGCCCTGAATGAGGGGATGTGTCGGAACTGCAAAAGGTAATCTGACGATAATAACATTGCTCAAGGCTTCTCCCGGCACATCTACCCCCTGCCAGAAACTGTCTGTGCCGAAAAGTACACTGCCTGCATTGGTTCTAAACCGTCTTAATAGTTCGCTTCTATCCGTCCCGCCGCCCTGCACAAGCAACTCGATATCCTTTTCACCCAGCCAGCCGGAAAGCAATTCGACAAATTCATCAAGCATCTGATAACTTGTGAACAGCACAAAAGCCCTGCCGTTTGTCTGTGTTATATATTTTTTTATTTTCTCTGCTGCGGCCTGTGCGAAATTTTTATCATTCGGCTCAGGCAGGTCCGGTTCAATATACATCGTTACCTGCCTTTGATAGTCAAAAGGCGTCTCAAGTCTTAACCGCTCAAACTTCACGAGACCGATACGCTCGGCAAAGAACCCAAATTCCTCGCCCCGGCCTGACAAGGCAACGCAGAGGGTTGCACTTGTTAATATCACTGATTCAAATTTATCAAAAAGACAGTTTTTTATATTTTCCGCTACGTTGACAGGGACTTTTCTGAGTGTCAGTGTCTTTCTTTTGTTTTTTGCCGACTCAACCCAGTAAATGCTGTTCTCATCATCGTGCAAAAGATAACTTTTCAAATCAGTTTCAACCGCCGCCAGCAAGTCTGCAAAGCGTAAAAACTCAAACTGCTCATCAGCATCTTTACTTTGACCGGCGATTTTTGAAAGAGAAAGCCTCAGCTTTTTAATTGGTTCGGTAACACTGTCGGTCACAAAACCGGCTCTTGTTCTGCCGTTGCCACCATTTGATTCGAACCAGCGTCCAATATCCCTGAAAAAACCATCTGCAGATTTGCGGCAGGAACTTACAAGATTCACAGCTTCACTATCTTTGGCATTGGCAAGAAATCCTCTCTTTGTTTTTTTATTGTATAAGCTGTTGAGGATAAAGGAGATACGCGCGTCACTTACATTGAGTCCGAAATGTTCTTCGGCAACATTTTCAATGTTGTGCGCCTCATCGACAATCACAAATTTGTAATCTGGAAGTATTGAAACGTTCTGCTGTCTTAATACGAGGTCGCTAAACAGCAGAGCATGATTCGCCACAATGATATCGGCATTTTCCAGTCGCCTGCGGTTTCGCCAGTAAAAACACTTACCGAAATACGGACATTTTCTTCCCTTACAGCTTCCGTGTTCGCTCATTATAGCATGCCAAACCTGTGGTGTTGGCACAAACGAAAGGTCGCTAAGCGAACCATCCGTGCTCTGTTTTGCCCAGCTATCCAGTCGCACGAGCTGAGCAGTATCACTGTCAAAAAGCCCCTGCTGTCTCCTGACAGCAAAATCAAGCCTTCTGAGGCAGATAAAATTGTTGCGTCCTTTTGCAAGGCAGGCGGTAAAACCGTCATTAAGCAGACGAGCCAGAAATGGGATGTCCTTGTTTATCAACTGCTCCTGCAGGGTAATTGTATAGGTGCTTATAAGAATTCTGCACTTTTGCCGTTTTGCTGCCTGTACCGCAGGTACCAGATATGCGAAGCTTTTGCCGATTCCTGTCGGCGCCTCAACGGCAAGATGAAAATGCCCTTTTAGGGCATTCTGCACGGCTCCTGCCATTTGTCTCTGCCCGGGTCTATCCTCATATCCCGGATATGCACTTGCAAGAGCCCCCGCAGAACCAAAAATTCTTTCTTCATTGAAATTATCCTGCTGCTTTAAACTGACCAATGATACGCCTCACTGTGCCTTCTTCTCTATAGCCTGCTTCAGTACCTTTATGGCAATATTGTCAGGCATCTTTTCGGCAGCAGAATTTATCGCCGCCAGCGCCAAATCTGTTTTATCAAGCTGGTAATACACATACGCCAGCAGAAAATTGAGTTCCGCCGACTTTGTTTTTTCAGCCCACTGTTTTACATCCGTAATCCTGCCCTCAAACTGGCTTGTGTCAGGTATCATTGCATTCAGGTCGATTTTGAAATTGACATACTCCGGGAAGATATTTATTGCCCTTGCAAGAAAGTACGCGCTGCTCATATATTCTCCGGAGGTAAACAGAGCATGCGCCCTGCCTGCATAAGCAAGCGGGTCACCAGGCTTATATACGCTGGCAAGTGTATAGGCATCGACAGCGCTATAATATTTACCCTGCTTTAAAAACTCCTCGGCTGTCCGCATATAATAGTTGAATTTGTCCTTTGCCTGCGCCGCAAAGCTCTTATGCACACCGACAAAGGCATCGGCAGTTTCCTTTTCTATTTTTGCCAGTTCACTTTTAAACTCAGCAGGGTCTTCTTCCTGCGGTTGGTTCTGCTCGGCAGGCTGAGGAACTTTCTGCAGCTGCGGAGCTTTTTTAATATCCTCGAGCATCTGCTCATAAATATCTTTGCCGGCAGGCTGCTTAGCTTCGGTCTCTGGAATCCTGCCGGGCTGCAAAGGCTCAGACGGCTCCAGCGGCTTAGCCGGTTCGGCGGGCTGAGGCACTGAAAGAGTACCTTCCGCCGGCTGCTTAGCCTGCTCGACCTCAGTGTCAATCTTGTAAATATCTCCTGTCGCCTTCTGCAGAGCCTGACTTAATTCCTTTTTGGTTTTTTCACGTATAAGCTCATAAGTTATCATCCTTTCCACATCCGTCGGTTCATAACTTAACGGCCTGGTTCTGCTGTAATCATACAAAGGAGAAGCAGCCGGTATTTCCAATTTTTTCTCAATCTTTGGCGCCTGTGGTGCTACAAATTCCCCCGTTCCCTTGTTAGCCCGAATACTCGGATACGTCAAGACCGTGCCCAATGCGCTTGGAGCAAGTGAACTTACGGTGCTCGAAGGCAGATAATAAGGCTGCGGCGAAAGCTGCGACCTCGACGAGTTTATCGGTGCAGAGCGCCTGAGAAATGAACTTATATCATCGCTTCCCATCGGCGCTCCGAACTGGGTCGGTGCCCGATAAGGGACAAGGCCGTGAAAATATGCCAAGCCGCTGACATTGCCGGTTACGGTAAGATTACCAGTGGTATCAACTGGATTTGGAGATTTTACCAGCCCGCTTTTGACGCTGCTCGGCGGAACTGCCGGGTTACCTATTTCGTCCTGGAGAGCGAGACATCTTGTGCAGAAAAATACCAAGACCAAAAGCCGGAAAACAATAATTTTTTTATCCCTGTTCTTTTTCATTGCAACCGCACTACTTCCCTTTATATTTCGGTTTCTGGGCCCAGCTTAATTTCTCCGCGAGCGTATCCCATTGGGTGCGGAGCGGATTATTAACAACAAGAAACGCACCGCTGTGTTTTTCCACTGTAACGATATCATCATTTTTGAGCGAACTGAATACCTGCCCGTCAAGTGTTACGGCTGTGCCTTCATTTATCCTCTGCGGACGGATTTCAATCGAACTATCGGCACTTATCACAACAGGTCTGAAACTGAAGGTATGTGGACATATCGGCGTAATAACTATCGCTGAGAGATTTGCCGATAATATCGGTCCGCCCGCTGAGAGATTATATGCCGTAGAACCAGTAGGCGTCGATATAACAAGCCCATCACTTACACAATCCGCAAGATTTTGACCGCTAACACTTATTTTTAAATCCACCATATTATAACTCGGCCCCGCTGTTATTACTACGTCATTGATTGCCGTTGAACTCGACTTTTCCCGTTTCCCATCGGTAACGGTACATTTGAGCATCATTCTCTTTTCCACAAGAGCAACATCCGAGGTAACCCTGCCAAAAAGTTTCTTTAACTCCTCAATGCTGAACTCGGCCAGAAAGCCGAGTCTGCCGACATTAACACCTATAACCGGAACGCTTGTCTGGCTCAAGTCTCTGGCTGCTGAAAGTATTGTGCCATCCCCACCAAAAACAACTGCAAAATCAGCATTGTTAACAACATCAACGGCGCAATCTCCGCGGAAACAGTTGGCAAGTATTTCAGCACGGCCTTCAGTAAATTTCATAAAGTCATCAACCGCTTCAGTTACAAAATCCCGCCGGGCATCACCAAAAATAATCAATCCGGGCTTACGTCCTTCTTTGACCATAATTGTTAGACCTGAAATTTTTACTAAAGTTTCAGAATTTTTTTCACAGTCTTGGCAATTTCCTGCGCGCTCAAACCGCACTGCTTAAGCTGCTCTGCCCTCTTGTCAGCCTGCACAAACTTGTCACCAACACCGAGCACCGTAATTTTCGCCGTATCAAGACCGGCACTTGCCGCTGCTTCGAGAACTGCCGAGCCAAAACCACCGCTAGCGGCATGGTCTTCAACTGTTATTATACTAAAACCGTCCGACAATAACGAAATGATTTTTTCGTCTATGGGCTTGGCAAAACGGGCATTTATAACGGTTATATCGATATTATCGGATGTGAGAATATGAGCAGCCTTTAACGCCTCAATGCTCATACTGCCATACGTTGCCAGAACCAGCTTGTTTTTGCCCTGCTTTAATACAATACTTTTACCCATCACAAATGGTCGTGAAAAAATCTCAGGACAAACACTGTCGTCAACATAGTCCTTTGGGTATCGTATCGCTACCGGACAGGTGTTCTGGAGGGCAAATCTCAGGGCGCCTTTAAGCTCAATACCGTTTGCCGGAGAAATCAGCACCATATTCGGCATCATTCTCAGAAATCCGATATCCATCAGACCATGATGTGTCGGCCCGTCAGAACCAACAAGACCGGCCCTGTCGATACAAAAAACCACCGGCAGATTCTGCAATGCAACTTCCTGAAATATCTGGTCGAAACTTCTCTGAAGAAATGTCGAATAAATGCAAACAAAAGGTTTCAGCCCCAACTTTGCCTGGCCCGCTGCGATATCCACCGCCGCCGATTCCGCAATGCCGACATCATAATAACGGCCATTAAATTCCTGTCTGAATCCTGCCAGTCCCGTACCATCAGACATCGCAGCAGTAATCGCAACTATTTTTTTGTCCTCTTTTGCAATCCCAACCATTGCCTCAGAAAAACATTCTGTAAAAGTTCTTCCCTGTCCAGGTTTTTCCATCTGCTCACCGTTGATTTCGAAAGGACCTGTCGAATGAAAACGTGTCGGGTCGTCATCGGCAGGACTGAAGCCTCTACCTTTTTTGGTATAGACATGCAGTGCCGCGGGAGTTTCAAGATGCGAAACGGCCTTAAAAAGCTGTATCAGCGATGCAGTATCATGACCGTCAACCGGCCCAAAATATGGAATATTCAAACTTTCAAAAAGCCTGTTCGGTGTAATCGCCATACGCACAGTTCTTTTGAAATTTTTCAGTGCGTCTTCCATCTTTTTCCCAAATACCGGCAGATATTCAAGTATCCTATCGGTTCTCCTGCGCAAATCCTCATAAGTATGGCTCAGTCTTACCTTGGCAAGAAACTGCGCGATGGCGCCCTGTGTAGAATCTATCGCCATTGAATTGTCGTTAAGCACAACAAGAAGCTGCCTCTTAACCAGGCCGAGATTATTCAGCGCCTCGAAACTAAGGCCGTTCACAATGCTCGCGTCGCCGACAAAGGCAATGATTTTTTCCTTTGTACCGAGCTTCTGAGACGCAAGCGCAAGACCAAGTGCGGTCGGAATCGAACTGCCCGCATGACCGACAACAAACTGGTCATATACACTTTCAACCGGATTGGGAAAACCGCTGACACCATCTCTCTGTCTTAATTTTTCAAACAATTTCCTCCTGCCGGTCAGTATCTTATGCGCATAACATTGATGTCCCACATCCCAAAGGAGCCTGTCACAGCTAAAATCAAAAACGTAATGCATCGCAATCGTCAACTCAACGACTCCGAGATTGCTCGCCAGATGGCCTCCCGTCCGGCTGACCGACTGCGTAATATAAGTCTGCAGTTCAGAAGCAAGCTTATCCAGCTCCTGCGTCGAAAGCTGCTTTAAATCCGTTGGCGAATTAATTTTGTCAAGTATTTCGTACTGCATTTTTCATCTTGTTCTTTGCAAAAGTGTAAAAGCAAGCTCTTTTAGAATAACTGCTCTTTCGCCAAAAGGCTCAAGAATCTCGGTCGCTTCCTCTGCCAATTCAACCGCTTTTTTCCCTGACTGCTCAAGGCCAAAAACTGCCGGGTATGTAAGCTTTCCCTGCTTTGCGTCTTTGCCGGCGGTTTTGCCAAGACGTTGACTTGTCGAAGAAACATCAAGTATGTCATCTGCAATCTGAAATCCCAGGCCCAGTTTAAGGCCGAACCGGCCGAGCAGGTCTTTTTGCTGCCGTGATGCACCGCCTGCTATCGCGCCTAACAAAGCAGAAGCACAAAACATTTTTGCCGTCTTGTTTATATGAATATTATGCAAATCGGCACTGTTGCCTATGCCGTTTTGTGCCAGCAGGTCGTCAATCTGGCCGGCAACCATACCGGCAGGCCCTGCCGCCTCGGCAAGGGTTCTTATTATTTCAACCGCCTTCAAAGGGTCACCGATTTTCGTCGATAAAAGCTCAAATGCCATCGTCAAAAGCGCATCGCCGGCAAGGATAGCCGTCGCTTCATCAAAAGCCTTATGACAGCTTGGTTTGCCCCTGCGCCAGTCGTCATCATCCATCGCAGGCAAATCATCGTGAACAAGCGAATAAGTATGAACCATTTCAATCGCCGCCGCCGCCATTTCGGCATCTTTATTAATTCTACTTGCTACAACCTCACAACACCACAAGACAACCGCAGCCCTTACCCGCTTGCCCGGCGCAGAAAGAGTATATTCAATAGCTTCCCTCAGCCTGTCAGGAATACCGTCAAAATCCTTAATCGCTGCGACAATGACACCATTGACACACTGTGCCTTCTGTTTGAGTTCGCTTCTTATATCTATTTTCCCTATTTTCTCGGCCATAAAAGCCACACTATGGAGTTTTTTCACAAACCTGCTATTATACATTTTTCTAAATTTTCTTACAGCCAAATATTAATTATGAACAAGCAAAGGATACTAATTTTGGGGGTAACCGCCAGCGGCAAAGGCAGGCTGGCCTTTGAGTTAGCAAAAAAGCTCGATGCCGAAATACTCAGCATTGACTCAATGAAGGTTTACCTGCGGATGGATATCGGCACTGCAAAACCCTCAAAAGAAGCCCAAAAGCAGATAAACTATCACCTGATTGACGTTGTTGAGCCAAGCGAGTCCTTCAGCGTTGATATATTTCTTAATCTGGCAGATGCAGCTGTCAAACAAATAGAATCGAAAAATAAACCTGTTGTCGCAGTAGGCGGCAGTGCAATGTATATAAAAGCGATGCTCTATGGAATCTTTGAAGGCCCCGGCACAAACGAGCAAATCCGCCACCAGCTTAAAGAAAAAATCGCACAAACCTCGCTTGAAGAATTGCATAAGGAACTTGCCGCTGTTGACCCCCAAGCCGTCGATAGAATACACTACAACGATGAAAAGCGAATAATAAGAGCGCTTGAAGTCTATTATCTCACGGGAAAGTCCATTTCCAGTTTCCAGCAGCAATTTGATTTACCGGGGCCTAAAGGTGATTGGAAAATTATCGGATTGCGCAGGGAAAAGGGCGAGGAAAACAGACGCATAAACGCAAGAGTAAAAAAAATGCTCCAAGTTGGCCTTGTTGACGAGGTTAAAAGCCTGCTCGCCGAAGAAAAACCGTTAAGTTTGCAGGCCCGCAGCGCAATAGGTTACGCTGAAATTATTGACTATCTTGCGGGTAAAGAAACTCTCGAAAAAGCCGTTGAAAAGATAAAAATCAATACCCGCCGCTTCGCCAAGGCCCAGCGAACATGGTTCAAAACCTTCAAAAATGTTAACTGGCTCGATGTAAACACCGATGATGATATGGAACACGTTCTTGCAAAAGTGTACCTTTGTTTGTAAAGTAAATTCAAAATACTTGATTTTTGCGATTAATTACTGTAACATACTGCAAAATAAAGGCTTGCGTCTGTAGCTCAATTGGATAGAGCATTGGTCTACGGAACCAAAGGTTGCAGGTTCGAGTCCCGCCAGACGCGATTGGTCAAACTTAACCACGAATGAACACGAATATGAAATTGGAATAAAGAATATGGAATCAAATAAAGATTTTTCAGAGCAAACACTTGAAAAAGCCGCCGGCCTTTTCAAGCACATCGTCCTGCCGGAAGGCAGCGATGAGCGGACAATCAAAGCGGCAAAAAAAATCGTAAGCCGTAAAATGGCAAGACTTACCATCCTCGGCGACGAAAAACAAATCGCTGGCGCACTTAAAAATCTTGGAGTCAATTCAAACGACATTAATATCATAAATAATCAGACTAGTGATAAATTAAAAGACTACGCAGAACAATTTTATCAGCTTCGCAAAAACAAAGGCGCTACACCCGAATCAGCTCTTAAAACCGTTAAGGATATGGTGTACTTCGGTACGATGATGGTAAAAAACGGCGAAGCTGACGGCCTTGTCTCAGGAGCTACACACTCAACACCGGATACCGTCAGACCCGCCCTGCAAATCATAAAAGCTGCCAAAGGCATCAAGACCGTTTCAAGTATGTTCTTTATGACAAATAGTAAAATGACCCTTCTGTATGCCGACTGCGGCCTTAACGAAGAGCCGGATGCCGAACAAATCGCCGACATTACACTTGCAACAGCCCGAACTGCGAAACAATTCGGCATTATGCCGAAAATCGCACTTTTGTCCTACTCGACAAAAGGCTCAGCCCAAGGCGAAGAACCTGCAAAAATGATAAAGGCAACTCGGCTCGCAAAGGAAAAACTTGCAAAGGAGTTTGAAGGCGAATATCTAATCGACGGCGAATTGCAGTTTGACGCCGCTTTTGTACCGAAAGTCGCTGCACAAAAATGCCCCGACAGCCCTCTAAAAGGCCAGGCTAACGTATTTACATTCCCGGATTTAGGGGCGGGCAATATCTGCTATAAAATGACGGAAAGACTGGGCGGGTTCAGCGCTTATGGCCCGATTCTGCAGGGTCTTGCAAAGCCGGTCAATGACCTTTCCCGCGGCTGCAACAGCGACGACATCGCGGCTACTGTAGCTATAACGGCGATACAAGCAAATGGCTGAAACAAAATTTGTTATTCATAAACACACACGCGAGGGACAAATTCATTGGGATTTAATGATTGAATGGGGCGATAAACTAAAAACCTGGCGGCTGGAGGCCCCGCCTGAGAAATTAGCATCGCAAAAAACCAAGGCAACACCTATTTTTGACCACGATAAGAAATTCCTCACATATCAGGGCCCAGTCAACAACGGCAAAGGAACTGTTGAAATTATCGATGAGGGAATTTGTACCGTTGAATCGAGCTCTGAAAAAAAAATGAGAATAACCTTTGAAGGTAACAAATTAAGCGGCCAATTCAAACTTATTCAGCAACGAAGTAATTGGCTGCTTGAGATATAAATCCTATCTCCTTACTTTCCTTTGAGATATTCGTTAATCGCAGATGCGGCGGTGCGGCCCTGGCCCATCGCCAAAATTACCGTTGCGGCGCCGAGAACAATATCCCCGCCTGCGTAAACGCCTTCAAGAGAGGTCTTGCAGTTCTCATCAACAATAATATTGCCCCACTTATTCAATTGTAGCCCCGGCGTTGTCTGGCCAATCAAGGGATTTGCGCCGTTGCCAATAGCAATAATCACCGTATCGACATCAATCGTAAATTCCGAACCTTCAATCGGCACAGGCCTGCGCCTGCCGGACGAATCCAGTTCGCCAAGCTGATATTTCAAACATTCAATCGCTGTAACCAAGCCGTCACTGCTGCCGATAATTCTTTTGGGATTCTGCAAAAGGTGAAATTCAATACCTTCTTCCTTTGCATTGTGGACTTCTTCCACACGTGCGGGCATTTCCTTTTCGCTTCGCCGATAAACAAGATAAACCTTTTCAGCGCCGAGCCTGACGGCTGTTCTGGCAGAATCCATCGCAACATTTCCGCCGCCGATAACGGCAACCTTTTTTGATTTTGCAATCGGCGTATCAGCCCCTTTGCCAAAGTCATAAGCCCGCATAAGATTCGCACGGGTCAGGTATTCATTTGCGCTGTAAACGCCAACAAGGTGTTCACCTTCGATGCCCATAAATAGCGGCAGGCCGGCACCAACGCCGATGAAAACAGTCTTAAAGCCGTCTTCTTCCATAAGCTGTCTTATAGTTCTGGTTCTGCCGACAACAAAATTACAGATGATTTTGACGCCCATTTTCTTTAGCTGGTCGATTTCCTGCTGCACAATTACCTTCGGAAGCCTAAATTCCGGGATGCCATAAACCATTACGCCGCCGGGCTTGTGAAAGGCTTCAAATATCGTTACATCATGGCCGGCTTTCCTGAGCTCGGTAGCGGCAACGATTCCGCCGGGGCCTGAGCCTATTACCGCAACTCTTTTGCCGGTCTCCGCTGCCACAGCAGGAGTTGACTCATCGTGGAATTTTTTGCCCCAGTCCGCAACAAATCTTTCGAGCCTGCCTATTGAAACAGATTTTTCCACATCCTTGAATTTTTTGCCGACCGTACAGGGAAGCTGACACTGCACTTCCTGCGGACAGACTCTGCCACATACGGCAGGAAGCAGTGAATTTTCCTTGATTATATCGAGCGCTTTCTTGTAATTGCCAAGGGCGACCTCAGCAATAAAGTCTTTTATTTTTATTCCTACAGGACAGCCTTGCACACAAGGCGCATTCTTGCACTGAAGACATCGCAGGGCTTCAAGTTTTGCCTGTGTTTCAGTGTAACCCAGTGCAACTTCGTTGACATTTTTTCGCCGTTCTATCGGGTCCTGCTGCAGCATCGGCTGTGGGGGTATGGCTAATCTATCCGCGGGCTTTAATGTCCCGTTTCGGTGTTTTTCCAAAAGCTCATTAAGTAATTGCTGTTCGTCCAACAAATTCTCCCTGTCAGTCATCGAGACCGATTTTGCATTTATGTCTTTTGTATTCTTCAAGCGCCTGCTGTTCCTGCTTTCTGTAGGCCTGCATTCTTTTCATCATTAAATCAAAATTGACCTTATGACCGTCAAATTCAGGCCCGTCAACACAGACAAATTTTGTCTGGCCTCCCACTTCTACCCGGCATCCTCCACACATACCCGTGCCGTCAACCATGATAGTATTAAGTGAAACAACAGTCGAGATATCGTATTTTTTCGTAACTTCGCAGCAGACCTTCATCATTATTGCCGGCCCTATTGTGACAACCAAGTCGGGCTTTGATGTTCTTTTACAAACCTCCTCGAGCGGTTTTATTACGAGCGCCTTTTTGCCGTAAGAGCCGTCATCGGTAACTATGATTAACTCATCGCTTGTGGTCTTGAATTCATCTTCAAGAATTAAAAGTTCTTTTGTTCTCGCGCCGATAATAGTAATTATTTTATTGCCTGCCTGTTTCATTGCAGTTGCTATCGGCAGAAGCGGTGCACTGCCGATCCCTCCGCCAACGCAGGCAACGGTGCCGAATTTCTCAATATGGGTTGGTTTACCCAGTGGGCCGAGGATATTTTCTACTGCGTCGCCAACCTTTAGTTGGCCAAGCTCAGTGGTACTTTTTCCAACTGCCTGCCAGATAAGGCGAATTGTTCCTTTTTTTGCATCACAGCCTGCTATCGTCAGAGGGATTCTTTCGCTGTAAGCCGTTGACAAACATATGATAACAAACTGGCCGGGTTTTGCGGCTGCCGCTACCAATGGAGCCTCAATATCTGCCATAAAGACATTGGAACATAACTGCTTTTTTGACAGTATGTTATGAGACAATTTTGCTGCCTTTCACCCAAATTCTACTTTGAGAAAGCGGGATTATTGCCCATTTTGACGTATAGGTCAAGCAATTAGACCACTTTTTTTATACTATCGGGGCTGGAGAAAAAACCAATTTTTTTCGCTATTTTTCAATATTTTAACTTCAAAAATCCTGTAAAAAAGTGCTTGCTGTATAGAAGTCTTTACTGTATAGTGATTTGCGGTTTTTAATAATCGACTTCAACCGTAGGTAATAGTAACATTGAGAACTTAATAATAGCTTAAGAAAGACGTATTTAGGGCAATACAGCATAAAAAACCAATTCCTGAAACTCTCTGTTGATACGAGGTATGCTATGACAACAATAACGAAGAAAGAATTAATTGACCGGATTGCGGAAAAGACACAGGCCAAAAGAGTTGTGGTAAAGCGAGTTGTTCAGTCCTTCCTTGATGAAATTATTTCAGAGCTCAGCAGCAGCAACCGACTGGAATTTCGGGACTTCGGCGTATTTGAAGTCCGCACTCGCGAGGCCAGGATCGCACAGAACCCCAAGACTCTCGAAAGGGTAAAGGTTCCCGCCAAGCGCACGGTAAAATTCAAAATGGGCCGACTGATGAAGGAAAAGCTGAGCAGCAACGTTGTTTCGGCATAAGTGTAAGAACAGGTATATTCTCAACATCAATTGTTACGGCATCATAAAAATATATTTAGCGAACCTGTCTGTCGGCAGTCCGGCAGAAAGGTTAAGGTTCTTTAAGGAGTACTCGTATGGCAGAGGGAGTTGTTAAGTGGTTTGACCCCAAGAAGGGTTACGGCTTCATTGAAGCTGCTACCGGTCAGCCTGATGTGTTTGTTCATCACACAAGTTTCAAAGCAAAAGGACTTCGAACACTTAATCAGGGTGACAAAGTAAGTTACGAGACAGTTCAGGGCGAAAAGGGACCTCGGGCTGAATCAGTAGAAGTTTTGAAATAATTTGCAAAAACTCTCTTTTGATATTAAACAGTTAATGGTTTTAGCGAGGAGGAATGGCTTTAACCGAATTACAATCAGTTCTGAACTGCAATGTGCTTGTGCTGAACAAGCATTATATGCCGTTGCGCATCATAGGCGTCAAAAGAGCCTTATGTATGCTTTGCAGAGAGCTCGCAGAGGTTATTTCGTACGAGCAGGGTCAGTACTATAACTACGATTTTGCCACCTGGATAGATATCAGCCAGATAAAAAGGTCATTTGAACCGGATGAACACGACTGGATTTCCACGGTTAATTTTCACATAGCCGTGCCGCGGATTGTCAGACTTCTGTTTTACGACCGACTCCCAAGAACCGATGTAAAATTCAACAGACGCAATATATTTGCCCGCGACGGCAACAGATGTCAGTACTGCGGCAGGAAATTTCCAACAACAGAGTTATCTCTCGACCATGTCATACCGAAAAGCTGCGGCGGAACGGCAGCCTGGGAAAATCTTGTTTGTGCCTGTACCGACTGCAACGCCAAAAAAGGCGGCAGAATGCCGCAGCAGGCCGGCCT
The DNA here is from genome assembly GCA_964619675.1 of uncultured Planctomycetaceae bacterium. GTDB lineage: Bacteria > Planctomycetota > Phycisphaerae > Sedimentisphaerales > UBA12454 > JAPLMW01. The sequence continues at coordinate 28,833 of CAZUEO010000001.1, read as the reverse complement.
CACACTTATACGACAACCGACAAAGCCAAAACGTAACCCGACAGTCCATCTTCACTTAAGCAGTGAAAGATACCATAGCTGGAAACAATTTCTTGACCACGCATATTGGTCGGTTGAACTTACATAAAGGGGCAACTTTATGGCAACGCTTCTTTATATAAAAGCCTCTCCAAGGGACCAGAGAAGTCATTCTCATACGGTGGCACAGAATTTTTTGTCCGCATATCAGCAGAAAAATCCACAGGATAAAATTGTAACAATCGACCTGTTTAAACAGTCCCTGCCTGAATTTGACAATTTCGCGGCAGAGTCAAAATATGCCATCATGCACGGAAAGGAAAAAACCGCTGAGCAGGTGAAAAAATGGTCACAGATTGAAAAAATAATCGAGCAGTTTAAATCCGCTGATAAATATCTTATTTCAACGCCAATGTGGAACTTCGGTATCCCATACAAATTGAAACATTATATCGATATTATAGTTCAGCCGGGTTATACCTTCACAGTAACAAATACCGGTTATAAGGGCACTATAGGCAACAAGCCTCTATGCCTGATACTTGCCCGCGGAGGAAGTTATGAAAATGATTCGCTGATAGCCTTTCAGAAAAAATATCTCGAATTCATCCTGGGATTTATCGGCTTTACGGACATTAAAACAATAATCTATCAGCCCACGTTAAGTGACCAGGAAACCGTTAAAAAAGCACAAGAAACGGCTATAAATAATGCCGAGTCGATAGCTGCTGCATTTTAGATAGCAACCGATTATTTATTCCCTCAGATACTTTTGAAAGCCTGCGGCAGATAATCTATAATATCTGTAGCAATCAGGCTTATTTGACCTTTATCTTTTGCCGCCAAATCTCCTGAAAGGCCGTGAATATAAGTTCCCAGCACGCAAGCGTTAAAATTATCAAGTCCCTGTCCGCATAAAGCAGTAATAACGCCTGTAAGCACATCGCCGCAGCCTGCTGTCGCCATTCCGGGATTGCCGGTATTATTCACGTAGATTTTTTCAGAATCAGTAACCACTGTACCGTGCCCTTTGAGCACAATAACAACCTTGGCGGCACGGGCAAACTCAACAGCTATAATTTCTCCATTGTCGGGCATAGGTGTTCTTAAAAGCCCTGACCAAAGCCTTTTCATTTCGCCGGGATGAGGGGTAAGAATTACACTCGCTTTGCATATATCAGGCCAATCCTGCAAAGCAGCAAGATTATTCAAGCCATCTGCATCTATAACGAGTCTTATCCCGTCAAGTCGCAACAGGTTTTCAAGCACCGTTTTCACGCCATTGGACATACCAACACCCGGCCCAAATGCAATAATATCGTTTTCCTCAACGGCCTTTAAAACAGCATCAACTGCTTTTGCACTTATTTTCCCAGAAGAATCCTCGGCAAGCGGAATGGTGGTATAACAGGGTTCTATAGCAGCAACAATCGGTAGAACACTTTGCGGCACCGCAAGCCGGACAAGACCTGAGCCACTTCGAAGCGCAGCTTTGCCGGCAATTGCCGCAGCCCCGCTGAAACCTATACTGCCTGCAATTATACAAACCTTTCCGAAATCGCCTTTATGGGTATCGACCCTGCGAGCAGGCAATTTTGGTATCTCTGTTACCTTTTGCATAATACGCCTTTCAATCATAACAGCCGGCCTTTGCCTCAAGTGCCATATCGGCAAACAAGCCCGCCTTGTATTTATACCAGCCAAGAGATGCTACCATCATAGCATTATCCGTACAGTATTTTTTCGGTGCAACCAGCAGCTTTCTATCAGTCCGCTGTGCCATTTTCTCAAGCTCACTTCTCAAAAGAGTATTTGCTGCAACACCGCCGCCAAGAAGAATAGTCTTTGCATCGACTTTGTCGCAAGCCCTTTCGGTTTTTTTTACAAGAACATCCACAACGGCAGCTTGGAATGAAGCTGCAATATCCGCAACTTCCTTTTGACTCATCCTGTCAACGCGGTTTTGGCCCTTCATATCCTGACCCTGACAATAATAAAGTACGGCGGTTTTCAGGCCGCTAAACGAAAAATCAAGCGAATTTTTCGCAAGCATCGTTCTGGGAAAATCAATTGCAGCAGGATTTCCGCCTTTTGCGGCATTTTCAATGCTCGGCCCGCCGGGGTAAGGCAGATTCAAAATAGATGCAACCTTATCGAAGGCCTCACCTGCCGCATCGTCAATGGTCGAGCCAAGCAGCTCAAGCTCAAGGACACTTTTGCATTCATACAAACTCGTATGCCCACCCGAGACAACGAGTGCCACGGCAGGAAGCTGTAAATCCTTTGTTTCCATCATTGCCGACTGAAGATGAGCGTGAATATGGTTAATCGCAATTAAAGGTTTTTGCCACACAAGTGCGAGCGTCTTTGCCGCCGTTATTCCAACAATGAGCGCAACAGTAAGTCCAGGCTGATTTGCAACTGCTACCGCATCTATACTATTGCTGTCAAGTCCTGATTGTTTGATTGCCTGTTCAACAATCGGGTAAATCTTTTCGATGTGAGCACGTGATGCGATTTCCGGCACAACGCCGCCGTATTTGCGGTGAAGTTCTATCTGTGAGGAAATAATGCTTGAGAGCACCTCCGTTCCATTACGCACCACTGCAGCAGCCGTTTCATCACAACTCGTCTCTATGCCCAGTACATTGACAACAGTTTCCATATTATGATTTTAAAGCCTTTTTTCCGCTTTTAGAAGGATAAAAATCTGCCGTAATATGCTTTTGACGATTCTGGCCGGTGTAAATCTCAGCGGTGTTAATTCTGCTGGAACAAGCTTTACAGGCGCACCCGCCGGCGGTGAATCACCGACAATTTGAATGTTTTGTTTATTTGTACAGCCAAAACCTAATCTTTCAGCAGTTTTTATTAAAGGCAGCTGCTGGGGGCTAAGTCCCATCAAATCACAACATACAACTTCTGCAGCTATTGGGTCAATGGCTGCGATTATCCAGCCGAATTTTTTGGCCTCACCCCTTATAGGGCCGGGACCTTCCATTACAATAATGGCATCAATAATCGTCAGCACAGGACCAAGCAGCTTGTAAATATCTATCAACATTGTGCAAAAACTGTCAAAAGTCGCGCCTTTTCTGTAATGCCAGATTGCCTTTGCCTTTCCGCTCACACAGCCGAATATATTCTTGACTGCGATGGTTGCTATAAGCTGCTGATGAGTCTTGAGCTTCGGCAGGTTTATAATCTTATCAGCCTCAAGCACAACTGAACTGATACCTATTTTCGTTCCTGAATGCTCAAGCGTACATTTTACAGGTCTGCCAAGCTGTCTTACCCTGACGCCGAGTTTTTTTAAAGGTTCGACAATACCGAGCACCTTCGCGCAGGCGGCAGCGTTTGACCACGCAGGCGAATCCGCAACGAACGGTTTTGCGCCAAAATCAAGAAGGATTTTTGCAAGCTCTATAATCACGACAGGGTCGGTCTGGACAGCGCTATCCGGCGGTCTGGGGGCTATCATATTCGGCTTTATAAGAACCTTGTCGCCCTTGCTTATAAAAGCGCCGATACCGCCGTGAAGACCAAAATGTTTCAGCAATGCGGCCTGCACTTTTACAGGGTCATAACCATCGCATTTCGTAAGTGAAACTTTTACTCGTGCCATTCGCAAGATTTTAACGTTATATTCGCCGGCTTCAAGAAATTGTTTTTGAGACCACTTTATTAGTGCTATAATATGCTGCTAATGAAAGAGCTTTTGAAAAAACTAATTGATGCAAAATCCACGCCGGATGTCGGTGAAATCGACTGTGCCAATGTGCTGGCCGATTTTTTCCTTGCCGCCGGCATAAAACCGAAGGTAGATGTCTGGGACTCCAATCGCGCAAACCTGACCGCCGTTCTTAAATCTGCAGGCCAAAAACCTGCCCTTCTATTTGCCGGTCACCTTGACGTTGTGCCTGCGGAAAAGTGCGGCTGGCAGTTTCCTGCCTTTACGGCAATAGAGCATAACGGAAAAATTTTCGGCAGAGGCTCCTGTGATATGAAATCCGGCCTTACGGCAGCAGCGGTTGCAATAACCGAAATATTCCGGTCCAAAGTTGAACTTAAAGGCGATGTCGTTTTTGCAGCTACCGCAGGCGAGGAAACCAATAGCGTCGGCATCAAGAGGTTTCTCAAACCACTTGCAAAAAATGCTTTTGAATTCTGCGGCTGTATAGTGCCGGAGCCGACGAATTTCGAGCTTGCCGTGGCTCATCGCGGGCTTTTGTGGCTTCAGATAACAACAAAAGGCAAAACCGCCCACGGCTCAATGCCGCAGCTCGGTATAAACGCAATAGAGTCAATGAGGTTGTTTTTAAACGAGCTTGCGCACTATGACGACATAAACATCGAACCTGATAAACTGCTTGGCCGCTCGTCTATAAGCGTAAACAAAATTACCGGCGGTTCAGCCACAAATATAGTGCCTGACAGATGTCTCGCTCAAATAGATATCCGCACACTGCCAAAGCAGAGTCATAGTCACGTAGTAAAGGACTTTGAAAAAATTCTTTCAAAAGTTTCTCAGCAAAATTCCGCTTTTAGAGCCGAACTGAATGTCCTTCGTGGTGTCGCTGCTCTTGACACAGACCCTGATTGTGTATTTGTCAGCCGGCTAAAACAATTGATAAATAAAAGCGAGATTAAAACCGCACCATTTACAACCGATGCGCCTTTTATCGCACAACTAAATATTCCTGTGGTTATTCTTGGGCCGGGCAAATCAGAACTTTGCCACAAGCCTGATGAATATGTTGAAACAGAAGACCTGCAAAAAGCAATAGACCTCTACAAAAAGATTATCCTGCACTTTCAGGCCTGAGGAAAGAATAATTTTGGATACCCTGCTATTCTTCAACGGTTTGTTTCTGTCTGACGTATTGTGCGACAACCTGCTGCTGGATATTTGGCGGGACGACTTCATAATGACTCAGCGTCATTGAATAACTGCCCTGGCCAGCGGTAACGCTTTTAAGCTGGCTGTCATAATTCGAAACTTCAGCCAGCGGAACCTGTGCCTTTATGACCATCATATTACCCGGCAGCATATCCTGGCCCTGAATGCGTCCTCTTTTGCCGGATAAATCTCCCGTGATATCACCGACGTATTCAGCCGGTATGGTAATTTCTATATTTACAATCGGTTCAAGAAGACACGGCCTTGCCTTTTGAACAGCGTCGATGAAAGCACCCTTTCCTGCGGCACGAAAAGCTACTTCTTTGGAATCAACAGGATGATGTTTTCCGTCATAGATGGAAACCTTGATATCCTGCATCGGAAAACCGGCGACAACACCGCTATCCATTACTTCCTGAATGCCTTTGGCAACAGGCGATTCAAACTGGCCGGGTATAGAGCCGCCGAAAATATCCCAGGTGTATTGCAGGGGAGGCTCCGAGCCTCTCTCTGCAGGTTCGACTCTTAGATACACTTCACCGAACTGCCCTGCGCCGCCGGTTTGTTTTTTGTGGCGGTAGTGACCATCGGCTTTTGCTGTAATTGTCTCACGATACGGTATTTTTGGCGGTTTGGTATTAACTGTCAGCTTGAATCTTTTTGACATCTTCGAAAGCATAATGCGAAGATGCAAATCGCCCAGTCCGCTAATGATAAGTTCCCTAGTCTGCCTGTCACGGCTGACTTTGAAACATGCATCCTCTTCTGTAAGCTTTTCCATCGCAGAGCTTAACTTCTGCTCATCCCCTTTTGATGCGGGTTCCAGGGCAAGACTGAACATCGGCGACGGAAGTTTGGGCATTTCAAATTTTCCCGTTACCTTTCCATCATGGATAAGGTCGCCTATCTGGAGTTCTTCGATTTTAGCAAGAGTTACAATATCTCCCGCGATACCTGTGTTGACTTCGTTGTTTTCGGCTCCATGAGTTTTGAGAACGTGGCCGGGCCGGATAGCCTTTCTGTCGGTGTTCCTGAACATTGCGGTATCGTTTTTGAGTGCTCCGCTGAAAATTCTTATGGAGGCATACTTCATATTTGAACGAGCGTCGAGTCCGATTCTAAAGACAAACCCCATCAGCGGTCCTGCCGGGTCAGGCTTAACCTCTACCTGACTTTCCCCTGCGACAAGTTTTGCCGGCTTTACTTGCGCCGGCGAAGGAGCATAATCAGTTATAAAACTCAACAATTCCGCTATACCTATTTCCTTCCTCGCATTCGTAAAAAGAATCGGCACAATAGTGCCTTCAATGAGCGCCTTTACAAGTACGGATGCAATTTTTTCTTCCTGAATCTGCTGACCGCTCAGGTATGCTTCCATTAGAGCATCGTCAGCTTCAATTGCACTTTCGATAAGTTCGGTATGTGCCTGTGCAACATCCATAACCGGCGAATCGCCGCTGGTCTTTTTGATACAACCGATTACCGCGGATTTGTCTGCGGTGGGCAGATTTGCACATCTGCACTGGCTACCGAAGATTTGCTGAACATTTTTAAGAAGTTCCGGCAGATCGGCATTTTCGGTATCGATTTTGTTTATGATAATAACTCTCGGCTTACCCGCCTCGGTGGCAGCTGTAAAGAGTTTTCTGGTGTTGATTTCAATCCCTGCTGAAGCGCTGATAACTATCGCACAGCAATCTGCCGCCGGTATTGAAGTAAGTGCCGCACCGGCAAAATCAGGGTAACCGGGGGTGTCAATCAGATTTATGGTTTTGCCGCTATGCGTTGTATAAAGCAGAGCAGAGTGTATGGAATGACCTCTTTCTTTCTCTTCCTCATCGAAATCAGCGATGGTGTTTTTTTCCTCAACAGTGCCTAACCTGTTTGTTCTGCCGGTCTTATGTAAAATTGCTTCAGCGAGAGTAGTTTTACCGCTACTGCCGTGTCCCAATAAAACTATATTACGAATATCATCAATTTCCGCCACAATAAGACTCCCGAAAAGTGGTAATAACTGCTTAAAGGACAAGATGATATAACAAAATGGAAATCAGGGCAAGGAGAAATTAAAATAGCTGGGGAACTAGGATTCGAACCTAGACTAAATGGTTCAGAGCCACTCGTGCTACCATTACACTATTCCCCACCGTACTCGTGATTCGGTATTTTTATATCCGTGTTCTAAGAAATAGCGGGGGCTGGATTCGAACCAGCGACCTCCGGGTTATGAGCCCGACGAGCTACCAGACTGCTCTACCCCGCGATCAGTTTTAACTTGTAAAATTTACCAAATTGCGATTGATAAATCAATTACAGTTTGGCACGAATCTCAACAGCAAGCTTTTCAATCCTGCCCTGCGGATATTTAAACGCAGGCCATTGAGTAAAAACGCCATCGTTCGTTTTCCGCGGTATTATATGAAAATGCAGATGTTCAACGAGTTGTCCTGCCGCCCTGCCGTTATTGCACAGAACATTATAGCCGTCTGCGCCCATAGTAGATGCCACCGCAGCGGTAATCTTCGGCAAAACCGCGGCCACCGCTGAAATTGCCTCGACGCTGCAATTATGGATTTTTGAGCTATGTTCTTTGGGTATAACCAGCGTATGACCTTCGCTCAACGGGCCGATATCGAGAAAGGCCAGCACATTTTCATCCTCGTAAATTTTAGTACAAGGTATCTGGCCAGCCGCAATTTTACAGAATATACAATCCTTATCCGCCAATCGTCAGCCCTCCGGTTTTAACCTGAACTTAATTTATTCGCTCTTCTTTTCCTCTGTCTTCTGCTGTTTTTCCTCTGTCTGTCCGGCTTTAGTCTTTTTCGCAGCTTTTTTCTTAGAAGCCTTCTTTTTACCGCTTTTCTGCGTGGCTTCGGTTTCAGCCTCCTGCCCCACAAGCTGGAGCAAAACAAGCTGGCCGTTATCTCCCAGTCTCCTTTTGGCAAGCTTTATGATTCTGGTATAACCGCCGGCCCTGTCAAGATAACGAGGAGCTATTTCACTGAAAAGTTTACCTATAATAGTTCCCTTCTTCTGAATCCTGCCGTCAATCTCCTCGACTATATCACGGTCCGGCAGCATAGCTATAGCTCTTCTTCTGGCTGTCAGATTGCCCTTCTTGGCAATAGTTATAAGTTTCTCAACAAAGCTTTTTACGTGCTTGGCTTTTTGAAGAGTAGTACTTATAGTTTCATGCTCAAAAAGAGCAGCAGCAATATTTCTTCTCATAGCTATTCTGTGAGCAGAAGTCCTGTTAAGTTGTCCGCCTGCGATTCTATGACGCATATTTTTTCATACCTCAAAAAATCATTTATTCCGGAATATCGGTCATATCCAATGTAAGTTCCAAATCCGCAAGTTTTCTGATAACTTCGCGAAGACTTGTCTTCCCGAAACTTCTCATTTTCAGCAGATGAACTTCGGTTATTTTAACTAATTGTCCCACGGTTTCAACATGGTTGGCCTCAAGACAGTTGCTTGCCCTTACGCTCAGCTCCAGTTCCTGAATCGGCATCTTAAGCTTTTCAGCGAGCTGTTCGTCAACTTTTGTTTCCTGTTCAATCTCAGCAGGTTCGGCTTCTTCTATCGTTTCCGAGCCTATTTCGAAATACTGCACAAACGGATTTACATGTTTCCTCAGGATTTTCCCTGCCTCAACCAGAGCCATCTCAGGCGTGATGGAGCCGTCCGTCCATATTTCGAGGATGAGCCTGTCATAATTGGTTTTCTGTCCGACACGTGTATCTTCGGTTTTATAACGAACGCGAACCACAGGTGAATAGATTGCATCAATCTCTATTCTGCCTGTTTCCTGTTCGAATCTGTCGGCCTGGGCCAGTCTTTCAGAGGCAGGCGAATAACCTCTTCCGGTTCCTACCGTCATTTCCATTGACAATTTCGCATCACGGGTCAATGTTGCGACCACATGGTCTTTATTTATAATTTCGATAGTCGGGTCGCACTGAATCTGACCAGCCGTTACAACTCCCGCTTTCTGAGCCGATATGGTAATTACCTTCGGCTCCGGCACGGTTTTTTTGATAATAATATTTTTAATGTTGAGAATAATCTCAGTTACATCCTCCTTGATGCCGGGCAGTGAGGCAAATTCGTGGTCTGCGCCGGCCATCTTGACACTTGTTACTGCAGCTCCTTCGAGAGAAGAAAGCAACACACGTCTCAAGCTGTTTCCTATAGTCGTGCCAAATCCATGTTCGAAAGGTTCGATTCGGAACAGTCCGTATTTGTCGGTTGAAACCTGCCTGTCCAGCTCAACACAAGTAGGAAGTTCCAGACCTCTCCAAGTAATTCTCATTTTTTCGGCCTCCTTAATATGGGCAATTGTTCTCAGCGATTCTGTCAGGGGCCTTCGCCTTCGAAAATCGCTATCTGTTAATTGCCCGGTTAACTTATTTTTTTACTTGCTTAACAGCATCTAATTTATGTTTCAAAACAAAAACTATCTCGAACAGAACTCCACAACAAGCTGTTCTTCCACAGGAAACTGCACATCCTGTCTCGAAGGCAGCGCAACAACAGTAGCCGCCGGCATGTTAGGGTCAAGCTGCAGCCAGGACTGCGCAATAAAGTTCGGATTAACTTCAAGTTGTGTCTTGATTCTCTTTTTGCTTTTTTCTGAAGCCTTAACGGTTATTTTGTCGCCGATACTTACAGTAAAATCCGGCTTGTTTACCTTCCTGTTGTTTACATAAATATGTCCCTGCGATATCAACTGCCTGGCCGTTTTTCTCGAAGCGGCAAAGTTGAGTTTGTAAACAACGTTATCCAGTCTTCTTTCCAGCAGACCCAGCAGAACTTTCCCAGTGTTGCCCTTTGTTCTTTCAGCTTTGTGGAAATACCGCATAAACTGTTTTTCAAACAGTCCGTAGTATCGTTTCACTTTTTGCTTTTCGCGCATCCGAACACCATAATCGGTGCTTCTGCTGCGTCTCCAGCCGTGCATACCCGGTGCAATATTCTTCTGACGCTTCTCAATCGGACACTTGCTGGTTTCACAGCGAATACCCTTGAGAAACAGCTTCATACCTTCACGTCTGCACAACCTGCATGATGATCCAATATAACGTCCCATTATTTTTCACCTTTTACTTTTTACTTTTACCTTTTTACTTTTTTATACTCTTCTTCTCTTTGGCGGCCGGCAGCCGTTGTGCGGAATAGGAGTAACATCTTCGATGGAAGAAATTCTCAGCCCTGCCGCCTGCAGTGCTGAAATGGCCGATTCCCTGCCGGAGCCGGGGCCCTTAACCTTTACCTCAACTTCGCGGATACCATAACGTTTCGCAGCATTTGCGCATTTTTCCGCCGCTCTTTGGGCCGCAAAAGGAGTGCTTTTTCTCGAGCCTTTAAAACCTACCGTGCCTGCCGAGTCCCAGCAAATGGTATCACCGTCGGTATCAGTTATTGTAATCTGAGTATTGTTGAAAGTAGACTTAATGTGTACAACAGCTTTCGCAACGTTTTTTCTTATTTTTCCCGTAGCCATTTATTACAAAACCTTAAAAAAATTAACCACGAAGTTCCTTTACACCTTTTTTGCCGGCGACTGTTTTTCTCTTTCCTTTTCTTGTGCGAGCGTTACTCTGGGTTTTCTGACCCCTGGCGGGCAGTCCCTTGCGGTGACGCAGCCCACGATAGCAACCGATATCCTTAAGCCGTGCGATATTCTGAGAGACCTCCCTTCTGAGCTGACCTTCGACTATGTAATCACGGTCGATTATCTGCGCAATTTTAGTAACCTGGTCTTCAGAAAGCTTTCCGGCATGAATATTGGGGGCAATGTCGAGTTCGCTCAGAATTTTGCCCGCGGTGCACCTGCCGATACCGTGTATATAGGTAAGAGCAATCGCTACCGATTTTTCATTAGGAATATCAACACCAACTATACGAGGCATAACTTACCTTTCCGATTAATCCAATCAGCCTTGTCTTTGTTTGTGGCGAGGGTTTGCCGAGCAGATTACGCGCACAACGCCTTTGCGACGCACAATCTTGCAATTTTCGCATATTCTTCTTACCGAGCTTCTGACTTTCATAATACACCTTCTGTCTAATGGCGCATAATTATTCTTCCCTTGCTCAGGTCATAAGGCGACATCTCAACGGTTACCTTGTCGCCTGCAAGGATTCTTATAAAATGCATTCTCATTTTTCCGGATACATGCGCTATAATCACATGTCCGTTGGCAAGTTCAACCCTGAACATCGCATTTGGCAGAGTTTCAAGCACTTTGCCTTCAACTTTTATCGCATCTTTTTTCGACATATAAAAATCAGGTTATTTTATAGTAAGCACTTCACAGCCGGTTTCAGTAATGGCTATTGTGTGCTCAAAATGGGCCGACGGCCTGCCGTCTCTTGTAACAACCGTCCAGCCGTCATTTAACGTAATCACGCTGCTTGTGCCCATATTGACCATCGGCTCAACTGCAAGTATCATTCCCTTTTCCAGCAAAATGTCGTTCTTGAAAAATTCGTTGCTGACGAAATTCGGAACTTTCGGTTCTTCATGCATTTCGGTGCCTATTCCGTGTCCGACAAATTCCGTAACTACCGAAAAGCCTGCCGATTCAGCGCATTTTTGCATCATTGCTGCAATACTGCTCCACCTTATGCCGCTTTTGCTCCGGCGTATCGCAATATCGAGCATTCGTTTTGTTACATCCATCAGCCGCTGCTTGTCACTGCTGATTTTGCCAATTGCCAGCGTAACAGCAGCATCGCCGCAGTAGCCATCAAGCTTAACGCCGAAATCAATGCTGAGAATATCGCCTTCCTGAAGTCTTACTTTCTCCGAAGGTATTCCGTGCACAACCTGCTGATTAATCGAAGTACATACGGCCGCCGGGAAAGGCCTTTTCCCATAAGGGTTTTTGACACCCTTAAAAAGAGCCGTTGCTCCTAACTGTCTTGTTGTATCCTCAGCTATCCGGTTTAATTCTGCAGTGCTGATTTGTACCGTAGCAGCATCCTTTAATTTTAAAAGAACCTCAGCGACAACCTTACCGGCCTTTCTCATAAGCTCTATTTCTCTGCTGCTTCGTAAGGTAATCGCCATTTTACTTATTTACCCGTTACAAGACTGTCGATTTTTTTGAATATCAGGCCTATTACATCATCGACTGTTTTGTCGGCATTAATATCTAATACTTCCTGGCCGCTGTTGGTATAGTAACCGACTACTGCGGCAGTTTGCTCGTAATAAGTTTTCAGCCGTATCTTTACAACATCCGGCCTGTCATCCGGTCTCTGCACAAGCTTTTGGTCCTTGCACTTATCACAGTAACCTTCGATTTTCGGCTTCATCGTATCAATATGATAAACAGCACCGCATACCGGACAACTTCTTCTGCCCGTTATGCGTCTTTCAGCTACGTCGTCGCTAACAACAAGGTTCACAACGGCATCGATTTTTTTTCCTTCTTTCGCCAACTCTTTATCCAGCTCGGCAGCCTGCACAACCGTGCGGGGAAAACCGTCCGACACACAGTTTCCGCCTGCAGCCGCTATTGCGCCGACCATCATTTCAATTATTATCTGGTCCGGCACAAGTTTACCGCTGTCCATATACTGCCGGGCTTTTTTACCCAGCTCTGTTCCACCGGCTCTTTCGTTTCTCAATATATCTCCACTGGATAGATGAACCAGCTGGTACTTTTCTACAATCCTTTTACAATGTGTTCCTTTTCCAGCTCCCGGCGGACCAAGCATCACTATTACCATCCTCTTGCTCCCTTTATTCTTCCGGTAGAGCTGAAGCCTTCATAGTTTCGCATTATCAGGTTGGCTTCTATTCTCTGTACCAAATCCAGTGAAACGCTGACCACAATCAGCAGTCCCGTCCCGCCGAAGAATGAAGCGACCTGCCAGTCGATATCCAGCCCCGGTAGTTGAGCAATAACAGTAGGTACGACGGCTATGACCGCCAGAAAGGCCGCGCCGTAAAAGGTAATTCTTATCATAACAGTCTCCAGGTATTCAGCGGTTCTATGCCCCGGCCGAAGACCCGGTATGAAACTTCCTGAGTTACGGAGATTCTTGGCCATCTCCTTCGGCTGAAATTGCACCGTCGTCCAGAAGTAAGAAAACAAAATTATCATAAGAATATAAACCAGATTATACGTATAGGCGCCGGGACGCAGAGCCGCATAAATATTTCCCAGGATTACCGACCTGCTGAGCGATTCCACACTTAACAACTGTCCGACGATTATCGGCGGAAACTGCATCAGGCTGGAAGCGAAGATAATCGGCATAACGCCGCCGTGATTTATCCTCAGCGGCAGATAATGTCGCTGACCACCGTACATTCTCATCCCGCGCATCTGTTTGGCCTGCTGAATCGGTATCCTTCTCTGTCCCTGCGTAATGAGTATGGCCCCTGCCACGACGAATACGAACGCTATCAGCAAAAACATTATTTTTGCAGGCCCGTAAGTACCGCTTGCCGTTCCGGCACCCACTATAAACGATGTGTTTTCCCATACCCTCGCAACTGTGCCCGGCATTCTCGCAAGAATACCAGCCATAATCAGCAGGCTTATGCCGTTGCCGATGCCGTATTCGTCAATTTGCTCGCCGAGCCACATCAAAAATATGGTACCTGCCGTCATTCCTATAGTGCCCATGATAAGGCCGGCGGCTTCCATCCCGGGATAAATGTACGGCCGCATCACTTTCAGGTACATCATCGATTGTACTATACATATCGGCACGGTAAGGTACCGCGTATATTCCTGGATTTTTTTGTAGCCCGTCTGTCCTTCTTCCTTGAGTTTTTTAAGCGAAGGCATCACCTCGCCCAGCAGCATCAATATAATAGAGGCTGTGATATAGGGCATAATACCGAGCCCAAAGAGGCTGCTTCTTCTTAATTCTCCGCCGCTGAGCATCTGCAGATGTTCCAGCGCCCTGCCGATAGGGCTGCTCTGGTCGCGCTGCTCAGCGGCTCCAATCATCAGCTCTTGGTTAACGGCCGGCAGCGATATATGAAACCCGACCCTGTAAATAATCAGAAGCGCTATGGTAAAAAGCACCTTGTTCCGAAGGTCGGGAATCTTGAAAATATTTACAGCAGCGTTAAACATCTATATTTCCTGTCAATTTATGCAACCACTTTTGCTGCACCACCGCAGCTTAAAATTTTGTCCTGCGCGGCCTTGCTGAATTTATGAACGCTTATGTCGAGTTTTTTCGTCAGCTCTCCGTCTCCGAGAACCTTGACTTTGCTGCTCGCACTGTTGACAAGTCCCGCAGAAAACAGGCTTTTTACATCAATTACGGAACCGTCTTCAAATCTGTCAAGCTGTGAAACATTTACTATCTCATATCTGCGGATAAACCTGTAATTGCTGAAACCGCGCTTGGGCAGTCTCCTGAACAGCGGCATTTGCCCGCCTTCATACCCCATTTTTCCGCCGGCGCCGGCACGACTCAAGCTTCCATTATGGCCTTTGCCGCAGGTTTTGCCGTGTCCGCTGCCCGATCCTTTGCCGAGTCTTTTTCTTTGTTTCTTCCTGCCTGCCACTAAAGTTATTTCATGACTTAACATTACTGTCTCACCACCTTTTTACTGCCTGAATGGCCGTTCCGCGAAGCTGTTCGATTGATTCAGGATTACGAAGCTTCAACAAACCAGCCATTGTAGCCTTAACAACATTTTTGGTTGTCGTACTGCCGTAAACTTTTGTCAGCACATCGTGCACACCTGCCAGTTCCAGCACGGCTCTTGCACCTGAGCTGGCGATAACGCCGGTACCGGGACTTGCTGGTATCATCGTTATTTTTGTCGCGCCGAACTTGCCGATAATCTGATGTGGTATGGTCTGACCGCTAAGAGCCACCTTCTTAAGATTTTTCTTGGCGTCCTTAATGGCTTTATTGACTGCCATCGGCACTTCTCTTGCCTTGCCATAACCTATCCCGACAGTTCCCACCCTGTCGCCGACGGCTACCATAGCACTAAAACTGAACCGTCTGCCGCCTTTGACTACCTTCGCACAGCGGAAAACTTTTATCACATTTTCCTCAATGAAAGTTTCCTGAACACCAGCTCTTATCGATTCTTCAGCCAATTGTTATCTCCAAAATCCGGCCATTCACTGCATTATGCCTGTCTGTCAAAAAACCAGACCGGCCTGTCTTGCCGCATCGGCAAGCGCTTTTACCCTGCCGTGGTACTTGAATCTGTTTCTGTCAAACTTTACGGTCTTGATTCCGACCTGCATTGCCTGTTTTGCAATTTCATTTCCGACTATCTTCGCCGCTTCAACATTTCCTGTTTGCTTTAGCCCATCGCGCAGCGACTTGCTTCTCGTGCTTGCCGAGGCAAGCGTTACGCCTGCAATGTCGTCGACAATCTGCGCATATATATGCCTGTTCGAACGGAACACGCTCAAGCGGGGTCTGTCCGACACACCAAGAAGTTTCTTGTGCACTCTCAGCTTTCTTCTGAGTCTCGCTTTTTTTATACTGTCAATCAGCATAAGCAATTATCTCAATAAATATCATAATATTATTACACCGTCGTAGCGCCGGCCAGAGCCTTGCCTACCTTTCTGCGAACACGCTCACCAGCGTATCGAACACCCTTGCCCTGATAAGGTTCAGGCGGCCTTATTTTTCTCACATTGGCGGCAAACTCTCCAATTTCCTGCTTATCGCATCCCATTAGGGTAAACTTTGCCGGTATATCATTACCTTTTGTCGCCGCCATATCTATCCGAACTTTCACGCTCTTCGGTATCTTTATCTCGGCAGGATGGCTGTAGCCCACCTGCAGAATCAGTTTTCCGCCATCCTCTTTTACACCGTAACCGGTCCCGTAAATTTCCATTTTCTTTTCATATCCCCTGCTGACACCGATTATCATATTATTAATCAGTGCCCTTGTAGTTCCATACATCGCTTTTTCCGTACGGCTCTGCCCGGCGGGCTTTTCAACAACTATTTTATTGTTCTGGCCGTCAACTTTGACATTTATCTTCGGATGACACTTCATCTCGAGAGCTCCTTGCGGCCCGTTTACTTTAACTGTTCGGCCTGAAATCTCGACTTTCACGCCAGCCGGTATGTCAATCGGTTTTTTACCTATTCTGCTCATCAGCTCACCGTACAAACCATTTCACCACCGATATTTTCGGCTCGGCATTGTTTATCTGTCATTATACCCTTGCTCGTCGAGACAATGGCAATTCCCATTCCGTTCATAACATAAGGCAAAGACTTAACAGAACTGTAAACTCTTCTTCCGGTCTTGCTTACTCTTTTAATTTCGGTTATTGCCGGCGTACCATCGGGGGCGTATTTAAGCGTTACTCTGAGCACTCCCTGCCTCGTTGCATCATCAATCCTGTCAAAATCGCTGACATAACCTTCATTTTTCAGCACTTCAGCGATGCCGCGACAGATTTTCGAAGCTTTGACCGTAACCTTTTCATGGCCTGCAGAGACAGCATTTCTTATTCTTGTAAGCATATCTGCTATCGGGTCACTGTGCATCTAAACTATCCTGTAAAAAAGAATTTAAATTTTTATCTATTACCAGCTCGCCTTTTTCAGTCCGGGAATTTTGCCTTCGCCGGCAAGTTTTCTAAGGCACAGCCGGCAGATTTTGAACCTTCTGTAAACTGCATGGCTTCTGCCGCAGATTTCACAGCGGGTATAAGCCCTTGTCCTGAATTTAGGCTTTTTTTTACTCTTGTTCACCAGAGCTCTTGTAGTCATCTGCTACTCCCTGAACGGCATACCGAACATCCTGAGCAGTTCTCTTGCCTCATCGTCCGTATCAGCCGTCGTAACAAAGGTTATATCCATACCCTGTAAGGCCTGGACCTTTGCAGGGTCTATTTCCGGAAAGACCGTTTGTTCATTCATACCGAGCGAATAATTCCCCCGCCCATCGAAGCTTCTGGGGCTCAGGCCCCTGAAGTCTTTTACTCTCGGTATCGCAAGGTTAACAAGCCTGTCTATAAATTCGTACATTCTTTGGCCCCGCAGCGTAACTTTCAGTCCTGTCTGGTCTCCCTGCCTGACCTTGAAGTTGGAGACGCTCTTTTTGGCCCGGATGACAAGCGGCTTTTGCGCAGTAATCATCATCAGGTCCTGCAAAGCGATTTCGAGGAACTTTTTGTCCTGTACCGCTTTGCCTACGCCCATTGACACTACTATTTTTTGTATCTTCGGTACCGCCATCGGGCTCTTATAACCGTATCTTTCCCGCAAAGAGGGAACTATTTTCGATTTATACAGGTCTTTTAACCTTGCCATTTTTTTCTAATCAGCTTTCCTGACTACTCCGATTTCCGTGCCATCGATGCCAACGCGTTTTTTTTCGCCTTTTTTGTCGACGACAAATTTTACTCTTGTGCCCTTTGAGGTCTTGGGGTTTACCGGCAAAACGTCGCTTATATGCACAGGCTGCTCAATCTGTATTCTGCCGCCCTGCGGGTATTTGCGGCTGGGCTTTACATGTCTGTAACGTCTGTTTACCCCTTCAATGGCAACTTTGTTCTTCGAAGGAACAATGTACATTACCTTTGCCACCATTCCCTTGTTCTCGCCGGCAATCACTTCAACCATATCGCCTTTTTTAATATGTCTTGCCATAGCTATACAACCTCGCTTGCAAGCGATACTATCTTCATAAAATTTTTCTCTCGCAATTCTCTTGCAACCGCTCCGAAAACTCTCGTGCCGACAGGGTTGCCTTCGGCGTCGATGATTACCGCAGCGTTGCTGTCAAACCTGACGTAACTGCCATCAGCTCTTCTGACGGGTTTTTTTGTCCTTATTATGACGCATCTGTAAACTTTTTTCCTGTCAAGCTGGCAGTTCGGCAGCACTTTTTTTAACGCCACACATATAATATCGCCTATTGTAGCTTTTGCTCGTGTATATTTGCCTTTCCTGCTCGATCTTCTGCCGGGAACCAGAATACATTGTGCCAGCTTAACGCCGGAATTATCGGCTATATCCAACATAGTTTCCTGCTGAATCAACGCTTTATCCCTTACTGTTAATCTTTTTCAATTGCTTTTTGAACGACCTTAAGCAAACGCCAGCTTTTGGTTTTGCTCACAGGCCTGCATTCGACAACTTCGACAATATCGCCGACCTGAGCCTCATTTTTACCGTCATGAACACTCAGCTTGGTACGTCTGTTCATATATTTACCGTAAACAGGATGTCTCACCCTGTAATCAAGCGAAACCTTGATACTTTTGTCTCCGCTGCGGCTGACAACAGTGCCGCTGACTGTATTTTTTTGTTTTCTCTGGCCTTCCATTTATTTTTTACCCTTTAACTGGCTTTCCCTGATAATCGTCTTGAGCCTTGCGATATCTCTTTTTATATTCCGCAGCAGGTGCGTATTTTCGAGTTTCTCTGTTACTGCCCTCGTTCGAAGGTCGAACAATTGCTTTTCGAAACTTTCAAGCTCGTTCTGCCATTCATCCGGTCTCATTTCTCGTAAATCTTTCGCCTTCATCAAATCACCTTACCCGACGGTATGACTTCTGGTAACAAATCTGCACTTTACCGGCATTTTATGAGCGACTCTTGCCAGTGCCCTTTTTGCAACGTCCTCACTGACTCCGCCTATTTCAAACATAACCACACCCGACTTTACACAGGCCACCCACTGTTCAACTTCGGCTTTTCCTTTTCCCATTCTCGTCTCAAGCGGCTTTTTGGTTATGGACTTATGCGGGAAAATCCTTATATACACCTTTCCCACTCTTTGCAGGAAATGGCTGGCTGCGACTCTGCCGGCCTCAATCTGCTTGCCGGTTACCCAGCTCGTCTCTAAAGACTGCAGACCGTATTCGCCAAAGGCGACATAATTCATCCTTGAGGCATTCCCCTTCATTTTGCCTCTCTGGCTTTTTCTATACTTAACTCTTTTTGGCATAAGTGCCATGATTATGCCTCACCTTTACTTACATCTTCCTGTTTATTCTGTTTCGCCGCCGTGGAATCACCGGCATCACCGCTGTTTTCATTCCCGTCGGCAGTCTCTGCAACGGCCTGTTTAGCTTCGGCTTTAGCCCGGCTCCTTAAAGCCCTCGGTCTCCTAAGAGTTTTTCTGCCGGTCTGCTCCTGCAGACGCTGGCCGTATTTGCCTTTATAAATCCATACCTTAACGCCGATAGTTCCATAAGTTGTTACGGCATCCACAGCGGCATAATCAACGTCTGCATCGATGGTATGCAGCGGAATGCTGCCTATCATCTGAGTTTCTTTTCTTGCCATTTCAGCTCCGCCGAGCCTTCCGGAGCAGATGATTTTAACGCCCTTTGCACCGGCCTGTATCGCCAGCTCACATTGCTGCTTCATAGCCCTTCGGAATGCAACACGTTTCTTCATCTGTCCAGCGATGACTTCAGCGGCAAGTCTCGCATCGAGAGCAGGCTCCTTGATTTCGATGACATTTATGGCTACCTGTCTGCCTATAATTTCTTCCAGGTCTTGTCTGAGCTTGTCAACCTCAGCGCCGCGAGGCCCGATTACGATACCAGGCCTTGCGGTATGAAGAGTAATCTTCACTTCGTTTCTTGTCCTTGCTATCTCAGCTTTTGAAACGGCAGCGAATGGCGGCTGCCTGTTATACTTCCTGTCTATATATTTGCGAATCCGCTGGTCTTCAACCAGCATCTGACCGTAACCGGCCTTGGGAGCAAACCACGTGCTCTGCCACGGCAGTCTGATGCCGGTTCTGAATCCTATCGGCTGAACCTTTTGACCCATATTTACCTTTCGTTTTTCGTTCATCGGCTACGCCGCTCGTTTCGTCTAACGTCTTGCGCTTGACGTAACCGCTTGCGAACCGCGCAACCGTTTAACGGGTTTTATATTTACATCTCAGCCACAGTAATATGAATATGACTGGCCATTTTCCTGAGAGAGTACGCCTTGCCTCTGTCTTTCGCTATCCATCTTTTTGTGCCGATTCTGATGCCTGCGCCGTCAACGCGAGCCTGGCTGACATAAAGATTCTCGACATCTGCGCCCGTCTCATCAGCATTTGCAATGGCGCTCTTTAACGCCTTTTGCACCATTTCAGCAGCTCTTTTTCTCGTAAATTTCAGCACGTCAATTGCTTCCTGTGCGCTTCTGCCGGCGATAAGCTGCGTAACAAGCATTGCCTTTCTCGGTGAAGTCGGCGCATATTTTACTGATGACCTCCACTCCGAAATAGCGGCAGTTTCTACTCCGAAAGCCGAAGCTAACGCCTCGACATCGCTTTTTCTCGGCAGGATTTTAAACAATCCCTTTCGCCAGTTTTTTATGGCGCTTACAGCCTGCTGCTCGCTAAGTCCCGCACGTTTTACCGCAGCAGCCAGCTCGGCAACGCTTTTGCCCTGCTGCTTAATCAGATTATCAAGTTTATTTGCACTTAACATTTTACGTTCCTGCCTGTTTGGCTGGCGCCGCTGTCGGTGCTGCCGGCCCCGGTGCTGCCGGCCCTGCCGGCATTACTGGTCCGCCTGCTGCTGCCGCTGCTGCTTTAACTCCCGAATGACCCCTGAAAATGCGGGTCATTGAAAATTCACCCAGCTTATGCCCCACCATTTCCTCGGTAACGAAAAGCTTATTGAAAGTCTTTCCGTTGTGTATGAGGAATGTAAACCCGACAAATTCCGGAACAATAGTGCTGCGTCTGGACCAGGTTTTAATAGGGTCTTTAATGCCGACCTGGCTCTGCTTTAAAACCTTCTGCAAAAGCTTCACATCTACAAACGGCCCTTTTTTAAGCGATCTTGTCATTATTGCCTCAGTCCATTCACTACAGCATCAATTGTTCGCCTCTGTTGGTTTTTCTTCTTCGTATAATTCGTTTATTGCCTGTCTTTCTCGGATTTCTTGTTTTTCCGCCTTTTGCCGGCAAGCCCGTCGGCGAGCAGGGATGTCTGCCGCCGTTGGCTCTGCCTTCACCACCACCCATCGGGTGCGAAACAGGGTTTTGTGCCTTTCCGCGAACGTGCGGTCTGATACCCAGATGTCTCATTCTGCCGGCCTTGCCGATTTTGATATTCTGATAATCAGGATTGCTCAGCGTCCCGATTGTTGCCCGGCACTCGACTCGCAGCATCCTCATTTCGCCGCTCGGCAGGATAACAGTTGCCCAGTCGCCTTCTTTTGCCATCAGTCTTGCGGCAAGTCCTGCCCCTCTGACGAGTTTGCCTCCCTGTCCTGCTGTCATTTCAATATTATGAATTTCAACGCTGACCGGGATTGCTGCCAGCGGCATTGCATTCCCGACTTTCGGCTCAACGCTCGAACCGCTTTGTATTTTCTGCCCGACGGCCAGGCCCTGTGGAGCAAGGATATATCTTTTCTCGCCGTCGTCGTAGCGAACAAGAGAAATAAAACAGTTTCTGTTCGGGTCATATTCAATTGTTTCTACCGTTGCAGCTACTGCATCTTTGTTCCGTTTGAAATCGATAATCCTGTATATTTTTCTTGCACCGCCGCCGCGGAATCGGCAGGTGGTCTTTCCCTCGTTATTTCTTCCGCCGGCCTTTTTTATCCTCACACAGAGACTCTTCTGCGGCCGGTCCGTCGTCAGTTCCGCATAATCATTGACTGACGAATTTCGCCGTCCGTTTGACGTTGGTTTGTATATTCTTATACCCATAATTCATTTCTCGTAAGTTTTAGTTTTCCGTTTGCTGTTTCACGGTCTCTATTAATTTCTGCCACTGATTCGAATCTATTATCTCCCTTATCGACTCATCTTCAAGCCAGATTTTCTCAAGCCAGTTTACCATCTCATTAACATCTACAGGTTCGGCAACCTCTGGCTCTGGCAATTCCACCAGACAACTAACAAGAGGCTGCTTCTCAATTTCACCTTTATCCAACTCTTTTTTTAACCTGATTAAATGCTCCTTTTTCTCATGTTCACTTTTAACTTCGCTAATCATCTGCTGCAGAATTGACTCGGCCTCTTCATTTTGGAAGTAAATGATATTTGTTCTTGCAAACCGAAACCAGAGTTGTTCATCGTAGTTTTTGTAATTTTGCAGTGCGTTATTCATTGCCTGCTTTATCCGTCCGGCACTGTCATAGCCGCGAAGTTCAATCAGGCTACCAATAAGACTACGTCCGAGACAGACCGGAATGTTTGGCTCGGCTAAAAGAGCGATTTGCGCCTGTATTGAGTCGGCTATAGCTGCCTCAATCTGCTTATTCCTTTCGACAGTTTCTTCTGATACCTGCACTTTGCCGTTTTCGGCATCTTCCAGAACATCCTCATATCTCCTGCATTCTGCAACAAGCCGCTTAACCTCTGGGTCTTCGCGGAGATTTATACTATAAGCCTTTATAAAAAGCCCTGTGGATTTTCTTGCTGCTTTCACCCTGATAAATCTCAACTCATGTGTATCTGCAAGTATTATTTTCATAACATTTGCAGCGTTTAAACTTTGCTGCAAAGTAAGTTTCTCATTCCAAGAAGTGCCCAAAAGCTGCATAAGTGAATAACGCCAAAATGCCGGTTGCGATTTATCTCCAAGATCAGCCAGTAATGGCGAAATATCTTCAAGATTATTTGTCTCCAAAGGATAATACTTATAAAAAAAACCAAGTGCCGCAATTGCTATGTCCCAGCTCTCGGGCTTTACTTTTTCCTGTCCCTCTTTAGAGCATTGCCTGGCAGCAACCAACAACTGCTCGGCACTAAGAGACTCTACATATTCTTTGAAAGTTATATTCGCATCAGCAGCATTTCCTTTTCGCAATTGTTCCATAGTCTGCCAGTAATTCACATCGGCTTTGACCTGGAATGCTATAGCTGGTATTAGAGCGATTAGGATAATTTTACAAATTTTCATAATCAGTTCCCTCCCTTATGACCTATGGGCTGGCATAAATCCTGCCTTGAAAATTTTGTTTTTGCATCTACCGGAGTTACATAGCCACATTGAGTTGCCGGCTGCAATGTATCGTTCCAATCATTTTCATCACCAACATCAAAATCATTGTGTTCCTCTAAGTTATCGTTTTTATTATTTGCTCCAGATTGCCAAACATGATTGTCGTACTCTAAAATGTCTATCCAATCACTAATATCGTAGTTATAACTCATTCCGTAGTAATTACGTTTCATTGCCCAGACATTAATACCGTTCAATTCATAGCATACTTCAACCAACCCGTCGCAGCGCAAGTCAGTAATGCTGTTAATTGCACCATCCCACTTGTGAGGTATAAGCGCATTAAGAGCCTCATATTCAATCTCTCTCTCTGCAAGTTCCTTAGCTGTTTTAATAATTGCAATCCTTTTGGCATAAGTGATATCTGATACGTTCGTGTAACAGCCATAACATGGGTCACCAGAATTTGTTATATTTGCTAAAGTTTTGTCACCAGATGGTCCCTTCATTGCTATAATCCCGAAGTTATCGGCACTATCAAAAGCATCTTGCGCGCAAGCACCCGTATATTTATACACTATCGCGGCATGTCCTCTTTCCGGGTCAACACCCCATCCAACTTCATTATCTCTATACACAGCGTTACCGAGATTTACCATAACTGCGGTGGCTTTGACTGTATCAGCTATTGTTGTGCCGTTATTGGTATATCTTAGTTCCAATGAAATATCACGCTCGGAATTACTTGCCGCCGTCGCTTCGAGCCACAACTGGCTCGGCGGCGTCTGGCTGGCAATATCCCAGCTAAGGTCGGTTATTTCGTTTTGCTTATCGGCACTATCCCAGATTTTAACATTGCAGCCGGTACCGCCGGCTTTCACAAACTCGAGCGTCCCTTTGTTTAGTTCGGCAGGCAGCAGGGATAATTCAATCTTAGCCAAATCGTCATCGCCGCTGACCGTTCCTGATTTATATAAATCAGGCTTATCATCCTCGTCATCGTCATCCCAGTTGACCAGTAAATAAGAACCCAAATCCATTTCGTTTGCATCAGGAAATTCACTGCCTGCGATGCCGTTGTTGCCGCCGTTGTATATCTTCAGACTTGACTTGACTACATAAAGGTAAGCTGTCTTGCCCCTGGCATAGAAATAAGTGCTCTCACTATGAATACCGAGTATCCCCTCCGGGTCGTCAATCACAATGCCCACGCCATCCAGTGTTTCATTCGGCTCAATAAGAGCGGTATAGTCATAATCCGGCGGCGATATATTGCTGCCGGTATGTATTATCCTGATTTCATATTTTTTGCCCACCTCGAAGGGATAACCTCTTTCTTCTACAACTCCGAATTCAGGGGCCTGATGCGTAATTGAGCCGACTTTAAGATTGTAACGCTCCGAATGACTGCCGCTATGATCGCCTACGGTCAGTTTTACATTCAGGTATTTATCTTCCGCTGGCGTCTGGCCTCCGTCAGAGCCGTCGGCCGGATTGCTGCCCTGTGCCACTTCTGCCCCGTCGTTCGTGCCGTCACTGTCGCTATCGCCCTGCTGCGGATTTGTACCGTAAACAAGCTCGTCAAAATTAATCAGATTATCACCATCAGGGTCTCCATTTTTGCCGTTATTGTCGATGCTGCTGCTTGGATCAAGGCTGTATTGAACCTCCCAGCCGTCCGGCAACAAATCGTCGTCGGAATCGAAATCCAATGGATTAGTCTGGTAGCTGTTTATCTCCAGACCATCTACAAGATTATCACCATCCGTATCGGCGTTCTTAGGTTCTGTGCCTGATACATTAACCTCACAGCCGTCATCTAACCCATCACCATCATGGTCACAGTTCCAGGGGTCAGTATCCTGCTGGGAGTCTTCGTAGTTCTTAAGGCCGTCACTATCAAAATCGTCATTACGCCAATAATTGACG
Organism: uncultured Planctomycetaceae bacterium; assembly: GCA_964619675.1. Taxonomy (GTDB): domain Bacteria; phylum Planctomycetota; class Phycisphaerae; order Sedimentisphaerales; family UBA12454; genus JAPLMW01. The sequence goes on along the minus strand of CAZUEO010000001.1, from coordinate 4,086 downwards.
GTGGGATTGAAAGTGCCATTGCTATACCTGACTTCCCACCCATCACCCATAGAGTCATTATCAGTATCATCATCAAGGGTATTAGTGGAATAATTCCTTTCACCCACAACATACCCGCCCACAACAACCCCTTCCGGGTAGCTTTGAGCACTTACTACGCCATGCCAGCCATCAACCAATCCATCACTATCAGTATCAATTAAAGTAGGGTCACTCCTGTAGGTGTATGGTGTCCAGAAGTCCGCACCAGCTTCGTCTCCGTCGCACTCACCGTCACCATCCGTATCCCAGTTTCGAGGATTTGTACTGCAAGCAAATTGATAACTACCATACTGCCCGAGATACTCTTCTATGTTTTTTAAGCCATCAGTGTCTATATCTTTTTCCGCATCAAGCCATGAGCTTATACCTTTGTATCTGGGGTCCAGATATTCACTGTCCGGCTGCGTATATTGTGCCTCCCAGCCGTCGGTCATACCGTCAGTATCTGAATCCGAGTCATTAGCATCGGTATCGTAATTTCTGAAATCACCTTGATAATAACCCGGCGGAACCGGATTATAATCCTGACTGCCGTTGAAAGCAACTTCAGCACCATCATTTAAATCGTCGTCATCAGTATCCGTATCAAGCGGATTGAGATTCCAGCTTAATTCGTCTCCATCTTTAACACCATCGCCGTCGGTATCAGGATTAGTCGGATTTGTTACATAGCCATTGGCAGGGCTAACTTCTATTCCATCTTGAAGACCGTCACCGTCAGTATCCTGAACATACGGATTAGTTCCATAGGTATATTCATCTGCATTACAAAGTCCATCACCATCGGCATCTCCACTACCGTCATCGACTGTTGGATTAAGGCTATTTTCTACTTCCCATCCGTCCGGCATAATATCAGAATCTGAATTGGGGTTACAGGGGTCGGTAATATATCCGAAAACAGCGTTGATTTCGTCATAGTCAGAAAGGCCGTCTCCATCGGTATCCGGCCGAACAGTAATGGAAACCGTTGCTATATCACTTTCATATTTACCGTCATAGGCAAGAAATATAAAGCTGTCGTTGCCGTCATAAGCCGCAAACGGATTGTAACCTGCCATATTGCCGTCAAGCACGAGAGCCCCATGTGCAGGATAGCTTATTACAAAGTAATCAAGAACATCATTATTTTCATCGTTTGCTTGGAGTACTATACCTGCTGAATGTCCCTGAGTTAATATAACATTCTGGTCTTCCACTATCGGAGGATAAATCACATCTTCCAACCAATACTGTGTAAAGTGTTGCAAATCGTTAACATCGACTAAACCGCTATTGTCAAAATCTCCGTCGATGTTCTCCCCGCTTTGCTGCCAGTTCGCTGCAAACTTTGCAAAGTCGATAAAGTCAACAAACTCATCTTCGTTTAAGTCGGCAGAATAATACGGCCTTGCAAAAACAAAGAAAGTCTGCGACAATAAAGCAACCGCAATAAATAGCAATATTTTTGGCTCAAACATCATAAATTAAATTCTTTTTTTCATCTCTGACTTCTTAGAACAAATCAATATGATATTGCTCATCGAGCACGACAACCGCTTTTTTCCAGTCCGATGTTTTTCCCATAAATCTGCCCCGTCTTCGCGGCTTTCCCCTGCGGTTGGCAGTTCTTATATCCGTTACCTTCACGTTGTACAATCTCTCGACGGCACCTTTTATCTGATTCTTGCTGGCCTTCCTGTTTACCTCAAACGAGTATGCTCTCTTAACGTTCGCAAGATGCGTGCTCTGCTCGGTTATCAAAGGCCTTATGACTATTTCATGATCGTCCATTTTTGTTTCTCTCAACCACCGCAAGAAAGGCATCTTTTGTGAAAAGCATCTTCTGCGTATTGCAGATATTGCCTGCGTTGAGGTCTGCCACCTTCATTACGGATATTTTCGGAATATTTCTTGCGGATTTATAAAGATTCTGGTCAGATTCGCTGATAGTAACCAAACAGCTTCTGTCTATTTTGAGATTACCGAGTATTTTTATAAAATCTTTCGTTTTCGGCTGCTCGAATTTCAGTTCGTCAACTACAACAACACTGCCGACCTGAAGCTTCGCAAGTATCGCTGAATCTCTTGCCAGTTTCTTTTGCTTTTTGGGCATATCCCTGCCGAAATCTCTCGGCAGCTTTGCAAAAGCGACTCCGCCGCCTCTTCGAATGTGCGTCCTTACATTACCCATACGAGCGTTGCCGGTGCCTTTTTGCCGATGTATTTTTCTTGTCGAGCCTTCAACCATGCTTCTGCTTTTCGTAGCTGCGGTTCCGAGCCGCTTATTTGCATGATACATTACGATAGCCTGCTTGAGCAGTGCATGTCTCACATGGCCGCCGAGCGTTGCCTCATCGACTTTGAGACTTTCGATTTCCTTTCCATCTCTGTTATGTATTGCAACAGTAATCATAAACGCTCTATTTACCGCCCCTGCTCTGCTTAACTATCACATAACCGCCTGTTGGTCCCGGCACACAGCCTTTCACTACAAGCAGATTCTTTTCGACATCAACGCTCACCAGAGTATGATTTTTGCTTGTAACTCTGGCATCGCCCATATGGCCGCTCATTCGTTTGCCCTTTTTCGGGTGTCCGCAGTGGCCTCTGTTTGTCGCATGGCTCGCGATGGACCCCGGCGCACGGTGCTTCCTCTCAGTGCCGTGGCTTGCCGGAAAACCGCCGAAACCGTATCTCTTCATAACGCCTGCAAAACCTTTTCCCTTGCTCGTCCCGATAACATCGACCCGCTTTGCGTCTGCAAGAACCTGTACGGTAATCTTATCGCCCTGCTTGTAATCGCCGGCCTGCTTTTCATAGCGGAATTCTCTTATGAATCTTTTCGGATTATCGCCTGCCTTTTTTGCATGACCGACCTCTGACTTTCTTTGGCGTGATTCTTTCACGTCATCGAACCCAACCTGAACCGCTTTGTATCCATCGGTCTGCTCGGTTTTTACCTGCATAATCGTACAGGGGCCTGCCTGTATAACCGTAACCGGCACTATTTTGCCGCCATCATCATACAGCTGCGTCATTCCAATTTTTTTGCCGAGAATCATCATAATTTTACAAAAATCCCATTATATTTTTTTCTTCGTGTCTTCGTGCCTTAGTGGCTATTTTTTCCAAAACAAAAACGTAAAGCACAGTTTTGCGCTTCACGTTTCTTTACCTTATGCCTTTATCTTCACAAACACACCAGCCGGCACTACAAGTCGATTCAGAGCCTCAACGGTCCTTGCGTTTGCCTCATAGATGTCTATCAATCGCTTGTGTGTCCGCATCTCGAACTGGTCTCTGCTCTTTTTGTCAACGTGCGGGCTGCGAAGCACGGTGTATCTCTCAATCCGTGTAGGCAGCGGAATAGGGCCGCTGACCCTTGCATTAGTCCTGCGAGCCTGTTCAACTATTTCACGAGCAGAAGTATCCAGTGCCCGCGGGTCGTAAGCCTCCATTCTGATTCTAATTCTTTCTGTTTCTACTGCCATAACAGCTCTTCAAAAAAGCCCTTAAGCAAATTTTCAATACAAAATCAACTATTTTCAACAATTGCCTTTGCCCCGTTTGCAAAGGCGAAAACACAGGAGAATAACTGTTTCAGGATAATAAATCAACAATAATAATACTAAAAAAAGCCCTTTTTACTTAAAAACCGACTTTTCAGTATCTAACCACTAAAACAAGGTGTATTATATCGCCTTTATGCCTTGCGATTAAACCCTCGCAAAGCCATTTTGCCATAGTAGTATCTGCTATCAGATATGTAAGTCAGCCCAACTATGGAACGCACGATTTTCTCATGCTCGCTACGGCCGAGGAAATGTCAGCTTATACCAGATAAACCGGCACAGGTCAATAGTCGGCTAAAATTTTTTCAGCAATTTGCTGAGGCACCCTTTCGTATATGGCCGGCTCCATTACAAAATTGCCTCTGCCGCCGGTTTGTCCCCTAAGCTCGCTGGAATAACCGAACATTTCAGCAAGCGGCACTTTGGCGTCAATAACCCTGATATTACCGTGAACTCTCGTATCTGTAATCATTCAGCGCTTGCTGATTAT